>NZ_SDID01000009.1 GCF_009192995.1 Sulfurimonas indica | reverse complement strand
TTTCCCTTTTTAAATCCCTAATCACTTTACTTTTTACACTCTTTTTACATTTTTTAAGTACTATTCTGTCATATATTTTTGTGATTAGAATGTGACAATTATGTTACAAAACTGCACAGTATTATTTTTTTATCACAATTTCCTTTTTATAAGATATCTTTTAATTTATGATGTTTTTTATCATTTTTACTGATATTTCCTCTTTAAAAGCCACTTTTATAAATAAAAACTATAAAAAAAACTACTATTTCCTATAATACAAGTGATTTTAATTGCAAATATAATATTTTTTTATATTGTTTACTTTTCATTTAAGATTCACTTAAAATTTAATCACCTATAATGCTTGCAATCGAAATAGCTTTATTGCTATCTCAATATTTTGATAACTCTTAAGGAGAGAAAATGAAAAAAACAATTAAATTGGCTCTAGTAGCTTCTTTAGCTTTAGGTGCAACTTCTGCATTTGCAACAAATGGTGCGGCATTAATCGGAATGGGTGCAAAAGCTCGTGGTATGGCTGGAACTGGAATCGGTATGAGCCATGGTGCAGAATCAGCTTTAGTGAATCCTGCTTTGATTACTTCTGTTGAGTCAACTGAAATCTCTTTTGGTGGTACACTTTTTATGCCAAATGTTAAAAACTCTAATGATTTAACACCTATTGGTGGAGCAAATGGAAGCGCAGACAGTGATGCTGATATGAATGTTATTCCAGAAGTATCTTTGGCTACAAAGATTAATGATAATTTTTATGTAGGTATCGGTATGTGGGGTACTGGTGGTATGGGTGTTGACTATCGTAAAGCAACAACTGATGCACAAATGAATATGGTTACAAATCTTCAATTAATGCAGTTTGGTGTACCTTTAGCATATAAATTGGATGCTTTTAGTATAGCAGTAACACCAATTTTACAATATGGTTCGTTGGATATCAACTATATTGCTCCAGCAGCATTTGGTGGTAATCAAAAAGGAGCAGGTGTTGCACAGGATTTACAATTTGGTTTTAATATAGGAGCTTCGTATGAATTAAATAATTTAACTGTTGGTGCTATATATAAATCTAAAATTGACATGAAATATGATGGAGTTTTATCAAATACTGTTGATTTATTTTCTTCAACAGGTGTATATAATAATGATAAGTTGTCTACACCTGCTGAAATTGGTATTGGTGCTTCTTATGTAATGGGTGAGCATACTGTAGCAATTGACTATAAGCAGATTCAATGGTCTGATGCAAAAGGGTATAAAGATTTTGAATGGGATGACCAAAATGTAATCTCTTTAGGTTATGAATATACAGCTGATACATGGGCTGCGCGTGTAGGTTATAATTATGCTTCAAGTCCAATTTCTGAGCAAAACTATACAGGTGTCAATTCTGCAAATTTATCTGCTGGTGTTGTTAATACATTTAACTTGTTAGGATTCCCAGGTATTGTTGAGTCTCACTATGCAATTGGTGGTACATTTAATCTTAATAAACAGACTTCAGTTGACTTAGCATTTAATTATGCTCCAGAAAAGACTGAAACATATGCTAACTTTGCTGGAAGTACAATTACAACGAAACACTCACAAACAGCTGTAAGTGCACAGCTAACATTTGACTTCTAGTCACTAAAAAGAAATTCTCCTCTCTTTTTAGCGTATCGCCTTTTGGCGGTACACTTTTCTTCTTTAAAAGTTTTTCATATTTATAAATTTACTTCTTTGGTTTTAGTGTTATGTTTTGTAGTAGTGATTGCAATATTTTGATTGTAGATTGAAGCCCAGATAGGCCTCAAGTTTTTTAGAAAGTAGTGTTGTATTAAATGAGTTTCGCTTCGCGAGGTCCCTCTTTTATCTCACCGATAAGATAAGAGCCATCTGCAGTTGCCAAAACTTTCTCGACATTAGCATCTTCTACAACGAAAATCATTCCTACACCCATATTAAATGCACGGAACATCTCATCTCTGTCGATGTGTTCACTCATAAGTTCAAAGATAGGAAGTACTTTGATGGCATCTTTTTGTACTTCTGCCATCAAGTTTTCAGGAAGTACACGAGGAAGGTTTTCTACGATTCCACCACCTGTGATGTGTGCCATGGCTACTATCTCATCTTTAAGTGCTTTAAATGTCTTTACATAGATGTTTGTAGGTTCTAGTAGAGTTTCGATGAGTGGTTTTCCATTAAACTCGTCATCGAATTTCATATTCATTTTTTCAAAAAGAACTTTTCTTGCAAGTGAGAAACCGTTTGAGTGCAGACCTGAAGATGGAAGTGCAATTAACTTGTGACCAGGGCGAACAAGGCTTACTCTATCCATCTCGCTCTTTTCTGCTACACCTACTGCAAAACCGGCAAGGTCATAATCATCTTCTGAGTACATTCCGGGCATCTCAGCCGTTTCACCACCAATAAGTGCACATTCACTTCTCACGCAGCCCTCAGCGATACCTGCTACTACATTTGTAGCGATATTTACATCAAGTTTACCTGTTGCATAGTAATCAAGAAAGAAGCTAGGAGTCCCAAAGTTACATATTAGGTCATTGACACACATAGCAACAAGGTCTATTCCTACAGTATTGTGAATACCGCTATCAATTGCAAGTTTGAGCTTTGTACCAACACCATCCGTTGCTGCAAGCATTACCGGCTCTGTAAATCCAGTTGGAAGCTCAAATGCACCTGCAAATGAACCGATGCCACCAAGAACACCTGGGATTTTTGTACTTTTGACTAAAGGTTTGATATTTTCAACAAAGTTGTTTCCTGCGTCTATGTCGACACCGGCATCTTTATAGGAAATTTGACTCATTATTTTTGCTCCGAATCTTGAGGTAAGTCACATTTTTTGCTGACAATGCAGAGTGGGCAGAAGTTTGCGATACCGGCTATGAGAGGGAGAATTCCCAAATAGAACCAGTAGATACCAGTAACAATACCAGCAGCGATAAGGGCAATGCCCAGGATGATACGAAAAACTCTACAAAACGATCTGATTTTATTAAAATCCATTGTGATACCTTTAGATTTATATTAATTTGTTGTAATTATATCTATAATTAAGTAAAATTAATCCAAAAGTGGATAAAATCCTCTTCAACTTCAGAAACTTATTAGTAAAATAAAAACGAGAACAAATCCTCGCTTCGATCATGAGCCTCTTATTTTATTTTACTAATAAGTTAAAAGTATAAGGATAATAAAATAATGAAAGATTTTATATATAATGAAATGATGGTACATGTACCACTATGTACGCATAAAGAGCCAAATAATGTACTTATAATCAGTAGTGAGGCTGCGCCTTTGGTAAGCGAGGTGCAAAAGCATATCGATGATATCAGCTGTGATGTAATCTCTGCAGATGCAAATGCTTTGCGTGAGGTAAAAGATGGTGCTTGTGATGTAGTGATTTGTGAACTTGAAAAAGACGCGGCAGTTTTAGCACATATCAATCGTGTTTTAAATGAGACAGGGCTTGTTGTTATGCCAATTAGCTCACTTGAAAATGAAGAAGAGAATAAAAACCTGATGAGTATCTTAGGCAAGTATGCAAAAATTGTAATGCCATATAATCTTGGGAATTGTGAGATGGCACTTTTGGCTTCAAAAGAGTACCATCCAACAGCGGACATCATCCTACAGCGTGCTGATATGCTTGATGGATTAGAGTATTATAATTCAGATGTACACCCTGCTGCATTTGCTATGGGAAACAATGTGCGTAAGGCATATAAAGGTATCATTAAAAACTAATGGCTTATGAGTATGCTATCGCACTGACCGGTTCCATCGCAACAGGAAAAAGCACTGTTGCTTCCCTGCTTGCTCTTAACGGAATGCGGGTTATTGATGCCGATAGTATCTCTCATAAGATTTTAGATGATTCGGTAGAGTGGGTGCGCGAGACTTTTGGGGATGAGTATATCTCCAATGGAAAAGTTGACCGTGCAAAACTCGGCTCTTTTATCTTCTCTCACGAAGATGCGAAAAAAATGCTTGAGGCATATCTGCATCCAAAGATAAAAGCAGAAATTGAGCGTCAAAGTGAAAAACAGGATAGCTTTAAATTTCCCTATCTTATCGATATTCCTCTCTTCTTTGAAAATGCCAACTATCCGATCAAAGATAGTGTTGTTGTTTATACGCCTAGTGAGATTCAGCTGGAGCGTTTTATGAAACGAAATGGCTACTCAGAGGAGGAGTCACGCAAGCGTATTGCTTCACAGTTACCGATTGATGAGAAACGCGATTGTGCAACATGGGTGATAGATAACTCAAAAAATCTCAAACACTTGCAAAATGAAGTAGAGAACTTTGTAGAGAAGATAAAAAAGATATATAATAAGTAAAAAAGAGTCGAAATAACTCTTCTTGCCGATAGGCAAAGCTTTAGTGACTGAATATAATTTTAGCTTTGCTGAAATTATATGAGATTTATTAATAGGAGACAAAGATGAAAGTAGCAAAATATAGTGCCAATGGAAATGATTTTGTAATATTCCATGCCGATAAAAAAGAAGAGCGCTATGATTTGGCACGTGAGCTTTGTCATCGTCAAGAGGGAATTGGTGCGGATGGGCTCATCGTTGTTGTGCCCCACGCAGAGTATGACTTTGAGTGGGAGTTTTATAACTCTGATGGAAGTCATGCAGATATGTGTGGTAATGGCAGTCGTGCTTGCGCGCACTATGCTTACAATAATAATCTCGCACCTGCAGTCATGGACTTTCTCACGGGTGCAGGTGTTATTCATGCAGAAGTGACAGACAATACGCCTAGAAGTGGTATGGTACTCTCAGAGCTTACTCCTCCTGAGATAATTGATGACTCTATAGAGTTTAATGGTCACTCTTGGTGGCTGGTAAATACAGGTGTTCCTCATTTAGTACGTTTTACAGATGATATTTCTCAGTTTGATATAGAAGAGGCACGTGAGCTTCGTTATGTCTATAATGCCAATGTCAATGTGATGTATGTTGAAGATGGCAACCTTCGTGTACGAACCTATGAACGTGGTGTAGAAGATGAGACTTTGGCTTGTGGAACTGGAATGGCAGCTTGTTTTTACAGAGCTTACAAAGAGGGTAAAGTACAAAATAACATTGAAGTTTATCCAACAAGTGGAGATACTCTTTATCTTGGTGTGAATGAGAGAACAATTACTTTTAAAGGGCGAGTGAAAAAGACCTTTGAGACGGAGTGGGAAGTTTAGAAGCGTGAGGACTAAAGTCCTGCAGCTTCAACAACTTTTGCTTGATTATCTGCGATAAGTGGTTCGATGATCTCATCAAAAAGACCACCGCTCATAATCTCATTTAAACGGTAAAGTGTCAAGTTGATTCTATGATCACTAATACGATTTTGCGGATAGTTGTAGGTTCGAATACGCCCGCTTCTATCACCAGTTCCTACCTGTGCAGCACGTTCTGCTGCATTTTCAGACTGTTGTTCTTGCATCTGTAGGTCATACAGACGCGCTTTTAAGACTTTCATCGCTTTTTCTTTGTTTTTATGTTGCGATTTTTGGTCCTGGTTTGTTACAACGATACCTGAAGGCAAGTGTGTGATACGAACAGCGGAGTCTGTAGTGTTTACCGACTGCCCACCACAACCACTTGAGCGCATAACATCGATTTTGAGATCATTTTCATTAATCTCAATCTCAACATCATCAACTTCAGGCATAACTGCTACTGTAATAGCAGAGGTATGAACACGACCTTGTGATTCTGTTTGTGGAACACGTTGAACACGGTGTGTTCCACCTTCATATTTCAACCGAGAATAAACCTGATCACCTTTAATGAGTGCGATGACCTCTTTATAGCCACCGGCATCACTCGGTGATGTACTCATAATCTCAATCTTCCAGCCTTTAAGGTCTGCATAGCGAGTGTATGCACCAAAGAGGTCACCTACGAAGATAGCTGCTTCATCTCCACCTGCACCTGCACGGAGCTCAACGATGATGTTTCTATCATCATTTGGATCTTTTGGAAGCATAAGCATTTTGATCTCTTCTTCGAGCTCAGGCACACGAGGCTCTAGCTCTTTTAGCTCCTCTTTTGCCATATCGCTCATTTCAGGGTCACTTAGCATCTCTTTTGAGTCTGCTATCTCTTCAATAAGTGCTTTGTACTCTTTTGCTTTTTCAACGATAGGTAAAAGGGAAGATTGTTCTTTTGAGAGCTCTGTCATCTTTTTAATGTCAGAAGTTATATCAGGTGAACTTAGCAGTTCGCTAAGTTCATTATAGCGGTTGATAAACGGAGTGAGTTTATCTGCTAACATATGGTGTTAGCCTTATATAGCGTTTACAGCTTTGTGAAGACGGCTTACTTTTCTAGCTGCAGTCTCTTTTTTAAGGATACCTTTACTAACAAATTTGTGAATCTGTTTGTTAGCGATTTGGAATGCTGCTTGTGCTTCTTCTTTGTTACCAGCTTCGATAGCTGAACGTACTGCTTTTACAATGTTTTTAAGACGAGTTCTATAGAAACGATTACGTTCTGTACGAACGATAGTCTGGCGAATTCTCTTAATTGATGACTTATGATTTGCCATATTAATGTGTCCTTTTTTGGGAAATAAGTGCGCAATAATAGCTTAAAGATAATTAAAATTAAGTTAAAGGGTGGTAAAATACTCGAAATTACTACAAATGTTTACACTAAGCTCCTAAAAAAGAGAGCAAATCCTCCCTTCGGTCTGAGTCTCTTTTTTAGAACCTTAAGTGCAAACAGAACGATTTTGAATATTAAAGTGAGCAAAAATGAGACTATTTGGAACAGACGGAGTGCGTGGTGAGGCTGGGAGTTTTTTAAGTGCTGAAGTGGCTATGAAACTGGCGATGGCAGCGGGAATATATCTCAAGCCTCACGCAGTAACAAACAAGCTTCTAGTAGGCAAGGATACACGAAGAAGCGGGTATATGATAGAGAATGCTCTTGTAAGTGGGCTTACGGCTGTTGGTTTTGATGTGGTTGAAGTAGGACCGATGCCGACACCTGCCATTGCATTCATCACGGAAAATATGCGTTGTGATGCGGGGATTATGATTTCAGCTTCACATAACTCTTTCGAAGATAATGGGATTAAATTTTTTGATGGACGTGGAGATAAGTTTTCAAGAGAGGTAGAGAAAAAGATAGAAGATATTTTCTTTGATGATGAAGCTCTGCGTGAGGCACAGGTCACTGGTAAAAAGATAGGAAAAGCAAAACGTATCGATGATGTTATCGGGCGTTATATTGTGCAGCTGAAAAACTCTTTTCCTGTAGAGATGACTTTGCAGGGCATGCGTATAGTACTCGATACTGCAAATGGAGCTGCGTACAAAGTAGGTCCTACTGTTTTAGAAGAGCTTGGTGCTGAGGTGATAGTATTACATGACAAACCGGATGGTTTTAACATTAATGAGGGGTGTGGAGCTCTGCATACAAAAGATCTGCAAAATGCAGTAGTCAAGTACAGAGCAGATTTGGGAATAGCCCTTGATGGAGATGCTGACAGGGTCGTTATCATAGATGAGCAGGGTGAGGTTGTTGATGGCGATCAGCTTTTAGGTTCACTGGGAGTCTATATGCATGAGAGAGGTGTGCTTCAAGGTGCTGGTATCGTTGCTACAGTGATGAGCAACAAAGGGCTTGATGATTATCTTGATGTTCACGGGCTCAAGCTCTATCGTTCGGATGTTGGTGATAAGAATGTTTTAGAGATTATGAAAAAAGAGGGTATTAATTTTGGTGGTGAGCAGAGCGGACATGTGATACTGCATGATTTTGCAAAGACTGGAGATGGTCTGGTATCTGCTCTTGCTGTTTTAGCACTTCTGATAGATAAAAAGAAAAAAGCTTCTGAGGCACTGCGTCCATTTGCTCTTTACCCTCAAAAACTAGTGAACTTGAATGTAAAAGAGAAAAAACCACTCAATAGCATTGAAGGTTTGTATGAAGAGTTAGCATCTCTTGAAAAGCAAGGTATACGTCAATTAATTCGCTACTCTGGAACAGAAAATAAGCTTCGAGTGCTGCTTGAAGCAAAAAATAGCAAGTTGATGGAAGAAAAAATGGATGTACTTGTGGCATTTTTTAAAAAAGCACTCAATGACTAACCATACACTACGACTTTTAGCAATACTCCTTTTTGCGCTTGCCGGTATCTTCATCATTGATCAAAATATAAAGTCCCTTTTTGTGGAAGGTTTTCGCTACTACACAGATTGTATTGATCTGATACTTGTATATAATAAAGGTGTGGCATTTTCGATGTTTGCATTTTTGGAGGAGTATCTCAAATATATTCAACTTCTTTTGGTTTTTGGTGTTCTTATCTATGTGATTTATCTGCAAAAAATCTGTTATGCACTTCCGGTTGGAATCCTTTTGGGAGGTGCATTTTCAAATATCTATGACAGATTTATTCATGAGGGTGTTGTCGATATGGTCTACTGGCACTGCGGATTTAATTTTGCTGTTTTTAATTTCGCTGATGTGATGATAGATTTGGCAGTGGTGTGGTTACTGATTTTGAACTTTAAACCTCACTTATGTAAAAGTTAGTACATTTTTGGTATAATTGCCCAAAATAATATAGTGCGAAGGAAATTGATGGAAATCAAAGCAAAAAAAATTAATGGCGCAAATGCTGAGATCGAAGCAGTAATCTCTATGGATGAGGTAAATGCTAATGTAGAAAAAATTGCTAAACAATTAAGCAAAACTGCAAATATTCAAGGGTTTAGAAAAGGAAAAGTTCCTGTAGCAATCATTAAAAAGCAGTATGGACAAAAACTTGTTGAAGATGCAGAAGCTGAAGCATTGCGTGAGGTGCTCTCTAAAGGTTTAGATGAGTTAAATGTTTCGAATGACTCTTTAATCGGTGAGCCGACTATTTCTAAGTTTGACAAAAGTGACGATAAAATCGAAGTAGCTATCAAAGTAGCACAGCGTCCGGAGATTAATCTTGATGATGTTGATAGTTTGGTACCAGACTTCAAAAAACCGGAAGTTACAGATAAAGAAGTAGATGAAAGAATCAAAGAGATCGCAGAAGGGCAAGCACCATTAGTAAACATCAAACGTAACCGTAAAATGAGAGAAGGTGATACTGCAGTAATCGACTTCGAAGGTTTTATTGATGGAAAGGCTTTTGAGGGAGGGGCTGCTGAGAATTTTGAACTTCTTTTAGGTTCAGGTCAGTTCATTCCAGGTTTTGAAGACCAGCTTATCGGTGTAAAACGTGATGAAGAAGTAGAGATCAATGTAACATTCCCAGAAAACTATGGTTCTAAAGATCTTGCTGGTAAAGATGCAATGTTCAAAGTAAAAGTAAACCAAATAAAAGTTAAAGATGAAGTAGAAGTAAATGATGAATTTGCACAAAAACTTTTAAGTAAAGAAGATGCTACAGTTGATGAACTTAAAACTGAAGTGAAAAAAGCATTAGAGCAAGAAAAACTTGCAAAACTTTACAATGAAGAGCTAAAACCAAAACTTTTAGAAGCACTTGTTGAAAAAATTGACTTTGATCTTCCAGAGTTTGTTGTTGACCAAGAGATCGATATGGCAGTAAATAAAAAAGCTTCTACTATGAGTGAAGATGAGATTAAAGAGCTGCGTGAGAACAAAGAGAAACTTGAAGAGTTACGTGAGTCTTTCCGTGATGAAGCAACAAAAAGTGTAAAAGCAACATTTATCATCGATGCACTTGCAGCAAAACTTGGTGTAAAAGTTGAAGAGCAAGAAGTAATGCAAACTATCTACTTTGAAGCAATGCAAATGGGTCAAGATCCACAAAAAGCATACGATCAGTATAAAGATGCAGGATACCTTCCGGCAATTCAGATGTCAATGGTAGAGGACAGAGTTCTCACTACACTTTTAAACAAGAAGATAGAAGAATAATATGAGCTATATTCCTTATGTAGTGGAAAAAACAGGGCGTGGTGAACGCTCTTATGATATCTACTCTCGTCTTTTAAAAGATAGAATCGTTATGCTTAGCGGTGAAGTAAATGATGCTGTTGCTTCTACAATTGTTGCACAGTTTTTGTTTCTTGAAGCAGAAGACCCTGAAAAAGATATCTACTTCTACATTAACTCTCCGGGTGGTGTAGTGACTGCCGGTATGGCAATATATGATACAATGAACTACATTCGTCCAAATGTAGCGACTATCTGTATTGGTCAAGCGGCGTCTATGGGTGCTTTTTTACTCTCTAGTGGAGAAAAAGGCAAGCGTTATGCACTGCCTCACGCACGTATCATGATTCATCAACCACTTGGTGGTGCGCAGGGTCAGGCAACGGACATCGCTATTCAGGCTGAAGAGATTCTTCGTATGAAAAAAGAGCTCAATGAAATCTTGGCAGCAAATACCGGTCAGGATGTAAAAACAGTGGAGCTTGATACAGACCGTGACAACTTTATGAGTGCCGCAGAAGCAAAAGAGTATGGTATGATTGATGAAGTTTTGCAAAAGAGCGACAAAGAGTAGAAGGAGTTAGAGATGGCAGGCACATTAAGAAAAAAAAAGAGTCGTAGAAATATTGATGAACCTAGTTCTGATGTAGATATGCCTGTTATCAGTGCTCTTGATATGGATAGTCCCTCAAGTGATATTGAAATCTATGCAAAAGAGGTTTTAAATGCCCTCACTGCAGATAATCTCCCACCGACACCAAATAACTTTTCACTTTACTTTGACAGACTTTTAGAAGATAAGAGTGAAAATCTTCGCAAACAGATTCACTCTATCTTGGAGCTTGAAGAGAATGATGAAGATGAAAACACCATTGCACTTGAACAAAGCCTTAAGCAGGGCTTTAGTTCTATAAAAGGCATCTTGGGAGTTACAGCTAATCTTTATAAGAACATGTCTTTGATGACAAAGATCTTAGAAAAAAGAAAGCAAGAGCTTGCTGATAAACCAGAAGCACAGGAAGCACTTGCAATCATTTCGACCTTAGAGAATGATGTAACAAAACTCAATACAATACTCAAAACACAAAGCATGCAGATGCGAACTATCTATGATGTTACTGCCAAGATAGTGAAAAATGTAGAGAATGAGACAATTTTTGACAATCAGTTTGGAGTTTACAATAAACGCTATCTTTTAACAAAGATTGAGCAGGAGATGGGGCTTATTAAAGAGTTCCATCATAAAAGTTCACTCATTATGATAGAGCTTTCTCGTGAACTTAAAAAGAGTGTTAACAATGAAAAAGCAGTACTCTTAATGGTTAGAACTATAGCAAGACTACTTCTGAAAACTTCAAGACGTAGTGATATAGTTGCACACTATGGCAATGGTGTTTTTTCAATGCTACTCAAACATACTGATATTGATAGTGCGAAAAAAGCAAGCGAACGTCTGTGTGAACTTGTTTCAAATTCAAACTTCTTCTTGGCAGACCGTGAGATTCAGCTGAAAATCTCAATTGGTGTAACAGACATCGACCCGGACTTTTCTGTCGAAGAGATAGTGGTGAGTGCATTAGATGGTATAGAAAAAGCGTATGAGTTAAAAAATTCAGATTATGCAGTTTCGCTTAGAAAATAGGAAACAGTTTTAAGAGATGAAGTTAAATATAGTAGAGTATCCAGATAAACGTCTGCGTGAGAAGTCCAAAGAGGTTAAAGTTTTTGATGAAAAACTTCATCAGCTTTTAGATGCAATGAACCCGTTGATGATAAATACAAACGGCATAGGGCTTGCAGCTATTCAAGTAGCACATCCTATTCGCGCGCTTATTTTAAACATTCCCGATGAGGATGGAGAGCAGCCTCCTGAAAATCTTTTAGAAATTATAAATCCGATTCTTGTAGAGAAGTCAGGTGAGACGACATATCAAGAAGGGTGTCTCAGTGTTCCTCAGTTTTATGAAGATATAAAACGCTATGAAAAAGTGACAATTAACTATCAAGATAGGGACGGTAATACTAAGACACTTGAAGCAGATGGGCTTTTAGCCATTGCGATTCAGCATGAGATGGACCATTTAGATGGTATCCTATTTATTGACAAACTCTCTTATGCACGTCGTAAAAAGTTTGAAAAAGAGTATAAAAAACTCCAAAAAGAGCGAAAAGCTAAAAAATCTGCATAATAAATATGGCATTTTGTCATATTCCTCCAAGTTAATTTAAAAACCCACTAAGATACAGATAACTACAATGAGGTTGCTGTATGAAAAAGATAAAGTGTGCTACAAACGAAGGTATAGAAGCCAAAGTTGTTGAGGTGGAAGCAACACTGACAAAAGGCTTACCGTCCTTTTCCATTGTTGGCATGGTCTCAACTGCCATATCAGAAGCTAAAGAGCGGGTAAAATCAGCACTGCTGAGTAATGAGTTTTCTTTTCCTCCAAAACGCATAACACTCAATCTCTCCCCAAGTGAACTCTCAAAATCAGGCTCTCATTTTGACCTGAGCATCGCACTTTTAATTTTGCTCAATGATGCAGTAGAAGATTTTGATGAGTGGTTCATTTTTGGTGAGCTTGGACTCTCAGGTGATGTCAAAGAGAACATACAGCTCTACCCTCTCATCCTCTCTTTGGCAAATCAAGGCTTGATAAGTAAGGTAATCGTACCGGCAGAATCATTAGAGAAGCTCTCTAAAATTCCAAATGTTGCTTTTTACGGAGTGAATACACTCAAAGAGGCAATGGAAGTTTTAAAAAATCAAAAGCAGATAACGCCATCAGTATCTAGCAGTGCTATAGAGTACCCTTTTTATGAACTGGGTGCTAAAAGATATTACTATGTTAAAGAGTATGAAGAGGATTTTATTGATGTAAAAGGTCAAGAAGTGGCAAAACGTGCAGCACTCATTGCAGCTGCGGGGATGCATAATCTGCTTTTAGAAGGTAGTCCCGGTTGTGGAAAAAGTATGATAGCCTCTCGGCTTCGCTATATCTTGCCACCAATGCAGATGTCAGAGATACTTGATTTTGCAAAACTGCAGGTCTTGGAAGGAAATGAACCGGACTTTAAACCGCATCGTCCTTTTAAAAATCCGCATCACAGCTCTACCCTTGCTTCTATTTTTGGAGGTGGGAGTCATAAAGCCCGCATCGGCGAAATAGGACTTGCGAATAATGGCATCTTATTCTTTGATGAGCTGCCATATTTTTCAAAATCAGTTCTAGAAGCTCTGCGTGAGCCTATGCAGGATAATAAGATCCGTATCTCACGTGTACATTCCAAAGTGGAATATCCGGCGAACTTTTTGTTTGTTGGAGCGATGAATCCATGCCCTTGTGCTAACCTTTTGGATGAGCACAAAGAGTGCAGATGTAATGAGCTAGAGATTCAAAAATATAAAAACAGACTCTCTGAGCCTTTTTTGGATCGTATTGACATCTCTGTGACGATGCAAAACGTCAAGTCTTATGATAAGCCAAGTTATTCTTCCAAAGAGTTGCATAAAAAAGTTGTTGAGGCACATATATTTGCAAGAAAAAGAGGACAAAACAGCTTTAATGCTAAGCTGGATGATGATGCGATAGAGCAGTATTGTGTAATGGATGAGGATGCAACAACTACTTTGGAAATGGCAGTTGAGCGTTTTCGTTTATCATTTAGGAGCATTAAAAAAGTACAAAAGGTTGCACGAACGGTAGCTGATTTGGATAGTTCGGAACGTATAAAAAAAGAGCACCTTTTAGAGGCACTCTCTTATAGACGTAGGTAGTTACACATTATAATATGTGGCTTCTGGATGATAAACCACTAATGCAGATGTTGATTGCTCCGGATGAATCTGAAAGGTTTCACTTAGCTCTATACCAAACTCTTGGGGTTTTAAAAGATTAAAGAGTGGACGATTAAGCTCTAAGTCCGGACAGGCTGCGTAACCAAAGGAGTAGCGACTTCCCTGATAGCGGTTCATGCGTACATCTGCTAATGTGTTTCCTTCATCTTTTGCGATGTTTAAATCAAGTCGTATCTGTTTATGAGCAATCTCTGCAAGTGCTTCTGCAAGCTCGACTCCTAGTCCGTGGAATTGGTAGTACTCTGTATAGTCTCCACGTTCATATATCTCACGCTCAACTTCACTCAGTTTGCTTCCTGCACTGACACAGGTAAGAGCAATGACATCATGACGGTCTGCATGGAAATAATCACTCAGAGCTCGGTGCGGTTTCTTTCTTTGTCTTGGGAAAGTAAATATCTCTTCTGCTCGCCCTATAACATTTTTGAGTGGCTCATGGTTTATTTCATCCTCAGAGTGCCACCCTTCACTCTCATCAAAGATAAGTAGAGAGTTGTCATCACTGCGACAAGGCCAATAGCCATAGAGGATCGTTGGTTCAAAGAGCTGTTCATCTATAAAGCGGCGTTTGAGCTTTTCATAAGCCGGCCAGACCACTTCATCAAGCTGTTTTTGATACTCCTCTTTGCTCATACCTTTTGATGTATATCCCCAGCGTGATTTAAAAAGAAGTTTATGGTTTATCCACTTAAAGGCCATCTCTACTTGTTGCTGTGTGAGCTTTATCTCACGGCGTCCCCAAAATGGAGGGGTTGGAATCGGAACCTCACGTGAAGGCATTTTTATCTCTTCGTAAGGAGGGATGATGACCTCTTTTTCCTCTTTCTTCTCAATTTCAGGAGCATCAGGATGGAGGTTTGTGTCCATATTGCCCGCCTCTATACGGCTCATGGCAGTAACCCCGTCAAAGGCATCCTTACAGTAAAAAATAGGACCGCTGTAAGCAGGACGACAAAAATCATCGATAAAACTGCGTGTCAGTGCCGCACCGCCAAGTAAAATCGGGATAGTGATGCCTTTTTCTTCCAATGTTTTAAGATTTTCAAGCATAACTTGTGTTGATTTTACAAGCAGCCCACTCATTCCAAGGGCTGAAACATGCCCCTCATTAAGAGTCTCTAAATACTGCTCAAGCTCTACTTTGATACCAAGGTTTTTCACTTTGTAACCATTATTAGAGAGAATGATATCAACAAGGTTTTTCCCAACATCATGTACATCTCCTTTTACCGTTCCAAGGACAAGAGTTGTATCGACCTCTTTTTCAACTTTTGGTAGGTAAGGGTTAAGATAATCAACCGTCTTTTTCATTGTTTCTGCAGATTGGAGTACAAAAGGAAGCTGCATCTGTCCTGAACCAAAGAGCTCACCGATAACTTTCATCGCATCGATTAAAATTTCATTGACAATGACTTCAGGAGCGATGCGGTGACGCACCTCTTCAACAAGAGGGATCATTCTATCTTTATCGCCATCCATCAAGAGTTTTGCAATTTTCTCTTCATCGCTCATCGCCAGATATTCAGCATCTTCAGCTTCATTATCAACAGCTTCTTTTGAGCTAAAGTGCTCAATGAATTTAAAGAGCGGGTCTTCTCCACGATTAAAGATAAGGTTGTCACAAATCTCTTGGTCTTCTTTGCTTATTTTGTTAATCGGAATGATATGTTTAACATTGATAATAACGGATGTCAGACCTGCTTCGAGACAGTGGTGTAAAAACATAGAGTTAAGGTATGGGCGTGCATCTTTATCAAGACCAAAAGAGATATTGGAGAGCCCAAGAGTAGTACCAACTTCAGGATGACGCTTACGCAGCTCACGAATGGCTTCAATGGTATTGATACCGGCATCAAGATACTCTTCATCACCAGACCCAAGTGTAAAGGTAAGCACATCAAAGACAAGGTCCTCTTTTTTAAGCCCATGACGCTCAGTTGCAAGTTTGATGATACGCTCAGCTATGGCGAGTTTATTTTCAACTGTTTTTGCCATTCCCACTTCATCGATAGTAAGACATACGAGGGCAGTACCAAACTTTTTAGCCAGTTGGCAAACCGCATCGAATTTTTCTTCACCATCTTCAAGATTTACAGAGTTTAAAATTGGACGACCACCGATGTTTTTCAGTGCGGTCTCTAATCCTTTTGTCTGTGTGGAGTCCGGCATAAGAGGGATAGGAATCTTTTGGTTGTACATCCCCATGACGGCATTCATATCTTTTGTCTCATCGCGACCGGCAAAACCGACATTGACATCAATAACATGTGCCCCGGCACGTACCTGTTGCTGTGCTACAGAGAGGGTACCTTCATAATCTTCGGCAAGCAGAAGCTCACGGAAGGCTTTTGAGCCTGTTGCATTTGAGCGTTCTCCCATAAGCAGAGGAGCAGGCTGTTGCATCAGTGGAACAGTATTAAAAAGAGAAGCCAGTGAGTTCTCCTGAGAACCACTTGGTGCTTTTGGTGTAATGTTTGCAACTCTGTCAACAAGAGCACGGATGTGTTGCGGAGTTGTTCCGCAGCAACCACCTAAAAAGCTCACACCATCATACTTTAAGAAATTTTCCTGCTTATCTGCAAACTCATTTGGTCCCATTGGGTAGTAGGTGTAACCTCCACGGTTTTGTGGCAGACCTGCATTTGCATGTACACTTATAGGTTTCCCCCAAAGCTCGGAGAGTGTTTTAACATGTTTTTCAACCTGCTCAGGTCCTGTTCCACAGTTAAACCCTAGAGAGATGATGTTAAAAGGTTCCATGATAGTTGCAATAGTTTGTGCATCTGTACCTATGAGCATCGAACCACTGAGCTCAATAGTAACAGAGACCATAATTGGAATATCTACCTCTTTTTGACGACAGGCTTCTTCACAAGCATGAAGAGCAGCTTTTATCTGAAGCGGATCCTGACAGGTTTCAAGAAGAAAAACATCTACACCACCATCGATGAGGGCGAGACAAAACTCTGTGTAGCCTTCATACATCTCATCATAAGTAATATGTCCGAGTGATGGCAGTTTTGTTCCTGGACCGATAGAGCCAAGACAAAAACGTGGATGCTCGGGAGTTGAGAACTTTTGGCACTGTTTTTTTACAAGCTCTGCTCCAGCCTTTGTGAGCTCATAGGCACGATGACCAATCTGATACTCATCCAAGACCCAGCTAAAAGAACCAAAAGTATTTGTCGTGATAAAATCTGCTCCAGCTGTAAGATAGGCACTGAAGATATCATTCATAATCTCGGGTGCTGTAACATTTAAGAGCTCATTACACCCTTCATTGCCTTCCCATGCCTCTTTTGGAATTTGATCGTCACGCTGTTGGAGTTGTGTACCCATTGCTCCATCAATGATAAGCGGGCGCTTCTTTATAGTCTCTAAGATATACTCTTGTGTTGTCATTGACACTCTTTTGCTTCTAAAATATTGAGGATATTTTATCGCATGAGGACATAAAAACTGCTGTAACTACTATGAAAAATAAATCTTTTAAGACAAATAATAGATAAAATGACGAAATAAACTAAAAAACTATTGACTTAATTCGTCAAAATAGTGTATAATGACGATGAAAATCAATAATAAGAGAGGTTTAATCGTTAAATGGTAATTGCATACATAAGACCAGATAAGAATTTTGCACCTGCACATGAACAGCTGCAGCTGATAAATTCTTATGCTATTTCAAACAACCTTGTTATTGATGATGAGTTCGTTGACTACACTTCACAAAACAAGCGTCTTGAAGCAAGAGGTGAAGTGACAAAATATTTTCAATCCAAAAACAGAGCAACACTGCTGATTTATGATGTATGGGTGCTAACAACAAACATGGAAGATCTGATTCAGATGTTTTCATGTTTACTTAAAAATGAGTTTAGTGTCCATTTTATCAAGCAATCTGTTATAATGACACAACAGAGTAGTGTGATGCTCGTTTTAGGATTGATGGACCAACTTCGTCAAAAACTGCAGAATGAGTCCAAAAGGGTTATTGGCCGACCTAAAGGAAGTCGCTCGAATTCAAAATTTGATGTTTATATAAATGATATTATCGCATTTATAAAAGATGGTAAAAGTGTGAGCGAAATGGCAAGACTTTTAGATGTGAGTAGAAGTTCACTTAAGGATTATATCGAATCACGTGAACTCAAACAGGTCGCATTTGGGTCATTGCTGCCAGAAGCACCAAAAGATGCAGAAGAGCAGGTAATTAACACAATTACCTGTCCAAAATAATAAATTGGGAGAATTATATATGAGTGAAGAGAAAAAAGGTATAAAGATACCTACTCCATGGAGAATAAAGCGTTATTACGTATATGCTTTGGCAACAGTTGTTTCTTTAGTCTTGCCTTGGATTAAGATAGACGGAAATCATTTTTTCCTTTTAAGTTTTGATAAGATGAAACTCCATCTTGCATTTGTTCAGTTTGATATGCAAGAGCTCTATTTGATGCCGTTTTTATTGATGATACTTTTCTTGGGTATCTTTGGTATGACGGTTCTTGGAGGACGTGTTTTTTGTGGATGGGTATGTCCGCAAACAGTATTTCGCGTCATCTATCGTGATTTGATTGAGACAAAACTTTTAAAGCTGCGCAAGCGTATTGGGAACAAGCAGCAAGAGCCGGATATGTCCAAACCTGAAAACAAAGCGAAAAAAGTAATCGCTATTTTAATTTGGACTGTTTTAGCACTTATTGCAGGTGCAGACTTTATGTGGTACTTCATTCCACCGGAAGATTTCTTTAAATACTTGAACAATCCTGGTAATCATATGGTTATGATTGGTTTTGTTGTAGGTGTTGCGGCATTTTTGATATATGACATTATATTTTTAAAAGAGAACTTCTGTATCTATGTCTGTCCATATTCTCGTGTGCAGTCAGTTCTTTATGATGAACATACGGTTATGGCTATCTATGATGAGCACCGTGGTGGTAAAATCTATGATGAAGAGCATCATAAACTTGTCACGAAACAAAAAGACCTGCAGGCAATTGACCCTGAAGCTGAGTGTACGACCTGTGAGAAGTGTGTGACGGTATGTCCGACACATATTGACATTCGTAAAGGTCTGCAGCTTGAGTGTATCAACTGTCTTGAGTGCGTAGATGCATGTACGACAGTTATGGGTAAACTTGGCAAACCGTCTCTTGTTACATGGTCGAGTGAGTATGAGATTGTTGAGAGAAAAGGAAAAACAAGATATTTCCGTCCGAAAGTTATTGCATATATGGTGCTTCTTGTAGGTATCAGTATTATCTTGGGCTTTATGGGTAGTACAAAAGAGCATATGCTTTTAAATATCAACAAAGAGACAAGACTCTACTCCATCAAGCATCAATCAGCTGATAAGTTTACGGTAGATAACTCTTATATCTTCTTATTGCAAAATACTGAGAATGAGCCAATGGAATTTTTCTTTGAAGTTATTCCGCCAAAAGGTATGGAAGGTAAAATCAAAATTGTGAAACCTTCAAAACCATTTAGAGTTGTACCTGGTGTGAAAAAGAAAAAAATCGTTACACTCAGAACAACAGAGATGTTAGTAGATGACCCTAGAAAAGATACTATCATTCCTATTACTATCCATGCATATGCACTGAACAAAGATGGTAAACCGAGTGAAAAAATCTCCGTATTACGTCACTCTACATTTGTTTTCCCAAAAGAGAGTGTTTTAGGAGTTACAAAGTAATAACTCTACTTTGACACTAAATTAGCTAAACTTCATTAGATACTATAACTAATGAAGTTTAGCTTTGTTTGTTAAATTCATAAAATACCTCTCTTATCTTTTTCTAGCCTATCCTTTTGTTGGGTTTTTCTTCATTCCAGTCATTGTAAAATCACAACTTATTAAAACTTTGGAAAATGAGATAAATGCCAAAGCATCGCTATGCGTCAATAAACAAGGGATGCTCTATACAAAAGGGAAGCTAAGGCATACACTCAGGTAGACGATGGAGCGCTTTCATTTAAAATCAATGAGAGTTATCAGTAATACAAATGATGCAAATGCTTCACTCTTTTCCCTTAATGAATTGCGGGTATAACCTTTTGCTTTAAAAATCTTGACTTGCAAAGTAAAGAGCAAGAGCGATTAAATCATATCTTGTAAATGAAAAAAGCACTACAGCCGCAAAGAGTAGTTGTTAGAGTTGTAGTAATATAGAGGTCAAAAGCCAAGATAAATAATTTTTTGCTATAATTGCACCTCTCGTTTATAAATTTCTACAAAGGTAAATAATGGCATTTTCAAAGGAAAATAGAAAAGGTACTATTTCTGGTATCATCTTTGTTGCAATTTTTGCAGCTGCTGCAACGTCGATTGCACAAATTTCATTTGTAAAATCTCTTGGGATTTCTCCACTCGTAATCGGTATTGTTTTAGGTATCTTTTATGCAAATACACTTCATAATCATATCCCTAGCGAATGGGGAACAGGTATTACATTCTCTGGTAAAAAGATTCTGCGTTTTGCAATCGTGTTTTATGGTTTTAGAATTACATTTCAACAGATTATGGAAGTGGGTATGAGTGGTTTTATGGTATCACTTATTATGCTCTCAACGACTTTTATCTTAGGTACATATCTTGGTATCAAAGCTTTTAAAATGGACAGAGACACATCAATGCTTACGGCAAGTGGTGCTTCTGTTTGTGGTGCTGCTGCAGTTTTGGCAACAGAACCGGTACTCAAAGCTGAAGGACATAAAACTGCAGTAGCTGTTTCTATGGTTGTTCTCTTTGGTACAATTTCAATGTTCTTATATCCGGTACTTTATTCAACGATTATCGAGCCTGCAACAGGGTTTTTACATATGACACCGGAGCAGTTTGGTATCTATGTAGGTGGTACGATTCATGAGGTGGCACAGGTTGTTGCTGTTCCTGCTTCTGTTCCAGGTGCTCCTGAAACGATGGCTAACTCTGCAGTTATCGTAAAGATGACACGTGTTATTATGATTGCACCGATGCTTATCGTTCTTGGCATCTATCTTTCAATGCAAGCGAAAAAAACTGGTGGAGCTACAAGTGGTGTAAAACTTGTTATCCCATGGTTTGCGGTTTATTTTATCGGTATGGCAGGATTTAACTCTTTAGATCTGGTTCCGCATAATATAGTAAGTGTTATCAATGAGATAGATACATTCCTCTTAACAATGGCGATGACAGCACTTGGTATGGGAACAATCTTCTCAAAATTTAAAGGGCTTGGTCTTGCACCGCTTTATACTGCCGGAGCAATGTTTGTTTGGCTTATTGCAGGTGGATTTGTTGTTACAAAATTTGTAACGGCTGCTTTTTAAAAAGTCTAAAAAGAGGACTCTTTTTAGCACTTTAGAAAACTCTAGGAAAAAAGAGTATATAATCTACTCTAAGAGATTAATAAAGGAGCTAAAAAGAGATGTCAGCACTTCCCAACACCCTTAACTCTTTTTGGCTATGGCGTGAAGTTTATGCAAAACTTGGCGTCTCCAATCCTGCTTATAAATACTGGAGAAATACACAAACTTTAAAACTCAACAACAAGTACATTTTTATTCAAAAAAATACGCTTCCAAAAAAACATGAATATGTAGAAGAGATTTTGACAGACCTTTCAGGATATCTGCCAATCAAGTACGCATCAGACCAACTGCATGTTAATGAACATCTGTTCACGACCGATAAGATGAAGCTACACAGGGAGTTTGAGTACAAGTTTGTAGAAGATGTAAAGTTCGTAAATATCCGTAAGTTCTTTCGTGAAAACGGTATACAGGTCTCACGCAACTCTTTTATTCAACTCGGACGGATGAAAGATTTGGAGATTACGCACGATTGTACTTTTTATAACTTGAAAAATGATTATGGCATAGTGGTGTATGATTAATGGATATGTTTTTTATTGAATTTCGTGACCCACTTTTTTCTATTATTATCTTTTTTGCCATTATTTTCATCATCACTTTTTTTTCCTATTGGTGGGGGCGTTATAAGCGTACGCAAGACTCTCGTCATTTAGACAGATTTTTACGACAGTTTAAAACACTCCCTTCAAAAGATGAGTTGCAGGTACTCATCTCAAGTGGAGAGCTTTCTGAAAAGTCATGGCTGTTACTCGCAAACTCTTATTATAAAAACGGAGAGTATGAAAAGAGTATAGAGATATACAATGAGATACTCAATGTTGGAGGAAGTATTAATACGAGAGAGACAATGTTTTTACTCGGAAAAACCTACTTTAAAGCTGGTTTCTTAGAACGTTCCAAGCAGATCTTTTTAGAGATACTCAAATCAAGCCCCCGTACGCCGCAAGCACTGCACTACTTACTTTTGGTGTATGAATATATGCGAGATTATCAGTCTGCATTAGAAGTTTTAGAACCACTTGATGAACTAGATGAAGATATCGCATTGGAGCGAGCATATCTACAGGCTCTTGCAATACTCAGTGATGATGTGACAGATGAGCAGGAAAAGGTGGAAAAACTTTTAGAGATTTACCAGCAAAACCACTATCTAAGTTACCTTATTTTTGAGTATCTCTTTAGAGTGAACCCTAAAAAAGCATGGGAAAACTTGGATATTTCAAAGAGTGAGTTACTCACGGAAGTACTTTGGAGATGCGATAGAAAGGATCTGAATTTAGATATAATTTCACAAAACTCTTTTCTGCGTGAGCTTTACAGTGCTCGTGGTGATGTCAAGCTTAGTGACAGAAGTTCTGTTTTTGAGTTTGATCTTTTAATTAAACTTGATGCAAAAGCAAATGCAACACTGAGCTTTGAGTATATCTGCAGCAGCTGTAAAAGTGTTGCCCCTTTTGCATTTAGTCGTTGTAGCTCGTGTCATGCCATTGATACGGCAATGGTAGAGTGGAGTTTAAGTCGAGACTATGCAAAGGATTTTGGTGAAGAAAATAACTCTTTTCAGTGATGGCAGTGCTCTTGGAAATCCAGGTCCTGGAGGATATGGCGTCGTTCTTCGCTATGGAGACAAAGAAAAAGAGCTTAGTGGCCAAGAGTTTCATACTACAAACAACAGAATGGAGTTAAAAGGGGTTATTGAAGGGCTGAAAGCTTTAAAAGAACCTTGTGATGTCGATATAGTATCGGACTCTTCTTATGTTGTTAAGGGTATCAATGAGTGGCTTGATGGCTGGATAAAAAAAGATTTTAAAAAAGTGAAAAATCCAGACTTGTGGAGAGAGTATGTTGAGGTGTCAAAACCACATAAGATTCATGCGATTTGGGTGCGTGGACATGATGGACATATTGAGAATGAGCGTTGTGACAAACTAGCTCGTGATGCAGCTCAAAAAGCGAAGGATTCACTGTAAAATGAGGACAATATGCATAAAAACATAGAGACATTAGAGAAGAAGTTAGGATACGAGTTTAAAGACAAAAAGCTCATTATCGAAGCGCTGACACATAAAAGTTATAAACAGCCCTACGATAATGAGCGCTTGGAGTTTTTAGGAGATGCGGTACTTGACCTTGTGGTAGGCGAGTATCTTTTTAGAAAGTTTCGAGATTCTGATGAAGGGAAACTCTCAAAGATACGTGCATCTCTTGTCAATGAGACAGGTTTTGATAAATTGGCACGTGCTCTTAATCTTGGGGATTATATACTACTCTCCAATGCGGAAGACAATAATGGCGGACGTGAGAAATCATCGCTGCTCTCCAATGCCTTTGAAGCGATAATGGGGGCCATTTATCTAGAAGCCGGTCTCAAGAGAGTCCAAGAGATAGCTATCAAACTTATTGAAGAAAATCATAAAGAGATCTCTTTAGATTCACTCTTTAGAGATTTTAAAACAACACTTCAAGAGCTCACGCAGGCACGCTTTGGGATCACTCCGGAGTATAAGGTTATAGCCTCACGTGGACCTGACCATAAAAAAGAGTTTGAAGTAGCAGTATATATCGAAGATAAAGAGTACGCACGAGCAATTGGTAAGAGTAAGAAGATAGCGCAGCAAGAGGCTGCGAAATTGGCAGTTGATATATTAAAAGAGGAAAAATAGTGAACAGTTTTGGCATGAAATTACGATTTTCTACATTTGGAGAGTCTCACGGAAAGGCACTTGGATGTATCTTAGATGGTGTGCCGGCAGGATTAGAGATTGATGAGGCTTTTATTCAGAGTGAGCTAGATCGTAGAAAACCGGGTAAGAGTGAGTTTGAAACGGCTCGTAAAGAGGCTGACAAAGTAGAGATACTCAGTGGTGTTTTTGAAGGAAAGAGTACAGGGACGCCAATAGCGATGATTATCTATAACACGAATCAGAAATCGCGTGACTATTCAAATATAAAAGATATTTTTCGCCCTGGGCATGCAGATTTTACCTATTTTCATAAATATGGTTTGCGTGATTATCGTGGTGGCGGGCGAAGTTCGGCTCGTGAGACTGCGGCTCGTGTTGCAGCAGGTGCGATTGCAAAACTGATGTTGCGCTCTCTTGGCATTGAAGTACTCAGTGGTATTAGTGAAGTTCATGGCATTAAAGCAGAGTCGTATGATTATGCAAGGGTGAATGAGAGCATTATCTATGCACTTGATGCAAAAGTAGAAGAGGCACAAAAAGCAGCAATACTCGAAGCAAAGAGTAGACATGACTCTGTTGGAGGTGTTTCTCGTGTACTTATTAAAGGTGTTCCTGTTGGACTTGGACAGCCACTGTACTATAAACTTGATGGTGTTTTAGCTGATGCAATGATGGGAATCAATGCTGTAAAAGCAGTAGAGATTGGTGATGGAGTGCTTAGCTCACGTCTGCTTGGATCAGAGAATAATGATGCGATCCGTGCCGATGGATTTGAGTCTAATCATGCAGGAGGGATTTTGGGTGGCATTAGTAATGGTGATGATATTGTGCTCAATGTTTACTTTAAACCAACACCTTCTATCTTTCAAGAACAGCATACGATAACAACAAATAATGAAGAGGTTGATTTTGCCCTTAAAGGTCGTCATGATCCTTGTGTTGCCATTCGCGGTACTATTGTTTGTGAAGCTATGGCAGCACTTGTTATCGCTGATATGCTGCTTTTAAATATGGGCTCACGTATGGATGGAGTTGTAAAGTATTATCAGTAGAAGAGTTTAGAAGTCATCATCTCCAAACTCTTTTTCCAACTCTCTTTGATAAGCTTCTTCTTTCTCTTTTTCTAGTTGTGCTTTGGTGAGTACTGCTTCATGTAAAAAAGCCCCAAAGAATGTTTTTGACTCTGTCTTTGCAAGAAAGAGATATATCCCTATAATAAGCCCAACTGTCGTTATTACAGCTATAGTTGCCTGCAGAGGATTAAATTTTTGTATAGGCTCTTTTTGACGAATCTCACATACTCCACCCGGACAATGTTTCGCATTTTCTCTTGTGATGGCTTTGTATATCATGCACCCCACGCAGATAGAAAAGGCACTCTCAAGAGTCATCAGCGTAAGACACAGTACACAGATCATGACTTTGTAAAAGGTAATGTCCCAGTGTAGCACAAACCAGTAAAGCATAGGCCAGGATACTATCCAGCCAAGTGTCCATGCGAAGCGCTTTTGTAGGCCTCCTACATATTCAGGTTTTTGATTGCGGACAATAAATTTTCCCAGTAGTAGAGAAGGGGAGTATGTAGGGCTTATAACCCTTGCTGTAAAATCGATAAATAAAAATGCCAAATAGACGCGCGCAACGATAATATGGTTGTATCCTATACCCACAAATATTACAATCATTCCAAGTGTTGCAAGAATCCCTGCTGCTGCCCGTGCTTCTCTTTCGTTGATGACAGTAACATCGTAACCGGGAACTTTTTCTCCATATTCCCATAAAAAACTCTGTAGGTTCAAATCTATCCTTTTATTGTGCTATTTCATCTAAAACTTTTACAATCATACCTTGTGCTTCTTTGAGCGGCTTTATTGATTGTCTATCTTTTATATCTAGTGTTGTAATCCAGTTCTCAACACCTAAAAAGCCCATATGCATACTTTTTTCGCCTTTTTTCTTATAAAGATAAAAAGAGCAAGGTGCCCAGGCACCGGCTTCTGGATGGTATTTTGATACAGGGTAGATTACATCAAATTTACAAATGGAGTAGGTATGGTAAAAATCATACGCATTGTATTCATAATCATCGAAAATCTCTTCCTGAACATTTGTATAGTTTGGAAATAAGAAACCAAGTGGTTCTAATTCTCCTTCAAATTCACTCTCAAAATCTTCAATGAAATCTTCGACAGTTGCATCATCTTCAAGCTCAACTTCGGATGTGAAGTTTATTTGAAAAGATCTGTTTTGATGCGTTGGTTTTGTAAACATCTTTTTAAAGTGTCCATTTGGCATTGCTTTTCTCAACGCTTTATGTACAAGAGCAGCGTATGCACGTAAATCTTTGTCATTTGGAGGTATCTTTGTTGCTCGTGCCATGCCGTTATACGTAAGTGTAGCGATGTTCATATTACCACTGCTGTCCTCCCAAATAGACATTGTCAAAGGTGTAAGAGCCCCAAAAGAAGGATATTTTTTAAGAAGTTTATATGTAAGATCAGTGTTCATAAACATAGCAAGATTATAGACCTTATAGTGTCTCTTTTTAAACCTTTTTTCAAAAGGTATGTTCATATTATTATTACCGGCGACACTTAAGCCTACTGTATCAAAAGCTGCCTCTATGCTCTTTGTAGTTATGGTACCGCTGCTGTTTGCAGAAGTATAAATTTGAACATCTTATAATGTTTTCGCTGTAGCATCATGCAAAGTAAAAGCAAAGATACTCACAAAAGTTATAATAAATCGTAATAAAAGTCTTTCCACTATATAGCCCCTTTGATAAATTGTATAACTGTGGCATTATTAATATTATTTATATATTAATAAGTTTGTATTTTGACTTCATCTCCTGTTTTTATTCTATGAGGTCCATTGACGACTTTTGCGAAGATACCCCTGTCATCTTTGAGAAGTTTTGGGAGTTGAGAGTTTAATGTCGAGAGCCCTTTGCAGAGTGTACAGTTTTGAGTGATTTCTAGAAGTGTATCACCAACACTCAACCTCTCTCCCGGAAGCAGATGATATGGGTTTATGTCTATAAGAAGATTTTCTCCCAAAGAGCCCTCAGTGATATCTATACCATTCTCTTTTGCGAGTTTGTAACTGTCGGTTGCTGTGATTAAAATTGCTCTTTGCATATCTTTTGCATAAAATTTATCACCGATAATGCCATTCTCATCTAGATCTATTATAGAGGGTCTCTCTCTTGTTTTATCGGCATCGTTTTTTGTAATGTAGAGTGCTACTACTTTTCCTTGCATTGTCTGTCCATTGTAATTTATATCACTGTTTTTTCAAAATCTACTAGTCATTGAGGAGCACATAGAACTTGAAAAAAGAGTGTATGAAGATTAAGAGGTTAAAAATGTATGTTGGTAAAGAGCAGCATGTATGCTTGCTCTTTTAAGAGGGTAAAATCAAAAGATTATTTGATTTTACCTTTACCTTTGTAAGTTTTTCCTTTAAGGTCAACAGCAAGCATTTCTACTTTGTCGCCTTTTTTACCGATTCCTTTAAATTGGAATTTAAAGATAGGGTTTTTAGATAAGAACTGAGACGTTGACATGTCAAATACAGTTTCACCGTTTACAGTTGCACTGATATGCGTAATGAAGTTTGCATTATCTCTGCTTCCAGTTTTTTTCTCTGCCATGTTGTATGTCATCATTGCATGTTTAGCCATAGCTTTAACATTAACTACACCATTTTTTAATTTTGCTTTTACTTTAATACCAGCCATTTTATTTCCTTAATATTTATTTGTTAATTTTAGAAATGGAAAGGATTAACCTTCACATCCACCAAGTGCAACATCTAAAGTTTTCTTAGCTGCGTAAAGTTTTCCGTCTTTACCTTCAGCAACGATAGTGATAGTACCAGATTTAGCCATTTTGATTTTGATAGAGTATTTGTTTACACTATATTTGTTTGGCTCAACTACAAGTACTGCAGCTTCTGGGTTAGCATCTTGGAAAACAGCGATAGTTTTAACATCTTTGTCAGTTGAAAAATCAACAGGAATAGCGCCACCGTTACTTGCAACATCTGGAGCAGTAAGCTTAACACCTTCCATAGTTAATGCAGTAGAACCATACATAGCTTTAATAGCATCATCAACAGTGTGTGCTGTCCATACATTTGGCTTTGATTTTCTGAAATCTTCTGCTCTAACACTTGCAGGAACCGCAGCTAACGCTACAGCACCTAAAGTCATACTTAAAAATTGTCTTCTTTCCATAATTTTTCCTTTATTGAATTTATTTGCTTTTGCTGATCATATAATCAACAACAGATTTAAAGTCAGTGTCTGATAAATCAGCACCACCTTTTGGAGGCATGCCATTTATACCATTTATACCATTAGAATAAACTTTATTTTTTCCTTTAGTTAAAACAGCAGACCATGCAGCCTTATCACCTACTACCGGAGCACCCATACCATCTGCACCGTGACACATTGCACAGCTTTCAGTATATACCTTCTCAGCATTGAATGCAGTGTTTTCTTCTTTTGGAAGGTCACGTACAGCTGAAAGTGGTGGATGGAAATCACTGATCCCTGCACCTTGGATATATACAACTTTTGCAGTTGGTTCTTGACAGTTTGTCATACAACGCTCAGACGGTTTCACTTTTACAGCACCAAAGTTATCTGGATTTGCAAAGTATTTACGTACATTCTCTGGGCCATTTGGACCTGCGATGTTTGGTTCAAAACCATTTGCATTTGGCATTTTGATTTTTAAGAATTTTTCACGATTTAGTACATACTCATCGTCAACTTCTTGTCCGTCGATTTCCATCTCATTGATGTTTAAGATATACGCAACAAGTGCATATACTTCATCATCACTTAAAGAGTCAGTTAGTGGATGCGGCATAGCATCTTTAATGTACCACCATAGTGTACTTACTTGTGGCCAGTATGTACCAAATACACGTACAGGACCATCAGTGTCTGGTTTGATTCTTTGGTAAGTTAATGTCTCATGAAGCTCATAAGCATTTCCTTTGGAGAGTGACGGATATCCACCGCCACCTGAACCAAAGTCACCATGACACATTACACATTTAGATTCATAAACCTCTTCACCCTCTTCAACAGAGCCTTCACCTTCTGGTAAACCTGATCCATCTGCCATAACATCAGAGTTCCACTCTTCATACTCTTTTTCTGTAGGAGTACGACCGAACTTGATACCAGCATTATGTGCTTTTTCGTTTACGTAATACGGGCCAGTTTTTCCATTGACTACAGGGTACATAACACCACCGTCAATAGAAGCTGTTGAAGGTGCATTTGTACCTGCTGGTGCAGCACTTTCCATACATGCAGAGAGACCTAAAGAGAGAGCCGCTGCTGCAGAAATTGATATTAATAATTTTTTATTTAATTTAAACATTATTACGCCTTCCCTTCGATAACTAACTCACCATTTGCTTTACGGTCCAATTGTGAACGTACTTCAACGTGAGTTACTTTACCATCTTTTTCAACTTTCCAAGTCTCAACCGCATTTCTGTGATAAACAGCTTCAACACCGACTTTTACGATTTCTTGATCGATTGTTGGTTGAATATATCCTGCATCATCCATAGCACGAGAAGTAAGAAGTAACTCTTCTCCTTTTTTATACGTATGGACATAGCTCCAACGAGTCCAACATTTAGGAAGTACTAAACCTTTAAGGCTAGCTTCTTTGTATGTTTTTCCACCGTCAAAAGAGATATCAACACCAGTGATAGTACCCATACCAGACCATGCAAGACCTTCAATTTCTACAATATCACCATCTTTTAAATCTGACCAATCAATCTCTGGAGATGGAGAAGTTACTGTTGAGTTCACTTCATTTGCATAGAAGTGCTGGATTGCTTTTCCGCTAGGTTTTAAAACTGTATATTTAGAAGTCTCTTCTTTACAGTACCAAGGCTCACTTGCGAAGTCTAAACGGCGTAGCCATTTAACACATAAGTTACCTTCCCAACCTGGAACAAGAAGACGGATAGGATATCCTTGTTCTGGACGTAATGCCTCACCATTTTGTCCCCAAACAATCATTGCATCATCTAAAACTTTTTCCATAGGAATAGTTCTTCCCATTTTAGAAGAGTCTCCACCCTCTGCAAGCATCCATCTTGCATCTGGTTTAACCCCTAGGTCTTTAAGGATATCTTTAATATAAACACCTGTCCACTCTGCACAAGACATAAAACCTTTTGCAAACTGTACTGAGTTATATTGTGGACCTCTCCACTCTTGACCGCCATTTGCAGGACACTCAATAAAGTGCGTACGTGTCACACTCGGATAGCGCTTGAGCTCTTTCATAGTAAGCACAAGAGGTTTCTCTACCAACCCTGTAATCATGAGTCTGTGCTCATTTGGATCGATATGTGCAACACCACCGTGAGAACGACTGAAGAAAAGACCGTTTGGCGTGATGATACCCATAGATTCTTGAATAGGAGTAACTGCGATAGATGCTCTGAAGTTTCCAGAAGCGAGAAGCTTTGTATATCTTCTTGTTACATTATGCTCATACTTAGAAGGCATACCATAAAGGTTTTTTGTTACAGGATCACCCCATTTTGTTCCCCACTCTGTAGGTTCAACAATAGCTGGATCATCTGCTTTTGCGTTTGATGAGAGAAGAGATGTTCCAGCAAGAGCAGTCACAGAAAGTGCTGCCGATTTTGCTAAAAACTCTCTTCTGTCAACACTTGAACTCTTTGTATCAAAAGAGTCTAAGTCTTGTTGAGATTTTTTAATATCCACAATTTTCTCCTTAATAAGATTGTTTGTCATATTTATATTATTTCACTTTGTAAAATTTTTACAGATACAAAGAGTTTTACTATGGCATTATGCCATTTTTTGCTTAACAATAAATATATATCAGAGTTTATTATACAAAATTGTGAGATAAAAATGTGATAATCGAAGTATAAATAAGAAAGCGTGTTTCAATTTGTAACTCAGAGAAAATATAAAAATTATTAATATTTTAAAAGGTAATTTTTATAATAATATAAGCTTATTAATATGAAAAAAACTTATTTTTTTACAATTCCGAGAATGATATAATTACCCGTTTCTTCGTCAATATAGAAGGGGATGATATGACCTTGATGTTCAATATCTTTAATATTTTCCTCATCAAAGTAGATAGATTTTTTAAACTTTTTAACTTTTGTCGGCATATTTAAAATGATAGTATCAAGATACATTTTATAGTTCTTAGTCGCTGAAAAATCCTCTTTGGCATACTCTTGAAGGAGTGCTTTAAGCTGTCTCTCAAAACTATTTGTACAGAGTATCTGCATTACTTCTTTTTCTCCTTGAGCCAGAGTGAGATTTCCTGTGAACAAGGATAAAACTCTTTAGCAGAGCTTTTATCCTTTTTATAGGCTTCTAATGCCTTTTGCATTGCAGTTTGTGCGCTTTTATCGATTTGTGTAGACATTGCTGCTATTCATCATCCTCTTCATCATCATCTTCATGAGTATTTCCATAGATTGCATCTACCTCTTCAGAAATTGTACTAATTTCATCTATTGCATCTTCATACGCTTCAACTTTTGCGTCATCCTCTTCAGACTCTTCAGCCGTTGCAACAGCCTCTTTAAGAGTATCTTCGATCAGGTAAGCTTTAAAAGGCATACCATAGTTGTAAACTATTTCTCCACCATGTTTTCCTTGTAAAAAGGTTGTTGCCATCGCTCCAATAAGCAGAATAATCGCAAGTGCTTCAAGACCGAATTTTTTAAGTTTGCATCCTACGATTTGCAGAAGTGCAATAACGCCCATTGCAATAGCAAGATAGAGCCCGAGAGATTTATGTTCAAGAAGCTCTTCTTTGCCTTCTTTGGAGAGATAATCAAATATCTCCGGTCCTGCTTGATTTCCTGTATACCAGGCTGCTATCATAGCAAGTGCTGCGATAAGGGTTGTACGTGCTGCTATTTTTGACATTCCTTCTTTTTTTGTTGCCAGATAGATTAAACCAAAAGTTGCTGCTACAACAGGTAAAACCATAGCAAAGTGAACGGAAGCTGGATGTATCATCATTAGATGTCCTTTTATTTTTAGTGTTTTGCAAATATTATATTAAAAATATTGAAATGATATTTTAGTTTAATATAATAATTTGTTATTTTAAGCTATTTTTTATCTATAACATCTTTTGCTGATTTAATAGCATTTCCCAAAGCCTCTTTGGCAACTGTGAACGCTTGGATTCCCATACGTTTTGCCTCTTTCGCTTTTGGAGAGTTGAGTGCTGAATCAGCTTTTTTGACTGCAAGCTTTGCAAATGATGAGAAACGCTCTTTCATCACTTCAGCCGTCTCTTTAGAGATATGTACAAGCTCTTCGAGGTCATATTTCATCTCATTGTTTATATCGAGAAGAATTTTTCGAATCGTTTGTGAGCTCTCACTTGCTTGAGTAACCACAACCTGAGCAAAGAGCGTATCGGTCTGATGCAGATCTTCTATGATCGTGTCATAATCTTCTATAAGGATGTGTTTTGCTTCTACCGGCATATAAGCAAGGCGTTTTTTAAATCTGTCAATGGACTGAATAAGTCCAGCACGCATACCTTTGAGCGTTGCCGATAAAATTTCATCGGCACGATTTGGTGTTGCTTCTGATACATCTATAGCAGAGGCCAAAATAGTTGAGAGTATTTTTCTCACACGAATGGTATTGAGTGAGCCCTCTTTGATAGATTCAAATGTGATCTCTTTGATTACCTCTTTTACTGGTTCTGTAATATCACCGTCTCTGTCTTTTTCAAGTGCGGTAATGATCGTAGACTCTACCATCTCTGAGAGAATGTCATACAGATCAATTGATTGGAGTTTTATCTGATGGAGTTTTACAAGAAGCGAGTTGTCAGCTTTGAACTCCTCTTCAAGCGCATTAAATACTTCATATTTTTTCTCTTGAAGCTCTTCAGACTTTTTCTCTAGTGCGCGCTCTATTGCCTCTTTTTGTGCCAAAAGCTTTTCAACATCATTTTCTAGATTCTGTGTCTCTTTTTCTATAATAAGGTTTGCTATTGCTTTTATATCTTCAAGGGAGAGATGCTCTTCATCTATTTGGGCATCACGAAAAGCAGTAGTTACTCTTTTTTCAATACTCTTATAGCGTTTGTTGTATGCTTTTTGTAGTTTTTCTAATTCCATTATGAACTCCTTACAGTACCATTTTGATATGTTGATGTTTCTTTAGAGCATCATAGATAAATTGTCGATCGTCTTCATTATGTACAAGCAAATCAAGATTCATACTGATATATTTGCCTGTTTTTGATTTGTTAGAGTCACTTAATTTGTGCTCTCTTTCGTTAATAACATCTTTGATAGCATTTTGCAGTGCTTCTCTCTCACTGGCTATTACTTTATAACACCAGTTACAAGGGTACTCCAGTTCGAGTTTTTTACCTTCAAGCTTATCGTTTAAAGTCTCCACTTTTTCCTCCTGATTTGGATTCTAGTTGCACATTTCTGATTATCATTCCCTTGTCAATCGCTTTTACCATATCATAGATAGTTAAAAGTCCGATAGATGTTCCAGTGAGCGCTTCCATCTCAACTCCGGTCTGTCCTGTAAGTTTTGCAGTGACTGTGAGTTTAAATCCAGGAAGTTTTGGAAGCTCCACAATATCACAGTTGATACCGCTGAGATTGAGTGGATGGCACATTGGGATGAGCCTACTTGTCTCTTTTGTTCCCATAATCGCCGCTATTACAGCAGTCTGCAAAACGGGACCTTTTTTTGTCTTTTCACTTACAATGGCATCATAGGCATCTTGACTCATCTCTATAATACCACTTGCTACAGCAACGCGGGTTGTGTTTTGTTTCTCACTGACATCGACCATTTTAGGTCTTTGGTTTTCATCTAAATGTGTTAGGTTCATAAGTATATCTTTTTTGCTTTTTTACTATTATAGCAAAGAGGTGTTAACAATGTATAAGGCTGAGGGCTTTTTTATAATCCTCAGGGTGATTCATATTTAAAAAAGATTTTCTCTCTTCAAAGAGACAGTAGGCTGTTTTTGCATTTTTGAGTAAAAGTCCAAGCTTATGGTTCTCTTCATCAAGCATTGTTTGAAAAGTTTTTTCAAGACTTCTGTGATAGATACCGCAGAGTGGTTGTATACCTTCAGGGGTTTTTGCAATGGTAGCATCAACATTATCTCTATCGCAATGGAGCAGTTTTGTGATGATGTTTTCATCTATAAAGGGAGAATCAACACTGATTGCAAAAAAACGCTCATCAGGGATGGCTTTATAGATTGCTACAAAACCTGCCGTTGGTGCGTATACATCACTTTTTTTATCATCTTCGATAAAGTTTGCTTCAAAAGGAAAAACAGAAGCATCTTTGCATGAGATATAAACAGTTTGAAAGATTTTTGAGAGTCTTGTATATTGATACTCTGCTAATGTAGAGTGGCCCGCAAAGGGGAGAAGTGCTTTGTCTTCTCCCATCCGTGAGCTTTTGCCACCTGCAAAGATGACACAGGGAATTGTAAGCATATTAGTTACGTGTCAACTCTGCTTCAATACGTCTGTTTTTTGCACGGCCTTCTGCAGTCTCATTGCTAGCAACCGGATTTGCTTCACCCATTCCAAGAGCGCTCAGTTGAGAAGGGTCTACTCCTCTTTTGACCAATGCTTTCATAACAGCAGCTGCTCGTCTTTGAGAGAGTTTTTTATTGTAACTCTCACTCCCTCTGCTGTCGGTGTAGCCTACAATTTTTGCAGAGTAGTTTGTATGCTTTTTCAGAAAATCTGCATATTTGTCAAGTTTTGCATTGGAGCTTGAAAGAATTTCTGCCGAATTGTTCTCAAAATTAATATGAAGGTTTACAGTTGCTGGACAACCATCAGAGTTTACTGCTTCACCGGCAGGTGTATTTGGACAGATATCATTTTCATTTAAAACACCATCATTATCATCATCTAAAGAGATTGCACATCCGTCAGCACCTACAGTTGATCCTGCTGGAGTATTTGGACATTTGTCAAGTGCATCATACACACCATCGCCATCGCTATCTATCTCTTTTGGCGCTACAATAACTGCTTCCTCTACAACTTCTTCAACAACTTCCTCTTTTGGAACCTCTTTCGTCTGTGTCGCACCAAATGTATATGTAAGACCAAGCATTGCGACAAGATTATTGTCTGCATTGTCATTATGTGCACTGCTTACTTTTGCAAGGTAAAGTGCTTCTGCTTTGAATGACCAAGATGGTGCAAATGGAACTTTCAGACCGGCACCAGCATCAAGTACAAGACCATCTTCATTTTGATTTGGAACTTCAGTACCAACAAACTCATAACCAAGACCGGCTTTTGCAAAAGGAGTGATTTTGCCTACTTTGTCAAATGCATAAACGCCATTTAATAAAAGACGAGTTACAGAAGTGTCTCCGCCTCCATCATAGTCTGCACTTGGAGAGTAAAGAACAGAGATTTCCGGAGAAATTTTTGAATCTTTATAGTTGTACTGTAGTTCAAGAGCACCTAAGTAATGGTCATCACCTTTGATGCCAACATTGCCTTCTGCAAGGTTGTAGCCTATCATTGGAGAGATTTCATATCTTGCATCAACTGCAAACGAAGCACTGCCAAAAAGTAGTGCAGGGAGTAAAAGTAAACGTTTCATAAATTGTCCTTAAAATGTGATAACAAAATTATAACATAGAATAATGAGCTTTGGGTGAGCTCATTATCGTGGATCTGTGATATAGCCTGTAATCGCAGAGATTGCAGCAACTGCCGAGTTGGCAAGGTAGACTTTCGAACTGCGTGAGCCCATACGACCGACAAAGTTTCTATTTGTTGTAGAGATTGCTACTTCGCCATCACCTAAAATCCCCATGTATCCTCCAAGACAAGCACCACAAGTAGGGTTACTAACAACACCACCTGCATCGACGATGATGTCGATATAGCCTAAGTGATTTGCCTCACGCAAGATCTTTTGTGTTCCCGGTGTGACGATAAGACGGACATCAGGGTGCACTTTTTTGCCCTTTAAAATTTCAGCTGCGACTTTTAAATCAGCCAAACGACCATTGGTACAGCTTCCGATAAAGGCCTGATCTACTTTGATCTTGTCTGCAACTGCCTGAACAACTGAGTGACCGTTTGATGGTAAGAACGGATACGCGATAACCGGGTCTAGGTTTGCAACATCGATCTCTAAAATTTGTGAGTACGAGGCATCATCATCAGAGTAGTGAATACGAGGCTCACGTGCCAAATCTTTATCGCTCAAGAACTCCTTTGTAATGTCGTCATATGCAACGATACCACTTTTAGCACCTGCTTCGATTGCCATATTACACATAGAAAATCTGTCATCCATACTAAGATGCTCAATCGTGCTTCCTGTAAACTCTAATGTCTTATAAAGTGCACCATCAACACCAATCATACGAATGATCTCTAAGATGATATCTTTTCCTGTTGTATATTTTCCAGGTTTACCAGAGAGTACTACTTTGATAGACTCAGGAACTTTAAACCAGTTGCCTCCTGTAATCATTGCAAATGCAAGGTCTGTTGAACCCATTCCTGTTGAGAATGCTCCAAGAGCTCCGTGTGTACAAGTGTGGCTGTCAGCTCCGATGATAACATCACCAGGAACTACAAGACCCTTTTCAGGCAGAAGTGCATGCTCGATTCCCATATCTTTTTCATCAAAAAAGTTTTTAAGATTATGTTTTTTTGCAAAATCACGAGAAATTCTTGCCTGATTTGCCGAAGCGATATCTTTTGCAGGGATGAAATGGTCCAGTACAATTGAGAATCCGTCTGGATTTGCCAAAGATGCTGCACCGCTCTCTTCAAAAGCTTTGATAGAGATAGGCGTAGTAATGTCATTTCCGATAACCATATCGATAGGTGAGCGAACAATCTCACCTGCATATACATCGTGACCGACATGTTCAGAAAATATTTTTTCAGTTATAGTTTGACCCATAGTATGTAAACCTTTTATAGTATTAATAATTGTGCGATTATAGCATAGTGCAATTTAAGAATAACTGCATAAAAAACTTAAGCCAAAGATAAACTCAGTTAGGCTTAAGCTAATCATAATGACAAAGCTATTATCATGTCATAAGTAAAAGAGGACAAAAATTGTCTTATTTAAAAAGAGTGATAATCATTCTTAAATTTAAAGAGGTAAATATGCAAGTATATTTAGATAACAATGCTACTACGATGTGTGATCCACAAGTAGTAGAAGTGATGCAACCATTTTTTAGTGAACTTTACGGAAATCCTAGTTCACTTCATAAGTTTGGTACGGCAACACACCCTTACTTAAAAAAAGCGATAGATCAGGTATATACTGCACTGAATGCCAGTGATGATGATGATATCGTTTTCACTTCATGTGCGACTGAGTCAAATAACTGGGTTTTAAAATCAGTATTTAATGATCTAATCGTTGGTGGTGAAAAAGACCATATCATTACAACAGAGGTAGAGCATCCATCAGTGCTTTCTACTTGTAGATGGTTAGAAGAGCAAGGTGTAAAGGTTACTTACCTTCCTGTTAATGAAGAGGGAATTGTGGAGCCGCATGTTGTAAAGAGTTTTATTACAAACAAAACAGCACTTGTTTCTGTTATGTGGGCAAGTAATGAGACAGGGATGATCTTTCCTATTAAAGAGATTGGTGAAATCTGTAAAGCAAATGGCGTACTTTTCCACTCTGATGGTGTTCAGGCTATTGGTAAGATTCCTGTTGATCTGCAAGATGTTCATGTTGACTTTGTTTCAATGTCAGCTCACAAGTTCCATGGTCCAAAAGGAATAGGGGCACTTTACATTAAAAATTCTCAAGCGCTCTCTCCGCTGCTTCATGGTGGTGAGCAGATGGGTCATCGTCGTTCAGGAACACTCAATGTTCCATATATTGTTGGTATGGGTAAAGCGATAGAGCTTGCTACTACAAACATCGAAGAGACAATGGCAAAAATCAGAGAAAAACGTGACCGTTTAGAAGATGCTCTTTTAGAGCTGAGTGATACTTTTGTAGTTGGTTCACGTGAGAACCGTACACCAAATACTATTTTAATCTCGATCCGTGGGGTTGAAGGTGAAGGTATGCTTTGGGATCTGAACAACTCAATGATTGGAGCTTCAACTGGTTCTGCTTGTGCTTCAGAAGACCTCGAAGCAAATACAGTTATGCTTGCAATCGGTGCTGATAATGAATTGGCTCACACAGGTATTCGTCTTTCTCTTTCTCGTTTTACAACAGATGAAGAGATTGACTACACAATAGAGCAGTTTAAAAAAGCAGTTGCACGTCTAAGAGCGATTTCTAGCTCATTTGCAAAAGTGCAACCAACTCCAGGTGGTGAAGCAGGTGAATGTCACATTCCTCACCATATGGCACATTAATTAAACTATTAAAAAGTGACTAGTCGCGTGAGCTTTCCGCTGAGGATGTAAGTGCCCTTTAGAGTGAAACCAATCGTTAGCGTAGGCAAAGGAATTGCTTCCTTTGACGTGACAAAAAGGGAATAAGATAAAAAGGTTCCCTTAAAATTTTGAAAAAATTTAAAGGAAGAATATTATGGCTAAAGATGATTTATTAGGCGCTTCTTTATGGGATGCGTACTCAAATAAAGTAACAACCTTAATGAATAACCCACAACACCAAGGAGAGATTACTCCTGAGGAAGCTGAGGCACATGGTAACAAGCTTATTGTTGCTGATTTTGGTGCTGAGAGCTGTGGTGATGCAGTAAGACTTTACTGGGAAGTTGATCCAAAAACAGACAAGATTGTAAACTCTAAGTTTAAATCTTTTGGTTGTGGTACTGCTATCGCATCAAGTGATGTTATGACAGAGCTTTGTATTGGTAAAACTGTTCAAGAAGCAGTAAAAATCACAAATATTGATGTTGAAAAAGCACTGCGTGATGATCCGGATACTCCGGCAGTTCCACCGCAAAAGATGCACTGTTCTGTTATGGCGTATGATGTTATCAAAAAAGCAGCTTCACTTTACCTAGGTGTTGATGAAGAGAGCTTTGAAGATGAGATCATTGTTTGTGAATGTGCTCGTGTATCACTTGGTACTATCCAAGAGGTAATTCGTCTCAATGACCTTAAAACGGTTGAAGAGATCACAGACTACACAAAAGCAGGTGGCTTTTGTAAATCTTGTATCAAACCGGGTGGTCATGAAGACAGAGAATACTACCTTGTTGATATCTTGGAACAGACACGCAAAGAGATGGATGAAGAGAAGATGAAAGCAGCGGCAGATGCGCAAGCAGCTGGTGGTGGAAACTTCGAAGAGATGACACTTGTTCAGCAGATCAAAGCTGTTGATGCAGTAATCGATGAGAATGTTCGTCAGTTCTTAATCATGGATGGTGGCGATATGGAAATCATCGATATTAAGAAAAATGATGACTATATCGATATCTATATCAGATATCTTGGTGCATGTAACGGTTGTGCTTCATCTGCTACAGGTACACTCTATGCAATCGAGTCAACGCTCAAAGAAAAACTCTCTCCAAAAATCAGAGTTTTACCAATCTAACAGCTCCTTTTTCTTTTTTACTTGACACCCGTAGGGGTGTCAGTGTAAACTTCCTGTATGGAAATACTCTACGAAAAAATTACCGATGCTCTTGTAAATGAGGGTTATATTATTATTGAAGATGCCTTAGATAAAGAGCTTTCACAAAAACTACTCCAAAAAGCACAAAAACAACAGAACTATAAAGAGGCAGGCATATCAAGCAGTAATACTTTGCATCTTGATAAAAAGAGGCGTCGTGATAAGATAGTCTGGCTAGATGAAGATGGCGAAAGTGTGAGTGAATTTCTTACTTTTGCATCGGGCTTGCGTGAGTATCTCAATCGCTCTTTGTTCCTTGGTCTTACATATTACGAAGCACACTTTGCTCACTATGAAAAGGGTGATTTTTATGAAAAACATCTTGATGCTTTTAAGAACTCCAAAAACAGAGTTGTCACTACGGTTTATTATCTCAATGAGGAGTGGAATCAGAGAGATGGTGGAGAACTGCTCATCTATGATAAAGAGGACAAGCTCATCAAAAAAGTACTTCCAAAGCAAAATACTCTCGTTGTATTTATGAGCGAAGAGTTCCCTCACGCAGTTGATATTGCAAAAAAAGACCGTTATTCAATTGCAGGATGGTATCGCATAGACAAATAGATTTTAGCAACCTAATAAAAAAATGTTGTATAATGTTTTTATAGGATATAAAAATGATAAAACATGTATATGTTGCAAGACAACCGATTTTAGATAAAAACTTTAATATTTTTGCCTATGAGATACTCTATCGGGATTCTCCAAAAAGTACCAAAATAGACAATGACAGATATGCAAGTGCTGCTGTCGTTAGCAGTGTACTCAATAAATTCGGTACGAAACAACTGCTTGGAGATAAAAGGGCTTTTGTCAAAATAGATGAGAAGTTCCTGCTGAATGATATTATTTTTTCAATTCCAAAGGAGTTTTTTGTTTTTTCTATCTTTAGCAATGTTGCAATGAATGAACGGGTCGTTGAACGACTCCATCAACTCCATACAAAGGGCTATATTCTGGCTATAGATAATATAAAACTCAATGACGAAGTATTTGAGAAGTATATATCTGTGTTAGATACTTTTACCTACTGTAAAGTATTTATTGAAGAGGGTATACAAGAGAGCATGGAGAAACTGCATGCCAACGGTATAAAAATCATTGGTGTGAAGATAGAAGATGAAAAGAGACATGAGAAGGCAAAAGCTTTTGGCTGTGATGCATTTGAGGGTTATTTCTTCGCACAGCCAAAAATCATAGAAAATGCACAGTACAATCCGACACGTATGGCGGTACTACGGCTTTACAATATGCTGATGGAAGACAGAAACATTGATGAAGCAGCAGACGAGTTTGAGAAAAATCCTGAAATTACGGTGCAACTTCTGCAGTTTATCAACTCTGCAGCATTTTCGTTTCGAAAAAAAATCTCCTCTATTCATCATATTATTGTGCTCATTGGAAGAATTCAGCTTGCAAAATGGCTGATGCTGATGATCTATTCCAAGTCGGTTGCTTCAAATTTTGAGATATCGCCTTTGATGCTGATGGTAAAAAACAGAACGGAGTTAATGGAGAGGATTTTAAAAGAGATACGACCGGATGCAAGGTCAAATATGCTAGGCGAAGCATACATGGTTGGAGTACTCTCGTTGATGGATACGCTTTTTTCGATGCCACTTGAAGAGATACTCGAAAATATCAATATCTCCGATGAGGTTGAAGAGGCACTCTTACAACAGAAGGGTATTTTTGGTGATATCTATAAAGTGGTTCGCAGTATGGAGCATATGGATATCAATGCAATTGTAGATTTTGAGATGAAGTATAAGCTTGCACCCAACAGAATCAAAAATATTATCGTGAGTTGTATTGAAGAGGTCGCAAAACTTGAAAATACTAACGAAAGTGTAGCGTAATCGTTGTACCTTTGTTTTTCTCAGACACTATTTCAATTTTGTAGCCATACTCTTTGACAATAGAGTCTACGATATTTAAACCCACCCCAAATCCTCCTGCATAAGAGTTTGCACGGACAAACCGCTGGAAAATCAAATCTAGCTTTTCTTTCTCTATGCCAATACCTTCATCTTGAATGATAAAAGAGTCACTTGTCGTTGTAATGGATATGGTAGTTTTTGGTTTTGAATATTTGATAGCATTGCTTAAGAGATTGTTTATAAGCATTTTAGACTTTGTCGGAGCAATAGTAATCTCACAAGGCTCAAGATTGGCTTTGAGCTGAATGTTCTTTTTCTCTAAAAGTTCGCTAAAGTAATTAATATCCTCTTTTATGACATTGTCAAATCGAAGTTTTTGCGCTGCTTCACTTTGGGAATCAAAGCTCAAAAAGCTGAGTGAGGCATAGATATCATAGAGTTGTTTTGTACTGATAGAGATGTTTTTGACAATTTTTTCATCATACTCTTTTTTTGATTTTATGCGTGAGGTACTCATCATAAGAGCTGTTAAGGGAGTATTGAGCTCATGGGTAGTATCTTTTACAAAAGATTCAATCTCTTCCATTTTCTCTTTGATGGGTTTTAAAAAGATATAGGAGAGAAAAATAGCGATAAGAATAATAAGGATAGCTGTGATAATGACAGCATAGGCAATCTTGTTTTTTATCTTCTCTACATTTTTGACACACTCATTACTCTGTACAACTACATACTGTACATCAAGATGTCCTGCTGTCCTTTGAGAAACAAGGGTAAAGATGCCCTCTTTCATATAAAAATCATTGGAAAAATCGACATCCTGAACACTCATACCATAGAGAAGTTTATGTTCTTTGTCATAAAGGCCTACAACAGCACGCTCAAATTTTTGTAATTTAAACGGTCTCTCTTCCATTTGTGCGTGAATTACCTCGGCACTGACAAGGTCTGCTATGTGATTCATCTTGTAGAAGTTGGCATTTTTCTCCATGGCAACCTGTGAGGTATAAAACCAGTAAGCAGCAAGGGTAAGAAAGATAAAAGAGCTGACAAGATAGAGTGCCAAAAAGGAGTAGAAAGATTTTTTTGTGATTTTATTCATAGAGATAGCCTTCTCCACGAATGGTTTTTATCTTCTCTTTCCCTATGATTTCACGCAGAGTACGGATATGTGAACGGAGTGTTGCATCACTTGGCAGGGAGTCAAAGTCCCAGATGTTTTGTATAAGCTCTTCATTGGAGATAAGTCTTTTTCTGTTTTTGAGAAAATAACTCAGTAGAAGAGCATCTTTATTGCCTAAAGTGATAGATTTATCTTCTTTACGAATCTCTTTTGTCTGTGGGTGGAAGTAGATACCTTCTGTAATGAGCAAGGTATCACTCTCTTCTATGTGAAAGAGGCGTTTTGTATTTTGAATGCGCAGTGCCAACTCTTCAAGAGCAAAAGGCTTTTTGATGTAATCGTGGGCACCGACATCAAAAGCCTTTTGCAGGTGCTTTGTATCGGCGTAAGCTGTGATGAAAATAGCAGGTGTGGTATCACTAAAAGAGCGTAACTCTTGCAGAAGTTCAAGACCGTTTTGCCCTGTTACATTGATATCAAAGATAAAAAGGTCATACTGTTTGTTTTGGAGCAGTTCGTAAACCTCTTCGGCATTAAAAGCATAATCAACTTCCCAGCTCTCACGCAGAAAATCAAGCAAAATATCAGATAAAACGGGGTCATCTTCCATAAGTAGTAATTTCATAGGAACCATTTTATCATAATAATATATAATGCCATTATGAGAGTAGCTATAGAAAATATTGAAGATAAAAGACTAAAAGTGTATCATGCACTGCGTGATAAAGGAATATTAAATGACGGGAGCTTTATTGCCGACTCGCCGAAGGTAGTGAATCTTCTTTTAGAAAAAACAGATATCAAGATAGAGAGCATTTTAGCTACACGTGAATATTTTGAAATGTATCAAGCATTGATAGGTTCACGTGAGGTTCCCTTACTTTATGAAGCAGGTAAAGAGCAGATGAGCAGGATCGTAGGACACAAGATCCACCATAACTGTATGATGCATGCAAAACGCCCGGTTGATGTTAATTTAGAGGAGTTGGATGATAATATTGTACTGCTTGATAACATCACATCGAGTGAGAATGTCGGAGCGATTGCACGGAGTATGGCAGCACTTGGCGTGAACTCTTTAATGCTTGGAAAAACCTCACCACATCCTTTTAACAGAAGAGCACTCCGTGTTTCGATGGGATATGCCGCAATGCTCAAGATTCATGTTTATGAAGATATAAAAGAGAGCATAAAAGCATTGAAAGAGTTAGGGTATACAATTTATGCGGCAGAGGTGACAGAGAATTCCCAGCCGCTCTTTTGTGTAAAAACAGCAGAGAAATGGGTGCTTATTATGGGTCATGAGGGTTTTGGAATAGCCGAAGATATTTTAGCGTTATGTGATGAAGTCGTAAATATTGAGATGCAAGAAGATGTAAAAAGTTTCAATGTTGCCATAGCAGCTTCAATAATGATGTATAATTTCAAAAAAAGATAAAATATGAATCTCTCAAAATTCTCAAAACTTCCCCTCACGCAAGCAATGCTTCAAAACCTTGATACACTTGATTATAAAATGATGACACCTATTCAGGCAGAGGCACTGCCTGCTGTTTTAGAAGGCAGGGATATCATGGCAGAAGCCAAAACAGGCAGTGGCAAGACAGCTGCTTTTGGTATTGGGCTTTTACATAATCTGGATGTGAAAAAATTTAGAGTGCAGGCTTTGGTGCTCTGTCCTACACGTGAGCTTGCAGACCAAGTGGCAAAAGAGCTGCGCCGTTTGGCACGATTTGCACATAATATCAAGATTTTGATGCTCACGGGTGGTGAGTCCTTTGGCAAACAGCTCGGTTCACTCTCTCATCAGGCACACATAGTTGTCGGAACTCCCGGACGTGTGCTCAAACACCTGAACAAAGAGAGTCTATCACTAGAAGATCTGAATACTTTTGTACTTGATGAGGCAGACAGAATGCTTGATATGGGCTTTATGGAAGAGGTAGAGTCGATAATGAAGTTTTTACCCCGATATCACCAGACACTTCTTTTTTCTGCTACTTATGATGATGCGGTTAAAGTAGTTGCACACAAACTTTTGGATAATGCGCTGCATATCAAAACAACAACAGAAGAAACTCCAAATGATATAGAGGAGCTTTTTTACAAAACTGATGATAAGCTGAGTACACTGATTAATCTGCTTGGCAGTACAAAGCCAAAAAATGTCATTATCTTTACCAATACAAAGTTCGAAGCAAAAGAGCTCTCAGAGAAACTTGTTACACGCAAGATAGATGCGCTTGCACTCCATGGGGATTTGGAACAGTATGAGAGAAATGATGTACTTGTACAGTTTGCAAACAGCTCAACACCTATCTTGGTGGCAACGGATGTTGCAGCTCGGGGACTTGATATCAAAGCACTCTCCATGGTAGTCAATTATGATCTGCCACATACAAAAGAGACCTATACACACCGTATAGGACGTACTGGACGTGCCGGTGCAAAAGGAGTTGCACTTACACTTTATGAGAACTTTGAAGAGGAAAAAGTAGCAGAGTATAAAGAGGAGGCAAAACGGCAGTTTCTTGATGCTAGTGATATAGAAGAAGTGGACTCTTTTGAGATGACGCCGGAGTTTGTAACGCTTGTGATTGAAGGCGGTAAGAAAGATAAACTGCGTGCTGGGGATATTTTAGGAGCGTTGAGTGGTGAAGCAGGGCTTGCAGGTAGTTCAATCGGTAAGATAGATATTTATGAGAGGCAAGCTTATGTAGCTGTGGCAAGTGATGATATTGATCGTGCATTTAAGTATTTAAAAAGTGGAAAAATTAAAAACCGTAAATTTTCGGTTTGGACATTATAAAAATCTATGAGGCAAAATGTGATACTTTAAGTTTTTTTATGTTGCTTGAATGATATAATAGTCTATAAGATCTAAGGATATCTTTTAGATTCCCTTATAAAAGGAGAGTCTGTGACAAGTTATAACACGGTATATACAAATGAAGCAGAGCTTCAAAGATTTATAGAACTTCATGAACTAGAAAAAGAAGAGAGGCTTTTTGTTCAGATATTCAGTGGTATTGTTGATGCAGAGTATTGTCTGGAATTAGCTGGAGTAGTTAAAGAAAGACTACCAAAAGCCAATATTATTGGTACTACAACAAGTGGTGAAATCTGTAATGGTGCAATGTATGATAATACGGTGACACTCTCATTTAGTATATTTAACAAGACATCCATAAAATCAAAACTCTATCAATTAGACAAGAATTTCCATCTTGAAGATATTCAAAAAGAGCTTTTAAGTGATAATACAAAGGCAATGATAATTTTTAGTGATGGGCTTAAAAGTGATGCAGAAACACTGCTAAAAGATATTTATAAGATGGCTCCTGACATTGTTATTGCAGGTGGTCGAGCAGCAGATAAAAGCTTCAAGCAAACATATGTTTTCACAGAAAAAGAGTATAGTGACAACGGTTGCGTTATAGCGACACTGAGTGGGGATGAACTTTTCGTTAATAGTGATTATATATTGAAATGGACTCCTATTGGCAAAGAGATGAGTGTTACAAAAGCAGACGGTTCTACTCTTTATGAACTTGATGGTATTGCGATTATTGATGTGTATAGAAAGTATCTTGGTGATGATGTTGTAAACAATCTTCCGGCTTCCTGTATGGCTTTTCCATTACTCTTAGATAAAGAGGGTGTTTTGGTGGCAAGGGATCCTGTCGCTGTTACAGAGAATCATGCTTTGATGTATGCAGGAAAATTTGATGTAGGGGATAGTGTTCGCTTTAGTTTTGCAAATATTGAAGAGTTGACAGATAATCTTTATGAATATTTTGAAAAGATTAAAACAAAAGCCGCCGAAGCTGTCTATATCTACTCTTGTGCCGCAAGAAAGGCACTGCTGGAAGATAAGCTGAGGGATGAGATAAATATTTTGGAATCACTTGCTCCTACGGTTGGTTTTTTCACATTTGGAGAGTATTTTCACGCAGGAAAAATAGCAGAGCTTTTAAATGTCACTACTACTTTTATGCTGCTTTCAGAGACTAAAAAGAGCTTAAAAGAGAAGAGGTTAATTACTGTAGATACGAAAGATTTTGACCCTATTAAAAAAGCTTTGACCCATCTTGTCAAAGTGACAACAAAAGAGTTGGAAAATCTCTCAACACATGATGCTTTAACCTCCCTTTATAATCGTAGTGAGTATTTGCAAACGATTAAAAGAAAGATAAAAAGCGCACAGCGCTATGGTAGTGAGTTTGGATTGATACTTGTTGATATAGATTTTTTTAAACTTGTTAATGATAATTATGGACATAAGATTGGTGATGAAGTTTTAAAAAGATTTGCCAAGGTTCTGCAGAAAAATGTAAGAGAGGATGATTTTGTAGCACGATGGGGTGGAGAAGAGTTCATTATTATTGCTAACTATACCAATAAAGAGGGGTTGGTGCACTTAGTTGAAAAATTGCAAAAGAAAATAGCTAAAGTTGTATTTTCACCTGTTCCAAAGATTACAGCATCATTTGGTTTGACAACATATAAAAAGGGAGATGACTATGAAGAGCTCTTTAAACGAGTGGATAATGCACTTTATATGGCGAAGCATAATGGAAGAGATCAGTATATAATCGGTTAATTTTTTATGATTTTTGTGCTATAATTTTTATATAGGCACAAAGGAGGATGATATGAAAGTGGTACAGTATACATTTCAATCTCCATATCCTAGCTCTATGCAGGTAGGGAGATTAGACCCTAATTCTGTAAAAGATGATAATACAAAAAATAGTTCGCAAGGCTTCAATGCCCAAAATGAAACAGTGCAAAAAGCCAAAATCGTGCAAGAATCACTCAAACAGGAAGTAAAACCGACTCTCAGTAGCAATCAACTTGATATCTATGCGTGAGATGTGGTAACAGCTTTTAACTCTTGAAGCATCCACTCCCACTGACCATAACCGCTGTCTGCATTTAAATGACCACCGTTTTGTATAACTTTCATAGGAATGTTTAGCTTTTTCTCTAAATCATTTGCCTCTTTTTGGGTCATATAAGGGTCATTTGTTGAGGTAATAAGCAGTGTTTCTTTGGCATAAAGATTTGGCGGTATATCTACAGGAAAAAATTCACTTAATTCTGTAATAGTGCAATTCAAACTAGGTGGTGCAACCAGGTAGAGTTTTTCTATTTCACGCAGCTCTTTTTTCGCACAAAGATGAAACCAAAGTGTATTTGCCAAAGAGTGACAGATAACAATGTCGGGTCTGAAATCTTGTAGTGCATCTTGAAGCTCACGCAACCAGATATCAAGTTTAGGATTGTCAAAATCCCAAAAACGCAAAAAATTTACACAGCCATAATCACGTGCCAATTCACCTGCAAGCCAGCTCTGCCAATGAGGAAAATCACTTCCTCCCCAACCATGAAGCAGTAAAATTTTTTTATACATGAGAAGATCCTTTATTTTGAGACTATTGTAAGAGATGGTTCACCAAAGAGGTATCCTTGGAACTCATCAATACCTAAACTTTCACAAACTGCAAGTACTTCTTTGGAGTGAATAAACTCTGCAATAACCTTGATATTAAGTGTATGGGCAAAAGATACAACTGTTTTTACTATATTGTAAGACTTGTCATCGTGATCTATATTTTTAATTAAAGAGCCATCTATCTTGATATAATCAGGCTCTAAATCTAAGAGATAAGAGAAGTTAGAGTAACCAGTCCCAAAATCGTCGATGGCAATTTTTGCATTATGTTTTTTTATGAGTGCAATAAATTTTTGAAGGTTTGGAAGATGATGAATATCTTCACTCTCTACAATTTCAAAGATGACACGAGAAGTATCTGAAAAATTTTCTAAATGATACTGGATAAAACCAAATGTTTCTTGGTTGATAAGGTCATCCCCTGATATATTTATCGAAAAGGAGAGTGTTGATGATTTAAACTCTTGAAAAGCTTGAGCGATAATACTACGTGTAATATATTTATAATACTTGGTTTTTTTAGCAATATCAATAAAACTGTTAGGTGATAATATTTCATGATTATATTGCATGCGTACAAGTGCTTCGTATTTAACAATCTCTTTTTGTTTATTAAGAATAGGCTGGTAATAGGCTATAAAATTATCATGATTAACAGCATCTTTAATTTTTTTAATCATTTTCAAATTTTGTATTTGTATATCTTCAGTATGAGTTTTTTCATTAAAAACACGTAAATCAACATAGCTTTTTTTAGCTTCTAGTAAAGCGATATTGGCATGTTCAAGTGCAGACTTTTGATTTAAAGATATTCCCGCATGCAGGGAAACATTAATTTCAAGATCTTTATCCTCAAAGTAAATTGTTTCATGCTCAAGGCTTTTAATAAGCTGTTGGATAATTTGAACAAACTTTTTTGCATTATATTCATAGTTGATAATGGCTATTTCATCACCACCAAGTCGATATATCTTAAGTTGTGTATTATCAAGATAGAATTTTATTTTTTGTGCCAAAACTTGTAAAACACGGTTCCCTATATCAACACCATAGGAGTCATTAATATCTCTAAATGATGCGACATCTAAAATTGCCAGATGAAAAGATGAGAATTTTTTCATATCTTCATAAAGGGCATTTCTATTTGGCAGAGTTGTTAGTGAGTCAACAAGATATTGTGTTTGGAGTTCTTTTGTTTTTATATCTATCTGTTCTTGCATTGAATTGTACAGTATATGAAGTTCATCAGCCATAATATTAAATGTGGCTGCTAACTCTCCTATTTCATCATTGGAAGCTATTTCAATTGGAGTAAACTCTTGTTTTGAAAAAGATCCAATAGCATTTTTTAAAGTATGTAAAGGGGAGATAATTTTACGTATAACAAGTAGACCGATAATAAGGGAGAGAATCAAAGCAGTCATAATAATTAAAAGGATGTTGTATAGCGTATCTTCTTTCATTTTTTGAATTGCGTTCGCAAGAACTTTGTCTGATTCATAAAGTGAAACAGTAGCCCCTATTGCTGCTATAGCTTTGAGATTGTTATCAGTAATGGGATAGGTTATATCAAGTAACTGTCCTCCATTTTTACCCTTTTCATATAAAAGTGTTGTTTTCTTATAAAGTATTGCATCAATATCTTCTTGATGAGAAGGTATCTGCAAATATTTTCTAACAGTACTGACGATAGGCTTAAAATGCCCATTTTCAGGATTTTGTACATGTAATGTTAAACGTTTTACATGAGGAAGTTTTTCTACTGTTTCATCAAAAAGCTTTTGAATAGTTTGTGTATCTTTAAGTTTGTTCTTTTCAAGAATAACAGCATTGAGGACTTTTACAAAGGAGGTAGTTTCTCTTTCTCTGTATGCTACAAGATAAGAGGAGTTTTTGTCTATTGTATAGATTAGCAATAGCGTTGAAAAGGAACCAATAAAAATAATAATTAGAATATATCCAAGTAAAAGTTTATGTAAAAGCTTCATTCTTTAGCCCAGTAGTTCTTTAAAGTTTTTGAGTGTATAGAGTCTTAGGTTTTCATTTTTGAGTGCTTTTAGCTCTTTTGAAAAACCTGTTTTAGCAACGATAACAAGCATATCGGCATCAATATTTGCTTTTTGTGCAAGTTCTGCAAGCTTTGAAAGTTCACTCTTTTTTATTTTGGAGTTTGTATATTTACATGAGCCGATTATACGCTTTTTGCCTTTTGTTTTCGCATAGATGTCGAGTGTAAGACCATCATTTTTCCAATACTCTGATATCTCCATAATGGAGTCATCTTTGAGTTTTTTTCGCAGAAGTGCGTGTGAGAGCTCTGTAAAAATAGGATGGGTAAACTCATTTTCGTAACTTTGCCAACGCTCTTTTACCTCTTTGTACTCTCCATCACGAATCCCTTTAAAAAGAGGTGATACAAAGGCAAACCAAAAACGTAAAAAGGGCAACGTAAAGCTAAATCTGTCATCTGCACCTTTAGAGCGTTTGAACCGAATAAGTCCACGCTCAAGAAGCGTCTCAACTGCTTTTTCTCCAACACTCTCTTCAACATGGGCACGTTTATAGACCGCATGAGCTTTACCATCACTCAGTGCAATAGCTGTGAGAATAGAGTGGTAAAGTGGTTGCCCATCTGTAAGTTCATTGATATCGTTACGAATGTAGGAGTAATCATCCAAAATAAGCTTCTCAATAAGCTCAAAAGATGGTTTGGAAGTATCGATTTCCCCCCAGGAAACACCTCCAAAGATGGCAAATTTCTCTACTGCATCTTCCATGCTTTTTGGTTTGTGTTCTTTGTAAAAGTTTTTGAATTGCTCTTGAAGAGTCTCTTTTTTTGATAGAATAGGGAAGCCTTTAAATAAATTATCTAATTATACACCATTACACAAATACTACACACTATTTCTATAAAATAGTTCCAATGTAACAAGTATCACATAAATATTTCTTATTTTGTGTTACACTTGTTCAACTTAAAATCAAAGGATGAGAAGATGAAAAGATTAAATGTAGCAGCAATGCTTTTAGCAGCGGCTTTTTTTGTAGGATTTGGAACAACTGCGAGTGCAGAGGGCATGAAGTGTGGAGCTGGAAAATGTGGTTCTAAAATGGAAAAGCCGGTTAAGAAGATGAAGTGTGGTGCTAAAATGGATAAAGCAGAGGCGAAAAAGTGCGGCGATGCAAAAAAAGCAAAGAAAAAAGCTATGAAGTGCGGTGTCGGTAAATGTGGCGGTAACAAATAGAGTTATATTACTTCCCCTATTAGACTTCTTGCATAATTATAGATAAGCAAGAAGTCTATACCTTGCTTCTAAAATCTTCTACACACTTCCTACACAAATAAAAGGTAGACTTATCTTTTATAAACGAAGGAGTTTATTATGAATATCAAAAAAATTTATTTAGAGTTTTCCCGTTTGAGCGAGTATCTGCAGTCTGTCAGTTTGTTACTAGCACGGCTTGTTGTTGCTTATGGATTTTACCAACCGGCTATGATGAAGTGGAGTGATATAGGCTCTGTTGCTGAATGGTTTGGCTCTATCGGTATACCTTTCCCAACGCTCAATGCTTATATGGCAGCAACTACAGAGATAATAGGTGTAGTACTTTTAACGTTTGGATTTTTGACACGTCTTATCTCCATTCCACTGATTGTTATTATGATAGTGGCTATTGTAACTGTACACCTTCCTAATGGTTTTGAGGCAGGTAATAACGGTTTTGAGATACCGCTTTACTATATGCTCTTTTTGATTATCTTTATAGCACACGGTGCGGGAAGATTTTCACTTGACAGAATTATCTTTGGAGAGAAAAGCTAAGTAGATGGAAGAGTTAGTAGAGTTTACACATAAGATAGGACATATCAATTTTCCCATTATGATGTTTTTGATGAAGGCATTTGTCATTCTCATTCTGGCTCTCTCTATTGTAATTTTTATCTATGATAGATATATTCAAAGAGAGAATCAACTGCTTATCAACTATCCGCTTATCGGAAGATTGCGCTATCTCTTTTATGCTTTGCGTAATCCAATGCGACAATATTTTGGAGATGAACAGTTCTATGACTCCTTTGATAAGGTTAAGTGGGTTTATGATTCAGCTGAGAGAAGATCTGCCTACGCTTCATTTTCCCCGGGACAACCGCAAAAGAGTGCACGACTTGCCATTAAAAATGCCAACTGTGTTTTAAATACCGAAGATGTCAGTAATAACTTTTCTGTTACTTTTGGAGAAAACTCTCCAAAGCCTTTTGTAACGCATTCTGTTTTTGGCAGAAGTGCTATGAGCGATGGTGCAATCTCACCTGAGGGAACACGAGCTTTTACAAAGGGAGCTTATCTTGGTAGATTTCCTATCAACACAGGAGAAGGCGGTTTTACTTCAAACTTTTTATACACTCATAAATATACAAGAGAGTGCAAATTTTTTGAGATATATGAGGGTACGTTTTTTGCCAAAAGTGTCTATAAAACTTTAAAATTTTTGCTTAACGGTGCAATAGCACAAAAAGTCTACAGACATATGGTAGTCCTCTGTGGTGCTGCTGACAGCTATCTTTTTGACAAAGAAGAGATACTTTTTTACAGAGTGGACTGGAGTGCACCTCTTGATGTTTTTCCTTCTGAAATCCCCGATGATATTCCTGATACTATTTTACAAATTGGAAGCGGTCTTTACGGTGTCAGAGATACTGATGGTAACTTTGATGAAGAGCGTTATAAAAAGACAATGCGTTTTTGCCGTATGACTGAGATAAAAATGGCACAGGGTGCTAAACAGACAGGTGGGAGACTTTTAGCAGAGAAGGTGAGTGAGGAGATAGCGTATTATCGTGGTGTAGAGGCACATAAAGATCTCTTCTCTCCAAATAAATTTCCCTTTGCAAACAGCTTGGAGGAGCTATTTGATTTTGTAGGCAGGCTCAAAAAACTCTCCGACAAACCTGTCGGTGTGAAAATTGTCATCTCATCCAAAGAGAACTTTGCAGAGTATGCAAGTCTCATTCAAAAAAGAGTGCAGCAGAACTCTGATGCCTATCCTGATTTTTTAACCATTGACGGTGGCGATGGCGGAAGTGGTGCAGCACCTTTAGAGATGATGATGAGTGTAGGTATGACAATAGCAAAAGCACTCTATATCGTTGAGAGTGCATTGCATGAGGCAGGTGTTAGAGAGAAGGTGAAAATTATTGCGAGTGAGAAAGTACTTACTCCGGATGATGCTATCGTACTCTTTGGGCTTGGTGCTGACTATGTAGCGATTGCAAGGGCTTTTATGATGAGTGCCGGATGTATACGAGCGCGTGAGTGTTCAGGTGCATATGGCCGATCCTGTCCTGTTGGACTTGCTACACAAGATAAGAAAAAACGTGCTTCTTTTTTAGTTGAGAAAAAAGCAAGAAACATTGCCTCATATCATGCACAGCTCTTAGCAGGAATACGACAGCTTTTAGCAGTTGTCGGTGTTGATGAACTTGCAAAACTTGACAAAAGCAAACTGATTTTTAAGGATCAGACCGGAAAGACCTATATGGATGTTGACTGTTATTTTGTAGAAGCACTTGTCGATTAATATTGCTGTAGGATGGTAAGTACACAGAAGATACACAAAACTTTTGTATAATTGAGTTAAGAAAAGAAAAAGGAGGATGTTATGTGTATTCCTTATGGAGTCATGAGCTCAAAAGATAACGGTTATGTAGAAACAAAACCGAAAAAACATATAAAAAAAGTCTCGCAGAGAGAGTTTGAAAAAGGTGATCCTGATTTTGTGGATGAGGGAATAGAAGCCTATACTCCAAAGAAAAAAGGTTCCTTCTTTGACAACCTTTTCTCGTAGAAGATTCTTACAATCGAGTTTTTTATTTGGTGCTCTGTTTTTGATGGACGGATGCTCTTTGTTTGGAGTAACTACACCTATCGAGACACTGAGAGTATTGCACCAAGACCTCTTTCCTAAAGCACAAGCACTTGGCATTGAAACAGCTTCATATATGACTGTTGTTTTTAACCATCCAAAAATTTCCAAAGCAGACAAAGACTTTATAAAAAACGGTATTAAGTGGCTTAATGAAGAGGCAATAATAGGATACAAGAAAGAGTATAAAAAGCTTTCATCCAAAGAGCGAGAAGCAATTTTGCAGATAATATCTAAAACAGAATGGGGAGAGAGCTTTTTGTATGATGTGATGGGTTATATGTTTGAAGCAATGCTTGGAGACCCTGTATATGGTGGGAACAATAAGCAAGCCGGTTGGGAATGGCTGAAGTTTACAGGTGGCCTGCCACGACCGAAGGAGCCTTACCTTGGTTGATGTGTGTATTATCGGCAGTGGTGCGGGAGCAGCACCAATTGCCTATGAGCTAAGTCTTGCTGGGTTTGAGGTTGTAGTACTTGAAAAAGGAAAAAATTATACCGAAGCTGATTTTAACAAGGATGAGCTTGCTGTCTCACGCAGAGATATCTTTACTCCAAAACTTGAAGATGAGTTTCATATCATCAATGAGTATCAAAAAGATGGTACATACAAACGTTATGATGGACGGGAGTATCATTGGAGTTTTTGGAATGGGAATATGGTTGGAGGTTCATCGAATCTGATGAGCGGTTATTTTCATCGTCTTAAGCCAAATGATTTTAAACTTCTTTCTACTTATGGTGCGATAGAAGGTGCCAATGTAGTGGATTGGCCGATATCATATGAAGATTTGGAACCTTACTATACAAAAGTGGAAAAGATTATCGGTGTGAGTGGAAGAGTTGTAAATCATTCTCAGCAGGAACCGCGCTCTAGTGTAGATTTTCCATATCTGGAACTTACTATCAATGGTGCAGTTAAATGGTTTGATGCGGCATGTGAGCAGCTTGGATTTGAATCGATACCGACACCGCGAGCCATTCTTTCTCAAAATGCTCTCTCACGTAATGGCTGTTACTACTCTAACTTTTGTGGCTCTTATGGTTGTGCAAGTGGAGCAAAGGGGAGTGCAAGGGCAGCACTGCTACAGAAGTGTAAAGCGAGAATCATTACGGATGCTTTTGTCTATAAACTGGAGAGTGATGACAAAAGAGTAAGGAAAGCTTACTATAAAACAAGGTTGGGAGCTGTCCATGTCATACGAGCAAAGATCTTTGTTTTGGCAGCACAGGCGATAGAGAGCTCACGACTGCTACTGAACTCTACAAATAAGTTTTTCCCAAATGGTTTGGCAAATTCAAGCAAAGAGGTCGGGAAAAACCTTATTTTCTCTGCCGGGGGAAGCGGCAGTGGGCGTTTTGTATTTGAAAAGCTTACGCAAGCACAACAAAAAGAGCTGATGGAAGTGGGTGTTTTTTTTAACCGAAGTCTGCAACAGTGGTACGATTATAAAGATGGCAAGAGAAAGCAAAAAGGGGGAACTATAGATTTTCTCTTTGAGCATCAAAATATTATTTCTCGTGTCATGCGTGAGGTTTATGATAATCATGGCAATCTCATGTGGGGTGAGGCACTGGCTAAAAAAGTGCAAAAACGTCTTACTACTTCACGGGTACTAACCTTTGAGGTCTTTAATGACTGGTTGCCGACAGATAAGTGTTTTGTAAGTGTTGATAAGAAGGCAAAAGACAAGTATGGTGTGCCCGTTGGTGTGATTAATCTCTATGGACATCCACATGATTTAGAAGTCGGTGAATATTTGGCACAAAAGGCCGTAAAAGTACTGCGTGAGATGGGCGCTGTAGAGATAGATTATGATATCTCGGCTTCTCCACCTCCAAATTTGGTTGCAGGGGGATGCCGTTTCGGTAATGATGCAAAAAGTTCCGTTTTAGATAAAAACTGCAAAGCACATGACTTAGAGAACCTTTATGTTACAGATGCCTCTTTTATGCCAACAGGGGGAAGTGTCCCTTATACATGGACGATTTATGCGAACTCTTTTCGTGTAGCAGATGCCATAAAAAAAGTACTTGATGTAAAACAATAGCCCATTAATGAAAGAGGGAGTATAATTATTTTATGCAGAATAATTAAGGAATAGTTATGGCAACCGTACACTCTTATGGAGCGACTCAGGAAGTAACAGGCTCATGTCATCTTTTACAAATCGGTGATGTGAAAATCTTGATAGATTGCGGCATGTTTCAGGGCGAAGAGGAGGAGATGAATGAAAAACCCTTTGGTTTTGATGCCAAAGAGATTGACTACCTTCTTGTAACACATGCACACCTTGATCATGTCGGACGTATTCCAAGACTTGTCAAAGAGGGCTTTGGGGGCAAGATTTATGCTACTGCAGCAACGATGGAGTTAGCAGAGATTATTTTGCTGGACAGTGCAAAAATCATGAGTGAAGATTTTCAGACAAAGTATAGAAAAGCACTACGAAAAGGGAGAGAGACAAAACTCTCCAAACCTCTTTATGAACCACTTGATGTCGATAAAACTTTTAAGATGATAGAGTGGATTAATCCAGAATATGATGTCTATTATGAACTGTGTGAGGGTGTCAGCTTTATCTACCGAAATGCCGGACATATTTTGGGCTCTGCTTTTATAGAGCTCTCTTATATGGAGGATGAGGATTCGCATACGATTGTCTTTTCTGGTGATATTGGTAACAACAATCAACTTGTACTTCCGGATTTACAGAAGTGTAGTAAAACCGAAGCACTTTATGTAGAGACAACGTATGGAGACAGAGAACATCAGCCTATCTCTTTGACAATTGAGGAGTTTAAAGATGTAATAGTAAAGACCTTGGATTCTCACGGAAACGTTTTGATTCCCTCTTTTGCAGTGGAGAGGACACAAGAGCTGCTCTGTCTGTTACGTGAGATGTATAAGAGTGGTGAGTTGCCAAAGTGTAAAGTCTTTCTTGATTCTCCGATGGCAACACGAGCTACAGCAGTCTACAGAAACTATGCTCAGGAACTTACCAAACAGTGTCAGGAAAATGTTAAAGAGGATGGTACGGTTTTTAATTTTAACTCACTTGTCTATACCGAAACTCCGGAAGCTTCCAAAGGTATAAATGATATTAAAAGTAAAGCTATCATCATTGCCGGTAGTGGAATGTGTAACGGTGGACGGATTACACACCACTTTAAACATCGTATCTGGGATAAGAAAAATGCTGTTGTTTTTGTAGGTTTTCAAGCTGAGGGAACATTGGGACGAGAGATAGTAGAGGGTGCGCAGTGGATCAATGTATTTGGTGAAGATATTATTGTCAAAGCTTCTATTCATACCATTAACGGTTTTTCTGCCCACGCAGACCAAGATGGCATCATTAAATGGATTTCAAATATGAAAGAGCTTAAAAAAGTCTTTTTAGTCCATGGTGAAAAAGAGACCCAAAAAATATTTAAAAAAGTGCTCAAAGAGAAGTTGCAGCTTGATGCACATATTGTTGCCTATGGAGAGAAGATAATACTCTAGGTCTTACATACCACTCTCTCCACTACCACATTTACCGACACCACATTTCATTGCAGGTTTTGGTGCTTTCATGGCGGTTCCACATTTACCTTCTCCACACTTCAGTGTCATTTTCTTTGTTTTTGGGTCTCTCACGCAGCCATAGGTTGCTTTTGTCGTTCTGGCTTGAAGTACACAATCTTTTCGAGGATCATCTTCTCTCATTTGCTTAAGAATATTTTTTTTCTTTTTAGCAAGTGCTGCATTCCCATCAAACATATTTGCACCACACTTTCCTGCACCACATTTCATACCGGGTGCTGTAGATTCCTTAGCACCTTTTTCATCACTGCATCCACTTAAAAGCAGAAGTAAAATAGAAATTGCCAGTAAGAATATTTTCATATTTTTCCTTTTAGAGTTTTGTATTTTTAAGACGTAAGGCATTGGCTATAACAGAAACAGAACTGAAACTCATAGCTGCCGCCGCAATAATAGGAGAGAGCACAATTCCAAAGAATGGATAAAGCACACCAGCGGCAACCGGTACTCCTAAACTGTTATAGATAAATGCGAAAAAGAGATTTTGTCGTATGTTTTTCATAGTAGCCCGAGAGAGCTTCAGTACTTTTACAATGCCTAACAGATCTCCTTTTATTAGGGTCACACCGGCACTCTCTATGGCAACATCCGTTCCAGTACCCATAGCAATGCCTACATCAGCTTGTGCAAGAGCCGGAGCATCATTGATACCATCACCTGCCATTGCCACAATGGCTCCTTTGGCCTGAAGCTCTTTAACGACTTCTGCTTTTTCGTCCGGTAGAACATTGGCATATATTTTGGAAATTGAGAGTTTTTTAGCTACTGCATTGGCAGTTGTTTCATTATCCCCACTAAGTATCACAACAGTGATACCTTCTTCTGTGAGTCTTTTCACGGCTTCAACAGAAGTCTCTTTTATCGGATCTTCAATGGCAAGAATAGCGGCATATTGACCGTTAATTGCCATAAATATAATTCCTTTTGCATCTCTTCGCATAGCATCAGCTGTTTCTTTAATCACTGCTATATCAATATTGTTCTCTTTTAAGAAGCTCTCGCTGCCAAGTAAAATTTTTTGTTCTTCTATTGTTGCTATAACTCCTTTTCCAGGTATTGCCTCAAAATCATTGACACTTATAAGAGAGATATTGGATTCCTTCGCAAAGTCAATAACAGACTGTGCAAGAGGGTGCTCACTCGCACGTTCAATGGAGGCTGCATATTGCAAAAGTATATCTTTTCCAAAATCATCAGTCACTATAAAATCAGTTACTTTTGGTTTCCCGAGTGTAAGCGTTCCTGTTTTATCGACAACCAAAGTATCAACTTTTTCCATTCTCTCCAAAGTTTTTGCATCTTTGATGAGGATTCCTGAAAGTGCCGCTCGACCGGTTCCAACCATGATGGAGATTGGAGTGGCAAGTCCAAGTGCACAGGGACAGGCAATAATTAAAACGGAAACAGCCGCAACTACAGCATAGGCGAGTTGTGGTGATGGCCCCCAGATAAACCATCCTATAAAAGCAAGAACTGCAGAGATTACAACTGCAGGAACAAAATATCCCGAGACTGTATCTGCAAGCTGTTGAATTGGTGCACGTGAACGTTGTGCTTGGGCAACCATTTGCACGATTTGAGCAAGCAAAGTATCACTTCCTACTTTTGTTGCTTCCATAATGAGTGTGCCATTTTTATTGATAGTAGCCCCTATAAGTGTATCTCCACTGGCTTTTTGTACCAACACAGGCTCACCTGTTATCATAGATTCATCAACATTACTCTGTCCCTCTATGACAATACCGTCAACGGGAATCTTCTCTCCTGGTTTCACACGAAGTTTGTCTTCGATATGAACAAGTTCAAGATTAACATCCTCCTCGTCGCCTTTTGCATTAATAATCCGATGAGCTTTCTTAGGAGCAAGGTTGAGGAGTTCTTTGATGGCTGTATTTGTTTTACTTCTTGCTCGCAGTTCTAAAACCTGCCCTAAAAGTACAAGAGTAGTAATTACTGCAGCTGCTTCAAAGTAAACATGTACCAAACCCTCTTTTGTTTGCATAAGTGGTGGGAAAATTGTTGGTAAAAATAGTGCAACAAGACTATAGATATAAGCAGCTCCTACCCCCATGGAGATTAATGTGAACATATTTAAGTTCCATGTTTTGATAGAGATATACCCTTTGACATAAAAAGGCCAGCCTCCCCATAAAACGACGGGTGTTGCAAGAAAAAACTCAATATACTGAATCATTTTGCCAGTAAGAAAGTCAGGAATATACTCTGGTGTGATATCATGAATCATAGCAAGTAAGAAAAGAGGTAATGATAAAAGCGTACTGATCCAAAAACGTCTACTCATATCATCAAGCTCATCGTTTTTTTCATCTACCTCCACAGTAATGGGCTCAAGAGTCATACCACAGATTGGGCAATTCCCAGGTTCATTGCGAATAATTTCAGGATGCATCGGGCATGTATAAGAGGTGTTGTCAATCTTACAGGAATCATCTACACAGTAGAGATTTTCTTTATCTTCATTTTTCATAACAGACCTCCAAGTCAGTGTTTTAGGTTTGCTTTTCTTCTTTTATACTCTTCTTCATTAATCTCACCATTGGCATATTTTTTATCAAGAATATCCTGTGCAGATTCTTCCTTTTCTCGTGTATTGCCAATGAGATAAAAGAGCCAAAAAATCAAAATAAGGGGAATTATCCAACCAAATCCCATACCAAATTCGAAACCATGCATAACAGCCTCCTTTTACCATGAGTTCATTAATGCACGTATTTTGTTGAAAATCTCTTGCATATGCTTTTGAAGTTCACCATCAATACTGCTTGCTTGTAAAATATTTTTAATACCGATAGTTGCCAGTACTGTCACTCCATTTTCATGATAAACAGAGAGTCTGCATGGTAGATAGACAGATATTTCAGAAAGTGCATTTAGGGCTGAGTGTGTTGCAACAGGATTATATAATTCATAGACTGTAATATCTCGTGTTATTTCAAAACCTTTGCTTTTGAGAATTTTTTTAAATTCATACTTTCCAAGCAGGTCAAAGCCCAATGTTTTTGCTTTTTCTGCAATCTGTGCTTTGACAGTTTCGAGAGGATAACTTGTTGTAGTTTTATAAATCATCATTTATCCTTTGACTAATTTATAAAATTATAGTGAGAGAGTGTGGTGAGTTTGTGTAAGTTTATTTTCCTTTTGCTACTTCAAACTTTCCAACTGCGCAGGAGACAAAGCTTTTTGCCTGTGCAGTAGTGTTTTCTACAAATCCAAGCGTCTCATCTGCCATAGGATATCCAAGAGATTTAAGCGCTTCACGTAGCGCAGGAACTTTAGTATCTTCTATCTCTAAACTTATCTCACGCGGCATCACTTCAAGATTGACTTCTATCTCACCAAATTCACTTTTAAGTTTTGTCGTAAGCGTGTTTGCACACCCTCCACATTTTACATTTTGAACTTTAAATATCTGTTTTTTCATTTTCAATCTCTTTTTTCATATAAATTTCATAGAGTATCGGAATTATAACCAAAGAGAGAACAGCTGAACTTACAACGCCTCCAAGCATAGGGGCAGCAATTCGCTGCATCACTTCACTTCCCACTCCGTGAGTATACATAATCGGTGCAAGACCTGCGAGGATTGCAAAAACTGTCATCAGTTTTGGTCGTACTCTTTGAACTGCACCTTCATAGATGGCTGCATTTAAGTCTTTAAGATTAAATGCAGAACCTCTTTTTTCTTTTAACTCATCCACACTCTCTTGGAGGTAGATTATCATCACTATTGCCGTCTCAGCTGCTACACCAAGTAGAGCCAAGAAACCGACAATAACAGCAATACTCATCGCAAAGTTAAGCATATCTATATAAATAAGCCCACCCAGCAGAGCAAACGGCAGCGTAAAAAAGACGATAAGGGTTGGTACGAGCTTTTTAAGCGCCATATAGATAAGCAAGAAAATCACGACTAAAACGGCAGGCACTATCCAGATGATACGCTGCATTGCAGAGTCTAAATATTCAGACTGTCCTGCCCACTCTATATAGTAACCTGGGTCAAATTTTATCTCGTTCATGAACTTTTGTGCACCTAGTTTATACTCTGTAGCGCTTACTCCCTCTTTTGGAGTAATGTAGATAAATGTTACAGGTTGAGCCATTTCACTTTTGATGACAGATGCACTCTGTCGGTATGCTACTTCTGCCAAAGAGCCAAGTGGTACAAAACCAAGCTTTGTTTTTACCTGGATATTTCGAATAGATTCCAGACTTCTTCGCTCATCCTCTTCAAGACGCAGAGAGATAGGATAACGCTCTAGTCCTTTATACATTGTAGATACTTTCATACCACCGATTGCAAGGGCTGTGTACTCAAGAAGAGTGTCTTTTGTAAGCTCATAGCGGGAGAGCTTCTCCTCATCTGGGATGATATCGATGTAATACCCTGCACTTGCCTGATCGGCAAAGACAGAGAGTGTTTTATCATACTGGCGCAGTTTCTCTTCTATCTTTTTACCAAACTTTTGCAGTCCCGCAGCATCCATACCGTAGAGTTTTATCCCTATAGGTGTTCTGATACCACTGAGAAGCATATCAATACGCCCACGAATAGGGTAGGTCCATGAGTTTGTAAGTCCCGGAATCTGCAGGGCTTCTTCCATCTCCTCACGCAGCTCATCATAAGATTTTTTCTCTGGCCACTCACTTTGCGGTTTAAGCGTGATGATAGTCTCAAGCATACCAAGAGGTGCCGGGTCAGTTGCAGTCCCTGCACGTCCTGCTTTTCCAAAGACATTTTCAACTTCAGGAAAAGATTTTAAAATTTTGTCTGTTTTTTGTAAGAGTTGTTTACTCTGGTCAATACTGATACCATACGGAGTAACAGGCATATACATAAAAGTCTGCTCATTGAGCATCGGCATAAATTCCCATTTGAGACTTTTATAGAGCGGGTACATATAGCCAAGTGAGAGCAGTACTAAAACTATGACTAAATATTTGAGTTTGAGTCCATAGATGATGATGGGGTGATAGAGCCAGATAAAAAATCTGTTGAGTGGATTTTTAGACTCTGGCAATATACGCCCTTTGACAAAAAAGACCATAAGAACGGGAACTAGCGTGATAGAGAGGAATGCGCCCGCAGCCATAGCAAAGGTTTTTGTAAATGCAAGCGGTGTAAAGAGCAGTCCTTCTTGACCTGAGAGTGCAAAGATTGGTAAAAAAGAGACAACGATAAGTGCGAGTGCAAAAAAGATAGGACGACCTACAAGTTGTGATGATTTTAAAATGATTGCAATGCGTTCTTTATCCGTAGGCATCCTACCCTCTTTATGCTCAAACTTGTGCAGCATTTTGTGGGCATTTTCTATCATAACGATACTTGCATCCACCATCGCTCCGATGGCAATGGCAATACCGCCAAGACTCATGATGTTTGAGCCAATACCAAAGAGTTTCATCAGTAAAAAGGTAAAACCAACTGTAAGTGGTAGAACAATGATGACAATAAGTGAGGAGCGAAAGTGCATTAAAAAGAGACCGATAATGACAACAACAATGATACTCTCTTCGATAAGTGTATCTTTTAAGGTGTCTACAGCTTTGTCAATAAGCCCTGAACGGTCATATACAGTGATGACATCGACACCCTCAACTTTAAGTTCTTTCATTTTTTCTTGCACGCGTTTTATCATAGAGTAAACATCTTCGCCATAGCGTGCCATAACTATGCCGCCAACTACTTCACCTTCACCGTTTAAATCAGCTAGACCACGACGCGGTGCAGGTGTGAGTTCAACTCTAGCAATATCACCAAGCTTTACAGGAGTACCGCCTTTTGTTGTAACAACGAGAGCGCGGATATCATCAAGGTTTTTGATATAGCCTTTGGCTTGAACCATCCACTCATAACCATTTTGTATCACTATACGGCCACCGGTATCGTTATTGTTTTGTTTTAATACTTTGGCGATATCTTGAATGCTGAGGTTATAACGGACAAGATTGTCGTTATTGAGAGTAACTTGAAAGGTAGGAATAAATCCACCGATACTAGCAACTTCACTGACTCCATCTACACCCATTAGTGCATATTTGTAGTAGTAGTCTTGAAGTGTTCGAAGCTCGGCTAGGTTTTTTGTTTTTGACGAGAGGGCATACTCATAGACCCAACCAACTCCACTTGCATCAGGACCAAGAGCTACATCCATATTTTTGGGTAGTTGTGACTGGATGGAAGCGAGTTGTTCAAGTACACGACTTCTTGCCCAGTAGAGGTCAGTTCCCTCTTTAAAAATGATGTAAATCAGCCCATTTTCATAGGTAGAGTATCCTCGAACAGTATCGATGTTGGCAATAGCCAAAAACTGTGCAACAAGCGGATAGGTCCCCTGATCTTCAACAATCTCCGGAGATTGACCCGCCCAGTTAATTTGCACGATTACCTGTGGAGGTGAGAGATCAGGTAAGGCATCAAGAGGCGTGTGCTTCATACTCCAGATGGAAGCTCCAACAAGTGCAAGGGCAGCAAGCAGAACGATAAATCTGTTTTTGATGCTAAGCGCTATGAGTTTTTCTATCATAATTCTTCCATATTTTTAGTTTTGAAAATTATAGTGAAAGTTTGTGGTGGGTTTGTGATAGAAAAAGATTAGCCCTTTTTTTATCTATATTGTTATACAATATTTTATGCAAAACAGTACAAAAAAGAGTATTTACTCCTGGGCACTTTATGATTGGGCAAACTCAGCATACGCGACAACAGTGATGGCTGGTTTTTTCCCTATCTTTTTTAAATCTTATTACAGTGCTGCAAATGATGTGACACTCAGCACGGCACAGCTTGGGTTTGCCAACTCGATTTCTAGTTTGATTATCGTCCTTATTGCTCCTTTACTTGGGGCCATTGCCGATGCGGGCTCACTGAAGAAACGATTTGTTTTTCTTTTTGCTTTTTTAGGTGTTTTGATGAGTGTATCCCTCTCTTTTGTGGACCAAGGAGAGTGGCAGATAGCGGCATTTATCTATATGATGGGCAATATCGGTTTTATGGGCTCAAATATATTTTATGATGCACTGCTGCCTTCTATCTCAAGTGAAAAAAATGTTGATTTTGTGTCAGGACTTGGGTTTGCACTTGGGTATCTTGGAGGGGGTGTTCTTTTTGCACTCAATGTTTTTATGGTGCAAGAGCCCTCTTTTTTTGGCTTTGCTAACAAAGCCGAGGCTATTCAAGCATCCTTTTTGAGTGTAGCGGTATGGTGGGCAATCTTCTCGATACCGCTTTTTCTTTTTGTAAAAGAGAAGCGCAAAGAGAAAAAGGCTAAAAAAGTACTTTTGATAGAGGGGTATAAAAGACTAAAAGATACATTTGCAAAGGTAAGAAGATTAAAAGGATTGTTTCTTTTTTTAGTTTCCTATTGGCTCTATATAGATGGAGTTGATACGATCATCCGCATGGCCGTTGATTACGGTATGGCACTTGGATTTGAGATCAGCAGCCTTATTATGGCACTGCTTATAGTGCAGTTTATCGGGTTTCCCGCTACGCTTTTAGTGGCAAAACTTGCAGATATGTGGGATACGAAAAAGGTAATCTTTCTCTCAATAGCTGTCTATATCGGCATTATAATTTTTGCATCTTTAATGGAAGATGTCTCAGAGTTTTATATACTGGCAGTTATGATTGCTCTGGTTCAAGGTGGCATACAGGCAATGAGCCGCTCTTTTTATACAAGAATGATTCCTCATGCATATGCAGCGGAGTTTTTTGGTTTTTATGATCTTATAGGAAAATTTGCTGTTATTTTAGGACCGCTGCTTATCGCTTTTGTGGCACTCTTTACACAAAACTCACGTGCTTCCATTGCTTCTGTCTCTATTCTTTTTATTTCAGGTGCAATCCTCCTCTTTTTTGTAGATGAAGAGAAAGTCAAACAGGATGTAAATGAGGCATTAGAATCCTAAGGCTATAGATAGTTATTTATTTTTCATAATTAGACATGTAAACCTAATTTTTATTATAAAAAATGGACTTGTAAGTCTAATTATGATATTATGAGAGTTAAACATGGAGAGTAACAATGCTTGAAGAATTAAGAGATTACCAGAGAAAACTGTTTAAGAGGGTAGATTTTAAATACAAAAGATATTTTCATACTCTTAATTTAGATAAAAAACTTGTAGGTATTCTTGGTGCAAGGGGTGTTGGAAAGACAACATTTCTTATTCAGTATCTTAAAGAGCTGGATTTGCCCTTTAGTAAAAAACTCTATATCAGTGCAGATATTATTACCATTCCATCCCTTTATGAAGTTGCAGAGGCTTTCTCAAAAGAGGAAGGGGAAGTGCTTATCATTGATGAAATTCACAAGTATAAAGATTTTGAGATAGAGCTCAAGAAAATTTACGATATTTTGGATTTAAAAGTCATTTTCAGTGGCAGTTGTGCCTTAAAACTTGACAATGCAAAAGCGGATCTCAGCAGGCGTGCGATTGTGTACGATGTAGATGGGATGAGTTTTCGAGAGTTTGTGGAGTTCTCCAAAGACATACTCTTTCCGACATTTACTCTTGGTGATATAGTAAAAAACCATCAAGATATAGCATACGAACTTTTAGAAAAATTCAACCTTACACTTTTGTTTCAAGAGTATATAAAACAGGGCTACTACCCTTTTTATTTTGAAGACAAGGAAGATTATCTCATTAAGCTCAATGAGACAATAAATACTGTTATAGAAGTAGATATACCATCGGTTTTTCCTATAGAGTACGACAGTATCAATAATTTGAAAAAATTGGTAAGACTCATTTGTGAATCGCATCCCTACACTCCAAACCTAAAAGAGCTTCTTGCCAAAATGAATATGCACGATAACTATAAAGGTCTGTACAGATTTTTAGAGTATCTTCACAGAGCAAAGGTTTTTCATATTATTAGAGCAAAAACAAAGGGTGATGCCATTTTTACCAAACCGCAAAAAATTTATCTCAACAATACAAATCTGCATTTTGCCTATTGTGATGCTTTTCATACGGGAACAGGCAGAGAAGTATTTTTCGCAAGTATGTTAAAAGTAAAACATTCTCTTGAAATACCTAAAAAAGGAGATTTTTTAGTGGATGAAGCTTACACTTTTGAAGTTGGCGGGAAAAGTAAAGGCTACAAACAGATTAAAGATATAGAAAACTCTTTTGTAGTCGCTGATGATATCGAGATAGGAAGCGGAAATAAAATTCCACTTTGGTTGTTTGGATTTTTGTATTGATGAATATTATAAAAGAAGTGAGGTCTTATGTATAGGGTAGCAGATTTTTTTTGTGGTGGTGGTGGTGGATTTTCAGAGGGTTTTAAACTAGCAGGTTTTGAGATTGTCTTTGCAGTTGATCGATGGAAGCCTGCAGTAATCACGCATGAAGCTAATCATCCTAAGGCACATACTTATTTAGGTGATGTTGTTGCAATAGCAAATTTACCAGATAAAGAATTTAATACTCTTATTCCAGATACAGAAGTAATTATTGGGTCTCCACCATGTACCTCTTTTTCCAATTCTAATAAATCAGGTAAAGCAGATAAATCTTTAGGTATACAGCTAATTGAAGCTTATTTGAAAATTATTGCAAGGAAGCTTTTGAAACAAGATTCGATTTTAAAATATTGGATTCTTGAAAATGTTCCAAACGTTGAAGGTTATATCAAAGGTTTTTATACTTTTAGAGAGTTAGGAATAGAAGAAGATGGAGTTTTACAAGTAAAATATCCGTCTTCTAAAGTATATAATGCAAAATATTTTGGCGTTGCATCAAATAGGAAAAGATACTTTTGTGGAAAATTTCCTGAACCAACTCCATTGATAACAGATGAAAAAGAAACTATCTCTGTTGAAAAGATTTTGAAAAATTTAGGAAAACCCAAGTAAAAAATGAATCAATTTGAGTGTAGCTGTTGCCAAGTGCATAGAGTGAAAGTATTTTTTCTTCTATTTCACCTGTCATAGTCCGTTGATTTTTCTTGACTATCTCAGGCTCAAAGCTACCATTTCTGTCTCTTGGAACATCAAGTTCAAACTCTCCATGTTCACTTTTCATAGTTTTAGTAGCATAGCCATTTTTACGGTTTTTACTAATATCTTGTGCAAGGTGAGAATCTATTTCAGCTGCAAGTGCAGCTTCTGTAAGTTGTTTTATGAGAGAACCTAATGCTCCATCTTTACCACCAATACTTTTACCTGCTTTAATATCACGAGCAAATTGCTCTACATCTATTTCTATATTCATTTCTGTGTCCTTGAGTACTTGTTATTTTACCCGATTGACACAGATTTTTGAACGGTCTCAGATTGGATGAAGGAAGTTGATAAATATTTTATCTCAATATAACCCATTTATTTGTGCATCACTGTCCATCATAAACAGAGCATTGTTAACCACTTCATCACCGGCACTCAGACCATCTAAAATGATGTAGGTCTGGTTGTTAAGCGGTTTTACTGATACTTCTACCGGTTCATACTCTCCTTCAAACTCTCCTATCATAAAGGCATAATATCTTCCGTCTTTACGAATCACTGCACTTTGTGGCAGAGTAAGGTATGTTCTTGCTTTATCTCTTGAGAGTACATCAGCATACATTCCTGGAAAGAGTCTGTGGTCTGGATTTTTGAGACGCAGGCGCATCGTCAAAGTTGCCTCTTTTGGATCTAAATTTGGATAGAGAAGCTTGTTACTGGTCTTATAAATTTTAGGGGTAGTTTTAAAACTTACCTCAAAAGTATTTGCATTTTTTATCCAGTTCACATCATCTTCAAAGATTTTTGTCTCAACCCATATCTCATCAAGATTTACTATCTCAAAGAGTCTGTTTTTTGCATTAAAAGCTGCACCATTAACAATGTTTTTTGTAAAGATGTAACCGGATGTCGGTGCATAGATAGTTGTATTTGGTGAGACATTTTTCTCTTTTAAAACAGCCGCTATCTCCCTTGCATCAACGCCTAAGAGCTCTAGTTTTCGTTTAGCACTTTTGAGCATTCCTTTGTTATTGCGAATTTTTGCATAGTTGTATGAGTTGAGGTAATCCTCTTTTGCCTTATAGACCTCAGGAGAATAAAGTGTCACTAAAGGCTCTCCCTTTTTTACATATTTATATATTTTATCTGCATAGAGTTTCTCCACAAAACCGCCAAAACGAGGGCTTACATCGTAGATGCGTGCTTCATCTGCAACAACATAGCCATAGTTTTTTTTAGAGTGAGAAGTATTCACCTTTTTTACTTTGACAGTTTGGACGGAGAAAAGCTGTTGTACTGTAGGTTTCTCTTTTGCAAATATTGCCAAGGGTAGCAGGAGTGCTAAAAATAGTGTTGATTTTTTCATTTTATTTCACCTCGTAGTTGTGATATCTGTGCCTCAGCACGTTTGTAATTGGCTACTGCTTTTATGCTTTTTTTCTCAAGATCGAGCTTTTGAAAAAGCACATCAATGTATTTAAAAAGGTCACTTCCAACTGAGATGGATGAGCTTGAGAGTTCAAACATATGAGCAACCTGCGGGAGAGCTTCATCTTGAATGATATGGTGTATTTTATAAGATGAGAGCATCTGCTCGTAGTAAAGTTCAAGTTGTGCAAGCACTGCTAGCTCTATATCACTTTGTTTGCTTTTTTTCTCAAGTAAAATCGCACGCTCTTTTTCCTCTTTTGCATCTTCTGTGCCATATATTGGGAGTGAGAGACCCACTCCAAAATTAAAATAGTTGTCAAACTTTTCTCTATAAGCATAACCGGCAATAAGGTTAATATCGGGATAGTTATTAATTTCTGCAAGTGCTACTGCATATGATTGCTTTTGTATCTCTTTTTGTGTGATTAAAAGATCAGGGTTACTCTCTTTAAGTGAATTTTGTAGCTGCTGTAAGTTTGGTTTTTTCTTTATGCTTAGATCAATCGTCAAGTCGGTCACTTTCAGAGCAGCAAGATAAGAGAGTCTTGCATAGGCTGCTGCTTTTTTTGCCTCCAAGGCACTTCTTTGGACTTTTAGGTCTGAGAGCGAGAGTTCTGCTTTCATAATACCCATATGTTGATTATTATCTACACTGGTATAGGATTCATAGAGACGAATGTTCTGTCTCGTTAGTATTATGTACTCATCAATGATTTGTATTTCCTCACGCAACTCCCAGATAGTATAGGCCTCATTTTTGATGCGCCCTACAAGTTTGACTTTTGCAGCATGGAGTTTTTCTTGAAGCAGTTTCTCCTCAGAGAGTGCAATATCTTCTCTTTTTTCTCTTTTAGAGTAGGTGGGAATCTTTTGTTTGAGTGTAAGCACGGTCTGACTCATCGCCTGAGAGCTGTCAATGGTGTTTTTTGTCAGTAGCAGCTCAGGATTTTCAAACTGATCTGCTATATCAATATTTTGCTTATTGGCAACAAGGCGTGCATTGATAATTTCAAGTGACGGAGCGCGTGATAGGGAACTCTCTATGAGCTCACTCAGAGTCATTGCACTGAGTGAGCTTGCAAGTAAAAGTGCACCAAGGAGTAAATTTTTCACCGTCTTTTCCTTTTTAGAAATTAAGTGTCGTTTTTATGCGAGACTTTTTCCCCGTTTTTGGAGTGATGAAAATATGCAGCTGCCATGTTCCGCTCATCGCAAGATTCAAAGTAGCTTCATATTTACCATTGCCTAAGTTTTTTGCCTCTACTTTTGAACTCATTGCAGGCATACCCGGCATTGCAGGCATAAAGGCTTTGAGTGTTACTTTTGCATTATCTATAGCTTTACCACCTTTTTTAAGCTCGACAACAAGAGTGTTTGCTCCTGTTGTAAGTGGTTTTTCAGCTGTGATGTGTGCTGTAGTAGTTCGAAACTTTGCATCTTTAGAGAATGCCGCTGCATGAGAGAGACTTACTCCAAGAAGAAGTGCTAAAAAGATTTTTGTTAAAGATTTCATTTTTTGTCCTTTTTTTATTTTGATAAGAGAAGTATACGAAAAGTTTGTGTTGGGTTTGTGTGGTATACTTTAAAATGTGAAGCAAAGGATAATCTATGGTTAGCAGTTCTAAACTTAAAGAAGTGAGTGGCGATAACTGTTGTAGTGTACAACCAAAAGGAAAAGTGGCATGTCCAGAATGTAGTAAGCTGGCAAAAGGCGTACTTGAAAAAACTTTTGATGCACTTGTAAAAGAAGAGGCAAAGAGTAAACTCTCTTGCATGAGCGATTTTTATTATTGTAAAACGCCGTCATGTAAAGTGATCTATTTTCGAGATGATACAATCCTCACGCAGCAAGATATGAAAGTAATAGTGGGGCTTAAAGATGGTGCTTCTCCAGCTACGGTGTGCTACTGTTTCGGATGGAGCAAAGAGAAGATAGTAGCAGAGATCGAAGCTACAGGAAAAACAATGGCACTTGAAGATATCAAAGCAAAAATGCAAGATCCCGGTTGTGCATGTGAGGTTTTAAATCCAAGTGGAGGATGTTGTCTAGGTGATGTTGGTAAGGCTATTAAGGAGATAGAATCTATAGGAAAATTATCGTAATAGCCATTACAGTAACTCATGTTATGGAAATAGATAGTATTTGAGAGAATAGAATTTTATCTTTTCATTAGTATTTTACACAGTGGTAGTTCTTTGTATGTATTGTTTGTTTCATCATGCCACTCTACAATATGCTCTATAACAATATGAACAATTTTATAGCCTTGATTTTCATAGGTTCTAATACGATTTTGAAATTTTGCAGAAAATTGAGCGACAGAGAGGGAGTTAAATATTAAAATATATCTCTCCTGATTGTACCTTTGTTCATAGTTTACTTGGCTACCTGCAATGAGATGCAAGTTTTGTTTTTGATACTCGGCATTGAAACTGAGGTAGAGGTCCGCTAGTCCCATCACAAGGGTTTTTTGATTGGGTTGTTGGTAGTGAGTAGTGTCATTTGCATAAAGAACAAAAGGGAACTTTGCGTTTTTGAAAAAAGAATTATCTGTAATGACTGTGAGACTCTTTTTTGCTCTGGTGATGCCAACATAACAAAGACGCAAAAAATCATCATTCATCTGATGTTTATGAAGCAGTAAGATTACGTGGTCAAACTCTTTGCCTTTTGATTTGTGAATAGTTGAGACAAGGGTTTTATTGTGTGTTGTAACAAGTTGCTCCATAGAAATGTCATCTAGGTAAGCGTACCAAAGAGATAGTGTATGGAATGCCCCTTGAAAACTGGAATATGTGACTCAAAAGGCTTGGCTGTTAAAAGTTCGTTGATAAACTGGCCTATATAGAAGTAGTCATGTCGAAAGTCATTTCCCCATGTTGAGAGACAGTGTGCCTCATCGATGACAAAACGTTCTATGACTCTGTTTTTTAAAAGATTAAAAACAGTATTTGAACGCAGGCTCTCAGGTGCTAGGTATAAGATGTCAGCATCGCCGTTAGCTACTTTTTCTATTGCTGCAACTCTCTCACTCGGGGAGAGGTAGCCACTCAGATCTACAGCTTCATAGTTAGCGACCTGTTCATGAAAGCTCTCAATATAATCTTTTATCAGAGCTTGGAGAGGGGGAGATAACAACGGTTAGTGTTTTGAGTGTTTTTGCTTTAATGATGGCAGGTAGCCAAAAGGTAAAAGTTTTTCCTCCTCCTGTTGGTAAAATTGCTAAAAAAGAGTCATCTCTGAGACCCGCCTCGACAATCTCATGCTGCGAGAGTGTTGCTCCATCTTCTAGTGTTGGGTTTTGTCTTGGAAACTCTCGAAAACTTGCAAAGCCAAAAATCTCCTCGGAGAGTTGTTCCAAGTTTTCTATATTTGTTTCATAATGAAATGAGAGCTTTTTTTGTAGCTCTGGCAGGGTAGGGTAGTCATAGAGTACTTTTGGAGGTTGTGCATTGACTTCAAGTTCAGGCATCTTGAGTGCGAGTATAAAAGCGAGTTCTACTCTACTATTTTTTAAAGCATCTTCCAAGTATGTAGGATTTTGAATAATAGGAGCAAAGACAGAGAGGATTAATCCTTTAAGTATTGGATAACTAAGTGCTTCAAACTCTTGAGTATCTTTGATAGCATGAAAAAAAACCGCGAAAAAGCTCATGCTCTTTTAAGAGTGTGTAGAGAATATTTCGCTGCAGTTGTGGCAGTGTTTGAAATTTTGCTACAGCATCAAAAAAGAGTTTTTTGCATAAAAGAGCATCTTTGAGTGGATCATTAAGAAAATTGTCCTCATCTTTATAATTTTTTGGCAGGCTATGAAAGGTCTTTTCATTAAAGAGTAGAAGTGATACAGGTAGAGTATCAACAAAGATTTTATCTTGCAGTAATGAGTTGAGTGAACTTTGGAGTAAAAACTCTTTATCAAAATTGATGATATTATGGCCGATAATATATGTAGCTGAATGTTTCTCTAAAAAAGTAGAAGCCTCTTTGAGTGATGAGGTATGGATGTGCTCTTGATCAGAGGCAATACCAATATCACGAATTTTTTTATCATAACCCACTTCTAAATCAATAAACAACAATTATTTTGTAATCATGTGATATTCTAACATAATTTAGGAAAAAGAACTTATCGGCTTATGCTACAATACCTCCATGAAAATTTTACTCCTTGAAGATGATACGGCTTTAGCGAATATATTGGTAGATTACTTAGAAGATGAGTATGAAGTGGTACAGACTTACAGTGTGAAAAAAGCGCTTACACTTACTGAAGAGCAGAAGTTCGATCTTTATATCTTTGACATTAATGTAGCTGATGGAGATGGTATCTCTCTTTTGCGTGAACTGCGTGAGTTTCATGATGAGACGCCTGCTATCTTTATCACAGCTTTTCATGATACAAAGTATCTTAAGTCTGCTTTTGGCGCAGGGGCAAATGACTTTATCAAAAAACCTTTTGATTTGGATGAGTTGGGTGTACGTATTGAAAATCTCAAACGGCATTTTGGATTGGCGAGTTTGGTAGAACTTGGGGAGGGGCTTGTTTTAGATACAAAAACACACAGCCTCACGCAGGAAGATAAAACAGTGCATCTCACACAAAAAGAGAGTGAATGTCTGCACTACTTTTACAAAAATCGTCATCGTATTATCAGCTCTGATGAACTGTTGCAGAATTTTTGGGAGTTTGATGAGATGCCGAGTGATGATGCCATTCGTACCATTGTCAAAAACCTTCGTAAACACATAGGTAAAGAGCATATTGTCAACATTCGTGGGGAGGGGTATAAGTTTGAATGAGTTAGAGAGACGCTCATATTACTCTTTTGTAGCCCTTTATCTTGGCTCATCACTGCTGTTTATTTTGCTGCTTGGGTATTGGTACTACAGTGCGCAGAAGAATGCGCTAGAGAGTGAGATCTACTATAAACTCGAACATATTGCAGACAGGCTCTCTACAAGCATTATCAACGCACAGATGAAAGGATCAACACTCGAGTTGCCAAATGAAAAAGGGTTTGAGTATAGTTTGATACCAATAGAAAAAGCACAAGAGTACAAGCCGGGTTACTATGAAAAAGAGGGTATGAAGGTCTTAGTCTCCGCATCGCCGCAGGAGCATCTTGATGTGAAGTATGTGGTCGTCAAAACAGATACATATTTCAAGAAGCTAGAAGATCTGCAGACTTTGGTACTGAGTGTAATGGTTCTTAGTTTTGGTCTTGTCGTTATTATCGCTTTTGTACTCTCCAAACTTTTTTTAAAACCGCTTCACAACAGAATGGTACAGATAGAGAGTTTCATTCAGGATGTCTCACATGAACTAAATACTCCCATCACAGCACTAAAGATGTCTGCAAGCAGGGCAATAAAAAAAGAGGTTTATGACAAAAAGATATTGACCAATATCTCAATAAGCACCAAGCAGTTAGAGAGTATCTATAAATCACTGACCTTTTTAAACTTCAAACAAAAACAAGAAGAGGCAGAGATGTTAAACTTTAAAAGAGTTGTGCAAAATGTACTTGCTTACTATAAAGAGCTCACCGATGCAAAAGGCATAAAGATTGAAGCTGAGCTTGAAGATATAGAGCTTGAGATGATTGAGAGCCGTGCAGAGTTGTTAGTATCGAACCTGCTTTCAAATGCCATCAAATACTCTATGCCAGAGACCACAATTTCGCTAAAGCTCACGCAGGAGTATTTTTTCATTCAAGACGAGGGTGTAGGTATTGAAGATAAAAAACTGCAGGAGATCTTTGAGATGTACAAACGAGACTCACAGATTGCCGGTGGCTTTGGTGTGGGTCTTAGCATTGTCAAGCAGATCTGTAACAGTTTTGGGATGAAGATCGAAGTTAAATCAGTACTTGGTAAAGGAAGTAGTTTTAAGGTAGTTTTTTAAGATTTAAAGCAGTAAGTGCTTTTGTAACAAGAGAAGAGATAGGTGCACTCTCTAGCTCTTCTAAAGATAGCCAAATAGCATCTTTTGGTGCTTCGTCAAGTCTGTAGAGGTGTACACTCAGACGATACTTTGTATAGGCATGTTTAAAACTGACAAGAAAATCATCTTCAAGTGGGTCAACACAGGGGAGTGAAAGCATTCCTTTATACATACTTCCCTCTGTTTTTACCAATGTGATTTTATCATCCTTTACGCAGACACCATAAAAGAGCTCCATCGTCTCATATTTTGTCTTTTTTGTCTGTGTATAGAGTTCTGGTTCTTCTTTTCCCTGGCACTCTGATGTAAGCGGACACTCTTGGCATTTTGGATTTTTTGGCAGGCAAACCAGGGAGCCTAAATCCATTAGTGCTAAGTTGTGTGCACGTGGCTCTTTGTCGTTAAGCACTTTTACAGCTTGACGTGTAAGCTCTTTTTCACTTGGATTTATCAGTGCGAAGAGGCGTTTAATGACCCTTTTGATGTTTGTATCAAGGACCGGAAGATTTTGATGGTATCCAAAAGCACAGATGGCACTGGCCGTATAGCTTCCGATTCCCGGAAGTTTCAGAAGCTCTTCATAGCTCTTAGGCAGTTCATTTTCGCAGAGTTTGGCTGTTTTGTGAAGATTGCGTGCACGTGAGTAGTAGCCAAGACCGCTCCAAGCAGCAAGCACTTCACTCTCTTGTGCATCAGCAAGTGTCTTGAGTGTCGGAAATTTTGCCAGAAATTGTGGATAGTACTCATCTCTTACACGATTGACCTGCGTTTGTTGCAGCATTATCTCACTGAGATAGATATGGTAGATATTTGTCGTGTTTCTCCAAGGAAGTTCGTGACGACCATTTTTTTCATACCACTGTAGAAGTCTTTTTTGCATCAGAGTAACTGCTCCTTGATAAACTCCTGGTAGTGCCCCTCTTGGTTCTCAAGCTCTTCATGTCTGCCACGCTGAACAATACTACCTTCATGTAAAACATAAATCATATCTGCATTTTTGACAGTACTGAGACGATGTGCGATGGTAATAACAGTTTTGTCTTTTAAAATCGGTTCTAGAGAAGTGAAGAGCTTGGCTTCGGTATGGACATCAAGTGCTGAGGTGGACTCATCAAAGATAACAACACTTGGGTTGGCTATGATCATGCGGGCGATGCTAAGCCTTTGACGCTGTCCTCCTGAGAGGCGGATTCCGTGATGCCCGACAACAGTATCTAGACCATCGGGTATATTCTCAAGCATCTCTGAGAGCTGGGCAATCTCAAGAGCCTTGCGAAGCGCAGCATCATCAATGCTTTCATCTCCCATAGTAATGTTAAAACGCAGCGTTGCATTAAAAAGTATGGGCATCTGCAGGACAAGAAATATCTTCTCACGCACAGAGTGACGATCCAACTCTTCTACGGCTATATTGTTATACAAAAGTGAGCCTGATTTTTTTTCATAAAACCCAGATATCAGTTGTGCAAGTGTTGTTTTTCCACTCCCACTTGCCCCGATAAGTGCGATCTTCGCACGGTAGGGAATGGAAAATGTAATATTTTTGAGTATCTCTTTATCACTGCTTTCATAAGCAAACGATACCGCTTCGAGTCTGATATCAAGCTCTTGTCTCTGCAGTTTTTTCTCTCCGCGTCTCTCAGTACTTAGTTCTAAGAGTTTGTTGATGCGTCCAAGTGCCGCTTTTGCTGAAGCATAACTGTACTGCATAGAGAGAATATCTTGAACCGGTGTCATGATAAACCAGATATAGCCAAACATCGCAAACATCATACCGATACTTAAATCGCTGTAGGCAACAAGAAGCAAACCGGTTGCGCGAATCAGTTCAAAAAGAGAGAGAAAGAGAGTGTAAGAGAGCCTCTCATAGGCAACGCTTTTAAAGCTAAAGGCATTGGCAGCTATTTGGATCTTTTTTGCCTGCTGCAAGGCTTTTGAGAAGAAGTACTCCTCTTTGTTACTGGCTTTTATCTGTCCAAAAAGCTCCAGAGTTTCGCCGACATTCTCTTGAAATGCTGAGATAGCACTGTTTTCTTGGGATTTTAACTCCCCGACACGTGCAGACATCTTTTTACTCATAAACATTATCAGGGGTTGTACAACAAGGATGAGTATGCCTAAAATCGGATCAATGGCTATCATCACGATGCCAACTACCACAAGTGTTAAAACAGAAGCGACAAATTTGCTTGCAGAGTTCATGATGAAAGTATCAAGGGTATCGACATCGGTGATGAGATTGGCAGTAATTGCTCCGCTTCCCAGTGTTTCATACTCATTCATCGCAGTATATTGCAGATGAGTAAGAAGACGTTTACGAATCATAAAAGTTACATATTTGGAAATACTGGTAAAGATTTTTGTTGTCACTACTCCTAAAAGATAGTACATAAAGCGTAAAAAAACAACCACAAAGGTAACAAGGGCAATGTAGTAAAATGCACTGCCACTGCCAAAGAGTTTATCGATTGCAGGGATGATATACTCAGGTTTGTGTAGGAGTACTTCATCGACCATTATTGGTAGCATCAAAGGAACAGGGATGCTGATAACAATAGCAATAAGTGTTATAACCTGTCCATAAACAAAGGCTCTTTTTTTATGTAGAGCGAGTTTAAAAAGGGACTTTATATCGATAGTTCTCTTTTTCATAAGAGAATTATATCTCATTTAAATAATGAGACTATTTTGTAAAAGAAGAAATTTTTAGATATAATTTAAAATTAGAAAAATAATAAGGACAGATTATGAATAAAATATTTTTACTTATGACAATTCTTGTAGTAACAACACTTTCATTGGAAGCAAAAAATGTTGATCCTAAAAAAGAGGAAGCTTTAAAAGAAAAACATGTTAAAGAGCAGATGGAGAGAGAAAAAAAGTTTGCTGAGGAACAAAAGTTCTATCAGGCTGATGAGTATGATTTTTCAGAACAAGAGGTAGACCCTAAGGACTTAGAGACGATTGAAGTTATTGAACCTGAGAATGATTTTGATATTACAGATGTTTACAGGGATGATATCTAGTCATCCACTGTATGTGTAAGAACTGCTTTTGCAATGCGTGAGAGTGTCTCATCACGGCCTAGAACTGCCATAACGACATCAAGCCCCGGTCCACCCATTTTACCAAGCAGTGCGACACGAAGTGGTTGACCGATTTTTCCAAAACCTATCTCCATCTCTTCGATTACCTTCTCCATTACATGGTGATAATCACTTGGAAGGTGTAGCTCATCTGCCTCTTCAAGGCGATTTGCAAAAACCTCTAGAATTTCAATAGCATTCCCTTTAAAGGCTTTTTTTACTGCTTTTTCATCATAGCTTGTCGGTGTCTGGATAATCTCTTCAACCATGAGTGCCAACTCTTTAAGCGTTTTTGCACGCTCTTTAAGAGCATCAAGAAGTATCTCTTTTTTATCATGTGAACTGAGGACTACTCCAAATTCTGTAAGAAGTTCTGTAAGCTTTTCATTTGAAGTGTTTTTGATATAGTGAGCATTGAGCCAGTCCAGTTTTTCTGTGTTGTAGATGGAAGCTGATTTGTTGATATCTTTTGGATCAAAAAGCTCTTTCATCTCTTCCATAGAGAAGATCTCCTGATCGCCATGGCTCCAACCAAGACGCACTAAAAAGTTCAGAAGTGCTTCTGGGAGATAGCCCATCTCTTTGTACGCCATAACATCTGTTGCACCGTCACGTTTTGAGAGTTTTTTACCCTGTTGGTTGTGAATCATCGGTACATGGTAAAACTTTGGAATATCAAAGCCCAGTGCCTCATAAACGACTATCTGTTTTGGAGTGTTTGAGAGGTGGTCATCTCCACGGATAACCTCATTGATACCCATCAGAGCATCATCAACAGCAACAACAAAGTTGTAAGTTGGGCTTCCATCAGCACGGGCAATGACAAAATCATCTAAGATATCTTCCGCTTGAAAGACTATATCTCCTTTTACACCATCATGTACCACTATCTCTCCGCTAAGCGGTGCTTTGATGCGGATAACGGGCTCAATTCCTTCTGGAGGCGTACCGTCAAAGTCACGGTATCTTCCGTCATACTTTGCACGCTCTTTGTTTGCCATCTGCTCCTCACGCAGGGCGTCAAGCTCTTCTTTTGACATATAGCACTTATAGGCTTTGCCTTCATCAAGAAGTTGTTGTATGTATTTTGCATAGATAGCATCGCGTTTGCTTTGGTATGTTATCTCACCGTCAGCTTCAAGACCAAGCCACTCAAATGCTTTTAAAATAGCCTCTGTAGCCTCTTCGGAGTTTCTTTTTTTATCTGTATCTTCGATACGCAGAACAAATTTCCCATTGTTTTTTCTAGCCCAAAGGTAAGAAAAAAGTGCTGTACGAAGTCCTCCGATATGAAGATATCCTGTAGGAGATGGAGCAAAACGAGTAACAACCATGATACGCCTTTATAATATAATTAGTGGAATTTTAGGCTATTGTTGGTTAAAGGTTGGTAAAATACAAAAAATAAACTAAGTGGATTAAGATGATAAAACTAATATTGGCACTTTTTGTAGTAGCCTCACTGCAGGCAAAAGTATATGATGGCGTGGCTGTAGTTGTAGAAGATAAAGCAATAACACTCTTAGATATTAAAAAAGAGATGCAAACAGAGCATATCGATGTAAAAAAAGCAACAGATATTTTGATTCGTAAAAAGCTTGAGAGTATTGAGATAAAAAAGAGAAATATCTCTGTAAGCTCTTCAGAAGTGTATGATGACATCAAAAAAATGGCACAAAGAAACAATATGAGTGTGAGTGATTTTTATGATGCTGTGCGTGAGGCTAACGGGCTGACATCAGAGCAACTCAAAGTCAAGATAAAACAGAAACTGCTTTCACAAAAACTCTATAGTGCTATTGCAATGTCTTCTATGAGTGAGCCAAGTGAAGAGGAGATAAAAGATTATTTTGAACTGCATAAGAATGACTTTAAGCATCCTGCCTCTTTTGCAGTTGTTATCTATGATGCAAAACAAAAAGATCTTCTTCAGGAAAAAGTAGACAATCCGATGTTTTACTCACCGCAAATTGCAAGTAACGAGCAGGTACTGCCATACAACAGAATCTCTCCTGAGCTTGCATCTCTGCTTTCAAAAACAGCAGTTGGACATTTCACGCCAGTTATTCCAAACGGAAAGGGCGGATTTATGAGCTTTTATATAAAATCTGTCGAGTCAGCAAAAGATATCACACTAGAGAGCATGAAGTCACAGGTTATCAATGCCATTATGGCAGAAAAACGTGAAGCGATTTTAAGTGACTACTTTGCAAGACTGCGTGACAATGCAGATATCAACATCATAAGAATGCCGGAAGCATAATGTTAAGTGATACAAACTTCATTAACATTGCCGCAGAGATTGCCTCAGCTTCGAAGTGTGTCTCCAAACAGGTCGGTGCCGTCATTGTAAAAGACGGACGCATCCTCTCCACTGGTTACAATGGTACTCCGGCAGGATATACGAACTGCTGTGAGCACTGGAATGATGAGTACACTCATGAGCATCATGACTGGAGTAAGACCTATGAGATTCATGCAGAGATGAATGCCATCATCTGGGCGGCACGTAAGGGAATCAGTATTGAAGGTGCGACAATCTATGTAACGCTTGAGCCTTGCAGTGAGTGTAGTAAGAATCTTATTGCTTCGGGTATCAAGCGCATAGTATTTTTAAAAGAGTACGAACATACCCACTCTGAGGTTGTCTCTACGTTTTTAAAAGACAATGGCGTGAGTATTGAGAAGTTAGAAGTTTAAGCTTCTAAAAACTCTTTTGCTTTCTCCGGTGGACGAGCAATGATTGCTTTGTCGCCTTTTATGATAACAGGACGCTCAATGAGTTTTGGATTTTCTACCATCGCTTCTATGAGCTTCTCTTCATCTACTTCATCTTTGAGACCTAGCTCTTTATAAACAGCCTCTTTTGTACGCATCAACTCTCTTGCAGAGCTAAACCCCAACATCTTTAAAAGTTCTTTTAACTGCTCTTTTGTTGGTGTTTCCTCAAGGTACTTAACAACATCTTTTTCAACACCTGTTTCATCTAAGAGTGCAAGTGCTTGACGTGATTTTGAGCAGCGTGGATTATGCCAGATTTGTATTTGTGACATTAGTTTTCCTTTTTTTTGTTGTAATTTTACACTATAATAATCATAATTGATTAATAAGGCTACCCTATGAAAGAGAATCGTTATAGCAAGTTGAGTGAATTTGCCAAAGAGTTGTTGACAAAACGTTCCCTAGAAGAGGGAATGCCTTTGATTGCCAAATATGTCAAAGATGTTATTGAGGCTGAGCGCTGTTCCATTTTTATTTATGACAATATCAAGCATGAGCTGTGGACAACCATCGCAGACGGTGTTGACAGAATAACATTGCCGGTAAATAAGGGCTTGGTTGGCTATACTATAAAAATTAAAAAACCTGTCATCGCTAATGATGCTTATGAACATGAAGAGTTCTTAGCCGAGGTGGATGAACGTACAGGATATAAAACGAAAAATATTGTTACTGCACCTATTTTTGATTCAGAACGAAAGATCATAGGTGTGTTGGAACTTTTAAATAAAAAAGATGATTTTGATACGGAAGATGTCAAGTTTATGATATTCTTTGCACACTATATCAGTGGTTTTTTAGAACTTTTAAATATATATATGAGAAAGGAAGTTGATGAAAAAATTTAATCAGATTGCCGAATTTGGAAAAAAACTGATGGCAATGGATGATATACAGAAAGTTTTAGAACTCATAGCTGATGAAGCAAAAAGTTTAGTAGATGCAGACCGATGCTCTATATTTATAGTAGATAATGAAGATAAGATTTTATGGACAAAACTGAGTGATGGGATAGGCAGAATAGTAATTGGACTTGACTCGGGGATCGTTGGTGTTACATACAAAACAAAAGAACCGCAAATTGTAAACAATCCTTACGAGGATGAGAGATTCTTACCAAATATTGATAAAAAGAGCGGTTATACGACTAAAAATATGATTACGGTACCGATCTTTGACTCCAAACGCAATGTAATGGGAGTGATGCAGCTTCTGAACAAAAAGCGTTTTGATTTTGAGAGAGCAGATTTGGAACTGCTGACATTTTTTGCAAACTATGTAAGCGGAAGTCTGGAGCTTGTCATTTTAAATGAGGACAGCTAATTTATTGAGTTTTCTCTAAAGCCTTGTGTGCATCATAAGCTAAGCGGATAACTCCAATAGCATAGTTAGAAGAGTTGTTGTAGCGCATTATCTTCGCAACATATATTTTTAAATAGTCAAGTTCAGGTCGATTCTTTGTGAAACATTTATATTTTTTACCTGTTTTTTTGTTCTTCTCATAGATAAAAGAGCAGTTTTTGTTTTTAAACTCAAATGCATACCATTCACTCTCTGTCTTTTTTATATCGGGCATCTTATCCCACGCTATCAGTTCTGTAAATTTTGCTTTTTTATGTAGAAATTTTGCAGCGGAAAGAATAGCGTCTTCCATCTTTGTAAGGTCTGCAACTTTACCATAGTAGCTGTCTGTATAGACAAAGGAGTTTGGCATAAACTGCGGTATTCCGACAGCTCCTGCATAAGAGCTTGGAAGATTACACTGCTCAGGCTCAACCCCCTCTTTGTAACAGTGCTCAATAATGGATGCCATATTCGTTTTACTCATATTCAGCAGCCATTTTTGGCGTGAAGTTTTTGGTTTTGTGCGGGTGAGAATTGTATTAAAGACGATGAAAGCATCATGTTTTGGTTTTATTTTACCAAGCTTGGTCTCTTTGAGCAGAATTGCTGCAATGATCTCACGATTGACACCATACTTTATCTCTGCCAAGTCATAAGCATGCTGATACTCGTTGAGGTTGGTAACCATCTTTGGAACATATTTGACAAGGACATTGTTGGCTTTTTTTTCTCGCTCTCGATGGTACTTTATCTTTGATGGCTGAATGTACTTCCATGTAATCTCATCGTACTTTTGTGTTTTAAAGTAAGAGAGTAAAAATCTGTTGGCATACTCATAAGAAACCCCATGTTTGACAACTTTTTTACAGATATCTGTGTAGTGCGGATTTTTAAAAGTACAGTTGCCATATTTTGCCCAGAGTGTGGATGTTAACAGTAAAAAAAGTATGCTAAAAATTTTCATTTATCTCTTTTAATCTCTCAGGTGTTCCGATATCATACCACAGACCTTCATAAAGCTCTCCGGAGAGTTCTTTTTGCTCTGCTATCTCACGCAAAAGAGGTGCCAGAGGGGCTTTTGAGGCTCTGATGTCTTGAAATATTTTTGGATTATAGTATCCTATACCTGAAAAAGTATACAGTTCATCACTTTTATTCAAAATCAAAGAGTCCTCTAAGCCAAAATCTCCCTCTTTGTTATGCGAGGGATTGGGAACTAAGATGAGGTGGGCAAGTTTTTCTTTTAAATCAAAGTTCGGATTGAATGAATAATCACAATATATGTCACCATTGACAACTAAAAAAGGCTCATTGCCTAAAATATCCAAAGCTTTTAGAATTCCACCAAGAGACTCCAAAGCTCCACTCTCCTGCTCATCAGAGTAGTAGATCTGAACTCCCCAGCGTGAGCCATCGCCTAAGGTTTTTGGGATAAGATGCCCCAAATGAGCAATATTGATAACAATCTCTTTAAAACCGTTTTTTGCCAGATTTTTAATATGCCACTCAATAAGTGGAGTACCACCGACAGGCAGAAGCGGTTTTGGAATCATATCTGTCAGTGGACGCATTCGCTCACCGCGACCGGCTGCTAGTATCATTGCTTTCATCGTGTCAGCCTTTTGAGCAGTTTTGAGAGCTCTTTTGTCTCATCATATCTTTGTGCGGCATCGAGTGTGTAGTGTAGGGTGAGTGGAATATCTTTAAGGTATCCATCCTTACCGTCACGCAGGTGGAGACGGGAGAAGATGCCAAGAACTTTGATATGACGCTGCATTCCCATAAAATCAAACCACTTTATAAACTCAGCATCACTTGTCTGTGGAGATGTTCTATCTCGAAAGTAAAGAACAAGTTGTAGTATTGACTCTCTGTCAAAGCTGATATAGCAATCTTTTAGCAGTGAGACAAGGTCATAGGTAAGTGCACCATTCATAGCATCTTGATAGTCGATGATACCAAGACTTCCATCCTCACGCAGCATAATATTACGTGAGTGATAGTCTCGATGAACAAAGATATTCTGTGGTTGTCTGAGTACTACATCGCTGATGCTATCAAGTGCCTTATTTAGAGTATGTACTTCTTTTTGCGTGAGAGAGTGCCCCAGTTTTTTCTCCAAGTACCACTCCTGCATCAGATCCATCTCAAAATGTAAAAAGGTTTTATCATAAAGAGGCAGACTATTTGCATCGGCTCTTTGCATCTTGAATATCTCATCTATTGCTTTTTTATAGAGCTCTTTAAAGTTTTGTTGTGTGAGACTTTGAAGTAGGTGCATATTGCCAAAATCTTCAATAATTAGATACCCTGATTCAAGGTTTTGCTCATATACTTTTGGTACATTAACCCCAGCTTGTGAGAGCCTTTTCGTAACATCTAAAAAAGGTGCAAGAGACTCTTTCTCAAGAGAAGAGTCCATCAAAAGATAGCTCTTATCTGCTTGCGTGAGACGGTAGTATTTTCTAAAACTTGCATCTGCTGAGGCTATAGTCAGAGAATAATTTGCATATTGTGTTGTTTGCAACCATGTTTTTATCTTATCCATAGATGGCTCCTAAAAGGGAATCTTTTTTTGCCCCTGTAATTGATGAAAGAGGGACTTTTTCATTATGTAAGCGTTTATAGGCAAGCCATGCAAAGAGCATTGCTTCTAAAAAGTCACTGTTCATGCCATAGTCATCACTTTTTCTAACTTCACAGCGACACAGCTTTTTAAGCCGCTCAACTAAGAAGCTGTTCTTTGCACCGCCTCCACAGAGGATAAGCTCATCAGATTGGAGTCTGTTGATTGCATTTGCAATGGATGAGGCTGTAAGTTCAAGCAGTGTTCTTTGAATATCAGCATCAGAAACAGTTACAAAATTTTTGAGATACTTCTCCAGCCACTCAAGATTAAAGTATTCACGTCCTGTGCTTTTTGGAGGCTCTTTTGCAAAGTAACTATCTTTTAACATCTTTTGAAGCAGATCCATATTGAGCCTGCCACTTTTTGCAAATGCACCATCTCTGTCATAGGGCTTTTTTTCTATTTTCTGTATAAAACTGTCCATTAAAACATTACCACAGCCTGTGTCCCAGCCCAAAAATTCTTTACCAAGGTAAGTGATATTTGCCATACCGCCGATGTTGACAACGGCAATATTTTTATCATCACGAGCAAAAATCTCCCTATGAAAAGCAGGAGCAAAAGGAGCGCCCTCTCCACCATTGGCAATATCAGCTCCACGAAAGTCTGCAACTGTTGAAATGTCTGTCTGTGCGACAACAACGTTGGCATTGCCAAGTTGCATTGAAAAAGGGTATGTCGATATTGGTTCATGCCAAAGTGTCTGCCCATGTAGCCCGATGGCACAAATCTCTTTGCGTGAGATAGCGGAATTTTGTAAGAGGGCATTGATAGCTTCAGCAAAAAGCTCTCCAAGTTTGACATCTAGTTCGCCGAGCTGTTTGAGAGATGTATCGTTTGCAATGGTGTGAAGAATCTCTTTTTTTAACGCTTTTGGAAAAGGGTGTTCATAAGCTTCAATGAGCTTGCAGGTATGAGTATCTATTCCACAAAGTGCTACATCCACTCCATCCAAACTTGTGCCGCTCATGACGCCAATGTAATACTCACACATACTTTTTTCCTCCTAACATTATGACAAAAGAAATAGCAGTTCCTATAACCAACTGCCAGGCAAAACCTATATGGATACCAAAGATATAGGGTTGTAGTGCTAAAATCGTAAAAAAGCCGCCAAGTAGAGCGGGTAGTACTGTTTTTGAACTGCCCCTGTTTGTAAAGATAGCAGCAAAATAGACTCCCAAAAGCCCTGCATAGGCAAAGCTCATGACTCCTAATGCAAAACCGATAAGAGAGAGTTCGCTCTCGCGCTGCCAAAAGTAACTCACAACTGCCATCAGTGTTAAAACAGCTGCAAAAAAGAGTACGGCATTGCGTGAGGCTTTTAGGAAGTGTGCTTCATTGGTGTTAGGTACATTTTTAAGTCTCCATGGTTTGTAGATATCTTCAACTGCTACACTTGCCATGGCACCAAGAACCGAGTTGGTGCTTGAGAGTGCTGCAGCAATGGCTCCAACGGTAACAAGTCCGCGCAGACCTTCTGGTATCTCATTTAAGATGTAGTACATAAAGATAGTGATACTTTCACCTTGAAAGCTCTGAGTGAGCGGCATATTCTGATAGTGTAGATAGAGTAGTGCTCCAATGCCTAAAAAAAGTAGGACTATGGGGATAGTGATAATGATGGAAAGAAGAAGTGACTTTGTAGCATCCTCTTTGTTTTTGCAGCTAAGAACACGTTGTGCCATATCCTGATCAAGTCCAAAAGCGGCAATGTTTAAAAGCAACCATCCGCCAAGCAAGGCAGGGATACTGAATTTTCCATCAAAAGAGGTGTCAAAAAAGTTAAGTTTGCCATGCTCACGCAGAGACTCTATAATATTTACATCACCTAAAGAGGTGTAGAGATACCATGCTACCAAAATGCCTGCTCCAACATAGGTGACAGCTTGAATGATATCGCTGTAGATGATGGACTTTATTCCTCCAAAGTAGGCATAAAGCAGTGCTCCTGTGATAAGAATAAGAATAGAGACAAGCATATGCCAAAAGCTGATATCTAAAAAGAGAATCATACTCACTGCTAGGGCTCCGATGTAAAGACGTGCTCCACTGGCAAGGATACGGCCAAGCAAAAACATCATACCCGCTTGTTTCTTTGCCTGTTCGCCGTAACGCTTCTCTAAAAGTTCATAAACCGTGACTGCTCCCATTGCATAAAACTTTTGGATAAGAAACTTTGCTATGAAAAAGACAGCTAAGAGTGTGGAGAAATAAAAGCCGATGAAGGTGAAATCATGGGCGTAAGAGAACTCCGGAACACCTAAAAAGGTGGCTGCTGATTGGCTGGTCGCAACGATGGAGATGGCAACACCAAGCAGCGGCATAGAGTTGGATGCTACAAAGTAGTCCCGTGCGTTTTTTATCTTAAATCTGCTAAAGAAATACGAACTTATTGCCAAGATGGCAAAGTAGCTGAAAAAGACAAGCCAGTCCACTCCTCCAAATGTACTACTCATCGGCACTCTTAAGTTTTAGCTCTTTTACGCCTTGACGCACGGCTTGCATAAATTTGACTCCGGGGTCTGCTTTTTTTGTTCTGTACCCTCTATCTTGTTCAAGCCAAAGTGGAGAGTTTTCCATTTTTCTATATTCGTGATGTCCTATAAGATATGCAATACTTGGGTATTTCGCTTTAAGGTATTTAACAAGAGCAATATTTGCTTGAACTTGAGCAGGTGTCAAGTCCTCTTTTTTATTATCTTCTCCGCCGACATTCTCTATACCTATACTTGAGTAGTTCAGTCCTATCACATGGCGTGCCATCCAGTTGTCTGGCATCAACTGATAGATAGTACCGTCACGGTCGATGAGGTAGTGGGCTGAGACATTTAGAGCTGAGGCAGCTGCTATCTCTTTTCTGTCAGTTAGGAGTTTTTGTGGATAGAGTCGTTTGAAACTATCTTCTAGATCCATTACTGCTGTCCAATGTAATACAATGACTTTTGGTGTGATGCTTATATCTTTTGCATTAATGCCGTAATGTTTTTTGATATAGGCCTTTGTCATTGCCTTTCGTTCATCTTCAAAGATGATGGGTTTTTGAATGATGCTTTGTTTTGTGTGTAGATTTGCGATGCGACCATTTGCCTCTTTGATGCGTGAGAGAGGAATTTTCCCTGCTTTTACCTGCTCTAGGATGGTATCAACTATCTCTTGTGTTGAGTTATGCGAGAGCTGATTGCCAAAAAGCAGGATATCTACACCTGCATTGATGGCAAGGGTGAGAGCCTCTTTGAGTGAGTAGTGCTTGCTGATGGCTTTCATCTGCATATCATCACTGATAATGACACCTCTAAAGCCAAGTTGTTCACGTAGAAGTTTTTGGTTTATCTTGCGTGAAAGGGTTGCTGGGTATTTGGTATCAAGATGTTTATTAAAGACGTGAGCTGTCATTATGGCATTTAGTTTTCCCTCACGCAGGAGTATCTTGTACGGCTCTAGTTCTTTTGTACTCCAGGTATTTGTGATATCGACAAAGCCTTTGTGAGAGTCTGTCAGTGAAGAACCGTGTCCAGGAAAGTGTTTGGCAACCGAGATAATATTATGTTTTGTTTGTGCACCAATGAGTAGGGAGGCTACTTTGGCTACTGTTTTTGGATCAGCTCCATAAGAGCGTTCAAGTTGATAGATAACTTGGTTACGTGGCTCGATTGCCAAGTCCAAAACAGGAGCAAAGTTTATATTTATTCCAACGTTTTGAAGCATTTTTGCCTCTTTGTTATAAAGCATCTTTATGAGTTGCTCATCATGAGAAGCGACTGCTTTTGCAGAAGGAATCTCTACAAATCCATACGCAGGTTTGAGTCGTGCTACACGTCCGCCTTCTTGGTCTATGGCTATAAAAAGAGGCTTCTCTGAGTAGCTTTGAAGTACTTGTGTGAGGTTTTGGAGTTGTTCGGGTGACTTGATGTTTTTTGTTTTTTCTCTTTTGTGAAAGTCTCTGTCAAATAAAATCACACCACCTAAATCATACTTTTGTATATCTTTTATAATTTGGGAGTCTTTATCTACAGTAGCTGTATCAAACCCTATAATAAGCATTTGTCCTATCATCTTCTGTAGAGTTGTATCATCTGACAGCGTTGCGTGAGCAAAGTTTAAAAAAAGTAAAAAAAGAAGTACAAGTTTCATAAAAATCCTAACTGTTTATAAGTTTATTTATAGCATCAATTTGATTAAAAAGAAGTGATTTTGCCTGCTCTTTTGTCACCTTTTGCGGCTCGAAGTGGTCACTGACAACTTTAAAGATATGAAACTTTTTGATGGCAGGATTGTGAATGACGGCATCATAAAAACCGTAACTTTCCATATCAACTCTATCATATACGGGGCAGGATATCTCTTTGGTCACACAGTTTATAGGAGGTTTTTGTGTATCAAAGATATATTCAATACCTTCATATAAAATAGCACCACACTCTATGAGAGTACCAATTTTATAGTTGTGTGAAGCTGCACATATACCAGCATTCATATATATATCTTCATTGCTAATGTCAAAATGGTTGATAAGTGTTTGTGTGGCAAGCCGGGCATTTTCTACACCTATCCCGGAGATGATAAGTTTTATCTGTTCATTTGAGAAGAGTGTATAGCTGTCTAGTTTGGATTTTGTAAGCTTGTAGTAATCTACAAAGGCTTGAGCTTCAGGTTTTAAGGCAGTTACTATGTAAGTCATGAAGAAGATTATACCATTTTTAAGAAAAAGCTGTTATAATTTCGTCGCTTCTCTTTAGACCTGTGCAATGGGTGTTTGAGACAATGTGTCAGGGTAGGAATACAGCAGCACACCTTAAACATTCATGTGCCGCAGCCATCTGGAGAGGGGCACCTTCATTTTTTTATTCTCTGCCTCTTTTTTTCATGTAACTAATTCTATTTAAGCAACAGATGTAATTTTATTTCGGAAAAATTATTAACAATTTACAACAATGTTAAATTTTATTAGTGTTACAAATTATCACATTCTTATTTATATCTAACAAAAATACATTACTTTTTGAAAATTAAGATATAAAAAGATATGAAAGAGTTATTATTAGTGTAGATTAATTTAAAAAAGGGGAAAATGATGAAAATACATTTTTTTAGAGCTTCTATGCTCTCTCTTACTACAGCTGTCGTCTTAGGACTTACAGCCTGTGGTGGAGGCGGTGGAGACGGCGGTTCAGTCACTTCAACAACAAGTAGCTCGGGAAGTTCGAGCAAAGGGCCTTTTAAAGAGGGTTCTACTGTTGTTGCGTATAAACTTAACAGTGACGGGACAAGAGATGTAAATCAGACAACACTCACAACAGACGGGAAGGGGACATTTAGTTTCTCTTCGCTAGGCTGGAGCGGTCCGACAGAGTTTGTGATATATGGAGACTACCTGAATGAAAATACAGGAACATATATGACACTTCCTCAGGCAAATGGTATCTCTGCCGTTGCAAACATTACAGCAGGTAGCAGTGCAAGTGTAAACATTAATGTCCTGACAAATATCGCTGCAAAAAGCATCATAGCAAAAATGGCAGCGGGTGCGGATATAAACACTGCAAAAACAGAAGCAGAGACAAGTGTTAAGGAGCTCTTTAACCTTAACCTCGATGCCGGTGTATCACTTGATGACTTGGATCCAACCGATGCAAGTCAAAATACGCAAGCAAATACACAGCTTCTTCTTGTATCTTCTGCAATTTTAAATACAAGCAATCCTGAGCAGGTTATGCAGACACTCGCTGATGATATGTCAGATGGTGAGGTTGATGACGCTGGTCTTGCAGCTCTCGATGAGGTAAAAGAAGAAGTGACAAATGTTGATTTGCAACAGGTTGCAGTAAATCTTGAAGAGGCCGATATTGGCGTGACTGAAGCTCCTTCTGCAGAAGATGTACTCAATGGAACGCTCTCTTTTGATCATAATATGAGTTTTGCATCAGCACTTGATGCCTATACCGATACAGACTATACATCAAATGCAGTGACAGTAAATGGCATTATTGGAGAAAGTGGTGCTATCTCTATAGAGAACGGTTCGTATTCGATTGATAACGGTCCCTTTGTTACAGAAGCAGGAACAATTGCCAACGGGCAAACATTAAAAGTAAGAGCACACTCTTCAAATGCTTATTCTACAAAAGTGACCGCAAATGTAATTATTGGCGGAGGGGTAATTCCATACACTGTTACAACAATGTCTGATCCATATGTAGCAGATACAACACCGGATGCTTTTGATTTTGGATTCAAAAGAGATCAGGCTAAGTTTACAAATCTGAAAAGTGATATTATAACAATTACCGGAATTAATCAAGCAACTCCAGTGTCAATTAGTGGTGGTGATGCAAAATTCAGTATTAACGGAGCAGCTTTTACAACAAATGGTAATGTTAATAACAATGATACTTTACAAGTTCAAGTAACATCCGGAGATGTTGGAACACAGACATCTGTAATAGTTACAGTCGGTGATGTTAATGGAACATTTAATGTATTTACAATTCCACTTGATACTACACCGGATGCATTTACATTTACAGATGTTGTAGATGTTAACAAAACGGCAACACCAACAGTGGATTCAAACACTATTACGATAACGGGTATAAACACAGATGTACCTATCTCTGTAGATGGCGGTGAGATGAATGTAAATGGAGTAGGGTTTACAACAACGGCAACAACTATAAATCCAAATGATACTTTGGTGTTGCGTGCTGTACCATCTGATGACTATGAAACAACGGCAACAGTTACAGTGACAGTTGGTAATGTTATCGGTACATTCAATGTAACAACGATGTCAGACCCTTTTGTAGCAGATACAACACCAAATGAGTTTTCGTTTACTACACTTTTAAATCAGCCGATTGATACAAATGTAGAAGCAAATATTACAGTCTCTGGCATCAACTCACCTACACCTGTTTCTATCACAAACGGTAGCTATGTTGTCAATGGTGGTAGTCAAGATGCAAATGTGTCCAATGGTGATGTAATCACTGTAACACAGCATACAGCAACATCATTTGATACAGAAACGGTGACAACACTAACTATCGGTGGGGTAAGTGGAACTTTCAAAACAAAAACACTGCAGGAAGACAAAATTCCTGATGATTTCAGTTTTGATGCCAATTTAAGTGTACCAGCAGGTTCTGAGGTAATTTCTAACTCAATTACTATTACAGGTATCACAACAGGTACTACGCTTCCAATATCTGTTGAAAATGGTTATTATGACATTAACGGGACTGGTTATACAGATGTAGCAGGCAGTGTTTCTCTTGGCGATGTTGTAACACTCAAACAGACAGCAGCAAGTACGCAAGGTACTTCAAAGTCAACAACACTGACAGTAGGTAGTACTATTCGCTCATTTACTACAAAAACTGTTGTAAATGCACCAGCTATTGCAGGAACACCGGCAACAACGGTTGCAGAGGATAGTTCATATATTTTTGAGCCTACGCTGGGTGCAGATAGTGGAGAGGTGGAGACATGGAGTATTACAAACAAACCTTCATGGGCTATTTTTAATACACTAAATGGTAGATTAGAAGGTACTCCTCATAATGCAGATGTCGGAACTTATACAGATATCAATATTACAGCAACAAATGCACAGGGTAGTTCAAGTATTGTTATTGCATCACTTGAAGTTACAAACACAAATGATGCACCGGTAGCAGAGGATATTAATGCGAGCACAAATGAAGATATAGCAGTTGATATCAACATAACAAGCTCTGTAACTGATGTGGATGTGGGAGATACATACTCCATAACTGCACTCTCTACACCTTCTTTTGGTAGTGTGACAAACAGTGGAAACATCATTACATATACACCGGCACTCAATGCGTTTGGTACAGACAGTTTTACATATACAGTAGCAGATGCAAACGGCTCAACAGCTACAGCAACTGTACATGTGACTGTGGTTCCTGTTGATGACCCTACGATTATTAGCGGTACAAGCACAATAGCGATTTCAGAAGATACTACTACTCTCATATCTCAAAGCTTAACAGTTACTGACGTTGATGCAAATGCTACACTTGTTCCGCAAACAGATGTAAATGCTACATATGGAAAATTTAATGTCAACAGCGATGGCTCTTGGAGCTATCTCCTTGATAGTACTCTGCCTGCGGTACAAGCGCTGAGTCAGGACGAACAAGTCAATGATATTCTTCATGTAAGTACTACAGATGGCGAAGCGAGTGTAGATTTGAATGTTACAATTATCGGTGCAAATGATGCACCAGTTGTACCTGTACCAACTACAATAGGAACAATTAAAAAAGGTTCAGATCTTAATATCACACTTACAGCAACAGATGTTGATAATGGTGCTATACTCACTCTACTTTCTGCAACAGCAACAGATGGGACAAATAGTGCAAATGTCACCATTACAGATGCTGCAAATGGCTTAATTACATTTAATGCTGCAGAAGCAGGAACTTATATTCTGAGCTATACATTTAGTGATGAGTATAATGCGACTGTTGATGGTACACATACCGTACTAGTAACACTGAGTGATGCTCCTGTTGCAACAGCAGATACTGTAACAATACCAGAGGATACAAATGCAACAATTGATGTACTGGCAAATGATACAGATGATAACAATGCAATTGCCTCTGTAGAGATTGTATCGGAAGCAACAAATGGTGTTACAGTTGTTGAAACAAACAATTCGGTAACATATAGACCAAACCCTAACTTTAATGGAACAGATTATTTTACATATAAAGTAACTGATGAAGATGGTGGTTTCGATGAGGCTAATGTCACTGTTACTATTACAGCTGTCAATGATGCTCCAGCAGCAGTAGATGATGTAAATACAACGCAAGAAGATACAAACATTACTTTTAATGTTGTAGCAAATGACAGTGATGCGGATGGTGATGACTTTAATATTACTGCAGTCTCTCAAGGAGAAAACGGTAGTGTAACATTTGATGTGGCTAGCGGAACAGTGACATACTCACCTGATGCAAACTTTAACGGAGTTGATACTTTTGCATATACTATCAGTGATGGAACACTCGAAGATAATGCAACAGTAACAATCACAGTAACACCTGTGAATGATAGACCTGTATTTGATGTGGCGCTAGCAGACATTACTGTTGATGAAGATAGTAATATTTCTTTGGTTGATATCAATGTTTCAGATCCTGATGATGATAATCTGACTCTAACAGCATATTCGGAAACACCTAATATTGCTACGGCAACTATTGAAAATGGTAAATTAAAAATTACTTTAGTTCCTAATGCATATGGTACTGCAACAATCGATGTAAATGTATCAGATGGTACGGTTGCAGAATTGGATGATTTAATATTGACGGTAAATCCTGTCAATGATGCTCCAACAGTAACAGATAAAACTTTCTCGACACTTCTTGATACATCTATCACTCTTTATGAATCTGATTTGATGAGTGAAAATAGTGATGTAGATAACAATATAAGTGAGTTATATATAAGCCAATGTGACACAAACACAACAGCAGGTGTGAGTATTAACTACAGTACAGATGCTGGCTTGACATATACACCAAACAGCGGATTTAGTGGTACAGACACTTTTGAATGTCTTGTGTCTGATGGTAACTTGTCAACTGCAGAGACTATTTCTATCGTTGTATCTGGAAATCATGCACCAACGATTCAGGCACCGGTGACACTTACTATGACTGTCGGAGAAACACTCTCTGGTCAAATAGTTGCAAATGATGTTGATGAGAATGACACATTAACATTTGAACTAGATTATGACAATTCTGATCTTGTTTATCTTCAAGGTTCATCTCTTAATGCCGATGGAACATACACTATTACAGCAAGTGCTGTTGGAGAAGGAACGCTAGCTATCATCGTCACTGACGATGGAGATCCTGCACGCAGTGCATCTACAACAGTAGACATAACAGTGGTTTATCCTAAAAATATTAGCGATGCTTACAATATTTGGAGTGATATAGATCAAAGTGCTTATGATGCTTATACTTCATTAGTGATGCCAAAAGATATAAAACTATACGGCATGGATGGTGTCAATACTGACTATAATGCTACAACTGGTACAAACACAGCCACTTTGGGAGCATGGTATCTTGAGTTTATGTCAGATGGTACATTCTCAGACTCTGAGAGTAATGGTACATGGAGTGAAACTAATAATATTGTAACTGTAAATATGGGAGGAGCAGATGTTGCTGAAGCAAAAATGCTAGACCTTAGTATGAGTAGCAGTGACATCGCAAGTGAACTTCCAACTATAGCAGCCCTACATATGCCTGCAGATGCAGTAGTGTATAAAGTAGCACTACATATGTTACAAGAAGAGTATGACCTTTGGGAACCAGCTAGAATCTGGATAGATGGTAATGAGGTGACATTTGCTTCTTTAAGTGATATGATAGATAATGGGGCTATGGGACCTGTAGATTTCAATAAGTACAACAGCAACAGAATGCTAATGTTCTCAGCAGACAGTAACCTTGCTGCCGGCAGTGGAACTGTTGTGGAAGTTGATATGACAGATGCATATCAAAATGGTGGTGAACCGACTATTATCAATCCAAATGCAGGTTCATGGAGTACAGCTACTCCATATGTAGATAATGCTGACAACAATATCACTATGGTAATGGTGACTCTCAACGCAGGCGTAGATGGATACGGGGCACATACCATTTTAGTAGATAGTGGGGCTGTTTTAGATGATGGAACATCAACTCTTGTAATGAAAGGCGAATACAGACCTGCAGGATATAGCATAGAGTACTACTTCAATGATATAGCAATGGCAGTTATTCAAAATGCTTTTAGTCCTGTTAAATTTAATGACTATGAGAATGGTTTTATAGATGCGAATCTTACAGAGCTTAATACAACAACATTTAATGCACTAGATGGGCTAAATGTTGATTTGGTTGCTGCTTCACCTGTTTATGATACGGAAGGGTGGATTTCACCGGAAGGAAATCTCTCTTTTAAAGCAGAAGCGTATGGATTTGACGGAAGTGGAGGAGCAACAAGTACACTCTACACAAACGGTATCTCAGAAGGGAGTGAGCCTTTAACGTATGTTACAGATACTGATACAAACACAACAACAATAAGTATAGATACTGCTGTTGGTACGCTTGATGTAGTTGCTATGAAAGTTCTAGAAGAGGTCAATGCAACAGCACTAAGCAGTATGATGAACGGTTTGGTTTTACCAAGTGATGCTGTAGGATATAAAATTGCCTATTTAGATCTTGTTGATGCCGATCCGTATTTCCAAGAAGTTGCCATTATTGGTAGTCTGGATGGAACAGTAGAAAGTAACATCACATCGCTAGATAGTTTTATAACTACTGCACAGCCTCAAAATGACAAAGCCTTTATGGATATTTTTGGTAAAAATGTAGTTCTTGCATTTGCTGATGGTTCGACTGCTTCAAGCAGTGATGGAAACCTAACAGCGATAAATCTCGATGATAACACAACAAGCTATGGTGGAACATGGAAAATTGAGTCATTACTGGATGAAAATGATAATGCGATAGATGTACTTGTTATTACACCTGTAGATCCAGCAGCAGAACAAAAAGTCTGTTTTGCTCTTATTGATGGCATTGTTATGGCAGGAGAATTAGGACAAAAAGCAGGTACAGGCGGTATTTCATATATGCTTGGTAAAAAAGCATACGATACAGTTGAAGCAAACTTTTTAAATCAAATGTTGCTGCCTTTTAGTTACCCTGAGTTAGCTGGTAGAACATTTAGTGTAACAGATGATACAGGAGCGGAGGTAATGCAGCTTACATTTGGAGACTATTATAATAACTTTCTTGGCATTGCTTATCCGGATGGTAGTGGCGATGATACTACATACAGCATAATAGATGGAGATATTATGCTTAACAATGGTGGAAGCATCATAAGAACTGCAAATGGAGGTGAGAGTTTTAGTGTTTTATACAATGATTATCTTACTGGAAATTCAAGTTCATATAATGTTCGTTTAGTACCTGAAATTCCTGCTCCATAAAGGGTAAAAGTCTTGAATTCTTTCAAGACTTTTACTTTCCCTCAATATATTTTTTACTATAATAAGTACACATTAATCATATAAAGGTTAGCTATGAAAAGAAATGCATTCTCTCTTATTGAGCTCATGATAGTAATTGTTATCTTGGGACTTTTGGCAGCAATGGTTATGCCAAGCCTAACAGGTAAAGGCGAAGAGGCAAAGCGGGATCTGGTCTGTGTGCAGATGAAGTCTATCTATGATGGGGCTTTGGATATGTACAAGATAAAACACAGTGTTTACCCATCTACCCAAGAGGGTCTTGCCGTTCTAACCAAAGATGACAGCTACTTCAAAGACGGCAAAATGCCAAAAGATTCATGGGGCAGTGAGTTTATTTACATCAACAACGACGGTAAAGTCGAGCTTATCTCTTTGGGTGCTGACAAAAAAGAGGGTGGCAAAGGTGCTGCGGCTGACATTCGACTAAGTGAGTGTAAGTAGCATTTGTGAAACGGGGTGCTTTTTCGCTCATTGAGCTGATGATTGTTATTGTTATTATCGGGGTGGTTTATACTTTGGTTGTTACAAATATTCATCAAGCCCCACAGCAGCAAAAAGCACAACTCTCTTTGAAAAATCTCAAAGAGTATCTGCTTGCTTTTTCACATGACAACAAACCGGTACGACTGCTTTGTAAAGATTCCTGCCAAAAGTGCACACTCTACAGTGAAAAAGAAAAACTTCAAGAAGATATCAACTTTCTTCAGGATGCACCACAGTGCTATCGCTACGACTTTTTTTTAGGTCCTCTCTCAGTAGAAGATAACAACTGTTTTGATTTTTCTGTAGATAGTGATGGTGTCAGTACGCAGATTTTTGTTGCATACAAAGGAAAAGTTTATGATTACACTCCATACTTCTCAGAGACAAAAGTCTATGACTCACTCAGTGAAGCCGTTGATGCAAAAGAGCAACTCATAAGGGCTGTGCAGTGATATTTCAGTACAAGGGCATCACAGCAGAAGGCAAAAGAGTTCGTCAAAAGATAGAGGCTGCTTCGCTTGAAGAGGCAAAAGGCAAGCTTCGCTCCAAAGGCATTATCTATGAGCAGATAAAAGAGCAAAGCCCAAGTTTTTTTGAGCGTTTTGAGTTCTCACGCAGAGCCAAACTCTCACCACAGGAGCTCTCTTCTCTCTCGCGTGAGCTTGCCATTTACATTCGCTCAGGCATCAGTATTGTTGCTGCACTCAAGATTGTCCAAAAACATTACGAGCATAACAAAAAAATGACGCTTTTTTTGACGACACTCTCTACACTTTTGGATGAGGGAAAAAACTTCTACACAGCTCTTGATGAGCAGAGTGTTGTCGAGTTACCGCTCTTTTTCAAAGAGTCTATCCGTGTGAGTGAAGATGGGGGCATACTTGATGAAGTACTTTTGGAATTGTCACGCTTTTTAAAAGAACAGGACAGAATCCATAAAGAGATTCGCTCCGCTTTTGCCTACCCGTCATTTATGGTTGTGCTCTCTTTGGTGATGATAGCCTTTATGCTCACTTTTGTTGTGCCACAAATTACCGGAATTTTTGCAAGCATGGACCAAAAACTCCCAACACCTACCATCTTTGTTATTGCGATGGGAGATTTTTTCTCTAACAACTTCACACTCATACTCTTTGCAATCTTTATGCTCATTGTCTCTTTTGTCATTTTACGGAAAAACTCCTACAAATTTGCCTATATGGTGGACAGTCTGTTGCTCAAACTGCCTCTCTTTGGCAAGATAATACTCAAGAGTGAACTTGCCCGTTTTGCCTACATGGCCTCACTTCTGACTCGCTCAGGGGTTGTTTTTGTCCGAACGATTAATCTCAGTGCAAATATTTTAAACAACAGAGTCATCAAAAAGATTTTTGTCGATGCAAGCAAAGAGGTGGTCGAGGGTAAACTTCTCTCCGTCTCACTCAATGAGCACTATAAAAAACTTGACGCTGCTTTTATTCAGGCTGTGGCACTAGGTGAGGAGACCTCTGAAGTCGCAGCAGTGCTTGGCAATGTTTCTGAGCTCTACTTTGAAGAGAATCGTGACAAGATTGCGCTGCTTTTGACACTCCTTGAGCCTGCCTTGATGCTCTTTGTCGGTGGGAGCATCGGTTTTATCGTAGCGGCTATGCTGCTGCCTATCTTCTCTATGAGTATTCACTAGATGCGACTGCAAAAAAATGCCATAGCACTGCTCATTACCATCCTTTTTGTTATGCTTATCTCTCTCTCTATAGGTTATGGACTCATGCAGGTGCAAAAAGCATCAAAAACTCTGCAAGATGAGCAGATGCTTTATCAAAGCAGTATAATTCTTGAAGATGTATTGGAAATTTTACGTGGGTCAGTCGAGTTGCAAAATATAGCCAACAATGACTCCAGAGATGATCTTTTTCTCTTCTTGTCCAATGCCGCGTATATTCCATTGACGTTAAAAAACTTAAAGGTGATCGTCTCCATACGAAGTGCCGGAGAAAAACTCAATATCAATGCATTGAACAAAAAAAACAGTGCTCTCTTCTCCCACTACTTTCAAAAACAGATGATAGGAAGTGCTTATATAACAATATTGCAGGAGTGTATGAGGAAAAATCAAGCTCCAAATGAGTATAATAACTATGCAAGTGCACTCTTTGATCGCCATCCCAGGCTTTTTAGAGACTATATTGCATCAAAAAAGCATCTTGGCATTATCAATGATTTTTATCTGCAGGAATATGGAGATGAAAATATAAAAAATATCGATTTTGATGAGCTGTTTGTTTATGGAGAGGACAATAACAGTGTTATTGATTTAAACTATGCAAAGGCTGCTGTTTGGGAGTTGATGCTTGGGAGTTCAAAAGAGCGTGCTGAGGAGCTTTATCGGGGTAGAGGAAGTTATGCTTCACTCAAAGATTTGCATCTCAGCGAGAATGAAAAATTGAATCTTACAAAATTTCGGACTACTTTTTTTGCACCGCTGCTTGCTGTAGAGATAAAGATAGTGGCTCAAAAAAGTTTTGCAGAGGTGAGATTTTATTATGATATAAAATCAAAAAGGGGATATGATTTTGCTGTGGAGATTTAAAACACAAGCAACAGCACTGTTTTTAGATGTAAAAAGCAACTACTCACTAGATGCAGATAAACAATATGCCATTATCCTCTCTCCGGCTCTTTATTGGGTAAAAAGGGTCAGCCTTCCTGTAAAGCATATTCGTGATGCTAAAAAGTTGGCTCCTTCTGTTTTTGAGGAGACCTTACCTCAGGGAAACTATAGCTATGATGCTCAAAAAGAGGCAGAGGGAGTTTTTTTGCTCTTTGCCTATGAAGATAAAAAGATTCTTGATTTGTTGCTTGAAAAAAATATTGCCAACAACAGCGTAAGAAGTATATCTTTTGCGCAAGAGATTTTGGACGATGATGAGAAGTATCAGCTTGATAATGAACGCGTAATTGTTAAAAAAGAGGGTATTGTAACGATACTCCCTGCTGCATGGTTTGAAGGTTTACAAGCCCTTGATATGGCATCACTTAATATGCCAAAAAAGAGCATTAAGCTTGAGCAGTTTGGGCATATTGTAGAGACCAAAACACTCTACATGGGAGCTTTGCTTTTAGCCTGTTTTACCCTGCTTTTAGGTGTTGAGTATTTTGTCTACTCTGAGCAAAAAGCAACTCTTGAAGAAGAAAAAACAGCTCTCTTTTCAAAGTACAAACTGAAGCCAACCATGATGCAAAACAGAGCCATCCTTGCACACTATACAAAAATTGACAAAGAACAAGAACATTTACGCATGTATCTGAAATATCTTGAGAAGATTGTGCTCAAACTGGATGAACATATAGAACATATCCGCTATAAAAATCATATTTTAACATTAACACTGCAAGGAGTTACAAATCAAGAGAGCAGACGAGTGCTTGCAGTACTGGTAAAAAACAGCATACCTTTTACAAAAAAGTTTGAAAAAGAGAAACTCTTTGTGGAGATAAAACTGTGAATAGAGTTAATCCTTTACATCTCATAGCACTTCTTTTTGTTGTTACTCTCTTTGCCCTTTTTAAGCTTTCTGCATTAAAAAGTGAGATAGCAGAAGAAAAAGCAGCACTCAAAGAAGCTCAGAAGATTGCATACAATTTAGAACATTTCAAGCAAAAAAACAGGAGTAGAAAAACTTTAGAAATTGCACTCAAGAGAATCAAAATAAAGAGTATGGAATTAGCATACAGTAAAAATGCAGTCATCCTCACAGCAAAGTCTTTGAGTTTGCAGCAGCTCAATGACTTTATGTCAAAAGTTATAAACGGAGACTATATTATAAAAAGTTTGGATATAAAACGGCTCGATAGGCAGCATGCGGCATTGCGATTGGAGTTAGGATGGTAAGAGTAGCCAAAGCACTGTTTTATCTCTCTTTTTTCTTCTTGATGCTTATTCTCTTTTTCCCAAAAGAAAATCTCTACTATTTCGCACACAAGCAGCTTATTAGTGAAGGTGTGCTTGTCAGTGCTGATACTTTAAGAGAAAAACCTACCTCTTTGGAGCTTTCAAATACAAAAATCTATTTTGAAAAGATAGAACTTGCGAATATCTCAACAAGTGATATTTTGCTGCTGGGTTTTTATAATCATCTTGAGTTTGATGATATTGTACTCTCGACGCTCAGTAACGGATTTTTACCGCCTCATATCACTCACGCAGAGTTAAGTTATTCGCTACTACACCCTTTGGAGGTTTTTATCAAAGCAGATGGGGATTTTGGAAAAATAGAAGGTTCTTATAATCTGCAAACAAGAGAGATAAGTATTAGGCTGTACGCTTCAAAACGTATGTTACGTGAGTACAAAAATGGACTCAAAATATTTAAAAAACTACAAAAAGGGGAGTACCTTTATGAAAAAGCTCTCTAACAACAGTGTAGTAAAAATACTTTTAACACTCGGTCTACTTGTTGTTTTGGCAAAAGCCATTGCCTTGATAGCTTTATGGATGTTGCCTGCATCGGCTGTTCGTATGGACAACGAGGGTGTGAGTTCACACCCTTATTATCATATTAATTTTAATAAGCTTATAGGAGCAACAAGGAAGCAGGTAACCCAAGAGATAGCTTCTAAACAAGCCTTAAGTATGGACAACTTCATACTTCATGGTCTTTATGGTAATGAAAAAGAGGGCTATATTATCATATCTACAAAAAAAGAGCCAAAAAAGACCGATATAATTGGCATAGGTGAAAAATATAAAGGTTTTAGGCTTGAGAAGATTTTCTTGAATTATGTTGTTTTTACAAAGAACGACAAGCAGTATATCTTACATCTGCGTGCAAAGTTTGCAAAAAAAACCAAGAGAGTACCACAACCAACAATTTCTCAAGGTCAGGAAAGAGTATATGAAGTAAAACGCAGCGATATAGGCTACTACAGTAAAAATGTTGCGCAGATTTGGCGGGACATTTCCATTAAAGAGATTGGGAAAAACGGAAGTTTTGAAGGGTTTAAAGTGGCAAAAATCCGGCCACACTCCAAAATTGCTACGCTTGGTCTGCAAAGTGGAGATATTATTACAGAGGTAAATGGAAAAAAACTCAAGTCCTACAAGGATGTTTTGCAAATCTATCAAAACATAAATAAATTAGATGCAATAAGCTTACAAATCAAAAGAGGAAATACCCAAAAGGAAATCTATTATGAAATTCATTAAAACAGCTTTTTTTATACTTTTATTAGCCGTGATACTCTATGGACGCCAAGAGGTCAATGTTAATTTTTCCAACTTACAGATTAATGATTTTATCAAGCTTGTTTCCAAAATCACCCATAAAAATATACTGATAAGCAACAAAGTAAACGGAACTGTTAATTTTGTCAGTACAACACCTGTCTATGATGATGAGCTTTTGGGTATCTTGGTTTCCGTGCTAGAATCAAAAGGATATACCCTCATAAAAAAAGGTTCTATTTTAGAGGTGGTACGCTCAAGTGAAGCAGCAAAGCATAATGTTGAAGTCGTTGCTCCTTATAAAAAACTTAGTGGTGCTATGATGGTAACACAGGCCATAGCATTAAAAAACGAGAATGTAGATATTGTTGCTGCAAAAATCCGCTATCTCATCTCCAAATCGGCAAAATTGGTTACAATGAAAGAGAGTAATACACTACTCATAACCGATTATCCAAAAAATATTGAGACGATAAAAAAAGTGATAGCAGATCTGGATAAAAGTGCCAAATTTGTTGTGAAAATTTTTCCTGTTGAAAATACCGATGCCAAAAAACTTCAACAAAAACTATCAGACATCAGTAAGTCGATTTTTAAGTCCAATGTAGCGTCTCAGATTGTTAAAGTTATCTATGATGAAAATACAAACGGCCTTATCGTCGTTGGCACACAAAAAAATGTTGCCAAAATTATAACACTGGCAAAAAAACTAGATGTTGAGTCTCATGCAAACAAAAAAGTGGAGATTTATGAACTCAAAAATTCCGATGCCAAGGCTGTAGCAAAAACATTGGGAGAGATTATCGCCAAACAGACTTTCAGTGATCCTTTATTAAAACCAAATGTCTCTATGAATGAAGAGATTAATGCAATTATAGCCATTGGTGAACCGATGATTTTAAAAGGTTTAAAGCTTATTATTGATGAGCTTGACAAAGAAAAATACCAGGTCTATGTACAGGCAAAAATTGTAGAAATCAACAAAAACAAATCTTCAGATATCGGTGTGAAATATGGTTTTGCCGCAGGAGATGTCTCTGCTTCGGGGCTTTATGCTATGAGTGCCAATTTTGGCTCAGATGAACTTACAACATTAGCGACAACGAAAGTGCTTGATTATTTGGGAAATATTGGTTCGGGTGTGGGCAGTGCTTTGGCACTTGGTGCAACACTTGACTTTTTGCAAACACATGGAGCGTCCAAATCTATCTCAAACCCTTCCATCCTTTGTGTGAATAACAAAGAGTCATCCATTTATGTGGGTAAAACCATCTCTATCTCAACAGGAACGGTAACAACTACATCAGGACTCAATGGTGTGACAAGCAGCTTTAAGCGTGAAGATGTTGGTCTCACACTCAAAATTAAGCCGCGTGTCTCTTCTGTAGACAAAGTTACACTTGATGTTGAGGCTATTTTGGAAAATATCTTGGATGATGGAAGTAAAAATGCCACAGGACAGCCGGTAACCTCCAAGCAGGAGGTCAAAACACAGGCGATTTTGCGTAATGGTGAGAGCATCATCATCGGTGGGCTTGTAAAGAGCTATGAGCGAGATTCAAAAAATAAAGTTCCTTTGCTTGGGGATATTCCACTTATAGGGGAGTATCTTTTCTCTTCCACTTCACGTCTCACCGAACAGGATAATTTAGTGGTGATTTTGACACCGTATGTTATTGACAAAAGCGAGGAGCTCTCCAAGTTACAAAAAGCTTTGGGTATGATGGCTAAAATTCAAGAAGAGTACAACAAAAAAGCTTTTGAACTTGTAGAGAAAAAAAAGATGCATGATGAAGTAAAACCTCTGACAAACGATATATTTTCCCCAAAGGGTAGATAGCTATGATAGAAAGCATCCACTCTTTTGAACTTGAAGCCCTGGAAGTTGCAGGAGTTGAGACAGAAAAAGCAGTAAAAAACTACCTGCTTTTTGCACTCTATAATGATGAACTAACTGCCTTTACAAGTGAGCGCTATCTTGTGGAAGCCAGTAACTACTACTCAAAACTTCAAGAGCACTACCCTTTTATGCTTTTGGATGAAGACTCCTATGAAAGACTCTATAACAAATACCTCGAACTGCGTACTGACAGAGCGATAGAGACGATGCAAGAAGAGAGTGAGACAGAGGATGAAGAGGAGCTTTCACTAACAGATTTTCTACGCACATCCAATGATATTTTGACAAGCGAAGAGTCAGCACCCATCATCAAGTTTGTCAATGCACTTTTTTATCAGGCTATCAAGAAAAGAGCTTCAGATATCCACATTGAAGTTCAGGAGAAAAAGGGAGAGGTTCGTTTTAGAATTGACGGAATGCTCATCAAAAATGCCGATTTGGACAAAAAAATTGTCAATCTAATTATCAGTCGTATCAAGGTTATCTCAAACCTCGATATCTCAGAGAAACGAATCCCTCAAGATGGCCGTACACAAATCAAGATATCGGGAGAGATTTTAGATGTGCGTGTTTCAATACTACCGACTTTTTACGGAGAGCGTGTAGTTATGCGTCTGTTGATGCAAAGCTCGCAGATTCCACAGATAGAGGAGCTTGGATTTAAAAGCTCTTTGATAGATGATGTAAAAAAACTTCTGCGCTCTTCACATGGCATTATTCTCGTTACGGGACCAACGGGAAGCGGAAAAACAACATCACTGCACTCTTTCTTGCGTGAGGTGGAAGAACCACATAAAAATCTCATCACAGTAGAGGACCCGGTTGAGTATAAGTCAGATAAAATAGCACAGATTCAAGTCAATGAGAAAGTGGGACTTACTTTCGCATCGGCATTGCGTTCTATCTTACGACAAGACCCTGATATTATCATGATAGGAGAGATCCGTGATGAAGAGACGGCAGATATTGCAGTGCGTGCTGCTTTGACAGGACACCTGGTTTTTTCTACTTTGCACACTAACTCTGCGGCTGCAACTATCTCTCGTCTTGCAGATATGGGAGTGGAGCCCTTTTTAATCTCCTCATCCCTACTTGGCATACTGGCACAAAGACTTGTGAGAGTACTTTGTAGTGCCTGCAAAGAAGAAGATGTCTTGGCTGAAAATTTTGCGCGTGATTATCATCTGCCAAAAGATGCGACAATCTACAAAGCCACAGGCTGTAAAGCATGTAATTATTCAGGATATACGGGGCGAAAATCCATAGGAGAGCTTTTGGTGATGGACGACAGAGTGCGCGATTTACTCAAAAGTACAACAGATGAACATACCCTTAAAAATGCGCTGCAACAGGGGGACTTTGTAACGATATCTGAGCAGTTGCGTGCTATGTTGCTTGCGGGCGAGACTTCTTTGGATGAGGCGATTCGTATTGGTCTGTAAAAAGAGAGCTTTTACACTCATAGAGGTAATGGTTGCCGTGATGATCGTGAGTGTTGTCATCGCAGCACTCTTGAAACTCCGAGGTGATAGCAGTCATATGCTCACGCAGATACAGCAGCGACAACAAAAGAGTGATATTGCAAGTTTTTTACTGTGGAATCGTAAGTATACCCTTGATGACAGCCATATAACACTCTACAACCTTGTGGAAGACTTTGATTTGGACGATGATGTTCGCCGAAAACTAAAAACCGATAAAATTGATATTAGATACAATAAAATAGACAGCATCGAACTTGAAGGAATGGTTATTGAGATGGGTACAACAGAGCTTTTGCAAAAAGATTTTGATTTAGTCTTACAGAGGGTTCTAATCGAATGAGAAAAGCTTTTACTCTTGTAGAGTTGATGATATCCATCGTCATTTTATCTATTTTGATGCTTTTTCTCTATAAAAGCTATGTCGATATTAACAAAATGAATAAAGTCTATGCCGGCGCAGTTACTTCATTGGAGAAAAAAGAGCGTTTCAAAAGAGCAATCTATCTGGACTTTTTACTTGGGAGCAAGCGGGCTTTTTTCCTGCAAAGTGATGACAAGAAGTTTGACCTTGTCTCTTTTATGACAAAACACTCTTTATATAGAAGAGTACAGCCCTATGTTACCTATATGGTACGAGACAATATTCTATACCGTCTTGAATCACGCAGACAAATAAAGTCGCTTAATGTCGACAGGGATACAGAGTTTGACATTGAAGCCCTTGGTGAGCTTAAGAAGTTTAAAGTTTTTCCAACACGTAACAAAAGTGAGATGGGACTTTATCTTTTGGATATCGAGTTTGTTAAAAAAAGTCCAATACTATTGAAAGTCAAGCTCTTAAATTAGTCATCTCTATATTTTGAAATACCACAAGGCTGATTTGGTTTTGGTGGGTTGGCTTTGAGGTACTCTAAATCTTCAAGTGTCTGTGTGAGAACTCTTTTTTGTTGCAAAATAGGAAACATTAAATTATCTTTTTCATTAAGTGGAATACCCCAATCCAATAGGATTTTCTGGACTTCATCATCTAAATCTTTGAGTGCATTTTTTATATGTTTTATGGAATTATCTATCATCATAGTCAAAGTATAGCAAAAAATTAGAAAAGTTTGGGTATAATTGCGTTCCCAAATTTTACGAAAAGGATTATCGATGCCAAAAATGAAATCGGTAAAAGGCGCTGTAAAGCGTTTTAAAGTGAAGAAAAATGGTCAAATTAAACGTGGAACAGCGTTTAGAAGCCACATTCTTACAAAACAAGATGCAAAAACTCGTCGTAAGCAACATGCTCCAAAAGTAGTTGCAAAAGCAGATGAGAAAAACATTAAGGATATGATTAACTAAGAGATTAGTTTTTCATTTTATCTCCAGTTTTAGGTAACTGGGCAAGACCACCAAAGTAGTGGCACCTTGACTACCACAAAAGAGTAGCTGGGTAAAGAACAATTAAGGAAAGAAAATGCCAAGAGTTAAAACAGGTGTTGTTCGTAGAAGAAGACACAAAAGATTATTAAAGTTAGCAAAAGGTTTTTACAGCGGACGCCGTAAACACTTTAGAAAAGCTAAAGAGCAGTTAGAACGCTCAATGATGTATGCATTCCGTGACAGAAAGCAGAAAAAACGTGAATTCAGAAAACTTTGGATCATCCGTATCAATGCTGCATGTCGTCTAAACGGTATGAACTACTCAACTTTTATGAACGGTTTAAACAAAGCTGGTATCGAACTTGATCGTAAAATTCTTGCTGATATGGCAATGAACGACGCTGCAGCATTCGCTACAGTTGTTGAAGCTTCTAAAGCTGCATTAGCAAAATAATCTCTAAGCCCTTTTGGGTTTAGAAACCTTCCCCTTTTTCTTTAAAAATTCTCTACAAATAAAGCAAGCATATTTATTCTATATGTCAACACTTGGTGCTATTTTGTCAGTTTATCTCTCTTTTATGATTCCAATGCTTACACTGACAATGATTTAGCTGTTACTTCATACAGAAAAAATGAACTCTATATTTCTATCTGGTACAGATGATTTTAGATTCACTTGCACAATCAATCATTGAACTTTTTAGTACTCTCTTTATGTAACAACTCAAGCAGAAAGATTTTATCGATTTTGTGAAAAATCTGCTTATTGAGACAGAGCAGCAAAAAGAGTTTTTAATTCAAAACGGATGTTGTAATATTCAAGGTTATTATTACTTAAAAGCTGTTTCATAAGAGAAGTATGCAGAGAAGTTAATTACTTCTGGCTAATGCTACAAAGTCAATTTCTTCTTTTTTCTCTTCCTCTGCACGTTTTTTGTCTTCCTCATATGAGCCTGTTGTAAAGATATATTCGTGTTTTCCTTTGTTTAAAATACATCCTTTAATGCCGGGAGTACAAGTGACATTTAAAAGTTTACAGTAACCTTTGAAATCGTGTTGACAAGTCCAACCCATCTTTTTTCCTCAATAAAATATATTTTTATTATAACAAGCAAACGAATGGGAATGCAAATATAGTAATCTATAATTTTTGTTGGCAGAGGAGCAACCCCACTTGCTTTCTCTGCCCAAACCTTATAGTGGCATCCATCCAAAGGTTGTAATACAAAGTGTAGCAAAAAATAATCAAGAGTTCAATAAATTGCAAAAAATAGATTCAATCTATATTCCAAACAGGGATATGCAAAGTTATGATGAACTTATCCCTGCTGCCTTACTTTACTGTATAGTGCCAACTTTTTCTATGCAACAGATAACAGGAGGTGCTTTATGGAGTTAGAACAAGAGATATTGGCACTTTGCAGATCACTCAAACTTTCAACTGTAGCAGATGAGTTTCATACTGTTGCCACCACTGCTGCAAAAGAGAGTTGGCAATATACACAGTTCTTACATGAACTCTTAATGCTTGAAAATAGCAGCAGAATGGACAGAAGCAAACGCACCCTGACCAAACTCGCAGGGTTTCCTGCCGTAAAAACACTTGAGCAGTTTGATTATACTTTTTCAGTGGGAGTTAACCGTAAACAGATAGAGGAACTCTCGACACTGGGATTTATCAAAAGGTATGAAAA
>NZ_SDID01000008.1 GCF_009192995.1 Sulfurimonas indica | reverse complement strand
TTTTTACTTTTTAGTGCAAAATTTTAGGATTCGTTTGACATATAACCAAAGTCGCAATGATATTTCAAGAACATTAAGCGGAACTCTATCATATTTTATCAAACCGATGAACAGTGCCCTCTCATTAAAGCTTTCAAGAACAAACAACAGTTCCAATATTGCTATGTATACCTATAAAAGAAATCAGATAGGACTTGATATTTCAACAAACTTTTAATAGAATAGTCCCATAAAACTGTATCATTTATGATATAAATTTTTTTGGGATTAATAAAATGAAAAAGATAGCAATTTTATGTTCAGGCGGTGATGTTTCAGGAATGAATCCGGCTTTAAAACATTTTGTTGAGTATAGTATTCAAAAAGGTTTAACCCCTTACTTTATCTACAACGGTTTTGAGGGACTTATTGATAACAAAATCAAAGAGGCTTCTTACTGTGATGTAGCTGGTATCATTAACAAAGGCGGTACCAAGATAGGCTCATCACGCAGCCAAAGATTTATGCAACAAGAGTATAGGAAGCAAGCCAAAGCCAATCTTGAAAAACATGGAATTACTATGCTTGTTGTTCTTGGAGGAGATGGTTCATTTCGGGGTATGGAGGTTTTTTACAAAGAACATGGTGTGGCATTTTGTGGTATTCCTTCTACGATTGATAATGATATAGCCGGCACATCTTACTGTTTAGGAGTTGATACAGCTTTAAATATCATACGTAATGCTCTTGATGCCATTCGCGATACTGCTTCTTCATTCAGTCGTGCCTTTGTCATCGAGACAATGGGAAGAGAGTGTGGTTATCTCACACTTGTATCTGCTTTGACTTCAGGTGCTGAGCTTTGTTTAATCCCGGAAGTTCCTTATGATTTGAAAAGTTATGAAAAAAACTTTAAAGAGCAGATGAAAAATGGAAGAAATTACTTTATTGCTATCGTCTCAGAAGGCATCGCACAAGAGTCAAAAGAGATTGCAGCGTGGTTTGAAAAAAGTGTTGGCATGGAGACAAGAGTCACAGTACTTGGGCATATTCAGCGTGGTGGCAATCCGACAGTGTATGACAGACTAATGGCTTACAAATTCGTATCTCACGCGATAGATGGACTGTTACAGGATAAAGATGATGCAGTCATCTGTTTTAATGATGGGGGATTTTCATATAAAAGTATCAATGAAGTAGCTTTTGAGAAGTATGAACTCGATTATGAGCTTCTTAACTATTTAAAGGATATGCAAAATGTATAAACTCAGTTATTATGTACCCAAAGAAGCTAAAGAGAAGACAAAAAATGCTCTTTTTGAGATTGGTGCGGGGAAGTTTAACAATTATGAGAACTGCTCTTTTGAGAGTTTGGGCAGAGGACAGTTTAAACCTATTGGCGAGGCAAATCCATATATCGGTGCAAAAGACAGAATTGAATATGTTACAGAGTATAAAATAGAGATGATTTGTTCTGATACGTTGATAAAAAAAGCTGTAGAGATATTAAAAAAAGCACACCCCTATGAAGAGGTGGCTTATGAGGTAATCAAACTAGAAGATATCTAGAAATCACCTTTTGCTGCACGCTCAGGAATCCCTTCCATTGCTACTTTAACTTTCTCAGCAGCTTCTAGCATTTTTGGCGGTAATGGGTATCCACCATATATTGCAAGAGTCATATCCATACTGATAAGATAAGCATCACCATTTCCATATTGAACATACATGATTCTACATGGCATAAAACCACCATAGTATCTTGAATAGTTCAAGAATATTTTAGCTGTTGTCAGATTACATAAAGACCAAATTCTTGCTTCTTTAACTTCATCTGGTTTTGCATCTTCTTTCGTATACATTTTTACATAACCAGTAAGACGCATATTATACTCTTCTGTAAGTGCCTCGATTGATTCTTTTACATCATCTCCACTTATACCTTCATCAACTTTCCACTCTTTCATCATAGCACGAGCAGGATCACCATACTCAACAACTTTTGTAAACATAGCATCGTATGCATCCATTGCACGATTATCTAGTTTATGCTGACCAGTTACTGCTGTCCAACCCATATGCATTGTAGAACATCCACTTGCAAAAAATGCAAAACTGACTGCTAATAATGCAGTTAATAAACTTCTTCTCATTTAATTTCCTTTATCTAAATTCTGTGAGATTATACAATGATTAATATAAAAGTAAATTGATTTTTCAAATTATATTTTTACATAGAAAATATAATTAATTATTATAAGTAAAGAGGCATTGTGCGTGAGGTGATTAGAAATCACCTTTTTTTGTGCACATTTTGAAATTCTGATTATCGTTTTTTATAGATCTTGTTCTATCACACGTTTGAATGTATTGAAGTAGTTATCTTGTAATGTTTCCATGCTCATAGTAACATTATTTATTTTCACTGTATCACCACCAACAACACCTATCTTTTCACATGCCAAACCATCCAGCATTGCTTCAAAAGCTTCAGCATTTTCAGGTTTAACTTCCACTATTGCACGGCTTTGGGATTCAGCGAAAATATCTCTCTCATCTTCTACACTCATACTCACGTCACATCCAAGTCCACTTGTTGCCGCCATCTTAGCAAGTGCGATTGCCACACCACCACTACTTGCATCTTTAGCACACTCTAGAAGATGCTTCTTATTTGCTTCAATGACCAGATCCCAAAGAGCAAGCTCTTTTGCATAATCTATCTCAGGAAGTTTTCCTGCAACAACACCACAAATCTCTTTCATATATAAAGAGCCACCAAACTCACTTTTGCTCTCTCCTACAAGATAGAGCTGATTACCTGCCTCTTGAAATGTTGACATTAGGACATTGTTTTGGTCATCATTAACCCCAACTGTTGCGATAGACGGTGTTGGGAAAACGGAAACACCGTTTGTTTCATTATAAAGTGAAACATTTCCACCGATTACCGGAGTCGTTAGCTCAGCACAGGCTTCTTTAATACCTAAACATCCCTCTGCAAACTGCCACATAACTTCAGGATTCTCAGGATTACCGTAGTTCAAACAATCTGTAATAGCCAGTGGACGTGCTCCACTCATAGCGACATTACGACCTGATTCAACAACAGCAGCAGCTCCACCGCCTTTAGGGTCGATGTAACAGTAACGTACATTACAGTCCGCTGACATTGCCAGAGCTTTTCCATTCTCTTTTACACGAATAACTGAAGCATCAAGCTCTCCGCCTTTTTTAACCGTATTTGTCTGAACCATAGAATCATACTGTGTATAGATCCATGATTTATCTACAACTTCCATAGATTTTGTCAGCTTTTCAAATGCTTCTTGGTTCTCAACTTTTGGAAAGTCATTAATAGTTGTATCTTTAATCAGATCAAGATACTCTGGTCTTTTCATTGGACGGTTCAGCTCTGGTGCCTCTTCAGAAACCGGATCAACAGGAACCTCTGCAACTTTCTCACCATGCCAGAAAAGTTCCATATTCCCTGTATCTGTCACTTCACCGATAACTGCAGCATCAAGGTCCCACTTCTCAAAAATTTTAATGATCTCTTCTTCACTTCCTTTTTTCGCACAAAGAAGCATACGCTCTTGAGACTCAGAGAGCATAAAGTCATAAGGAGTCATATTCTCTTCACGAGCAGGAACTTTATCAAGATGCATAATCATCCCGCTTCCTGAACGTCCTGCCATCTCAAATGATGAAGATGTAAGCCCAGCTGCACCCATATCTTGGATACCGATAACATAATCAGTTTTGAAAAGCTCCAAACATGCTTCTAAAAGAAGTTTTTCAGTGAAAGGATCCCCAACTTGAACAGTTGGACGAAGTGATTTTGACTCTTCTGTAAAAGAGTCTGAACTCATAACAGCCCCACCAAGACCATCACGACCGGTTTTTGCACCAACATAAAGAACCGGATTTCCTATACCTTCTGCTTTCCCATAGAATATCTCATCACTTTTTGCAAGACCGAGTGTAAATGCATTTACCAGAATGTTTCCATTATAACACTCATCAAAACTTGTCTCACCACCAATTGTTGGAACTCCCATACAGTTACCATAACCACCGATTCCTTCAGTTACACCACGAACAAGATACCTCTGATGTTTTGAAGTTTTATCGTCATTTAAAACATTACCAAAACGAAGTGCATTGAGGTTTGCTACAGGGCGTGCACCCATTGTAAAGACATCACGCATAATCCCACCAACACCAGTTGCTGCACCTTGATATGGTTCAATGAAAGATGGGTGATTGTGACTCTCCATCTTAAATACGGCTGCCATACCATCACCGATGTCAATAACACCGGCATTTTCACCCGGACCTTGAATGACCCACGGTGCTGATGTTGGGAAACCTTTTAAGTGTACTTTTGAAGATTTATATGAACAGTGCTCAGACCACATTGCGGAGAAGATTCCAAGTTCTACGAGATTTGGCTCACGACCCAAAATCTGCTTGATATGTGTATAGTCTTCCTGCGATAATTTATGATTAGCTAACTGTGTATCTATATCTGGTAATTGTTGGCTCATTTGGTGTTGTCCTAAAAATTGGTTTTTAAAAGCGGATTATATCTAAATGTGGGTAAAAATTATTTTAATTATTTAAAAGTCATCAATGCATAACCATCATTTTGGTACGCAATCGTGTCAATATAACTGTTTTTTGAAATCTTTAAAAATGGGAGTACATCCTCTTTATCAATAGAATTCGCATTTAATGACATCGCACAAACGACAAGCTCAATATTTTTTCTTTTTGAGAGTTCAATAAGATACTCTTGTGCCTGCTTCATAGCATTCACCGCTTCACCTTCTACTAACATATCATAATTCTCAGAAGCGATCAGTGCACATTTTCCATGAATGGTCAATGCAGCTTTTATGCTATCACCCTGTTCTTCTATCATATCTATCGTTTTTCCGACAAGCCACATACGACTCTTCAGATAGTTGGCATCATTTGAGCTGCAGTCAAAAACAACTTTATACTCTTTTGCTTCTGCAAAAGTAACAAATAACAGTAAAAAAAGTGTGAAAATTCTCATCCGTTTTCCTTTGATTTTTTAATGAAAAGCATAATCACTTTTCGTGCGGATATTTTGCTTTAAAGAGTAGATGTTTTTATATGCAATCGCTTCTATCTCATACTCTTTCATACCGTTAGGAAGTTTAATCTTAAAATCATCTCCAACCTCTTTTCCAAGCATCGCTTTTGCCAATGGAGAGTGTACAGAAATAAGCCCGTTTTCCGGTTCACTCTCTAAAACACCACAGATAGTAAATACCTTCTCTTCATCTGTATCGAGATCAATTAAAGTTACACTGCTTCCAAAAGAGACACGTTCATGATTGTGTAAAGAGGGATCAATTACCTGTGCATTTTGTATCATTTTATTCAAATAAAAAAGGCGCTTATCGATAAATCGGAGTTTCTCTTTTGCTGCTTGATAGTCTGCATTTTCACTTCTATCACCAAGTGCAGCTGCAACGAGCTTTTCCTGCGCCGTTTTAGGTTTTTCAACTTCTAGCAGGTATTTAAACTCTTCGACCAAAGTATCATACCCTTCAAGGCTCATAGGCTCACGCAATGTTTTTCCTAATGGTGAAAACCAATAATATAGTAAGTCTCTTTATTTGGAAGCTTTTCAATATCTACTTTATATTTTTCACTAAAATGCTCTATCTTTTCATGTGCTTCCTGTGCTAGTTCCGGTGTCGGTGAATCTACTTTGATTTTTAAATAATTTTTCGTATTTGAGAGGGCTACATAAGCGTTATTAACTTTTAAATGCTCATTTAAATCCATGATATGTTTCTCAATTTTTTCATACCCTGGTGTATTTTCCTGTATATCTTTTAACTGTTTTGTCAGTGCATCATTTGGCGTATAGCCCAATTGAGTTAAAATCGCTTCTGCTTCCATCTATCTTTTCCTTCTTTTACTTTTTTTTGTTAGTCTTAAAAATAATATCAGTTTTTTGTAAATATTCAGTATGAATTTATCTATTGATACTATAATTATAAACACAATACGATGTTTATACACATTCATTAAAAAGTGAGTAACCAATATGACAGAAGAAATACTTAAGAAAATCAAACAACTCCCACCTCTTCCAGAATCTGCAATGCAGATTGAGGCGGTTTACCAAGATCCGGATTCTACTTTTAACGACATGGTAAAAATTTTAGAAAAAGATCCTCTTCTTACAGCGGACATTCTCAAAGCGGCAAACTCTCCGCTTTATGGATTTAGCCGTGAGATCAATGCAATCTCTCAGGCAGTAGGACTTTTTGGAATGGGAACAGTTCGTGGTTTTGCGTTAGCGAGTATTGTGAAAAAAAGCTTTACACTTGACCTCTCACCATATGGTATAACAAATGAGATGTTCTCAGCACTTTCTAAAAAACAGCATGCACTGATGACTTCATGGTGTTTACGAAAAGAGAACAGACTGCTTGGTGTTCTCTCTCCTGCAGCATTTCTTGTTGAAATTGGAAAAGTATTGATCGCTCAGCAGGTTATTGCAGACAAAAAAGAAGAAGAGTTCCGTGATGCCCTCTTAGAACTGCAAGATGTTGAAGCAGCAGAGAGAGAAGTAGTAGGTGCAGATACGCCAGAAGTAAGTGCTACAATCTTTGAACAATGGAAGTTCGAAGAGGGTCTTGTTGATGTTATAAGAAACTGCCAGAACCCTGAAAAAGCGGAAGAAGAAGACAGACGTGCAGCACAAATTTTAAATGTTGTCCGTGTAGCAGTACCAATCAATGGTGTTCTAACAGAAGATAGCATCAACAAAGCAAAAGAGCTTATCGAAGAGTATGAGCTTGATATGGAAAGCTTCGATAACGCTATAGAGGCTTTTAAATAAATTGCACGAATTAAAATCTCTCCTTATTAAACTCACACACGGTGTGAGCGAGCAAGACACCTCTGAAGATGAATTATCACTTGTTAAAGAGTGGCTTGCAAAAAAATATCTCACTTTTAAAAACAATACCTATAAATTTAACTCAAAATACCGTGCCGGTGTTTTGGGACTCGTGCAAAAAGGAACAGCCTATCTTCATGTCATTGGTGATAATGTCAAAGACCTCTACATCGATGAGCTCGGCAGTGCAACAGAAGGTGACCTCATCATTGCAAAGAGAATTCTTGGTAAACGTGGAGGGGCGAGTGCCAAGATAACTGAAGTTGTCGGGCGCCAAGAGAGCTATGGAGTTGCCTACATTATAGAAAAGTATGGGCATAAATCTTTAGTTGACATTAAAACAGACCATCCTGTAGGAGCTGAGCTTACGCCAGAAGAGTTAGAAAACTATCAGCTTGGAGATGTCTTTAAAATTGACCATCAAGAGCACAGAGTAATGGAAAAGCTTGGTCATATGGATGATCCAAAAGTCGATGAAAAAATCGTTCTTGCTCAGTACAACAAACATGACGAGTTTGATGAAGAGGTCTTAAAGATAGCCCGTTCATTTCCACCTGTTGATGCAAGGAAATATCCAAAAAGAAAAGACCTGCGTGAGCTTCCTTTTTGTACTATTGACCCCGTGACTGCAAAAGATTTCGATGATGCTATCTACTGGGATGATGCAAATTCCACTCTTTATGTTGCTATCGCTGATGTGAGTGAATATGTCAAACCTTTTGGAGCACTTGACAATGAGGCAATGTACAGAGGTTTTTCTATCTATCTACCGCACCGTTCTATTCCAATGCTTCCACGTCAGCTGAGTGAGACTCTCTGTTCACTCCAACCGCATATTGACCGTCTTGCTTATGTTTTTGAGATAAAACTAGACAAAGAGACTCTTGAAGTTGTTAATTCTGATGTTTATGAAGCAATTATTCACTCAGACAGACGTTTTAACTATGAAGAGATTGATAATTTTTTTGATGGAAAACTAAAGGCAAAAACACAAGAAGAAGAGACCATCTTTGCAGCTCTAACAAAACTACGTACTATTACGGACAGACTCAAAGAAAAACGTCTTAAAATCGGTTTTGACTTTCACTCTGTTGAAATCTCCATGGAGCTCGATGAAGAGACAAATCTTTTATCTACAAAAGAGTCCGAAGAGACACCTTCTCACGCACTTATAGAAGACTGTATGCTGCTAGCGAACAAAGAAGCTGCCAAGATGTATGAGAGAGGAATCTTTAGGATTCATGAACCGCCAAGTCAAACAAAACTCCAAACACTCTATCAAGAGCTCTCTGCTATTGGGATGAACATCGAGATTAAAAGTACAGTCAAAGAAACCATTGAAACGATTCAAAAACAGGCACGTGAGATGGGCATAGAAGCAGATGTCGACACCCTTATTATACGCTCACAGATGCAGGCACGCTATGCACCGCTGAACTCTGGACACTTTGGGCTTGGATTTGAAGAATATACACACTTTACTTCACCTATTCGACGTTACTCAGACCTCATTGTACACAGACTCATTAAAGCCATCAAAAAAGGTGATACAAAAGAGGGCTCTTATGTTCTTAGAAACATCGAAACCTTGGCCATGATGGTAAGTGAAAAAGAGCGAGAGGCAAGTACCGTCGAGGTAGAATACAAAGCACGAAAATATGCACGCTGGGCAAAAAACAATCTTGGTCGCGAGTTCAAAGCCAGAGTTGTAGCTACAGACCCTGAATTCAAAGCTGATCTGCATGATGAGATAATCGGTGCACGTATCAATATTACAACAGCTAGCGATATCGTCCTCTTTGAAAATGTCATTGTGCGTATTGACAAAGTGGATATTGCCCGTGCTCGAATCTATGGTGCTGTAGTAGGAAAAGCAAGCGATGTATAAAAATGAATTTGACAACCATATTCGAAACAAGACGATTTCAAACTCTTTTGTCTTTTTCGGGGAGAGTCATTTCCTCATAGATATGTACACAAAAATGCTCAGCAATGTAGAAGATGCAAACATCTTAAACTACTACCATGATGAGTATGACTTTAACTCGGCAAAAGCGCACCTCTCACAAGGTTCACTCTTTGGTGATCGAAACATCCTCATTATAAAAAGTGAGAAAAAAGTTCCAAAAAAAGAGCTTGATACTCTTTTAGAGCTTGCAAGTAAAAATCCGGACAATATTTTTATCTACGCATACTATGGAAGCGATCACAAATCTTACAACAACGCAAAGAGCTTTGCCAAAACGAAGACGATGAGTGTTCGCTTCTTTCATCCAAAAGAGTTTGAAGCACAAAATATCCTGCTCCAAATTGCTCAGGAAAAAGAGGTGACTATTGATAAGTACACCCTCTCACATCTTCTCAAAATTCACAACGGGGATGTAGCACTTGCAGCCAATGAGATAGAAAAGTTTCGTGTTTTTGACAGAGAGATAAGTACCAAAGATGTTGATGCATTGGTTTATGGGCTCGGAGAGATTAACCTTGATGATTTTATGAAAAAACTCTTAGAGAAAAAAGATTTTAAAGAAGATCTGCAAAATATTTTAGAACATGGCGAAGATGAGATACGTATACTTACAGCACTCACATCATACCTCACGCAGCTTTATATGTTTAACATTTACATTCGAGTAAACGGAGCACCCAATGCCTTGGAAATTTTAGGCTACCCTGCTCCAAAGTTTGTCGTAGAACAAAAAGCATCATTTGCTATAAAAATCAAACTTGGCACTTTCTATAGACTCCATGAACTCCTGCTTGAAAGTGAGCTAAAGATGAAGAGCTCTCATATAGATAAGAGTGCTATACTTTTCTCAACACTTATAAAGCTGCAAAAGATACTTTAAAAATACTTAACCAATATCAATAACTATTATACTTTAAACTTTTTTTCTGTATAATGGCGCCATGAATAATTTTACAGACAGTTTAAGAGCACACCATTTAAAAGCGACTCCTCAAAGATTGGAGATTGCAAATACATTGTACAAGTATGGGCATGTAAACATAGAAGACCTCTATGAGATAATGCTCAAGAAATTTAATTCGATTTCACTTGCTACAATTTATAAAAATATAAATATCATGATAGAAAATGCCTTTATCCAAGAGGTAAAAATCCCAAATCAAAAATCCGTATATGAGCTGACAAAAGAGGCACATTCACACCTTGTATGTGACAAATGTGGTATGGTAGAAGATATTACGCTCGACCTTAGCAGTATTAGTGAGCTTGCTGCACACTCAACAAACTTTCAAATAAAAAAAGCAGACCTCGTTTTCTCCGGTCTTTGTAAAAACTGCCAGTAAGGCACTTGACTCTTCAAACTATCCTCAGCACATTTAGTGTATAATCGCGCATTAATTTACTCCTAGAAGGAAATACCAATGCGTGGTTATAAGATTTTTGCTGGCTCTGCTAGTGTTGATTTTGCAAATGAAGTTTGCTCAATTTTAGATGTTCCTTTAGCAAAAGCTGATGTTAAGAAGTTTAGTGATGGAGAGATCTCTGTTCAGATTTCTGAGAGTGTTCGTGGTCGTGATGTTTTTATCATCCAATCAACAGGTGCACCGTCAAATGACAACCTAATGGAGCTTTTAATCATGACAGATGCACTCAAGCGTTCATCTGCTCAAAGTATTACTGCTGTTGTTCCTTACTATGGTTATGCACGTCAGGACAGAAAAGCAGCTCCTCGTGTTCCAATCACTGCAAAACTCGTAGCAGATATGTTCCAAACTGCAGGTATTGATAGAGTTGTAACGATTGACCTGCATGCTGGACAGATTCAAGGTTTCTTTGATATTCCGGTTGACAATCTTTACGGTTCTATCACTTTTGAGCAATACATCAAAAGCAAAAATCTTAAAAATCCTATTATTGCATCTCCAGACATTGGCGGTGTTGCTCGTGCTCGTTACTTTGCAAAAAGAATGGGACTTGAGATGGTTATCGTTGATAAACGCCGTGAAAAAGCGAATGAGAGTGAAGTAATGAATATCATCGGTGATGTCGAAGGTAAAGATGTCATTATGATTGATGATATGGTAGATACTGCAGGTACTATGGTAAAAGCCGCGACTGCTTTAAAGAACAAAGGTGCAACATCTGTTATGGCATGTGCAACACATGGAGTACTCAGTGGAAAAGCCTATGATAATCTTGAACATGGTGAACTTGATGAACTTATCATCACAAACACACTTGAATCAAAAGCTCATAAAAAAATCAAAGTGCTTACTGTAGCACCACTCTTTGCAGAGGTAATCCGCAGAGTTTATCATAATGAGAGTGTTAATTCACTTTTTGCATAAGTAGAGGACAGAGTTGAAAAATATACGAAACTTTTCTATCATTGCCCATATTGATCATGGAAAATCTACACTAGCTGACCGTATCATCCAAGAGTGTGGTGCTGTGAGCGAGAGAGAGCTAAGCTCTCAAATGATGGATACGATGGATATCGAACAAGAGCGTGGCATCACCATCAAAGCACAATCGGTTCGACTTGATTATGTAAAAGATGGCGAGCACTACATCCTTAATCTCATTGACACTCCGGGCCATGTTGATTTCTCTTATGAGGTAAGTAAATCTTTGGCTTCATCTGATGGAGCTCTGCTCATTGTAGATGCAGCTCAAGGTGTTGAAGCTCAAACGATTGCAAATGTCTACTTGGCACTTGATAATGATCTTGAACTCATCCCGGTAATCAACAAAATAGACCTCCCGGCAGCCGAGCCGGAACGTGTGGCAGAAGAGATTGAAACTTCCATCGGCATCGATGCTACAGATGCGGTACTCGTGAGTGCAAAAACCGGTGTTGGGATTCGTGAGCTCATTGATGCTATCGTAGAGAGAGTTCCTGAGCCACAGGGTGATCCTGAGGGACCGACAAAGGCCATCATTTATGATTCATGGTTTGATCAGTATCTTGGAGCACTGGCACTTGTTCGTGTATTTGACGGTGAGATCAAGAAAAATCAAGTGATTAAACTAATGAGCAATGGTGAAGAGCATCAGGTCCTTGACTTGATGTACCCGCACCCTATCAAGAAGATAAAAACTCCTGCGATAAAAAGTGGAGAGATAGGCATCGTTGTTTTAGGTCTTAAAGAGGTGAGTGTTGTCAGTGTCGGTGATACGATTACCGATGCGAAAAATCCTTGCACCGAGCCTGTCGGTGAGTATGAACCTGCAAAACCATTTGTTTTTGCAGGACTCTACCCGATAGATACAGACAAGTTTGAAGACCTGCGTGATGCACTTGATAAACTCAAGCTTAATGACTCTGCACTTTCATATGAGCCGGAGACCTCTGTAGCTCTTGGCTTTGGTTTTCGTGTCGGTTTTCTTGGAATGCTGCATATGGAAGTTGTTAAAGAGCGACTTGAGCGTGAGTTTGGACTTGACCTCATCGCTACTGCACCATCAGTTGTTTATCATGTATATCTTACAGATGGCACAAAGGTTGAAGTACAAAACCCTAGTGAACTTCCGGAAGTGCAAAAGATAGATAGAATCGAAGAGCCTTATGTAAAAGCAACGGTCATCACTCCTAGTGAATACCTTGGAAATATTATGAACCTGCTTGTCTCAAAACGTGGTATTCAAAGCAAGATGACCTACTTAAATGAAGAGCGTGTTATGCTTGAGTATGAACTTCCTATGAATGAGATAGTAGTAGACTTTTATGATAAACTCAAATCTATCTCTAAAGGCTACGCTTCTTTTGACTATGAGCCAAGTGAGTTTAAAGAGGGTGACCTTGTAAAACTTGATGTAAGAGTTGCAGGTGAAGTCGTTGATGCACTCAGCATTATCGTACCACGAACTTCAGCAGTAAGCCGTGGTCGTGCACTTGTTAAAAATATGAAAGAGATTATTCCTCGTCAGCTCTTTGAAGTAGCTGTTCAGGCATCTCTTGGTAATCAGGTCATTGCCCGTGAGACTGTAAAATCGATGGGGAAAAATGTAACTGCAAAATGTTACGGTGGAGATATTACCCGTAAACGTAAACTCCTAGAGAAACAAAAAGCAGGTAAAAAACGTATGAAAGCTATCGGAAAGGTTCAACTTCCACAAGAGGCTTTTATGTCCGTACTCAAGATGGACTAAAAACTGTTATGAAATGTCTGTTGTGTGAGAACTACTCTCTCACGCAGCATATCTGTAAAAACTGTCAAGAGCAGTTTTTACAGCCATCACTCTACAAAAGAAAACTTAACAATGATATCGAAGTACTCTCATTTTACAGATATGAAGATATCAAATCTCTTCTTTTTACAAAACATACTGATATTGGATTTCATATCTACAAACTTTTAGCCAGACTTAGTTTTACAAAATTCGCACGAGAATTTGAGTGGAAAAGTAGAGTTACCTCCATCGCCATCGATGATAATATCAAAAGTGGCTATTCACATACTGCGATTCTCAATAAAGCCCTGACAAGTCAAAATATCAAACCACTCTTTAACAGACTACGAGCACAAAACTCCATCTCCTACTCTGGAAAATCAAAAGTATTTCGAGAGGCAAATCCTAGAGATTTTCAACTCAAAAACTTTAAAGAAAGAGAAGTGATTTTAGTTGATGACATCATTACAACAGGAGCTACCCTGCGTGAAGCTACAGATAAGCTCACGCAGGAGGGAAAAGAAGTTCTTTTTTGTCTGACCTTAACGGATGTCAGTAAAAAATAGCGCTTAGAAAAGCCCTTTTAAAAGATTTCTTACATCTTTACCTAGATGTTTCTCCAGCTCTTTTGTAACAGCTTTAGTCGCCTCTTTTTTGAGTATTTTACTCGCATCAACTTGCACTTTTGGTCGCTCTACGCTGCCGCTTAGTTTTACAACAAGAGGATTGCCGTTAGCGTTAATGTCGATAACTGACTTGATACGTTTTGTTTTTGAGTTGAGATAGGTATCTTTTGTCGTAATCGAAGATGTATTTGATTTGAGATCAAGTGATGCCAAGATATTCTCTTTATTGATATTTGCACTCACATCACCTTTAAAGATCTGTTTGTAGAGGTCAATGTGCGCATACTGTTTCGTAAGGTCAAGAGCTTGATTTCTTGTGAATGTACCGTTTGAGAGAAGTCCTTTAAATGTACCTTTTTGTGCTGAGAGATTATAGTCAAGTTTTGCATCGATATTTGATTTGAAAATCTTTGGATAGATCAGCATATCTAAGATATCAAGAGTACAGAGTTTGTTGATATCTGCATGAAAATCATCATTATGTAGTTTTGCATCCACTTTTCCGCCTGCGATGTTACTATGCATCGTAAAATCCAGATCTTTTGCTTTTTTCAACTCTCCGTTAGCGATAAAATTGCCTTTGAGATGTCGCTCAGTTACAAAGTAGAGCTTCTCAAGATTATGTACCTTTACTTTATAATCACTTTTGAGTGCAGCATCTTTCATATCAAAGTGTGCTTTTTTTACATACAGGTCTGCAAGCGTTGAGAAGATATCTACTTTTGTATCTATGTTGTCCTTATTAAGTGTTGTTGTCGTTGTTGCATGAAAAGTAGTCTTTGGCATTGGTGATTTAAACTTATATGCCTTTGTGAAATATCTACTGTCAAGCAGACCATTTTTTATACGGCTCTTGACTGTCCCTTGTAGGTTTTTCACATCTGCATTACTAATGGCTACATCTAAATCAAACAGTGCATCTGCATAGTGTGGCTGTTTTATCATATAGAGCAGTTTTTGCAGTTTAAGGTCTTTTATATTTGCCCTTACACTCTTTGGCTGAAAATCTTTCAGCACTGCTGCAAATGTTGTTTTTGAATCTGCTATATCACTGCGCCCATCAATGAGCATTTTCTCTTTTGAACCATTCACTTTTCCACTTAGACGTAAATTTCCTCGAATATCTGCACCGGTAATGGGTTTAAGTACTGCAAGCTCCTCTACATCTACACCATATTTTATAGCAACACTCAGAGGCTCTGGTTTTACTTTTCCACTTGATGATATCTTTGCAAGATTTGATTTTAGCAGGTATCGGTAATCTACATCATCACCTTTGAGTTTTGCATCTAGATTCATTGCAAAACGCGTTTTTGGAATAGTAATGCCAAAATCTTTTTTCATAACACTTGAGTTTAAGATGCCCTCTTTTGTAAGTAGTAAGATATCACCATCGAGCTTGTGTGGTGTGATATTTTTAAAGTTCACCTTTAGATCAACTGCCCCGTCAGCATACTTTTTCTCTCCAAGCATATGAAGTAAAGATGATAAGTCCAAATTCTTGATATTGGCAATGATAGAAGTAGGATTAAAATCTCGTAACTCTATATTATAGTTAGTGTTACTTTTTGCAACATCACTTTTTCCATTAACAGTGAAAAATTTCATATCTCCTTTCACTGTGCCATCAGTAAAAAAAGAGTCATTTAATTTTTTCTTCATCAAAGCTTCCAAGCTAGAAAGCTCACGCAGTGCAACATCATAATTGATATCAAATGATTGTGAAAAAAGTGAGTAGGTACCTTTTAGTATTATCGTATTGTTAGGATTAATCTCAAGCAAGATATCAAGCTCGCTCATCCCCATTGAGAAGCGCTTTAACTTACTTGGTAGGTGTATCTGTTTTTGTATCTCTGTCTCAATCATTGGCTTGATTATGCCATTTCCCAAAGAGGTAAAAAGCAGTGTATAAACAACACCAACAAGTAATACTACAATGCCAAATAGCCATCCAATAATTTTCATAATAACTGCTCCATAATTTTATTCTCTAATGATACCTAATTATATATAACAGAGTTTTTTTAAACAAAAAATCATACTTGATATAACTTGACTCAACTTTATTAAATAATAAAATTAAACTTATACTTGACATTATTACGCTCAATATATATAATTACAGTATCTTTTTAAAAAAGGAGTTAACAATTATTATGGCGAATGAAAATAATAAAGAGAATGAAAACATAATTGAAAATGATGAAAACATCTCCGAAGCTGAGGCAGAAGCGGAAGCAGTAGAGAATGAGTTTGATCTTTTACAAAATGAACTAAAAGAATTAAAAGATAAATATGCACGTGTTCACGCAGATTTTGACAATATCAAAAAGAGATTAGAGCGTGAAAAGTATACAGCAGTTGAATATGCAAACGAAAAATTTGCAAAAGATATGATTCCAGTTGTAGATTCACTTCAAATGGCACTCAAATCTGCAGAAACAGATGCAGCGCCTGAGGAGTTAATCGAAAAACTCAAAGAGGGAATCGAACTTACACTCAAGCAGTTTATGACGGCACTTGAAAAACATGGTGTAAAAATGGTAAGTCATGACGAACCATTCGATCCAAACATTCACAATGCTGTTCAAAGCGTTGACCATCCTGAAGTTGAAAGCGGACAGATCGTTGAGACTTTCCAAACTGGATACAAATATAAAGAGAGACCGTTGCGTGAGGCAATGGTAGTTGTTGCGAACTAATTCGCAGCAATGCAACCTAAGTTGCAAAAGATATTTTGAAAACTTAATACAATTACATCGTAATAAAAATAAATAAGTTTTCCGCCTCCATTGGAGGCAAAGACGCCAAGCGTCGTGGGCTTCCTGCCGAAGGCGTAAGTGCCCTCGGGGTGAAACCAAGCGCGCCCTAAAGGAAGTGCCCTTGGGGTATTAGCGTAAGAAGCGGGATTACTCCCGATTCTGTGACCAAAGGGAATGAAAAGGTTCCCTTAAATTTTATAAAATAAAATTAAAGGATAAGAAGATGAGTAAAGTAATAGGAATAGATTTAGGAACAACAAACTCTTGTGTAGCAGTGTATGAAGGTGGTGAAGCAAAAATCATCCCAAATGCAGAAGGTAAAAATACAACGCCTTCCGTCGTAGCATTTACAGATAAAGGTGAGGTTTTAGTAGGTGATCCTGCAAAACGTCAAGCGATTACAAACCCTGAAAAAACTATCTCTTCTGTTAAGAGAATTATGGGTCTTATGATGAACGAGGAGAATGCTAAACTCGCTCAAGATAAAGTAACATACAAAATCGTTGACAAAGACGGTATGGCTGCTGTTGATGTTGCAGGTAAAGTATATACACCTCAAGAGATTTCAGCAAAAATCCTTACAAAACTAAAAGAGGATGCAGAAGCGTATCTTGGAGAAAAAGTAACTGACGCTGTAATTACAGTTCCGGCATACTTCAATGACTCTCAGAGAAAAGCAACGAAAGATGCTGGTACGATTGCAGGTCTTAACGTACTAAGAATTATCAATGAGCCAACTGCATCAGCACTTGCTTACGGACTAGACAGTAAGTCTGATGAAGATGTACTTGTATATGACCTTGGTGGTGGTACATTCGATGTTACTACACTAGAGATTTCAGACGGTACATTTGAGGTACTCTCAACAGATGGTAATGCATTCTTAGGTGGTGATGACTTCGATAACAAAATCGTTGATTTCTTAAATGGTGAGTTTAAAGCAAGTCACGGAATTGATCTTAAAAATGACAAAATGGCTCTACAACGTCTAAAAGATGCAGCTGAAGCTGCGAAAAAAGAGCTCTCAAGTGCGACTGAGACTGAGATTAACCTGCCATTTATCACTATGACAGAAGCAGGACCACAACACTTAGTTATAAAACTTACTCGTGCTAAGTTCGAAGGTATGATCGAAGAGCTTGTAGATGAGACTATGGATCACATCCAAGTAGCAATGAAAGATGCAGATTTAAGCAAATCTGACATCAAAGAGATCATCATGGTTGGTGGTTCAACTCGTGTACCATTAGTACAGAAAAAAGTCTCAGACTACTTCGATGGTAAAGACCTTAACAAATCTGTAAACCCAGATGAAGTTGTAGCTGCAGGAGCTGCTATCCAAGGTGGTGTTTTACGTGGAGATGTAAAAGATGTTCTTTTACTTGATGTTACACCATTATCACTTGGTATTGAGACACTTGGTGGCGTTGCAACAAAAGTAATTGAAAAAGGTACTACGATTCCTGTGAAAAAATCGCAAATTTTCTCAACTGCAGAAGATAACCAACCAGCGGTTTCTATCAATGTAGTACAAGGTGAGCGTGAGTTCGCTAAAGACAACAAATCGTTAGGTCTCTTTGAGCTTACTGACATTCCAGCCGCACCACGTGGTGTGCCACAAATTGAGGTAACATTCGATATCGATGCAAATGGTATCTTAACGGTATCTGCAATGGATAAAGGAACTGGTAAAGAGCAAAAAATCACAATCAGCGGAAGCTCTGGACTTAGTGAAGAAGAGATCAACAGAATGGTAGCTGACGCAGAAGCTCATAAAGCTGAAGATGAAGCTAGAAAAGCATTAGTTGAGCTTAAAAACCAAGCAGATGCACTGATCGCTCAAACTGAGAAATCTATGACAGAGATGGGTGATAACCTTGATGCTGGTGAAAAAGAGAAAATTGAAGCGGCTATCAAAGATCTTCAAGAGGTTCTTAAAGATGAAAATGCAACAAAAGAGCAAATTGAAGAGAAAGTAAAAGCACTTACTGAAGCAAGTCACAAAATGGCTGAGCAGATGTATAAAAAAGAGCAAGGCGGTGAAGCAGGAGCTGCAAACCAAAATGCTAAAAAAGATGACGATGACGTTATCGATGCAGAGATAGAGTAAGCACTCTCTCTTTTTAATCACAAAGCCCTTTGGTTCTTTTGAATCAAAGGGCTTTTTTTATGTAAAGACTATTTTTGAAAGTCTTTTTTAGCTTCCTGCCACGCAGAATAAAAATCTAAAATTTTCCCACCATGTTTTTTTTGAAATGCTTTTGCAGCATCCAAAGATTTAAAAGCATACTTACTCACAGAGCTCATAGTACCCGGCACATCACTTCCCACTACATAAAAAGCTTCAGTAACCGGAATGAATTTTAATGTTGTCACATCAACAACCATAGGATTTTCAAGCTCTGCCCCCTCATTGATATGTGCTGTAAGACAATGGATTGAGCAGTATTGGATATTTTTACCCTCTAATTTGGCAGCATGACTTGTTTTATAAAACTTGGTTAAGTTCATTCCACAAACAGCACAGTGCTCTTTTTTCTCACCTTTTTGCACGAGAATAGCATCTTTTGCATCGACTGTTTGAAACATCTTTTGCATTTTTGGCTTTTTGGCATCTTTTTTCAATGCTACTTCTTGAGTTTTTTCTTGTTTTGCAGCTTCAGGTTTTTTATCGGTTTTTACATAGGGCGTAATATTTTGACAGCCGCTCATTATCAGAACTGATAATGAAAAAAGAAATATTTTTAACATCAAACATCCTTTAGGGCACATCTAAGAACTTTAGTTCTTAGATGTGCCCTTAATTTCTTATAATTTTATCAAATTATTATTACATTAGTGTTAAGCTATCTCTATGAATATAACTACAGAAAAAATCAAACATTATTTAAAAGAGATACTCTATTTTATTATTACCATTACGATTGTGGCAAATGCTATGAGTCTCTACCGTTCACAATCTCTCAGTAGTGCACCATTAGAGATGCGTTCTTTTAAACTGATTGATAATAGTACCTACTCATTAGACAGTAAAAAACCAATACTCATACATTTTTGGGCGACTTGGTGTCCAACCTGTAAACTCGAAGCTGCAAATATCAACTTTTTAAATAGGTACTATCAGATTATTACTATTGCTGTAAAATCAGGAAGTGATTATGAGATAAAAAAGTATCTTGATAAGCACGATTACCATTTTAAAGTTGTCAATGACAAAGATGGTTCACTCTCACGTAAGTTTAAAATAGCCGCTTATCCAACAACATTTATTTACGATACAAAGCAGCAACTCCGTTTTAGTGAAGTTGGTTATACATCAACATTTGGACTTTGGTTACGTCTTTTATGGGCAGGTCTCTAGTTCTATGCATAACTTTGAGTTTGAGTATCCTTATGCCTTTGTTCTGCTTTTGTTAATTATCTGTATCTACAAATGTCCGCAAAGCATCAAAGAGATAATCTTTCCACATACTGAGCTTTTTAGTAAAAAAACAGCGTTTATAAGCAGAGACAAGCTGCTCTATTCTCTCATCTTGACACTGCTCGTGACGGCCCTTGCCTCTCCTCTTAGTTACGATCAAAAAAGTTCCAACAAACGCAAAGGCCGTGACCTTGCTTTTGTACTTGATACCAGCGGTTCCATGGCAGAGAGTGGTTTTGACAAAGAGGAGAGCCAAAAAAAGAAATTTACAGTTCTAAAAGAGCTGCTCAATGAATTCATTGCAAAACGGTATGATGATAATGTCGGTGTAGCGATATTTGGTAGCTATGCCTATGCTGCAATACCACTGACTTATGATATGAACAGTATCAAGTTCCTACTGGATTTTTTTGATGTCGGTATAGCAGGTGATTCTACCGCCATCGGAGAAGGTCTTGCAAGTGGATTGAGAATCTTACAAAAAGGAGAGGCAAAAGAGAAGGTCATTATCTTAATAACAGACGGGTATCAAAACAGTGGTTCTATCTCTGTAAAAGAAGCTGTAGAGCGTGCAAAAAAAATGGGTGTGAAAATCTATGCGATAGGTATAGGAGAGAAAAACTCTTTTGATGCGAAACTGCTTTCTCTCATTGCCAACAACACAAAGGGGAAAATGTTTGCAGCTACAGATGCACAGATGCTTCGTGATATTTATAAGTCTATAGATACATTGGAACCAAGTAAAATACGTTCACAACACTACCTGCACAAGCAATTGCTCTATATCTATCCTTTGGCAGCAGCAGGAATTTTACTTGCCTTTTTACTCCTTAAATATAAAGAGGAGTTAGTATGACACTTCTCTATCCTTGGGTTTTATTTTTTCTCTTACCACTCTTTTTGCTTTATAAGAACAGTAGCACTGCTGAAGAAAGCTATAAAAAACGCCAAAAAAGACTCTTTTATCTCGCACTTTTTTTTATTCTATTAGCACTCAGCAGACCTGTTATCATCAAAGGTTTTAATGAACAAAAGTTTGATGCAGAGGATTTTATCATAGCGCTTGATGCTTCTTACTCAATGCAGGCTGATGACCTTACTCCCTCACGTTACGCAGTTGCCAAACAAAATATCCAAAAAGTCATAGAGTCTTTAAATAGAGACCGCTTTTCTCTCTTTGCTTTTACAACAAATGCGATGCTTATCTCTCCTCCAACAACGGACACAGCTATCAGTATGCAGGCACTGAACTCTCTTGAACCAAAGTATATCCTTACAAAGGGAACATCCCTTTTAGCACTTTTTGAGACCATTGCAAAGACCTCCTTTGAGAAGAAAAAGCTCCTTATATTTTCTGACGGAGGTGAAGATCATGATTTAGAATCTCTCATAAAAATCTGTAAAAAGAATACCATCATACCCTATATCGTTGCTATTGGTTCAATAAAAGGGACAGTACTGAAAAAAGATGGAAAAACCTTAAAAGACAACAATGACAATCTTGTAATATCGAGAATAAACCCTATCTTAAAACCTTTGGCACTTGAGTGTGGAGGAAAGTATTATGAACTGAGTTCGAGTGATGATATCTCACGCAGCCTCATCGCAGACATCAAAACAGATACTAAAACGAAAGAGACAAAAGTAAAAGAACTAAGCTATACAGAGCTATTTATCTACCCACTTTTTATAGCACTCATCCTCTTTTTCATGGCTGTGACAAAAATTCATCAGCTCTATCTGTTTATTCCTCTGCTCTTTATGCCACATCAGACCCATGCTTCTACACTTTTTGATTTTTATTACCTAAAAGAGGCTAAACAAAGTTTTAAGGCTGCGCAATTTGACAAAAGTGCAGATGCCTTTTTAAAAACAACACCATCTGTTGCAAGTTACTATAATGCAGCAGTAGCTTACTATAAAGCGAAAAAGTATAAAAAGGCTATAGAACTTTTTACAAAAATAGAGTCAACAAACCCTCAAATAAAACAAAAAATTTACTATAATCTAGGTAATTGTGCTGTAAAATTAAAGAAATATGACAGAGCAAAGATTTACTATCAAAAAGCACTTGGACTCGGAGAAGATAAAGATGCGAGAGCCAATCTCTTCAGACTCTATCAACTCCAACTCAAAGAGGGTGTAGATATCTCCGATATGCTCCCAAAAAATGAAGTCAAGAAAAAAACAGCTGCAAGCAAAAAAGAGAATGTAAAAAAAAAGAGATCAAAAAGTTCTTCTTCTAGCTCAAATGCAAATCAAAAGGCCTCACAGAAAAGTGCAGGCTCAGGTGCGAACAAGTCAAAGAAAAAAAAGAGTAAAGCTATGCAGAGCAGCAAAAAAACAAATAAAGAAAAATACAAAATAGGCTATAAAGTCTATGAGCTTATCAATAAAGGATACACAAATGAACAACATCCTTGGTAGGATAACCCTTTTACTGCTCGTACTAACACTGCAGAGTTTTGCATCTCCGCTTGCAGATTTCAAACTCACTGTAAACAAAAAGAATCCTTTTGAAAAAGAGGCTGTAGAGATCAGCTTTGTAGCACATCAAAAAGACAAAATAGATGTAATGTTCTTTTTTCTTACACCAAAAAAGTCAAAAGATTATAAGATAGTACTTTTACAAAAAGAGGCAGAAGAACTTGCTTACCATGAGAAAAAAACAAGGTTCAGATATCTTCTCTTTCCACTCAAAAGCGGTAAAATCACTGTGGGTTTTGACTTCATCATAAAAGTTGCAAGTGATCAGGCTGTTGCACAGGTTTATGAAGGAAGCCGTGACAATGTAAAATGGATTGAAACAGATAATACTGAAGTAAAAGTGCAACCACTTGAACTCAATGTCAAAAAACTTCAACGTGATGTTGCTTTAGTTGGTGATTTTAAACTCTCATCAAAAATCGACAAAACCTCTGTCAAAGCATATGAAAGTGTCAATATCAAATACTATCTTCAAGGTATCGGTTTTGATGAGTTTAGTATAGAGCCTATAGAGAAGATAGCAGATGTAGATATCTTTAAAGATGTCATAAAACACTACAACAAAGCAACAAAAGATGGCTATAAAATACAAAGAGAATTTAGCTATGCGCTTGTTGGTACCAAAAGTTTCACAATTGCTTCCAAAGAGATACACTGCTACTCTCCAAAGAACAATCTCTACTATTCTCTTAAAACAAAAGAGTATAAAATAACTGTAAAAGAGCTACCGAAATCTGAACTTCTCGATACAACTGATTATCCTAAAAAAGAAGACTATACAGAGGAGATAAAAACATTCTTGATCTACCTGATTATCTTCTTGGCCGGTTTTATAACAGCAAAGATAAAAATACCTCTTATGAGAAAAAACAAAGAAGAGTTTTTGGATATACAAAATGCAAAAAATGCAAAAGAGTTACTTTACATACTGATGCACTCTTACACTGCTTATAATTTGGAGAGCTATTATAATGAGCTTGAGAATATGGTTTATCATAAGAATCAAACCAAAGGTTTTTCTACTATAAAAAAAGAGATACTAACAACGATTAAAAAGAGGAAATAATGAAAGCTAGTTTACTTTTTATTCTTATATGCAACTTGCTTAATGCCTCAGTGTATGAACAAGGAAAGGACCTTTATTACCAAAACGGATGTAATAACTGTCATGGTACAGAGGCAGAAGGAAGCAGTTATTACCCTAGACTTGCAAATAAAAAAGAGGGTTATCTGATCGAAAAGCTCGAAGCATTTAAAAAAGGAGAGGCAAAATCACAAAAGGCTGAGATAATGTTCACTTTTGCAAAAGGATTAAATGAGAAAGAGATTGCTGCTATTGCAAGCTTTCTCTCTACATTTGAAAAAGATACCAGCGACAAATATGAAATCAGTGATGATATCTTAGGGAGTGTGGATTAAGTAAAGAACTCCACATACACTTTATCTAGATATTTTTTTGCTGCATCAGCTTTTTTTATCTTCGCATCAAATATCTCTTTTGTTGATGGATACTTTTCAGCGTACTCACGGTACATATCGCATTTCATATCAATATTTCTCTTAAACTCTGCAACGAGCTTCTGCATATCATCAGGTGTTCCAACCCACTGCATAAAGCGTTTAAACATACGCTCACGCACATCAAGCGAAAATGATTCATCAAGCTCTGCAGCCATCGCCTTCAGGTCCCAACGAGAAAAGTAGACACCACTTTTTACCGGTGGCATGACCTCTGTATAAATTGCTGCTAGATAATCAGGATAATCTTCATAACTCTCCTCATCTGTCACACATCCATCTATACAGCTTTCATCCTGTATACCTCTTTGCAGTGATTCAAAGTCACTTCTTAAATCATTTAAATCTTTGATATCCATTATTTAGACTCCTCTACTGCCAAGTGCTTAAAATCACTCTTTTTCAATTTGCTCAGATACTCAAAATCACTCAAAATAAACTCTAAAGCCAAATCAGCTGCATCAAAATAAAGAGCCGTACCTGCTTCACTTTTTACATTGAGTAAAAACATTGGTGCCCACTCAACAAGATGCTCTTTTAAAAAGTTATACTCTATCTCTGCTATCTCTGATGCAACTTCATAGGCACCATCTTCAAGTGCTCTGTACTCAGCTTCACAAAGTTTGAACATAAACTCTAACTCTACACCGATATGATCACCCGCCATAACACGAGCCTGATCAAGTTCAACTCTAAAATCAAAATCATTATAAAGTTTTTGAACAGGGTTTTCACCACCTGTTTCCATCATTTGGTCTTCTCTCATATAGAATGACTCATAGGGTACTAAATGAAGTAAAAAGAGATTAGTAAAATCAACATTAAGATAACGCTCTATCAAGTCTTTGTTACTCATACTTTTACGCTTATCCCACTTTTGGAAGTTTGGGAAGAACGAGAGTATATTTTCATCTTTTAGTATTAACTCTAATAACTCTTCATCAATTTCATTCATTAAAATTCTGGAAATCAGGGCATATATATTTACGCGTGCTGATTGTTCTGTCAAGATCTCTTCTTGCATAATAGGATGTACCTTTGGATAATTATTTGTTTTGTAGAAGTATATTAAAGCCACACTTGAAGTGGGCTTTAATAAGTAAATTAAGCTTTAATATGAACCTCATAAGCTTTTTTAGAGAGAGGAACCGCTGGACGTTTAATGAACCACGGACGTCTTTCTGTATCATTATGATCAAGTGGACGAGTAAGTTGATCTCTCCATGCTTGGTAAACTTTGAAGTTGTTTTCATAGTTTACATAGATATCACCAATTTTGTCACTTGGTTGTGCTTTTTCAATCACAACTTTTAAATGCCATGCATGGTTACCCGCAATTGGATCCGGATGAGAAGGAGCAACAGCATTTTGCCATGCACCACTTAGACCATCCCACCAGATGTTGTCAAGGTCTTTATTAAACTCTTTGAACTGCCATAGGTTATGACCTGCATGACGTTTTTGAATTCCCTCTGCTGGTTTTAGTGTTCCAATTTTACCGTCATTTGTCATATCATAACGAGGAGCACCAACACCCATGATTCCAAGAGCATGCTCAAAACCAGGAATATTTACAGCATCTTTAAGTTTCCAACGACCAGCGTGGTGTGAACAAGCAAGTACACCAGGACGTGTTGCTTCTGTTGGAACAGCCATACCTACAAAGTAACCAGAATCAAGACCAGATACTGTATCTGTTACATTAACACGGATAGCATCTCCACGCTTGATTCCAAGTTTCTCTGCATCTTTTGTATAGATCCAAACAGGGTTATGGTTTTGTGAAATCTCCATAAGATGTTTCGAGTTTACAGAACGTGTGTGAATGTTGTATGGTAGTCTAAATACAGTATTTAGAGCAAACTCATTGTCACCTTTCATCATTGTATGGTGCACCTGTGTTACAACATGCTCCATTTTCTTTAACTCTTTTTCATTACGTGGATATACAGGAATTGCATATTCCGGCCATTTCCACTCAGCAAACCACTCAGAGAAGAACTCAAGTTTTTTACTTCTTGTGTGGAAACCTGCTAGTATTTTATCATCTTTTACAAGACCGATAGAGTGTTCACGTCCATCATGTTCAACCCATAAAGCACCAAACTTATCTTTTTTCACTTCATGTTTAGGATATTTTTTACCATGCGCATAAACATAATTTGCATCAACTTTAAGTTCTTCCTCTTGTGGTTTGTACACATTAGTTTTCTCAGTCCATGCACCATGATCTCTCATGTAAGCATATACAGGGAACTCTTCAGTTGGATACATTTTCGTTGCAGTCTCTTTCAATCTTGGAAGAAGACTCATAGCCGCATCAAAATACTCAGGTACTGTAACAGCACGTGATGGATCTTTCTTAGAAGCCCAATATTTTCTGATACCTAAACTTCCATCAGGATCAATATGGTGAACCATAATGTTCGCCCAGAATTCTGACTCTTCCCAAATCTCACCAAGACCATACTTCATATGTGCTTCAAGTGTCGCACGTGCAGGATCTTTTGCTTTCCAACCCATTTTTTCAGCTGCAACACGAAGAACTGCCTGACGGAATTCAATACGCTGCTCTGGTTTCGATGGTGTAGACTGCTGATCATTTCTCTCACCTGCAAGACCAACCGGTAATATATAGTCACAGTACCAGTTTGTCTCAGACCAAGTTGGAGAGAGGTTAAAAGACATCTCAATTTTATCTTCACGTTTAAGTGCTTCGATCCATCTGAAACCATCTGGATTAATCCATACAGGGTTATACATACGTGGCATCCAAACTGCAAGTTTCTGAGGAACTTTTAGACCTTTTTTGATCCATTTTTGTTGCCACTCTTCATCCATTAGAAGGTGAGGCATGATATGACTCATCTCATACGATGAAATTGGATATTCTGGCGGCCATGCAATCTCATTCCAAACATCTACTTTAGGAGGTCTCTCACCTGCAACTGTAGCTTTGTCACCTTTACCACCAACAGAGATTTCATGCCAGTGGTGGAAAGAAGTACCACCGATATCACCACGAAGTGCTCCACGAAGTGCTAATGTTAAGAAACCTGCACGTGTGATCATCCAACCACCACGGTGTCCAATCGGACCTGCACGCCATAGATATGTTGCAATCTTATCACCTGCATCTATATACATTTCCCAAAGAGCATCAAGTTTATGTTCCATACCTTCAAGTTTACACTCTTTAGTTACATACTCTTTCGTATATGGAGAATAAAGCTCTTTTATCATTTCAATGAAAGATTCATAACTGTCATCTTTTGGCATTTTAGAGATATATCCATTACCAAGCATATGCTTTTCAATATACTCTCTGTTCGCCATTAGACGATCCCAGTTTACCCACTCTTTAAAGAACTCATGGTTTACTAAATCTTCACCATTTAAGTCTTGTTCATGTAATACACGGTTTGCCAAGTAAAGGTAAAGTGCAGTTTCTGTTCCTGGCCATGCAGGAATCCATAAGTCAGCCATACCTGCAGAGTTACTCATTCTAGGATCGATTACAACCATTTTTGCACCACGTTTACGTGCATCTGCAATCAGACCAGCTGACTGTTGGAAGTAGTGACCAGCATCTGCTGCGTGAGATGATTGTAAAAAGATCAATTTTGCATTTGCCCAATCCGGAGAGTTTCTATCATCATTTGCCCATTGAATAGTACCTTGACGTGCACCTGCAGAACAGATATTTGTATGTGAATCATATCCATCAAGACCCATAGTATGTGGTACACGGTGACCGAAACCATTCTCATTAGGACGACCAACGTGGTACATAATTGATTTTTTAGAGATCTCATCACCCACTTTAAGTGTGTCATGCATCTTCTTACCGATCTCTGCCATCGCTTCATCCCAAGTTGTACGGATCCACTTACCTTCACCACGTTTAGAACCTGGTGCACGCTTGAGTGGAAATGGGATACGATCTGGATCGTACATTTGAGAAAGTACTGCATAACCTTTTGCACAGTTTCTACCACGAGAACCAGTATGCAATGGGTTACCCATATACTTTCTTACAGTCATAGTCTCTTTATCTACCCATGCAGTAAGACCACAACCAGCTTCACAGTTTGAACAAACTGTTGGAACGATTGTATAATCATTTACTTGGATACCATCTGGGTTTTCAGCACTTCTTACACCATGGCGCTCAATACCACCACGTTTCCAGTCAGTTCCGTCTAACTCTTTAAAGCTATCCCACTCAGCTTGATCCGGGTAAAATGAGATCGAATCAGGTGTGTTTGTAAACTTTGAGTTTGTAACTGATTCAGCAACTGCATCAGTTGCAAATACACCCTTAGCTATCGCTACACCAGCAACACTAAATGCAGCACCTTTTAAAAATGTTCTTCTACTTTGTAAATACATTTATATTTTCTCCTTAACTAAGTGGTAATAACTGTGGAATTATTAGCCAAACATGTTTAACTACCCACAGACCTACGATTGCTAAAATAGCCGCAAGATTTAAAATAGCGCTACTTTTACTAACACGTGCAAGTGCTACAAGTAACATTGGTAAGATATATGCAACCCACTGTCCAATCCAGAACATCGTAGCATATTCACCGTCACCTTTTACATAATGTAAAATTGCTGCAACTTCTTCTGCTTTCATAGCACCAAAAATATACTCTGACATATAGATAATAAACGCCATCAAAGCAGATAAACCTAAAATAGTACCAAAGAAATCTTTTGTATCATCACTCAGTTTGCTTCCACCAAGTAAAATAATAGCTGCAGAACCTGAAAGAGTCGCTGCTAAAATCATCTGCGCCGCTTCTGTTGGCATTTGCCATAGCTCACGAGCAGTAGCCTCAGCCATGATTCCTGCAGTATAAAGTGTTACAGGGATTGCTAAAATTGTTGTCCAAAAAAGCAGTTTGTCATAAGTAACAGTGTCTTTTTTGAAAAGCATAACAACAATCATTAAAGATTCTAAAGCAACAAATATTGAAGCCATCCATGCACCTACTGTAATAGCAGAAGTCCAGTGAGGATAGAAGAATATATGCCACATTCTAAATGGTTGGTGTAAGTCTGCAAGTGTAAATAAAAGGAAAATGTTCATCATAATGAATGAAACAATCATTGCAGAAAGTCTTAAACCCTTCATCTCTTCAGGATTACGTCTTAGTAACAAGAAAAGCATAAATACTAAACCAGTACCGATACTCTTCGCCCACATATTCATTGTAACATACCAACCCCAAAATACGTCTGGTATCGCCACATCTAAAGTAACCACTGCATTTGTTGCAGCTAAAGTTTCATGTACCATTAGTGATGCCCTCCTAGTGGAAGTTTTGTTATATTGTTAAATAAGTTATAACCTTCTTCTCTTTCTGATGCAAGAGGGTTCAGATTAACTTGGCTTGCTCCAACATAATAGTGATGAGGATTCGTACCTTTTTCCGGTTTACGAACTTGCACATCTCTGTTATCTTGAATATATCTAGAAATATTTGAAGTTGGATCATCTAAGTCACCAAAAATATTTGCTTCAACTGGACATGCAACAACACACGCAGGCATCATAGAAGAAGCAATACGGTGTGCACAGTATGTACACTTATCAGCTGTTTGTGTTTCAGGGTCAATATAGATAGCACCATATGGACATGCCATTACACAACCAGCACAACCAATACATCTCTCTTTATCAATATTTACAATTCCATTTTCAATATAGTGAAGAGCAGATACCGGACAGATTCTCTCACATGGAGCATTCTCACAGTGATTACATCTAAGCGGTGTAAATGTTCTCTTAGTCTCTGGGTATGTACCCACGTCTACATATTTAACACGAAGTCTCCATGTACTAAGTGGAACTTCATTTTCCACTTTACATGCGATCTCACAACCTTTACATCCCATACATAGATGTAAATCAACTAGGAAACCTAATTGCATATATTCTCCTTTGGCCCATTAGGGCTTATTTAAGATTTATAACTACGACTTATTTACATTAAAAGAAGCCCTTATGCGCGACATTTCGAGCTTTTTTTACTATGTCTATATTAACGAACAAAGCTTAAAGAAGTTATAAATTCGTGATAATTTTGTAATAGAATTTTTCGGATGGGTATATTTAGAAAAGTAATATTTGAGAGGTTTATACTAGTTATAAACTTAAGTTTTGTAACTAGTATAAGAGTTTAAAAAGCTATTTTAATCGTACTCTGACAGACTGTTCATGTGCAGTAAGACCTTCTGTATTTGCAATGAGGGCACACTCTTCACCTATCTCATTGATGGCCTTTGAACTAAATGAGATAATCGAGCTTTTCTTCATAAAGTCTTCTACACTAAGCGGTGAATAGAATTTTGCAGTCCCACCTGTTGGGAGTGTATGATTTGGTCCTGCAATATAATCACCTATCGCTTCTGGAGTATTATGTCCTAAGAAAATGGCTCCAGCATGCTTAATGTATGGAAGCAGTTCAAACGGACTCTGCGTTGCAACTTCTAGGTGCTCCGGTGCTATCTCATTCATCAGTTTAACAGCTTCATCCATATCTTGTGTTACTATGATTGCTCCACGCTCCTCTATCGACTTTCTAGCTATATCCTCACGTGGAAGTTTTTGCAGCCAGTTTTCAATCTCCACTTGAACTGCATCAGCCAATGTCTGTGATGGAGTAATTAAAATCGAACTTGCCATCTCATCATGCTCCGCCTGAGAGAGCATATCAATTGCCATATGATTCGGGTTTGCGCTCTCATCTGCTAAGATCCCTATCTCACTTGGACCTGCAATCATATCGATATTTACATCCCCAAAAACCATCTTCTTCGCAGTTGCTACAAAGATATTTCCAGGGCCGGTAATGACATCAACTTTAGGAATACTCTCTGTTCCGTATGCCATGGCAGCGATTGCTGATGCACCACCTACTTTATAGACCTGCTCAACTCCACAGAGGTGGCATGCTGCTAAAAGAAGCTCATTAGGTTCATTATCCGGTGTCGGTGTACATACAACGATATTTTCCACACCTGCAACCTGCGCAGGGATAACATTCATCAAAAGCGATGATGGATATGCAGCTTTTCCACCAGGGATGTAAAGTCCTGCAGAATCAACCGGAGTTACTTTTTGTCCAAGGATTGTTCCATTTGCTTCAGTGTCAAACCATGATTGTGGTTTTTGTTTTTCATGATAGACTTTGATTCTGTCATAGGCAAGATGCAACGATGCTTTTAATTTTTCATCCAAGTTATCATATGCTTTGCTCATAGATTCCTGAGAAATTTTCAAATCTTCATCACTTTGCGGAGTCCAGTTATCAAACTTTGCTATGTGAGAGAAAAGTGCTCTGTTCTTATCTTTTTTTATCTCATCGATAATACCGCCGACTATTCCTGAAACATGGGCGATGTCCATTTTCCCACGTCCAAGAAGTTCTTCAAACTTTTTATCAAAATCATTATCTGTTGATTTTACAAATATCATTATTTTTGTACTCTCTTTTTATTTTTATCAAACTCTTCTTTTACAATATAGAGTGCTTCTAAAAAAGCATCTTTTTTGATGTATCCAAGCAGTGGCTGATACATCGGTGTTCCATCAGAGTAAAGAAACCAGATTCCCGGTAACCCCGGTGTGCTTTGACGAATATCCATTGGGATATAATCTCCCTCATTTGTCCACGAACGGATTGCTATAAAGTTTTTATTTAACTCTTTGACGACTTTCGCATCTTTAAGTGTTGTATTATCCAATAAGATACAATATTTACATGTATCACGTGAGATAATAAACAAAACCGGTCTGTTTTGCTTTACTGCAGCTGCGATACCACTTTGATAATCTTTGGACCAATCTACTTCTGCTCCAAAAAGAGTAGCACTGAGAAGTACGCCTAATATAATCTTTTTAAACATCTTTTTTTACCTTTTTTAAAAGTTCTTTTGAGCACTCTTTTGCACTCTTGTCTGTCACATCTATAACTATGTCTGCTAGTTTTAAATATTCTGGTCGTCTCTGTTCATACAGCTTTTGTGCAGCCTTAAGATCAGAAAGCAGTGGTCTTTTTTTCAGTTTTTTAGCTGCATTTGGATGTTCTTTTATTCTTTTGATGATAGCATCAAATGGAGAATCTAGAAGTACAATTGTACCTATTTTTTTTAAATTTTCTTGTTTATAGAATCCACCACCCGTTGAAATGAGCGTATTTTTCACACTTGACTCCAACCATTTCGCTATATTGTTCTCTAACTTTCGGAAATATTTTTCACCTTCCTCTTCAAAAATGGTTTTTATTTTTCTGTTTTCCATGCTCTCTATCAAATCATCTGTGTCAATTGCAATATAATCAGAATGTTTGACAACCTCACGGGCAACACTTCCTTTACCAACTCCCATAAATCCAATCAGTACTATATTTTTCATCTTTCTCACTTTATGTCATGCTAAAAGCACTCATATCAAAATCTGGTTTTTTCTTTCTTGTTGCACGATATATCCAAACCGGTGCTAAGATATTATACTCTAGTATTGCCATACTCACGATAAAAGAGAGTGATGACGGCATAAGAAATCCTGGCATATAAAAAGAGAAGACAAAACCTACAAGAGAGAGTATAAAGAGAACAAACTGCAGACGTGAGAGATTTTTGTTTATCATCTCATTCATTGTCGGAATCGTCATATATCCAAGAGCATTCAGATGGAACCAGACCAAAAACGGCACAATCTTATAGAGCATCCCAAGCATAATGGAGAGAATAAACCCGCCACCGATAAGAATCCCTACCATTACAATATACTCATGTTTGAAAAACTCGTCATATATCCAGAGAAACGAACCAAGTGTCAAAAAGAGACTCGCAGCTCTCCAGTACCATACCGTTACATCTGAGACCGGTCTCTTTCTTTTGTTGAACTTTATCCACACCGTTGTTGCAAATGCCCAAAAAAATGTAGCTATCCAGAGTTTTGCATACAGAGCGTACTCTTCTGCGAAAATACTCAGCACCATCCATATCAAAAGCCCCGTAGAGATAAGTAAAACGACTCTTCTTTTACAAAACTGCTTAAAACGCGGAGCTACATAAAACATCGGCAGTACTTGAAAGGCCACACCGATTATTAAAATACCGGCAAAACCAAAAACAGCCCAGACACTGTGGATATTTGCCACGATATAATGCAACTCTGTCACATCGTTCTCACCATATCCATAAAGTAGATAAACACCCATCAGAACAATCATAAACGCAAATATAAGACTGACCAGCATCCCTTTGATACTTGCAGTAAAATGCTGGACACCTTTGATGGCATAAAGCATACTCCCAATGATCACAAGAAATCCACTCCCAAGAAGAAGAGATGCAAGCCACAATAAAAGCGTGTTACTCATCTCTAAACCAAATGCCATACTGAAAAGTCCCAACAGTAATGCTGCATGTGAAAAGGTAGCAACTGTTTTTACTTTTGGGATATTGGCACTTGCAAGGACCGGTAGCATCTGCGTGAGTGCCCCTAGCATAATGGAACCAAAAACACCTATAGTTATAAGATGCGCAACTACAATAGCATCAATAGAGTAACGGCTCATTAAGGTAGCAGAATCACTAAAAAGTAGTAAAACACCTGCTAAGATACCAAAAATAGGTGCCGTTATAAAAAAACGAAGTGGTGCTAAAATGGGAGGTGCTTGATCTATAGATAAGCCATTAAAATCCAAAGCTTTTCCCTACTCTACGATAAGAGAGTCCATCATCTCTACGATACGATCAGCTTCTGCACTTAAATGCTGTTGCGCCATTGTATAGAGCATCTGCTCCTCTTTCATATTATGTTGTTGCAGTAAAATCATCAACGTTTCAGAGAGACCAAAAAATTTATCTTTGTCATCATTCTCAATTGCTTCAAGCAGTTGACTCATAAGATTTCTCATTTGGGAATGTTCTTGACGCATCATCTCTGTTGGTCCCATTGTCATACCCGTTTTTGTTTCAAACTCCGGAAACATAACACGCTCTTCCATCTGAAAGTGTCTTTCCATATCGGCAACAAACTCCTGCGTGAGTTCTTTGGCATCTAGAAGAGAATTATGTGCTTGTTCTTCCATCTTTGCAAAAACATCATCACATCGTCTGTGGTCATTTGTCAAATACTCTTTTATACTACTCAAAATTACATCCTAAAATAAAAAATTTTCAGCATTATATTACAATAAAGTAAAAGCATTATTGAGAATAGTCATTTCATAGCTGTTAATGTAGAAATGTTACAATTTTATAATATAAACGACTGAAATGGAGTTAGCCATGGCTGAAAATCTCAAAGGAAAATATTTTGTTGGTTCACGCGGTTTTTATGGCACCAACTCAGTAAAATATCAAAATATAGAAATCGAAGTTACAAAATATAATCACGATTATGCAAACCCGGTTACCAGTTTTGACTGGGGAAACACAAAAAAGGGTGCAAACCTCTTAGCTTCAGCCATTTTAAACACTATAGCCTCTCCTACAGTTGCCAGAGTTTATGCAAATAAGTACACCCAAAATGTTATCCAAAACCTCAGAGAAGATGAGTGGAAGATGGAAGCAATCGAGGTAGCACGATGGATAAACAACAATACTGACTATACAATAGAACTCGATGAAGAGAGTGAAAAAAAAGCCGAAGAGGAAGAGGCAAAACGAAAACAAGAAGAGATAGAGAAAGAAAAAAGAAGAATCAAACGAGAAGAAGAGTTCCAAAAACAGATACAAGAGAAGCTCAAAAAACGTTCAAAAAATGAAGCGCAGAAAAAACAAAACGTAGAAATCGCAATCAACAATGTTGTTGACACTCTTTGTGGTGAACTTGAGATAAAACGCGAAACTTTGGCAAAGATTTTGGATGTTCCTATGGATACTATAAACAACTGGCGTTTAGAAAATGAAATGCCAAAACTCGCACGCAAAGCTATAGAGTTTTATAAAGCCGGTGTTACTTTTAAAGAGAAAAACTCTAAACTAAAAATCGAATTAAAAAAATTTCAAGAGCAACTCCTGCAAAAACAGACAGAAATCGATTTGGCAGAAGCTAAACTGAACCGTTACAGAAAATTTATCAATGCTTTAGACATACCTGCTCTCTATAAAAAATTCAAAGAGCTCTAAAATATATAGAAGCATTTAATAACAAAAGGTATAATTCTTTCTTTAAATATACAATCATTTCAATATACAGGTTTACTCCATGAAAAACAAAAAATTCATTACGTTGGGATTCGTCTCAGTAGCATTATCTCTGAGTTTTATTCTAAGCTCTACACTCTTTGCAAAAGAGACAACAGCGAAAAAAGAGAGTACTGAAGCTTCAAGACTTGAAGCACTTTCAAAATTCACAAAGGTAATTAGCATTGTCGAAGAGTATGATGTTGATCAGATAACCATCGAAGAACTGATAGACAAAGCACTCAAAGGTTTGATGGAAAATCTTGATGCACATTCTAACTATCTTACACAAAAAGATTATAAACGTCTACAGGTACAGACAAACGGAGAGTTTGGCGGCCTTGGTATTACCGTAGGTATGAAAGATGGAGCACTTACTGTCATCTCACCTATTGATGATACTCCTGCAGACAAAGCGGGACTCAAATCAGGCGATATTATCTTAAAAATTGATAATAAATCAACACTTGGCATGACAATTGACGAGGCTGTTTCACTGATGCGTGGAAAAGTCGGAGACCCGATTGATTTGACTATTGTACGTGAGGGTGAAAGCAAACCGCTCTCGATTCACATCGTTCGTGATATCATCAAAATAGAGTCTGTACATGCCAAAATGATTGGTAAAGATATTCTCTACATTCGTGTTTCGAGCTTTGATAAAAAAGTAGTAGATGATGTAACAAAAGCTGTCAAGAAGAAAAAATCTGTAACAAAAGGTATTATCTTAGACCTTAGAAACAATCCGGGTGGTCTACTTGATCAGGCAGTAGGACTTGTTGATCTTTTTGTAGACAGTGGTGTAATCGTTTCACAAAAAGGAAGAAGAAAAATCGAGACGAAAGAGTACTCTGCGCATATAGGCAACACTATCACAGATGTTCCTGTTGTTGTTCTTATCAACGGAGGAAGTGCAAGTGCGAGCGAAATCGTAAGTGGAGCTCTTCAAGACCACAAACGCGCAGTACTCATTGGAGAGAAGACTTTTGGAAAAGGAAGTGTTCAGGTTGTTCTGCCAATTACAGAAACAGAAGCAATTAAACTGACGATTGCACGTTATTACCTGCCAAGTGGAAGAACAATTCAGGCACTTGGTGTAACACCGGATATTGAAGTACTTCCAGGTGAACTAAAAACATTTAAAAATGAGTTTGCTATTAAAGAAGCTGACCTTAAAAAGCACCTTGAAAAAGAACTTGAAAAAGTTGATGGAAAAAAATCGCAGACTAAAGAAGATAAAAAAGATAAAAAAGATATAATTACGCCAAAAATGTTGGAAAAAGATTTGCAACTGAAAGAGGGTGCTGATATCATCAAAGCACTTATCATTACAAAAGGATAGAAAATCAATGGAAAAAAGAGAGTTACTCTACGAAGGTAAGGCAAAAAAGATTTGGTCAACGGATGATGAAAACTTAGTAATCTCAGAGTTTAAAGATGATTTAACTGCATTTAACGGTGAGAAGAAATCTTCTGAAGCAGGAAAAGGTGCACTAAACAATAAAATCTCTACAGAGCTGTTTAAACTACTGGATGAAAATGGTATTCCTACACACTTTGTAGAGATGCTTGATGACAATCATATGCTCCATAAAAAAGCAGACGTTATTCTTATTGAAGTAATTGTGAGAAATATCGCTACAGGTTCACTATCTCGCAACTTAGGTATCGAAGATGGAAAAGTGCTTCCATTCACACTTGTTGAGTTTGACTATAAAAATGATGACTTGGGCGACCCAAAACTCAACGACCAGCATGCACTTATCTTAGGTCTTGTTGATTTTCAAGATGAGTTAGACAAACTTCGCAGAATGGCTCGCCAGATAAATGACATCTTAAAACCTTACTTTGCAGAAAAGGGTTTAAACCTTGTTGACTTTAAACTTGAGTTTGGAAAAGATAAAGAGGGAAATATCATCCTTATCGATGAAATCTCTCCTGACAACTGTCGTTTTTGGGATATTGAAAGTGGAGAGAAGATGGATAAAGACAGATTCCGTCAAGGACTTGGTGGACTCAAAGTGGCTTATGAACAAGTTTTAGAACGTATTTTAAACAAATAGATAAAGGACAAATTATAATGAAAGCTATCGTAAATGTATTTTTAAAAGCGGGTGTTTTGGATTCGCAAGGAAAAGCCGTTCATCATGCTCTTGATTCTCTTCATTTTGACGGGGTAAAAGATGTTCGTGTTGGTAAGCAGATTGTACTACAGCTTGATGAGAATGACAAAGAAAAAGCAATGGCTGATGTAACAAAAATGTGTGAAGAGCTTTTAGCAAACACGGTTATTGAAGATTACAATATAGAGCTAGTATAATGAAAGTCTCAATTCTTCAATTTCCAGGTACAAACTGTGAGTTTGACACGCAGTATGCATTTGAAAAGCTTGGATGTAATACTGAAATAGTATGGCATAAAGCAGAGTCACTTCCGTCTGATACCGATCTTTTAGTCGTAGCGGGAGGATTTTCTTACGGAGACTACCTTAGAAGCGGTGCTATTGCAAAATTCTCACCTGTTATGAAAGCAGTAGCAGAGTATGCAAAGAGTGGTGGAAAGGTTCTAGGAATCTGTAACGGTTTTCAGGTTTTAACGGAAGCAAGACTCTTACCGGGTGCGCTCAAACGCAACGAAGGACTTCACTTTATCTCAAAACACCATCACCTTCGTGTAGAAAACAATGACAATATCTTTTTGAAAAAATTAAACAATGGTGATGTTGTCAATATCCCGATAGCCCATCATGATGGTAACTATTACATTAACGAAGAGGGGCTCAAAGAGCTTGAGGCAAATGGTCAGATTCTTCTTCGCTATACAGATGAAGACGGGAACATCAAAAACCCTAATGGTTCTGTAGAGTCAATTGCAGGTGTTTGTAACAAAGAAAAAAACGTATTTGGACTTATGCCACACCCTGAGCGTGCGATGGAAGCTGTTTTAGGTAGTGCTGATGGTATTGCGATGCTAAAAGGATTTTTAGAGTCGTGATAAAACTACTTTTTCTTACTTTTATTTTTATAACATCGCTTTTTGCGAATAAGGTACTCTATGTCAACTATGACGAGGTACCAAAAAGAGTAATTAAAGGTGAGATATTTACAGTAACATTAAAAACACTCTCCACAGTAAGAGATTTTGATGATGTCGAATATGACTTTTCCAATCATTCTGGTTTAAAAATCTTAGATACAACTCCAAGTAGAGAGCATAAAGGAAAGTTCTTTTATGATACTTTTCATATGCTTGTTACTGCTGATAGAGCAAAACTTCCTGATGTCAATACAACACTCATTGCTGCACAGGAGTATAACTCCACCCTTGTCAATGGTCCAGAGCTCAATGTTATTACACTCAATCCTAAAAAAGACTTCTCAAACATCATCGCGAACTCATTTGAATTACAAGAGTATAAAACAACAAGCTATGATACAAATCATAATATTGTTGTTTTTGTAGCTACAGCAACAAATGCAGATATAGAAGCGATGCATTTTGAGAATGTTTACAAACAGGGAATGGAATCCGTTGAAAACTCTTATGAAACTTCAAGAATAACCTATTATGTTGTCATAGATAAACACTTGGAATACTTTACATTTTCATATTTTAATCTTTTAAAGAACAGTTATGAATTAGTAAGTGTACCTATTATTGTTGATGATGACAGTGTAGCGACACAGAGTGATTTAAAACCACGTGATCAGTCTCATGATACTATAAAAATGTATATTGCCCTTACGATATCAATCATTGGACTTATTATCATTTTCTTTAAACAGAAGTATATCTACTTGATTTTTATCGTCTTGCCACTTGGATATACGCTCTATTTGAGTATGCCACAAAAAGAGGTTTGTATAAAAAAAGGCTCAAATATATACCTTTTACCGGTTGAAAATGGCACAATATTCGAGACAACGCCTCGAGAGTATCATCTACCAAAAGAAGGAAGTGTAACAAACTTCACAAAAGTAAAACTTCAAAATGACAAGATAGGATGGGTAAAGAATGAAGATACTTGCTCATATTAACTGGTTTTTTGCCACTGTTAATATCTTCTTATCATTGATATTGATGATAATTCTCTATCCTATTCTTCCTCGTCCCTATGCACGAAAAATTGCTGCGTGGTATGTGCGTTTAACAACCTTTTTCTCTACAAATGTCAAAGGAAAAGAGGACCCTGCAACACAGATGTTTCTTATCAACCATCAAAGTGATTTGGACATTGGTGTTATGGAGACAGTATCAAAAAAAGATTTGGCATGGGTAGCGAAAAAGGAGCTCTTTGATGTTCCTTTTTTTGGACTTGCCATGAGTATGCCCGAAGATATTCCCATAGAGAGACAAAGTAAGACCTCACTTGTAAAACTTTTAAAAAATGCAAAGGACAGACTCAATAAGGGTCGTGTTATTACTATGTTCCCTGAGGGTACGCGTTCACGTGATGGCAGAATGCTTCCTTTTAAAAGTGGTGCAAAGGTTGTTGCAGACAAGTTTCAACTGCGCGTCCAGCCTGTTGTTTTGATACAAACAGCAAAATATTATGACATTAAACGATTTTATTACTCTCCGGGTACTATTACAGTGATATTTATGGAGAGTTTTATCGCAGATAAAGATGATCCTAATTGGCTAAATGAGTTAAGAAAAAAAATGCAAAAGGTTTACGATGATGAGTTGGCAAACGATTCTAGCCATCGGTAGTGGCGGTTTTATAGGAGCAGTATCTCGGGCTTATCTCAACGGACTTATCTCTCACAGAGTCCCTCATGAGCTGCCATTTGGAACATTGGGCGTCAACTTAATCGGTAGCTTTATTATGGGCTGTTTGGTTGCCTACTTTATGTACTCAACCCTCTTCTCTGTCCATATGAAATCTTTTTTATCCACAGGAATCCTTGGAGCACTGACGACCTATTCTACGTTTGCTATTGAGAGTTTTTTACTCTTTGAAGGTGGCAGTATCGGACTTGCCCTTCTCAATATGTCTCTGAATGTTTTTGGTACGGTTATCATGGCTGGGGGTGGTTACTACCTGGTTAACACTCTCTTTAGATCCTGATAACCTCATCAGCACACCACTCTGCCAAGTCCATATCATGGGTGATGAGTAGCATCCCCATATTCTCCAAATGTCCCATTAACATCTTCATAACATCCAACTGAGTCACATTGTCAAGTGCGGAAGTCGGTTCATCAAGTAAAAGCAGTTCTGGTTTCATTAACATTGCACGCAGAATTGAAGCACGTTGCAGCTGTCCTCCAGAGAGTTCATGTGGAAGCTTATGAAGTAGATCTTCTTCAAGGTCTATGTTTTGAAGATAGATTTTAAGTTCATCCAAAGAAGCAACATCTGATATTTGATTAATAAGTGTATAGCTTGGATGAAAAGAGCTGTAAGGGTCTTGAAAAACCTCTGAAGCACGCATAGCTTTTATACTGCCATGCTGTGGTTTGAGATTACCAAGAATAAGCTCAAAAATTGTACTCTTCCCTGCTCCACTCTCTCCAACTATCGCTTTTAACTCCCTTTTTTTTAATGATAAGGAGAGATCTTTAAAAAGCACTTTTTCTTTTGAATAGCCAAAAGTAAGATCTTTTATCTTTAAAACTTCTTGCAACTACTCACTCTTTTTTGTCAATGCCAGATACTGTTTTGTAAGTTCATGATAGAGTTTTTCGGGTGTAAGTTCTCCACCTTCTTCCCAGATACGTTTCATAACGACATTATCCTCTTCTCCGTCCCATACTTTGATGTACGAACCATCTTTATACCCATGGTCTTGACGGAATTGATTTAAAATGTTTTTACCGACATAAAGGCGATAGAGTGTATCAAGATTAAGCCCACTCATCACAACAAGGTCAAAAAACTCTGAAACAAGCCCTTCTAAATCAAGCTTCTCTTTTGCAAGAGCAATACGCATGATATTTTCTACTTTTTCTATCACACTGTTTTGATCTGCAAACTCTGTAGCAAGTGTCTCAATTTGAGCAAATGATGCCAATTCTGAAATGTCATTTGCCACATCTTCAACAACACCACGAAGTGTTTGTGAATAGTTTTCAATAGCCAAACTCATAATAAAGTGCCATACATCAACAACTTCTATCTGCAGATTATTCCAATCAGGCTCAACTTCTATGTTTTTCCAATGCTTCCATGGGAATGAGTCTATCATCTCCGCACACTCCATATAGATACAGCGTCTCCAATTGATGACTTTTTTATTTTTTGTTATACCCTTTACCCACTCTTCGCCATTTGTTGCATCATTGAGTTGATTTTGCAGTTGTAACATAAGTAAAACTTTACTATTCATTCTTTGCTACCTTTTCTTCTTATATATTTGTATTTTATCTAAATATGATAAACTTCAGCTATGAAAAAACGAATTAACTGTAGACGTTGTGAGTATTACTATGTCACTTGGGAGCCCAGACAGCCTCATGGTTGCAAGGCATATGGATTTAAATCCACGCAGATTCCCTCAATGGTAGTTTTTAAAAGCAGTGGGATAGAGTGCTCTTTATTTAAACAGAAGCACTCTTGTAAATAAGCTTTTTTCCAAATCCAAGCCGATTGTCTGTCAGTTTAAAAAAATCTACCTTGATTTGCCATAACTTAGGAGCCAGTGCCAAAGCATATGGAAATGTTTTAAAATAGAGCGCTTTTAGTTTTGCATCTTCCAAAACAGTGAAAACTCCACGAAACTGCAAGCCTTGGATCTTGCCAACCTCTTTGGTCTCAAGCAAAATATTTCCGGCTACTTTTGAATTTTGATGAATGTGCTCTATGTGGAGTGTATCTTCACTACTTGCCACTATAAAAGAGTTGCTTTTGGCATCGAAAGCGTAAAAAAGAGAACAGGCACTCACCTCATTCTCCACTGCCGTTGCAAGTGTGAGGACATGATGTTCTTCTATGAAAGCGGTGATTTTTTCTAAATTTTCATTCATCAGAGTTTAAAGAGAAAGTTTTCCAAATCTTCGGCATCTTTGATATTACGTTTTTCTAACATCATCGATGCAATATCATCTTCTACAAATATATCAAACATATCAATAGGTGAGTTCATATTGTAAAAGCTCTTCATAAACTCCAGAAGTATCTCAAAGTTATCTTTGCGTACACTGTACTTTTTATGCTCTTTATACTCATCCCAGTTAATCTTTATCATATCTCTCTAAAGCCTTTTGTAATCTTGTAATTATCTCTTGCATTGTATCAGATGGTACGGCAAAATTCAAGCGCATAAAACCACTTCCCTCACGTCCAAAACCAAGACCCGCATTTAAACCTAACTTAGCCTCTTGTATAAACCACTCACGTAGCTCTTTGTCTCGAAGCCACATACCATGACAATCTAGCCAGGCAAGATAAGTACCTTCAATAGGAGTGATTTTTATCAGACCTTCATACTGTTGTAACATTTTCTCTAACTCTTGATAATTTCTATAGAGATGACCTTTTAGCTCACGCAGCCACTCCTTACCTTCTGTGTAAGCAGATTCAAAAGCGACATGACTCAGCACTGATCCTTGTGCAAAATGTACCTTTTCATAGGCTTTATAAAACTGCTCACGCAACGTTTTATTCGGTACAGCTACACTACTCATCGCAAAACCTGCCATATTAAATGTTTTACCGACACCGATGGCGGTCAAGGAGATATCTCTAGCATGAGCGTTCAATGAAGCAAAAGGTATATGCCTGTTTGGCGTATATACCAAATCACAATGAATCTCATCAGCAAAAACCACTACACCATTCTCATAACATATTTGAGCTATCTCTTCTAACTCTTCACGCCTCCAAACACGCCCAACTGGATTATGCGGGGAACAAAGCAGCAGCAGTTTTGTATCTTTGGTGATTTTACTTTTGAGATCTTCAAAATCAAAACCATATGCCCCATCCTCACGCAGAGCAAGTGGGTTTTTCACTAACTTTCGACCAAGTTTTTGCACTGTATGAAAAAAAGGCGGATAGACAGGTGTTTGCACAATGACTCCCTCACCCTCTTGTGTAAAAGCTTCTATTGCCACTGCCATGGAAGCAACAACAGAGTGCGAGTAAAACATATCTTCTAAAGAGAATGCAACATTATGCTGCTCTTTCATCCATGCGATTTGTGCCAAATATACAGACTCAGGTACCTCTTCATAACCGACTATCGGATGTTCAAGCCGCTTTTTTACTGCATCGAGAACAAACGGTGGTGTATTTATATCCATATCTGCCACCCATGCAGGCAGCAGATCTTCTGTGCCAAAAAGCTCTTTTCGCAAAGTATATTTTTCTGCATTCATATGCTCACGTGAGGCTGCAGCACTAAAATCAAACACTATCTTTTTCTCCAGACACTCAGCTCTGAGAGTGTATGCTGATACTTTCTTGCTGTCTCTTTGATAACAAACTCCACATCTTCTCTATGAACAAACTCGAAATGTTTTTCAAGTATCTCTTTGAGACGCTCAAAAGTTCGGATTTCTTGACCATTTTCATCATAATAGCCACCAACCCAGAGCTCTTTTGGAGTTGACTCTTCCTGCCATGTATATGGAGAAGTAAGAACCAAGATACCTGCATCATTTATACGTTCGTGTATAGTTTCTAAAAAAAGATATGGATTATAGAGTCTGTCAATGAGATTTGTTGCCATAACCAGATCATAGCCTTTGAAATTCGGTTTTAAGTTACAGGCATCACCCTGCCAAAACTGCACTTTTTCTTTTATGTCTTCATACCCAAGTTCATGTAGTGTAACTTTTTTCTCCTCTGTTATAACACCCTCTTCTTTGACATGAAAAGCAACATAACCTTCATTCTTCAACTTTGAGCCAACACCGACAAAGCGTACGGAGAAGTCAATACCTTCCACTTTGTCAAACTCTTTGGCAAGCTGAAATGTGGCACGTCCCGTTGCACAACCTAAATCAAGTGCTTTTGTTTTGTTTGTTACAAATGAGCTAGCAGTTCGAACACACTTAATGGCAAAGTTCTCCACACCAAAATACTCATCACCATACTGAAATTCACAATATTGAGAAACCAGAGCATCACTCTCATAAATATCTTCACTGGAATCTTCATTTTTTGAGAGAACATAGCGAAAACCTGCATTTTGAAAGAAGTGACGACGGAATGCATAACGAGAGTGCTGCATAATAAGATTACCGTTACTTGCCCATGAAGCTCCTAAGATAAGTGCATGTTTATCATCAAAAGTCGGTGTTGAGAAGTCATCATAAGCAGGATGCACTTCAAAACCCTTAAATCCGCGAATCGGTGTCCTGCTCCACTGCCAGACATTACCGATGACATCATAAATACCGTTAAATCCAAACTCATCCACAGGACATGATGAAGCATAATGGTAGAAGTTGATATTTGCACGGCTCTCATGTAATTCTGGAATATCTCGCAAACCAGACTGTTTATAGATTGCCGCATACTCTGCTTCACTTGGCAGTCTATACTCCTTGCCCTCTTTTGCGCTCTTGTAACGACAATATGCTTCAGCTTCAAGAGCATTGACATCAACAGGCCAGTTTAATGGTATATCTATGATTTTATAGAGTGCTCGATATTTGAAACCATTGCCATCTTTTAGCCAAAAATGTGGATACTTAGCCCCGCTTCTCTCTAAAAATTCCAAGCCCTCTTCATCCCAAAACTCTTTTCTCTCATAACCACCATCTTTGACAAACTCCATAAACTCACCATTACTGACAAGATACTTCGAAGCTTGAAAATCTGCTATCGTCTCTCTGTACTCTCCATACTCATTATCCCAGCCATAAAGATGATGCTCTTTACTTTTCCCAAGAAGAATTTCTCCACCTTTAACTGCTATCATCTCATTCTCAGAAGCTCTACCTGCGTGAGAACAAAGTACAAAATCATCTACTACTTTTACATCTTCTATAGGCATTTGGCGATGCAGTACAAGAGAAGTCTCAATGTGAATACGTTCATGCTCGATACCCATCAAAATTATCCACATAGCTGAATCATCCCGTATAGGTAGAGAGAACTCCAATGTATCGATAAGACCATTGACAAGCTCACGCACTCTGTTTCTGTAACTGCGTACCTCATCAACAGCAGGCCACGTATAACGCGACTCCTCTATATCATCCCAGTCCATCTCATCAACGCCTACGGCAAAAACCGACTCAAAATGAGGATTGATTCTCTCTTGTATGATTTTCATATTGATTAGCTTGTTGATAAAGAAAGTAGCCGTATGACCAAAATAAAATATCATAGGATGGCGTGTGGGCTCACTTTTTTTATAAAAGACGCTATCCTCACGCAGAAGTTCAAAGACCTTTTCGAACAAATCAAAAGTATTGTTAAAATAAGTTTTTATCTCTGCTCTTTTTTCTTCAACACTTTTACCATCTAGTGTAATTGGATACATACTTATTCTACTCACACAACACGCTCCATCTCTAATTTTACAGTATATCGTCCTGACGAAAGTCTTTTTATAAATATTACGCAGAGGCTCAGACCATCAGGAGGATTTGTCCTCGGAGTAATGTTTATAAAAAGACGTAATACTTTTATCAGAAGTTGATATGCTATAATCATTATATGCAAATTTTTCAAAGTAAATTATTAAACAATTATCCAAATATTTTTTACACCTTTACTACTAAAGAAGATGGCAACATCGCTTTTCATGTCGGTGACAAAAAAGAGAATGTAGAAAAAAACCATGAAATCTTAGCAAAAAAGTGTAACTATAAAATAGAAACGCTTGTTCATATGAAACAGATTCACTCTAACCTTGTAAAAATTGTAGAAGAAAACGACAACTTTACAAATCCACCTACCTGTGATGCACTTATCACAAATAAAAAAAACATTCCTCTTATGGTAATGATCGCTGATTGTTCTCCCATTCTCTTTTATGATCCAAAACAAGAAGTCATCGCTGTAGCTCACGCAGGTCGGGCAGGAGCCTTCAACAACATCATTCATAATGTTATAAAGATTTTTAAAAATCACTTCAACTCTAAAGCAGATGATATTATCTGCATTATCGGTCCTGCAATATGTCAAAACTGTTATGAAGTAGGCAGTGAGATTTATGAAGAAGCAAAAAATTTAGACCTTACTTATGCCTTTGAAAAAAAGAGTGACAAATTCTATCTTAATATACGAAAAATTTTACACCAACAACTTAAAGAAACCAATATTTTAGATAAAAATATCGAAATTTCACAAATATGCTCACAATGTAATAAAAACTACTACTCATATCGCCAAAATACACATTGTGGGCGATTTTGCGGCCTTTTATACCAAAAATATTAATTTTTTAAGCTTATTTGATTTATTATTTCAACTAATAAACTTAAAGGTGAAAAGATATGTTTAACTTTCTTTCAAAAAAAGATCCAAGAGCTCTCAATTATGATAATAAACTGATAAAAAAATTTCATAAAGACCATGAAAAACTTATAAAAGCCATCACTAAAATTTCAAAAGCTCTTGAAAAAAATGAAGAGAAAAAAGCAAAAACCTTTTTAAAACAATTCAAAACTGAGATTCTTGGACATTTTATGGAAGAAGATATAAAACTTTACAGATACTTGAAAAAATATTATACAAACTCTTCTGAAACAATGGAGCTTGTACAACAGTTCGAAGGGTCAATAAAAACAATTCAAAAAGATGTCATTAAATTCCTTGATACCTATACACAAGAAAACAAACCTTTAGATAAAGCTTTTGAAACAAAGTTCTATGCTATTGTCGATGAACTTGGAACAAGGATCAAGACAGAAGAAAACAACCTTTATACACTTTATATAAAATAATACTAGCTTACGAGAAGAGTCGCATAAAGATGTGTCTCTTCAAACTCTATACGTTCTTGTCTCACTCCCTCAACTACGTTGAATTTTAGATGCTAACTGCTCAGGTAAAATTCCGAGTGACTCTTCTACAACTTTTGTATTGCCATGTGTGATAAATGCATCCTCATACTCAAAACTCTCTAGCACTACATCTTCTATCTTCTCTTTAGCCAAAAACTCCAAGAGTGCCGAACCGACACCGCCCATCTTTGATGTATCAGAAAAGACAAACCATTTTTTATGTTTTTTTGCCATCTCACGCAACATCTCTTCATCTAATGGTTTTACAAAGCGCAAATCAAGTATACTGACATCTTCATCCAAAAGTTTTGAAGTCTGATAAGCACGCCCTACTCCATTTCCATATCCGATAAAAAGTATGTCACTCTCTGCTGATTCAAGTAACTGTGATTTTGCCAATTCAAAAGGCTGTGATGCAGGAAGCGCTTCTGTATCGATAAAAGCACCTCGTGGATAACGCAAAGAACATGGATGTTCATAATTTGCTGCAAATGCCATGGCCTGATGAAAGCTCTTTTCATCACGTGGAGCGAAAAGTGTCATATTTGGGATAGTTCGTAAAAAACTAATATCAAATACACCCTGATGTGTTTCTCCATCTTCTCCAACAATTCCTGCACGGTCAAGTGCAAAAACCACAGGCAGGTCCATCAAGCAGGTATCATGAATCACCTGATCATAAGCACGTTGTAAAAAGGTTGAATAAATCGTACAAAAAGGTTTGAACCCCTCTTTTGCCAAAGCAGCCATAGAAGTCACAGCATGCTGCTCAGCAATGGCAACATCCCAAAACCTATCAGGATATTTCTCCATGAGCTCACTTAAACCAGTGCCGCTAGGCATCGCTGCTGTTGCACCTACAATCTTGTCATTGTTCTTACAAAGATGCAGGAGTGATTCTGTATAAATCTGCGTTGCACTCTTTGCCGAAGATTTTTTCGAAGAAGAACCACTACTGATGTCAAACGGTCCAACTCCGTGCCATTTCTCCTCTTTGCCTTCTGCTATCTCATAGCCCTTGCCTTTGAGCGTTTGTGCATGAATAATGACAGGTTTTTTGAGCTTTTTTGCTGTCTCAAATATCTCAATGAGCTGGGAGAGATTATGTCCGTCAACCGGACCGATATAATCTATTCCCATCTCTTCAAATAAAATTCCCGGTGTTACAAGTTTTAAAGACTCTTCCATTCTTTTAGCGATGTAGCGTGCGCCCTCGCCAAAATTATCAACAAAATTCTCTGTTGTCTTTTTAAAACGCTGATAAAATGGTGAAGCCATGGCAGATGAGAGCATACGGCTGATGGCACCTATTGGCTTTGCAATACTCATCTCATTATCATTTAAGATGATAACCATCGGATATTTTCTATCACCTAGCTCGTTGAGTGCTTCATATACCATCCCGGCAGTCATAGAACCATCCCCGATCATCACAACCGGAATACGCTCATCCTGTTCTCCTTTGAGTGCAATGGCTTTTGCAACACCTACTCCCAAAGAGATGGAGGTTGAACTGTGTCCTGCAACAAAGTAGTCATCTGCACTCTCACTCGGCTTGGTATAACCACAAATTCCACCAAATTGGCGTAAAGTATCAAATGCTTCCCATCTACCAGTTAAGAGTTTGTGCGCATACGATTGATGACTCACATCAAAGATAAAAGGATCTTTACTTGAGTCAAAAACTTTATGCATAGCGACAATCAGCTCTGTTGCACCAAGTGTTGAACTTAAATGCCCACCATTCTTACTTACTACTTCTAAAATTCTTTTTCGTATATCACTGCAGAGTGTCTCTAACTCTGCAATGCTTTTATTTTGCAAATCCATTTTACTCACTTAAGGCTGCTTTCTTTACTCTCTCAAATCTTTTTGATATCTGTGCATCTATATTTCCGGCATCACTTATCACGATAACACCACCTTCATTTACTGCACTGTCTGCTAAAACTGTTATATGGTCTAATTGACCTAAATGTTCACTGATTGCTGTATGGTTATTTGGATTTACTTTGAGTGTCACTTTCGATGCACCCTGGAGGTCATTTATCAACTCATCTGCCAAAACCTTTGCAACTTTTGATGAATTAGTATCTAATTCTATCTTAATAACTTCTTGTGCAATATCAAGTGCGGCATTTACAAGCTCATTTTTTAAGCTCTCTAAAGAGTGCTCAAACTCTGCTGCACTTGACTCTAACTTTGCAATCGAACTTGTAAAAAGGGAGAGTTTTTCATTGATCTCTTTATCTATCTCTTCAAGAGCCTGTGCCTTGCCGGCTTTCATACCCTCAGCAAAAGCCTCCTCTTTTGCCTTTTGGAGTCCCTCTTTGAACTCCTCTTCTTTTGCTTCAAGCTTCATCTGCAGTTTAATGAAGTTTGAACTCATCTCATCTGTTTTTTTCATCAAAGACTCTATGAGTGACTCTTTGGATTTTGTATCTAAGGCGCTTGAATCTATCTCTTTTGCCTGTTGTAGAGGTGTCTCTTCAAGACTACTCTTATGCTCTTGTGCCTCTTCATTGTTTGAAGAACTTCCACCAAAAGCTATAACTTTAAAATTGTACTTATCTACATGATGTTTTTCAATACTATCACTTGATATTACTGTTGCCATTACCCTACTCTACCATCTCTTCAGATGAGCCCATCTGAATTGTTCCGGCTTCAGCCAACTGATTTACAACCTCGACAATTTTTCTTTGTGCCGCTTCAACATCTTTCATCTTAACGGCACCAAGGAACTGCATTTCTTCTTCGAATGCTTCACGGGCTCTCTCACTCATTGCCGAAAAGAACTTCTCTTTAAGCTCTTCTGGTGAAGATTTCAGTGCAAGCATCAGCTCTGCCTTGTCTACAGCTTTAAGTACTTCTGTAATTGCCATTTTATCTAATGTTACCATATCTTCGAAAGTAAACATCATCTCTTTAATGCGTGTAGCCAACTCCTCATCAACCTGTTCAATAGTAGAAAGTGTTGCTTTAGCACTTTTTGCACCAAGACGATTAAAGATGTCTGCCACAGCGCGTGTTCCACCCACCTCTACTTTGTAAGATGCAAGTGATTCAAGTTTAGACTCTAACACAGCAGATACTCGCTTGATAACTGAAGGTGAGATATCTCCTAGTTTTGCCATACGCATTGCGACTTCACTACGTAGGTCATCTGGAAAGAACTGCAATGTATCTGCTGCTTCCGTTGGATCCATATGTGCTAAAATCAGGGCAATTGTCTGTGGATGTTCATTGATAATAAAGTCTGATAGCTGCTGTGGTTTGATTTTTGAGAGATAGGCAAAATTCTGTGTATTTTGCATACTTTTGGAGAGCTTGTCAAGAACTTTTTTTGCCTCTTCCGGTCCAAGTGTTCTATAAAGAAGTTCTCTTGCGTACTCCATACCACCCGAAGTAAGATACTGACCTGACTGGAAAATGGCATGGAACTCTTCAAGAACTGCTGTTGCGATCGCTCTGTCTATTGTCGTGTTTGTTGCAATATATTTTGATATTTCAGTTATCGCCTCAACATTCATATTAGAAAATATTTCAGCCGTTGCATCTTCACCAAGTTGCAGTAGTAAAATAGCAATCTTTTCAGCCATACTCATTTCATCAAAAACGGCTTGTTGCTGTTGTGTCATATTTGACATATTTTACCCTTTCTCTTGTTGTTTTGGCATCTCGGCCTCTTCAGAAAGCAGAGCTTGAAGGAGTGATGCAACTTCCTCAGGGGCATCATCTGCCATTGTACGTACTTTTTCTAGTATTACCTCATATTTGAGTTCATCTTCATTGAAGTTACTAGTCATTCCAAGCTGCTCTTCAACTTTTTTACGCATCTGCTGTACTTTTTCTACCAAATCTTCGCCCTCATCATCTTCGAGTTCAAGTTTAGGAGCTTCGAGCTCCTCATCCTCACGTGAGACTTCAAGCATTTTTCCTGCAAACGGCGCAATAACTTTTTTGTACAGAATAAGTAAAAGAATAAGTACAAAAATATACTTAAACAAGTCTGCAAATGGTACAATATATGTCTGTGTAAATGTCAGAGCTTGGCTTACACCATCAGGACCATTGCTTACAGCTCTTTCAAACTGTAAATTCTGTACACTTATCTGATCACCTCTTGCATTGTCAATACCAATAGAACGACTAGCAAGTGATGTTAATGCATTCAGATCCGCTGCATCTAAAGCTACATACTCCAACTCATCCGTAGGATTACCATCTTTATCGAGCTTGTGCTTATACTTTCCATCGACGACAACAGCGGCAGTAATTCTTTTGATACGTGCGAACTGACTCTTTGTCGTACTGACAGTCTTACCAACTTCATAGTTGGTTGTTCCTGTGTTTTTTGTATACTTCTCAACTGTTTTTTGAGATTTAAGCCCTTTTACCGGACCGATATTGCTTACAGTTCCCGGAACACCACCAACCTGTTCAGGTGCTACGCCTTCACGTTTCTCTTCACTCACCTGTTCACTTCGTACAACATTTTCAGGATTATACACTTCAGAAGTTGAACTCTTTTGGGAAAAATCAAACTCAACGCTAACCTGTGCGACAACTTTATCATCACCACCAACAAAAGGAGCGATCACATCTACGATTTTATTTTGGAGCTTTCTCTCTTCTTTAAGTTTATAGCGCTGTTGCACAAGTGAGAGTTCACTCATCTGTGCACCCTCTTCATCATCTCCAAGAGTAACACCGTCACTACTTACTAGCATTACATTTGAAGGTTTCAAACGCGGTACTGCAGCAGCTACAAGGTTTTTAATACCTCGGATCTGTTTTGATGAAAGCGCACGTCCTTCAACAAGCTCGACCATCACTGAAGCTGTCGGGTCCACCTGTTTGGAGACAAAAAGTGTCTCTTTTGGAAGTGCAAGACTCACAGTTGCTCTCTCAACCGGAGAGAGTGCTGTAATCGTTCGAGAAAGTTCACCTTCAAGTGCACGGAGATGTTTGATTTGCTGGTCAAAGTTCGTTGCTCCAAACTCCTGCTTGTCAAAAAGTTCAAACCCAACACCACTGTTTTTTGGAATTCCCTGTGCGGCAATGGCAATTCTCTCTTTGTAAACAACATCACGAGGTACTTTTATGACATTATTTGCTTCTATCTCATACTTGATACCATCTTTATCAAGCTGTGTGATAACTTTTGCTGCATCACTGTCACTGAGTGTTTCAAAAAGAACGACATAGGACTCTTTTGCACTTTTGTTTGCAGTATAGACAACAAGAAAAATTAAAAATGCAACAATCCCTACAACCGCTGCTGCGATAATCATTTTTTGTTCTTTATTCAGCTTTGCATACAAAACTGACAACTGCGAAAAAAGCGCCTTAAAATCCATTAATCTCTCATCTTAAAAATTTTTATAATAGCTCAGATATTAGTTCAAAAAAACGATCGTTTTGTTCTTTTGTTCCAACTGTTACACGAATAGCGTTCATCCCGTACCCACTCAAGTTTCTTACAATCATTCCACGTCGCAGTAATGCATCGGAAATCTCTGTTGAATTTCTGTTGCCGTCAAAGCATAAAGTAACAAAGTTTGTATAACTCTCTATTATATCGATTTTTTTCTCTTTTGCAAACTCTTCGTAGCGTTTCATCTCCTCAAAATTCAAAGCGATACATTCATTCACAAATTCTGCATCTTCAAGTGCTACAGAAGCAGCTTCAAGTGAAAGTGTTGTGATATTAAAAGGTGGTCTTAATTTGTAAAGTTCTTTGATGATATCTGCATGTGAGATTCCATATCCAACACGCATACCACCAAGTCCATATGCTTTTGAAAATGTACCAAGATAAATTACATTTTCAAACCTCTCGATTAACTCTTTTGGGGTTACTTTTTTACTTGCATCTTTAAACTGTGCATACTCCATATACGCACCATCAACAACGACTAAGGTTTCACTGTCAATACGTGCAATAAACTTCATTATTTCTTTTGTATCAATAGCATCACCTGTTGGATTGTTTGGTGTACAGAGAAAAATAATATCTGGATTTTGTTCTTTATAGAGTTGATAGAATTCATCCAAATCATGTTCTTGTGAACTTGTTCTGATAATCTCTGCACCTACATGTTTTGCATAGATCTCATACATTGCAAATGTTACAGAGTTTATGAGAATTTTAGAGTTTTCATCTGCTTTTGCATGCATCAAAAACTCAATTATCTGGTCACTTCCACTTCCGATAATCACATTTTCCTCTGCAATGTCAAATCGCTTTATCAGTCCATTTTTGAGTTTCATCATTGAATCATCAGGATACATTGCCATATGTGGCAAAATTTCATTTACTGCATGCTGCACATTGATAGAACATCCGTAAGGATTCTCATTCGATGCCAACTTCACAATATCTTTTGGCTCAATACCAAACTCACGCACAACCAATTCTATTGGTTTTCCCGCCTCATAAGTAGAGATATTTTCTAGTTTTTTATTAAATTTCAATCTTCACCCTTTACATAACTTCCAAGCCACGTTACTTCATCTTTGTGTTTTTCAATAACCTTTTGTACACGCTCTTCATCAATGTGTCCATAAAAGTCGATGTAGAACCAGTATCCAAAACCACCACTCTCTTTTGATGGACGGGACTCGATTTTAGAGAGATTGATCTTAGCTTCATCAAAATCACTTAAGAAATGTACCAAAGAACCAGCTTCATTTGCATCTTTTAATTTCGCCAAGATACTTGTCTTATCATCACCGCTTATAGCGTTTTTAAAATCACTGAGTATTACAAAGCGTGTTGCATTGTCATGAACATCTTCAATGTTCTCAAACATTACAGGTACTCCATAAAGTTTTGCTGCAATGTGCGAACAGATTGCAGCCGATTCTTCATCTTCACTTGCAAGAATTGCTGCCTTTGCAGTTGATTCTACAGGAATATGTTCAACATTGCTTAAATCATACTCATTTAAAAATTCACGGCACTCGCCAAAACCTTTGTCTTTTGAGTATATTTTTTTTATCTTTTTCAGTGAATCAGCCTTCGTTGCAAAAGAAATATGAATCGGCATATAAAGTTCTGCTACAATCTTTACAGAGCTCTTTGAAAGCAGGTCAAGTGTCTCACCGACAACACCGTCACGTGAGTTCTCAATCGGCACAACACCAAACTTCGCACGCTTTGCTTCAAGCTCTTTAAAGACAGACTCAATGGAGTTGAGTGAAAGGTAGTTACTCATAGCACCAAAACGGCTTTCTGCAGCTTGGTGCGTAAAGGTGCCTTCCGGTCCGAGATAGGCGATTTTTTCAGGGAGTTCAAGATTGCGTGAGACTGCAAATATCTCTAAAAAGATAGCTTCAATGGCACTTTTATTTAAAAGTCCATCTTGTTCTTCATTGAATTTGGAGAGTCTCTCAATAATTGCTTTTTCACGTTCAGGACGGTAGATTGCACCACCTGTGTTTTGCTTAATCTCTCCAACTCTCTCAACTACTTTCATTCGTTTGTTCAGAAGGGTCAATATCTCATTATCTATACTGTCAATCGCAACCCTGCACTCATCTAATGTTTTCATAATCCCTCTCCCTTTACACTCTCTAACACCTCTTGCATATCCTTTTTGATGCTGTTCGGCTTTAGATGCTCTTCTAAAAATGGTACTATCTCCTGGGCTGATTTGTACTTTCCGCTTGTCACAAAAACTGTATGCATTCCAAGCTCTTTTGCACCACCAAGGTCCCCTTTTACATCATCACTGATAATTGTCACCTGATCAAAACTTGCACTTTTATCTTGAGCTTGCAATCTTTGCAAAGCCTCATCATAAAAAGCACTGCTTGGTTTGCCAACAACCTCATACGACGTACTTGTTGCAAACTGTAACATTTTTAGAATAGCTCCCACACCAGGATAGCGTTTGTTGTTTTTTGCATAGATGGATGTTTCATGCATACCAACAAGTTTTGCACCCGAGAGTAAAAAGTCAATCATCTGTGCATATTCATCTGCACTAAAATCTTCTTTGATGGCAATCAAAACAGTTTTTGGAGTTTTATAATCAAGCGTATAACCCATATTTTGCAAAGTATTTAAAAACTCCTCTGCTCCATAGGCTGCTACAGCATCTTTACTTACACGAGACTCTAAAAGCATTAAAGGATCTAAATATTTCTCAAAAGAGAATTCAAAACCGATAGATGTCAGGTAGTTATAAAAATCAGATGATGCTTTTTTTGTATTGTTCGTAATCACCATATATGGGAGATTCTCACTGTTTAAATACTCTATAAACTCTCGTGAACCTCTGATAGGAGATTTATCTGCATCACTGATAAGCGTACCCTGAACATCTATGAAGTACATCTTAATCCTCTAAAAATTCTTGCTCTAATGCAATCAAATCTTCAAAACTTTCACGTTTGCGAATGAGTCTTGCTTTACCGTTTTCAACAGCAACTTCAGCACTTCTTCCACGCGTATTATAGTTACTTCCCATACCAAAGCCATAAGCTCCTGCACTCTTAATAACAAGCAGGTCATTATGCTCTAGTGGTGGCAAAGGATAATCCTTTGCAAAAAAGTCACCGCTTTCACATACCGGTCCGACGATATCAACTGCGCGCTTCTCAGCTTTACTCTCTGTAAGGACCTCTATCTCATGATAGGCATTGTAAAGTGATGGACGCAGCAAGTCATTCATCGCACCATCAACGACTACAAATCTTTTCTCACCATTTTGTTTTTCATACAGCACTTTTGTTACAAAATAGCCTGCATTTGCTGTTAGAAAACGCCCCGGTTCACAAAGAATCGTCATATCAAGACCAGTAAGTGTACTTAAAATCGCCTGTGCATAATCGTATGGCTGAATCGTTGTCTCATCATCATACTTGATACCAAGACCACCACCAACATCAAAGAATTTCAACTCAATATCAATCGCTTCAAGTGAGCGAACCAAGTCAGCAACGATAACAGCAGCCTCACGGATAGGTTCAAGTTCTGTAAGTTGTGAGCCGATATGAAAATGGATACCGACAGGGTCTAAATTTTCAGAGTTGTTCGCTCTGATGTACATTCTCTTTGCAGTGGAGAGATCTACTCCAAACTTATTGTCATGCAGTCCTGTTGAGATATATGGGTGCGTTTTTGGATCAATATTTGGGTTTACTCGTATACTGATACGTGCAGCTTTACCTAACTCTTTTGCGATAAGCTCAACACGACCAAGTTCTGCTTCGCTCTCCACATTGATATAGAGAATATCGCGTTCTATCGCTTCACGAATCTCATCATCACTCTTACCAACACCTGAGAAAATGATTTTGTAAGCTGGAATACCTGCTAAAAAAGCACGACGGACTTCACCGATACTTACACAATCAGCTCCGCTTCCAAGCTTTGCAAAGTGTTTAATGACACTTAGGTTTGAGTTTGCTTTTACAGCGTACGCAATAATGGATTTTCTACCGCGAAAAGCACTCTTGAGCTCTTCATACTGCGTAGCCATATAGTCAAAATCATAAACATAAAGAGGTGTACCATACTCTTTTGCCAATTCTTTAAAATCAATCATAAAAATTCCAAATATTTTTTAGATGATTTTACCCTAATAGTGCTTATAAGTGGCTAAGTTGCAAGTCTATACTTTCTCCACTGTCGCAGGGCAATTAAAAGAAGAATGATTACAGGACCAATAATTCCGACTTCACTCGGGATGGTTTTATTATTTGAGAGCTCGATTAACATCATAATGATTCCCCAAACAAGCAGTGTTACCAATATTGCACCAAAGCTAAAAAGTGATACATTTAAGAAACGTACACTCATAGGAACAAAGAAGAAGATAATGACAATCAGACAAGGTACAAAAAACGGATAGATAAAGATTTTATATAAGGCTCCCCGTATCGTTCGTGTATCAATCCCCTGACTCTCCAAAAGTGATATCGCCTCTAAACCATCGATAATTGTAAAGTTCACTTTCCCTTCATAAACCTGATCAAGCATACGTGGTCGAAAGCCCTCTAAAATCTTCAAATCATCTGCTTCACGCACAGAAATACCGGGAGATGCCAAAGAAAGGTCATCTGGCTTTGTAATTAAATCACCCTTTTTAATATGCCAAAAATCATCTCTGTATTCCGCAGATTTTGCAGTTACAACCTCTTTTAAAGAGTTGTTTTTCACACTAAAAACACGTACCCCCTCAGCTCTCTCTTGCAGTGGTAAAAGCTTGGAAAAATAGACATATTTTCCTTTGTATGTAAAAAAGAGGTCCCTTGTTGGATTAAGATACTGCGCATGCTTTCGAATATTACGCGAGAACTCCTGAGCACGTGCAAAACTTGACCATGTATGAAGTGATATAAAAAGTACAATAATAGTCGTTGCAATAAGAACAAAAGGCTTGAGAATGTCTACACGTGAGTACCCTAGTGAGAAAAATGAGACAAGTGCATTGGAACGAATAAGAAAGATTTTTGTCGATATCATAGCAAAGACCAAAGAGAGCGGTAGAAGCAGATCGATGGCATAAAAAGCCTGATATACAAGGTATATTAGGAGTAAATTCGCTGATTTTGAAAGTTCTGAAGCATGCTCCATATAGTCAAAACCAACAACAAAAAGGACCAATGCACCAAGTATTATAAAAAAATACTTCAAATAGTGCATCGCTATATATCTAAATGCTAACACTCCATCCCTTTTTTAGAATATTTACAACGCGTTTCATCCAAAGAGTGCTCTAGTAAAAAATCCACCGCATCAGCAGCACTCTTTATAAACTTATCTAAGCATTTTTTATTCTCATCACAAAACTCGCTTAAAACATAAGAAGCCACTTCCCCTTTGTGTGTTGGTTTTCCTATGCCCATTCGAACACGGATATACTCTCGACCTATTTTACTGTCTATAGATTTCAGTCCATTATGACCGCCATGTCCACCACCTTTTTTAAAGCGAAGTGCTCCAAAAGGGAGGTCTAAATCATCATGTATTACAACAACATCTTCAAGTTTGTAAAAGTTTTTTACCTTTACAACAGAATCACCTGAGAGATTCATATAGGTCAGCGGTTTTAATAAAAAATGATTTTCTAAAGAAACAGAACTGTTTTGAAATTTATAGAGTTCACCTTGAAATGATGAAGAAGAGAGCTTTGAAGCGTTATGACGAGCACAAAGCTCATCAATAACCATAAAGCCTATATTATGACGTGTTTTTTCATAATCAGATCCTGGATTACCCAGTCCGACTATGAGCATAATTACTTAGCTTTAATGATACTTAGTACTGATACACGATCAGCATCTGTGAATGTAACACCAGCTGGTGCTTCGATGTCACGGATAAGTTTAGAATCACCTAAATCCATCTCAGTTACATCGATAACGATTGCTTTTGGAAGATCTTCGATTTTTGCTTTCACACGTAAACGTCTTTTTGCAATGTTTACAAGACCTTTGTTTTTAAGACCGATTGCTTCACCAACTGCTTCTACAGGGACCATAAAATGTGTAAGAACACCTGGTTGTGCTACCATTAAATCAACGTGTAAAAGTTTACCAGTTACTGGATGAGACTCATATGATTGAACCACAACATTCATTTCTTTGCCCCCAACTTTTACTGGGAATGCTAATGTATCTTTGTTGCGCACAGTACGGATATATTCATTCTCTTTGAATGCAGCATTGATATTTTCAAGCCCTTTTCCGTAAATATTTGCAATTAGATAACCATCGCGGCGTAAAGCTTTTGTAGCTTGTTTGCCAGTACTCTCTCTAACTATACCTTCTAACATATGAAGTCCTTAATTTTAAAATGGGCGCAATTATATCTATTTTTGATTTAAACTTTACTTTAAATCGAAGATATCGTCATCTTGTGAAATATCTACTGCTTTTGGTGCTTCGACCTTTTCATTTGGATTACTTGTAATTTTTCCAGATGTAAGACCAGAGATCTTAAGCTCCAGGTCAGACGCACTTGTTGCATTGTCAAGTGCTTGTTCTTTTGAGATGATTTTTTCATTATAAAGGTCAAAAATCGCCTGGTCAAAACTCTGTGATTTATAATGCTCTTTCCCTGCTTCAATCGCATCACGAATCTCGTAGTCTCGATTCTCCATAATAAGCTTCTCGATTGTAGGTGTTCGAACAAGAATCTCGAGTGCAGCACGACGTCCACCATCAATAGTAGGAACAAGCCTTTGTGAGATGACACCTTGAAGTACTCCTGCAACTGAAAGTCTTACACGGTTTTGCTCCTCTGTTGGAAACTGCGCAATAATACGGTTAATTGTCTCTTTTGCATCAACTGTATGCAGCGTTGAGAATACCAAGTGTCCGGTATCTGCCGCATGAAGAGCCAAGTTAATCGTCTCGCGGTCACGCATCTCTCCAACTAAAATAATATCCGGATCCTCACGCAGTGCCGCACGCAGTGCCGTACCAAAAGAGAGCGTATCTTGCCCCACTGAGCGCTGATTTATAATACACCCTCTATCTTTATGAACAAATTCAATCGGGTCCTCAATTGTAATGATGTGTTTCTTACGATTTATATTTATCTCATTAATCAAGGCTGCTAAAGTCGTTGATTTACCAGATCCCGTAACACCCGTTACCAGTACAAGCCCTCTCTCTTTATAGGCAAAACTTTTTACAATCTCTGGAAGGTGAAGCTCTTCAAGTGATGGGATTTTTATAGGAATAACACGAAATACTGCTGAGACGCCATCCATCTGAAAAAAGATATTGACACGAAAACGGTTGTTTTCATCAAAAGGATAGACCAAGTCAAGTTCTTTTTTCTCAACAAACTCAGCAAAACGACCTTTTAATAGCTCTTTTGCAAAAGTCAGTGCATCCTCTTTTGCAAAAATCCCACCTGAAAATTGTACAATTTTTCCGTTTATACGTGCCCGTATAACAGAATTGGCTTTGATATGAAGGTCAGAACCACCTACTTCAATCATCTTTTTAAGATGGATTCTTACCCTTTTAAGCTGCTCAAAAGTTAATTTACTAACATCTACATCTACATTCATAACGCCTCCAATATCTCTTGAAATGCTTCTTTAAATGCGAGTAGACCATCATCTATCTGCTTTTGCAAAATATCATCAAGATTAATACCAATAGATTTGAGTTTTGCAAAATGTGTTGTTACAAGATCTTGATTGATTGGGAGTGCTTTTTCTTTTTTGCCATCTGCATCAAATGCTTTAATAGTATCTATTGGAGCTGTATTTACACTGTTGTATGCTAAAAGTTTTTCTACATAATAGTGTGCAGGAAGAGAGTCATCTTTGACTCCTGTACTCGCAAAGAGTGCACGACAGCCAGAGACTTTCATCTCTTCAATCGCTTCATATATAACGGAAGAGTTATAAATCCCTGTCAAAGCCACTTCGATGTTATGTTCAGAGAGCATCTTGTCTAAAGCACGATCAACACGTGAGACAAAGATACTAATGACCGTATCTACTTTTTTTCCATACTTATCAGTCCCTCTTTTAAAAGCCTCTGCACATGCAACTGCTTGTGATTTCTTAAAGATAAGTGTAGCATTTACAGGTATTCCCTCTGCACTCAAGGCTTCCATCGCCTCATATCCTGCCTCGGTTGCAGGTACTTTTATCATAACATTTGGTCTATTTATTGTAGAAAAAAGTCTTTTACCTTCAGCTATCGTAGCTTCTGCATCATCACAGTAAAAAGGATCAACCTCGATACTTACATATCCATCATCATCTGCATCATAAAGTGGTCTTAAAATATCTGCTGCTTTTTTTATGTCATAGATAGCTACTGCTTCATACTTCTCTTTTGCACTCATATCTTCGAGTGATTCAAGCTGAGAGATATATGCATCTGAATTTAAAATAGCATTTTTAAATATAGCCGGATTTGAAGTTGCTCCATTGATTATTTTTTTTGTTATCAATGCTTTAAATTCATTGTCAAGATACTCTCTCTCAATAAAATCAGCCCACAGTGAAAACTTCAAATCTTCAATATACATTCTTACTCATCCTCAATTAATTTGACTCTATTATAACCCAATAAATCTGAAACTAAGCTAGTTTCTTTGGAACTACTATTGTAAAAATAGAACCATAATTTGTGCTTTTAACTTCTATTGCCGTCTGAAACTGTTTTTGCATAATCATCTGAGACATATAAAGTCCCAAGCCTGTTCCATTTTTTCCTTTCGTACTAAAGTATGGTTCGAAAATTGAATCAATATACTCAGGAGCGATTCCTCCTGCATTATCTGCGATACTAATAACAACCTCTTTATCTCTGTTAAAAACATTTATTACTACTTTAGGATATTTTATATTTCGTGAAATCAGTTCATCAACAGCATTATTTATAATATTTAGCAATACTTGAATAATTTCATTTGCATATGTATTAACCACAAGACGCTGCTGTGGAAAAAACTTTATTTCAATAGCCGTTTTTTTGAGCCTTGGTTCTACAAATCCTATTGCTTTTTCTATCAACTCATTAATATCAACAGAACTAAACTCTTTATCTGGACGAAAGTAAGTTTGAAAATCATCTATAGTTTGAGAGAGGTAAACAACGGTATTGCTGATATTTTCCAAAGCTTGATCAAACTCTTCCTCTTCTATCTCTTCTCCTAAAAGTTTTTTTACTTGAAGGTTTGAAATGCTTAATGTAACAGTAGAGAGTGGTTGTCGCCACTGATGTGCTATCATACTTATCATCTCACCCATAACAGCTTGCTTAGACTGCACAGTAAGCATCTTATCTTTTTGTGTCAATTCAACAACTTTTTTTGAGAGTATTTTCTCTTGAGTAGAAATAATCTGTGTTGCTTCATCCATCTTTACTTTGTAAAAATATACAATAATACTTACAATACTCAGAACAAAGGAGATATAAAAAAGTTGAAAAAAACTGTATTGTGTTTCAAAAAAAGGTTGAAACGGCGCTATTAAAAGCATGGAAATTAAAAATACAAACCAAGGAATCGCATATTTCTCATTTTTAAAATATAATATAATAATTGGATAAGTAAAGTACCAAGTATGCTTCATCTCCTCTGGTGAACTTATATAAATAAGCAAAATAAGCAAAAAGGTAAATTGTGCAGTAACAGCAATAGAGACAAAATCATAAAATTTTTTTGATCGTCGTAACATATACCATAAAACAATATTTGCAAGAAAAAGCAAAAATTCAAATATTGCCAGAGAAAAAAACTCTTTATAAAGATTAAGCACAGTCCCATAAACAACAGCTGTTGATGAGAGGACAATAGCTATATTCATCATCTGAAATTTACTGCGCAGCTCCCTCTCTTGTTCATTAAAACTCCAGCTACTTGTAAAAAAATCTTTTATCAACATCTCTCTCTTCTCATTTAAGGTAGATATATCTTATCTTGCAACTCTTCATATTCCATACGGACATTACTGTCAAGCGTGATACCTCCACCACTTTTGTAAAGATATCCATCCGAAGACTTTTCAATAAAACGAATCATAACACCGCTGTCAAAACTCTGACCATCAAAAACACCAAAAATTCCACTGAAAAATCCTCTCTCATACGCTTCTACTCTCTCTATTATATCCAAAGTAGATCTTTTTGGAGCACCGCTGATGCTACCTGCAGGCAGCATTACTTGTAAGATATCTCCTAAATGCTCTCGCCAAGAACTATCTAAAATGCCACTGATATGTGAACTTACCTGCAGCAGCTCTTTTGCACCTGCATTAATCTTTTTGATATAGCGAAACTCTTCAACCTCTACATTTGTTGCAACTATAGAGAGGTCATTACGCAACAGGTCAACTATCATTACATGCTCTGCCATCTCTTTTTGATTTGCCAAAATCTTCTCTTTTGCATTTGGAGTTGCTGCATCAATAGTACCTTTCATCGGAAAAGTATGAATCTTATTCTCTTTTATCTGGATGAATTTTTCTGGAGAAAAACAGACAAATTGATCTTTATAACGCAGTTTATAGTGTGCATTTGCAAGGCTGTATATCTCATCAAGAGAGAGCTCTGTCTCAATAGGTGTTGCCTGCGTGAGGTTTAAAATGTAGGTCTCGCCCGCTTTTATTTTCTCAATTACAGCATCAAATTTTTTTTTATACTCAGAAAAATCAAGAGGAGATTTTTGTAAAAAGTGTTCATGCTCTTTATAACTGTAATCTTCGCAGATACAATACTCAATATCATGTGCTTCAAGCTCACTTAGTGGTATTACTTCGACATTGTCCGCTTTAAAGTCACTGATAATTAAAAAAGGTCTTCCCTCTTTTGCAAGAGCATTTGCTTTGTTAAAACCCATCAATGCCTAAACGATTAACTTCTTAAGAATTGCCATTCGGATATTAACACCGTTACTGACCTGCTGTAGCACTTTACAACGTTCATCTTCAAGCATAGCATCGGTAATGTCAATATTTCTATGGACCGGTCCGGGATGTAAGAGGATGATATCTCTATCACCTATCAACTCTTCGGTAATACAAAAGTCACTTGCATAATCTTTGAGACTTGCATAACTCTGCGATGAATGACGTTCTGTCTGTGTTCGCAGACTCATAATAGCATCAACCTCATCGATAATCTCACGCAGATAATGTGTAGAACGCAGGTCTGTTTTTGGTAAGAAGTGCGGAGGCGCGACTAAAATAACTTCCATTCCAAAACGAGTAAGAAGTTCAATATTTGAGTTTGCCACACGCGAGTTTTTGATATCTCCAATAATGGCTATCTTTTTCCCACTGACATCTCCAAAATGCTCTTGTAAAGTATACAAATCAAGAAGTGCCTGTGATGGATGGGCATGTGCACCATCACCGGCATTTAAAATTGCTGCTTTTGTATGATTGGAGAGTATCTTTGGAACACCTGCATTTTGATGACGTACAATGATTGCATGAGGTCCCATAGCATCAAGGTTCATTGCAGTATCAACTAAGGTTTCACCCTTTTTTGTAGAGCTTTTTGCCACATCAAGATGGACTATCTCAGCACCAAGACGTTTTGCTGCGATCTCAAAAGAGCTTTTAGTCCGTGTAGAGTTTTCAAAAAAGAGAGTAATAATAAGTTTGTCTTGTAAGATTCTCTCAAATCGTCCGTCACTAAAGCTTTTTGCATCAGCCAAAAGTGCTTCAATCTCAGCTTTTGTAAAATCATCTGTTCGTATTAAATGCTGCATACTTACTCTCTTTTTTTAATTTACAAATTATACAAGACATCGCAGAGTGTGTCAATGTCCGAAGATGTTTTTAGGATGGAGAAATCTTTTGCTTGAAAATAGGGTGCGCTTACTTCTTCAAAACTCCCCTCACTCTCTTTAGGGTTAAAAACAACAGCGTGAGCTATCCCTGCATCTTCAAGTGCTTTTTTTGAAAGCAGTGTATCGTTAATACAACCAAGTGAGCAGTGCGTTATAAGTAAGGTTGAAGCCTGCGTGAGCTTTATCAAATCCAAAATCATCAACTCTTCATCAAGTGGTACATAAAGCCCACCAGCACCCTCAATAAGTAAGACATCACAGTAAGTTTCTAGTTTTTCTATAGCTTTTAAAACTTTCTCTGTATCAAATTTTTCTCCACCAGAGGCGATAAAAGGTGCAGCAGGAAGCCCGTAAGAGATGGGAACTATATCACAAACAGACAAATCTTTCATCGCAGGATTCAACTCATGAACAAGCGCTAAAAGAGCATCCCCATCAGGATAAACACCATCAATAACACCCGTCTCAACAGGTTTAATCACACCAACTTTTAAACCTCGAGAAGCATACTCACGCAAGAGCAGTTTTGTTGTATAGGTCTTGCCAATATCTGTGTTTGTTGCAGTAATAAAGATTCGTTTTTTCATAAGATGATTATAACGGATTTTAAAGAGTTTAAGAAGATAATTTAAAAACTATTAGATTTTAGGCATAAAGAACTTTACGAAAACTAAAAGAGCGATGTAAATTCAAGGAGTCTAGAGAGGAAGCGTACTACAGTACGTGACGAACGTAACGACGCAGAAGTTGCGTCGCAATTTTAGTTTTCGTCTTGATTAACGATTTTGTTTGCTGAAATCCACGGCATCATTGCACGAAGTTTCTCACCAGTTTTCGTGATTAACATCTCTTTATCGTTTGCACGCTCAGCGTTCATACGAGGGTAACCTGCTTGACCTTCTAAGATGAAGTCTTTTGCAAATCTACCATCTTGAATCTCTTTTAAGATCTCTTTCATTGCAGCTTTAGATTCAGCATTGATAACACGTTTACCAGAAACATAGTCACCATATTCAGCAGTATTTGAGATTGAGTATCTCATATCTGCGATTCCACCCTCAAACATTAGGTCTACGATAAGTTTAAGTTCATGAAGACACTCGAAGTATGCAAGTTCCGGAGCATAACCAGCTTCTGTTAAAGTTTCAAAACCAGCTTGAACGAGTGCTGCTGTACCACCACAAAGAACCGCTTGCTCACCGAAAAGGTCAGTTTCAGTCTCATCTTTGAATGTTGTCTCGATAATTGCAGTACGTCCACCACCGATTGCAGATGCATATGAAAGTGCTAACTCTTTTGTATTTCCTGAAGGGTTTTGACCAACAGCGATTAAATCAGGAATACCACCACCACGAACAAACTCAGAACGTACTGTGTGACCTGGAGCTTTTGGAGCAATCATAGTAACATTGATGTCTTTACGTGGTTGGATACGACCATAATGAATGTTAAAACCATGACCAAATGCGATAGTTGCACCCTCTTTAAGATTTGGCTCGATTTCATTTTTGTAAATTTCTGCTTGATTTTCATCCGGTAAAAGAATCATTACAACATCAGCTTTAGCACTTGCTTCAGCTACAGTATAAACTTCAAAACCTTTTGCTTCAGCTTTTTTCCAAGATGAACCACCTTTTCTTAAACCAACAACAACTTTTACACCACTGTCTCTTAAGTTTTCTGCGTGAGCGTGTCCTTGAGAACCAAAACCAATCATCGCAACTACTTTGCTCTGAATTAGGTCTAAACTAGTGTCTTTGTCATAATAAACATTTAATGCCATTGTATATTCCTTAATTTTATTTCATAAAATGAAGGCAACCCTTCATCTATTTATCACACCAAAGGGAGTAATCCCTTTGCTTACGCTAACGCTTGGTTTTCTTTAGCAGAAAGCTCATTGCACTAGTGCAATTTTATATAGCTTTCATAAAGATCAACTTCACAAAAGCTAAAAAATTTGTCGCATTATACTCAAAATATTGTAAAACTTTTATTAGAGATAGCTTATAACAAAGCAAAAAACTTTTTGCTTAATCTGCAAACATGTATAATATGAAAAAAATTTAGAGGCAATTATGAAAAAGTTTAACCTGTTTAATGAGATAATTATCGTCAATAAAAAAGAGTTACTAAGTGCTATCAATACCCAAAAAGAGTTTGGTATCAACATTAAAGGAGAGATTGTCACTCCGCCATTCACAAACAAAGAGATACTGATCTACCAAGGGAAACACACACCAGCTCAAACAAATGCTCTCATGCCGAGCAAAGCACCATCACTTACAGAAATACTTGGAGATAAATATCAAATAGTTGAAGATGATGAGAGAGTTTTAATTAAGGCTTTTTCAAACTGGCAGGCACTTATAAAAATAAATACCCCTCGTGCTTCTTATGATGACACGACTGGAGACGGTGTAAGTGAATTTTCAAACACTGAACTCGAAGATATTGGCTGGAATGCGACGGAATTCAACATCACTTACCGTGAACTTGTTGAAGTTTTAGAAGAGAAATGTGAGGGCACACTGCTATGTATCGAGCAAGAAGAGCCCTCATATCAATTTAGCGGACTTGGATTTTTAGCAGATGACAAAGAAGCAAAAGAGACACTCTTTAACTATTGTCAGGAGAAGATCAAAAAAATCATGCAAGAGGACCCACTCTATGCAAAAGAGAAGCTCAGCGACGATGAAGAAGAAGCTGCAGAGTTTTTTGCAGTAATATAGATGGCACACCACAAACAAAAAATTACTATAGAGTACAAATATCGAGGCTCCATTGCCATACCTGATACAAAAGATGCAAAAGATATATTCTTCCGTATCAAGCAGGCTTATGCCAATCATGAAAAGATGGGAGTACACCTGCTTTTTTCAAAAGCAAAGCTCGCACGCCTTAAAAAATATACAAAAGGTGCAGCCCAAGAGGAGTTATTACATCTTGATTTTTATATAGAACTTGGAGAAATTTTAGGTTTTAATACAAACGATGCCAAAAAATTAAAAGCTTCCATACTACTTATTAATGATACAGCTCACAGCAGCTTTAATATTACAAAAAGATTGCAGCTTATCAATAAAAAGAAACCTTCAAAAGCAAAACAGAGCTATCTTTTTTGGGATATTGAGAACTTCTCTTCCATCGCTTCGATTTTCAGTGATGTTATAGAGCCTTATGAGATAGAAGATTCCCATATCTACCTTGGAGCAAATCCTGATTCACTTTACTTAAAACGTGCAGAGTGGGAAGCAAATCTTTATGATTATGGAAAAACACTCCACTCATTTAATTTTATAAAATGCGGGCATGGAAAAGATGTAGCAGATGATATGCTGCTGCAAGAGATGCAAAAACTCAAGCTCAAAAATACCAATATTTTTATATTAACATTTGACAGAGAGCTAAAAGAGCGTTTTACGCAGGCAGTAGATAAGAGTAATAACCTTTATATTTTAGGAAAATAGTCTATTTGCGTGCCAGATAACGCTGCAAGATTATCATAGCAGAGAGGGAGTCAATTCGTCCGTCACGAATCTGTTTTATCTCCCCTTTCATCAGGTTTTCAGCCTCTTTAGAACTCCCTGCTTCATCCTGAAAAACTATCTCACCGCTAAAATCTACAAGATTCATAAAGTGTGTGATTCTGCGACGCATCTCATCTTCGCTACTACCACCAAGAGGAAGTCCGACAACAACGGTATCTGCTTCCCACTCTTCTAAAACTTTTTTAACCTCACGTGAGGCTTGATCACGGTTTTTACGCAAAACTGCAGGAAGTGGAGTAACTATATCTTTATGCGCAGAGTATGCCAAGCCGATACGTTTGAGTCCCAAATCAATAGCAATATATTTCAAACTATTTTCCCAAGCAAAAAGAGCCAAACATCTTATCCAGCATCTCATCATTCTCAAAAGGTCGGGTAATACTTGCCATCGCTTTTACAGCTTCATTCAAGTGAAAAGAGAAGATCTCTAACTCTTGCATCTCTAATGGCTCGTAAGACTCTTCAATATTTTGCATTGTCTCTTTCACTGCTGTAATTTGACGCTCAGAGATAAGCATAATCTCATCACTGAGATTATTTGCATCCATTATTTCTTGAAGTGCAGTTATAAGCCCACTTACATCTTCTTTTGAGTTAAGTTCCATATCAAAAGGCAGACCTTCCATAGTAAATTTCTGTGGCAGGTCAACTTTGTTTTTAATAATAATCTTGGCTTTATCTTCTGCGTGAGCCTTTAGAAGTGCAAGTATCTCTCTGTCCTCTTCATCTGCCTCACGTGAACCGTCAAAAAGAGCTATTACGATATCGCTCTGCTTAATTGCCTCTAAACTTCTCTCAATCCCGATCTTCTCTATGGCATCTTCTGCCTCACGAATTCCTGCAGTATCTACGATTCGAATCAAGTGTGTACCGATTTTCACCTGTTCTTCTATCGTATCACGGGTAGTTCCTGCTATATCACTCACTATCGCTCGGTTATAGTTTAAGAGGGCATTTAAAAGCGAACTTTTACCAACATTTGGCTTGCCAACAATCGCAACACGAAATCCTTGCATAAGCCCTGCTCGTGATTCTGAAGCGATAAGTGTCTTTTTAAGCAGTTTATAGAGCCCGTCAAGTTTTGCACGTATTTGTTCAACCAAATCCTCTGGCAAATCCTCTTCTGCATAATCAATAGTTACTTCAGAATATGCCAAGATATGGATGATTTCATCACGTACCTCTTCTATAAACTCTTTGAGTGAGCCTTTCATCTGTGAAGCTAAAATCTTTGCAGCATCTTCACTCTTTGCCTCTATGAGCTGTGCGATGGCTTCTGCCTCACTCAAGTCTATACGGCCGTTAAAAAAGGCACGTTTGGAAAACTCTCCGGCATTTGCAAGTCTCGCCCCTGCTTCCAAACAGGCTTTTAAAACAGATTGTGCAACAATGTAACCGCCATGACACTGAATCTCTACAACATCTTCAGCCGTAAAAGAGTGTGGTCCTTGAAAATAGATAACGATAGACTCATCAATAAGCGTGCCACCACTATCATAAATATTTGTCAGGGTTGCATATCTGTTTTTGAAATTTTCTTTTTTGGAGAGTTTTTTTGCTATTAAGAGTGCATCATCACCACTTAATCGGATTATTGCGATAGAGCCAATGCCGTTTGCAGTGGCAATGGCTACTATTGTATCATTTTTCATAATTAATTTGTGTGGTAATCATTTACCAGGATATATTTGAGTCCGTCACGCGTTGAGCGGATAACGACATACTTTTGGGGATAACGCTCACGCAGCTCTTTGAGTGCGATTTGTACCAGTACTCCATCAAGAATTTTTGTCTGTGCACGTCCATCTCTGTCTATACTTTCACAAACACCTTCCAAGTAACGACCTACTGACTCTTCTTGATTTTGCAGAAACTCTGCTATCTCTAAACGTAGCTGTAGATCATACTTTGCATTTATCCAGTTAAAAAGCATATAAGAGAGTGCTTTATATCTATACCCCTCTTTTCCGATAAGTAGTGCTGCATCTTCACCTTTAAACTCTATAAGTAGCGTTTGCTCATCATAGACACTCACTTCAATAGGGTCAATCTCAAAACATATATGCGTAAAAAGTTCATTAATCTCTTTTTGTACCTCTTTAGCTACAGCATAAATATCAATGTTCTTCTCTTCTGCAGTTAACGAATCTTCATCGTATGCATCATCATAATCAGCAGTATAATCCAGTCCGCTTGCCAAATCTTCTTGCAGCTCTTCATCCTGATCACTGACAAAAGATGCAGGCAAAATAGTATCATTTAAAAAAGTCTGCTCTACTGTCTCTGCTTCTGTAGTTGTTTGCTCTTTTTTTACACTCTCTTGTTTTTTTGTTGCAACCTTTGATTTATCTATCGTTGCAACAATAATAGCCGGCTTTTTAAACAGACCTAAAAAACCGCTGCTTGGAGCCTGAACTACCTCAACAGCCATCTCTGTAACAGAGCATTTTAGAGTAGCCGCTGCATCTTTGTACGCTTCTTCAAGTGTTACAGCTTCTATCTTGATCATAACTAGTTCTCGCTTTTCTTCTCTAAAGCAGCCTTTGCATCTTTTGCATTTCTAAACTGCTGATTTACAATATACTGCTGTGCGATTGAGAAAAGGTTGTTCACAAACCAGTAGAGTACCAATCCTGACGGGAATGTTACAAAGAAAAATGTAAAAATAATAGGAAGGTATTTAAATACTTTCTCTTGCATTGGATCTGTAAAGTTGTTCGGTGTCATCTTTTGTTGTAAGAACATCGATGCACCCATTAAAATTGGAAGCACATAGTACGGATCCATACGTGAAAGGTCATTGATCCATAAAATCCATGGAGCTCCTTGGAGTTCAACTGCATTTAAAAGTGTACGGTAAAGCGCGAAGAAAACAGGAATCTGCAGTAACATCGGCAGACAACCACCAAGTGGATTTGCCCCGTGTTTTTTGTACATCTCCATCGTCATAGCATTGAGTTTTTGCGGATCTTTTCCATACTTCTCTTTAAGCTCTTTGAGCTTAGGAGCAAGTTCTTTCATCTTCTGCATTGACACCATACCTTTGTATGTCAAAGGATAAAGTACCGCACGGATAATAGCAGTGAGTGCGATGATAGCCCAACCCCAGTTTCCAAAGATACCGTGTAGCCATGAAAGAAGTGCAAAGAGTGGTTTTGCAGCGAAAGTAAACCATCCATACTCTATTGCATTTGTAAGGACAGGGTCAATTGCATGTAAGATCTTATGCTCTTTTGGCCCGATGTAGCCATGCAGTGATTCATTTTGTGCAGCATCAAAATATACAATCGGATTATCATTACGTCCACGCTCAACAATTACGTTTGTATCTTTTTTAAATCCATAAAAGATGATCGCTGTATATTGATCAAATGACGAAGCAAGTTTTACATCAGAAAAAATCTGACGCCCTTCTGCATCACCATCTTCAATGATATGCGCCACATCATCACCTGTATAGATAAGTGCTCCCGCAACGGCCATAAGTTTTTTAGACACCTGTGGACGATCGCCTAAGTAAACATAGTGACGAACATCTTTAGAGAGTGAAATTTTGACATCATAATGCCCATCAGCATAAAAAGTAAGAACTTTTGTCACTGTAACGGCAGAAAGCTTTTGTGTCAGTGTTACTGTTACTGGCTCATCTTTAAGCGTTACTTCACTGACACTTGCACTATATGGTGTGCGAATCGCTTCATCATTGATTGCATCATCTGAAAAACGAATATATAATGGTTTTGTTCCTTGTGCTGGAATAACTTGCGCGTGTAGGTCTTCATCATTTCTAAATTTATCTTCTAAGAGCTCTTTGGAAGCTATACGACCTAAAGTATCTATTTTTAAAATAAACTTCTCGTTTGTAACAGTTACTATGTTTGATGAACTGCTGCTAGAAGCCTTCTCCTCAGCAGCAATGGCATGACCGGAAACTTCTTCAACTTTTTTACTAATATCTTTTGTATTATCTTGTACTGCTTCTTGTTTTGCAGCAGTCTCATTTGGCACATTTGGCTCAGCCGGTGGAAAAATTGCAGTATAACCTACGAAAAAAATAACAGATAACAGTACAGCGACTATCAATCTTTGATTTGGTGACATTTTGTCTAACACAAACTACCCTTTATATGAAAAATTTTTTATAATGTAATAACGGTTTTTTTTATTTGGAACCAACCAATATTTTATAGAATCAACATCAAGTTTTGCGGGTCTATGACAGAGTTTATCTAGGATTGGATAATCTATTCCCCCATCAAAAAGTTGATTGCAACGTAGTATTCTAATAAAAGAGTGGTAAAAAGCACTTGAAATTGAGTTATTTTCAAAATTTAATCGTGCATATTCACTACAAGTTGGGTAATATCGACACGACCCAAAGCCAATGAGTGTAAAAAACTTCTGATATAACCATAAAAGCTTAAGCAGTAATTGTTTTAGCACGTGAGAGAATTTTTTTAAAATCATTGTGAAGTTTTTCATGAGAACTCTCAAAGAGTCCTGCTTTTGCTACAAAAATATAAGAGCCATCTTTGAGAGATTTTGAAAATTCACGAAACATTGCACGCATCCTGCGTTTTGCACGATTACGCTTAACGGCATTACCTATTTTTTTCGTTGCGGTAAAACCTACTTTGTGAATTCCATCTTGAGGAAGGTAAAAAAGGACAACACTACCTGAGTGCTGGTTTTTTCCTTTGTTATAGATATAGCTAAACTCTTTATGAGTCTTTACTATATCAAATCCGCCTATACTGACAATTTTTTACGACCTTTAGCACGACGACGGTTAAGTACGTTACGACCATTAGCAGTAGCCATTCTAGCTCTGAAACCGTGAGTTCTTTTTCTAGGTGTATTATGTGGTTGGTATGTTCTTTTCATTTGACATATCCTTATCTGATTTAAGTCCGGAAGTCTATCCCAACTTTGCTTAAAGAGCGGTTAAGGTTTTTCTTTCTTCCTACGCTATTTCTTTCTTCCTACGCTATTAAATATGCTATAATATTAAATAATATAATAAAAGCAAAGAGCACAAATGCATTTTTATTTACTATCTACTCTAATTGGACTCACTGTTATATCTACTTCTCTCTTTGCAGAAGATATTGCAGAAACTGCAAAAAAGTTCAATTTATATGGTGGACAAAAAGCAACTATTCAATGGAAACACGTTTTTTCTTCACCTCGTCATCTCAAAAGATATAAGCTTGATACCTTGTCTCAAGAGACAAGAACAAAATTACAAGCTTATCTTATTGAGCATGCAGCCGATTCAGACCAACCCATAGTACCAGGACTATAAACAATGAAAAAAACACTTTTACTGACACTCCCTTTACTTTTGTACGCTTCCAATGAAGAACTTTATCAAAGGATTCAACAACTTGAACAAGAAGTCAAAACTCTCAAAGAACAGACAACACTCAATACACAAGACACTCTAGAGAACAGTGAAATTCTCAGTACAGTTGAGACAAAAACCATTTTAGATAAAGTAAACTTTGCACCTGAGCTTCTTTTACGTTTTGATAAATTTGATTATACGACAGGTAAAATAGAAGGAGAGAATACAGAAGTTCATGACTCCACAGGAGCTCCAACAGGTATACAAAGACGTGATGAGTTCTCCAAACACTACAATATTGCAACATCTATTCGTTTTCGTTTAAATATGAGTGCGAATTTTGATAATGTGAAGTTTCACGGAAGACTACTCTACATGAACTCTTCTCAATCAAATCAAAGGTTATGTATTCTCTCCCATGATATTAAAACAGGAATAGCAGGTAGTGCTTTTGATACGGATCGTGCATACATTGACTATAAAGCCACACCGGAGTTTACATTCTCTTTTGGTATCTTACCAACTACTGCCGGAACACCAATGCAGTATGCACAAAATAAAAAAAGAAACTCTCTCTTTCCTGCCTTGGTTTTTAATATGAATACCTACGGAATGATTGCAACACAAAAATTTGCCACGCAGAGCTACATACGTCTTGTTTTAGCCAAACCATATACACTAAGACCACAATTTTACCCCTATCAATGTAACCGAGAAAACATTGACAATGCAGACATTATCGGTCTTTATAGTGATACAAAACTGCATTTTTTTGGAAATGCTCTGCTCTCATATGGTGTCAATGTGCTTGCAAATTTCAAAGCACACCCTTATCTTGGAGCGGATATAGACTCTTCCAATGCACACAATCTTGGGCTAATGGCAACATTTGGACTCGGCATGGATATAGAAAAGTTTTTACAATCACCGGCAACTCTTTTTTTACACGCAGCACTTTCAAATCCACATCCAAACAGTACTGAAGATGATTACAAAATAGTTACATATAATGGGTCCACAGGTCTTACAACCGGAGGATATACTGGATTTACAGAAGCAGATTATGCAAGTGGTACAATGCTGCAAAAAAATGGTTACTCACTCTTTACAGGAATGAAGTATGACAGCAACAGAGATTTCAACTTCGGTGCAGAGTTCAACTATGGAAGTAAATATTGGTTTAGTGCCACACAGGGAGCTGAAGATACTTTTAACAAACTGGCCGTAAGAGGATATGTAGGTGAACTCTATACAACATGGAAATTCCATAGATATCTTAATGCAAAACTCTCCTACCTTTATATTCATGAAAACTATACCGGAAGTGGATGGCATTTTGGTGAACCTGCCAAAAAAGATGCTACGCAAAGTATCTTATCACTGAGTTTAGAAGCTAGATTTTAGGAAAAATTATGAAATTTCAACATAAGGTCTATACTGCTCTTTTTATCAGTTTTACACTGCTGATATTTTCACTTAGTATTAGTTATACGAATATTCAGGACAATAACAAAGTTCTTGATTATTTAAATAAAGAGCATATACAACTGACAGATATAACAAACAAACTTAATTATGACCTTAAAAACAATCAAGCTATTTTATTACAATATCTGCTCTTAAAAGAGAAACTTTCTGACAATAAGATATCTTACTACTTTAAAGATATAGACAAAAGTATTACACAATTAAAAGAGTTTACAAAAACACATAGTGATCTTCCTTTAGAATTTAACAAATTACTCAAAACTGTTGAGAAAAGAGTTTTTGCCTATAAAATAGTTGAACGCTCAGTTATTGAAGCTATTAAAGCCAATGATAAGGAAGATATCTATGATGCTATCATCGGTTTTAATGATGTCACAACAAAATTCTCCCATGACACAGAAATACTAACGAATCTTGCAAATACTCTTTTATACAATAAAATAAACACCCTGGAAAAAAACAATGAAAAAAGTTCAATAACTCTTCTTTTCTCATTTTTTACAGCTTTTTTACTCATTATTTTCTCTATTTACAAGTTTAATAAACTCCGTTATGACTTAAAGTCACAATTAAAACGCGCCCATACTGCTGAAGAACAACTACGTATTGCACAAAAAGAACTTTTACACTATAACGAAAACCTGGAAAAAGAGATCAGTAAAAAAACAGCTGAACTCCATAACAAAATATATACACACCCTATTAGTGGGCTTTCAAACAGAAATAAACTTCGAGAAGACACATCCCTCTATAATTTTACAAGAATGGCTCTGCTTAACATTGACAAATTCCAGTCCTTTAATGATGTCTATGGAGAAGAGGCCGGGAATACAGCTCTGAAACTAACTGCTGAATTTCTTCAAAAAGAGATCCAAGATATGCCGGTTCTCCTGTATCATATCGGAGGCGATGAATTTGTCATTGTCTGTATCAATGCAACACAGCAGAACAATCAGATATTTACAGACATAATAAATACTATTTTGAAAAACTATAAAAATACAAAATTCACCTATAAAAATAAAACTTTCCAATTTATGATGAGTTGTGGTATCACCTTTACAGGAAAAAACAAGATGCTTGCCTATGCGGATATGGCGCTTAAAGATGCTAAAAAGAAAAATATTCAATTTGCAATATTCCATGAGGATAAAACACTTGAGAAAAAATACAAAAATGATATCGAGTGCCATAAAAAACTAAAATCAGCATTTGAAAGAGATGCTATCATCTCTTTTTACCAGCCGATCATTCCTCTTACAGATGACTCTTTAGGTGTCAAATATGAATCTTTGGTTCGTCTTAAAGATGAAGATGGCAAATTCATTCCTCCCTTGCATTTTTTAGAGGTTGCAAAAGCCAATCGTATCTATTACAAGATTACCAAAAGTGTTCTTAAAAATACACTTGCAACAATTGAGAAGTATAAGATTCACTGCTCCCTTAACCTATCACTTACTGATATTCAAAATGAACGAACAATGCAAAACTTTTTTCAAACACTCAATCTCTTTGCATACAATGAACTCTTAACTGTTGAACTTCTCGAGACTGAAGATTTTCAGGATTATGCTGTGGCATATGATTTTTGTATGAAAGTTCGTTCTTATGGAGTCAAAATTGCACTTGATGATTTTGGAGCAGGGTATTCCAACTTTTCACATATCTTAAAGCTTCCTGTTGATTTCATCAAAATTGATGCTTCTCTTATCTCAAATATTGATAGAGATTATAACTCAAGACTTATGGTGGAGACGATTGTCTCTCTTGCAAAACGATTAAATGTACTTACTATTGCAGAGTTTGTCTCTTCAGAGGAGATTTTAGAGGTGATAAAAGAGATTGGCGTAGATTATGGACAAGGCTTCCACTTAGGAAAGCCTCTACAAATAGAAGAGTATCTAGAGTCTTAAGAGACTTTAACTGCTACCTCTCCATTTTCCACTGTAAACTCTACTTTAGAACCCTCTTTTACAGTGCCCTCAAGGATCAAGTCTGCTAAACGATCCTCCACGATTTCATAAAGTGCACGTTTTAGTGGACGAGCCCCATAAACAGGATCAAATCCAGCTTCTGCGATATACGCTTTTGCCTCTTCAGAAAGAGAGAGTTCAATATCACGCTCTTTAACTTTATTTTTAATATCATTAAAGAATATCTCAACGATTCCTTTAATTTGTTCAGCACCAAGTGCATTAAAGATTACAACATCATCAAGTCTATTCAAGAACTCTGGTTTAAATGCCTGTTTCAATTCAGCCATAACCATATTGTCAAGTTCCTCACCTTGAGGGTTGTTAATAATCTTATCACTTGCAATGTTAGACGTTAAGATAATAATAGTGTTCGTAAAATCTACTGTCACACCTTTATTATCAGTCAAGCGTCCATCATCCAGTACTTGCAAGAGGATGTTAAATACATCTGGATGCGCTTTTTCCACCTCATCAAATAAAATTACAGAATATGGTTTACGTCTTACCGCTTCAGTAAGCTGTCCACCCTCTTCATATCCTATATATCCTGGAGCTGCACCCACTAAACGGGATACTGCATGTTTCTCCATATACTCACTCATGTCAATACGAATCATTGCATCTTCAGAGTCAAACAGGAACTTCGCAAGTGTCTTAGCTGTTTGTGTTTTACCAACACCCGTTGGTCCTAAGAATAAGAAGCTACCAATCGGTCTGTTTTTATCACTAAGACCCGCTTTGTTACGTTTAATAGCACGTGATACTGCGTGAGTAGCTCGCTCTTGACCTACAACAGTTTTATTTAACTCATCTTCAACATGTAAGATTTTATCTTTCTCACTTTGAAGCATTTTGTTTACAGGAATTCCTGTCCAACGACTTACAATAGATGCAATAGACTCTTCATCCACTGAGTTTTTAAGCAGTGTTCCAGCCTCTTGCATTCTTGCCCACTGCTCATTAAGTGATTTCTCTTCTTCAAGGAGCTTTGGAATCTCACCATACTCAATCTCTGCAGCACGGTTAAAATCAGACTGCGCTTTTGCAAGCTCTGCTTCACGACGTTTTTGTTCTACTTCACCTTTTATTGAAGAGATTTTCTCAAAGACCTCTTTTTCAGTCTGGAACTGAGACTCTAAAGTTCTTACTTTCTCTTCAATGTCAGCGAGTTCTTTTTCTATCTCTTCAAGACGCTTCTCATTTGAAGGAGTTTTCTCCATCTTAAGCGCCTCTTTTTCAACCATGAGCTCAGATAATTTACGTTTTGCAGCACTGAGCTCATTTGGCTCAGACTCTATCTGCATCTTGAGCTCAGCTGCTGCCTCATCGATAAGGTCAATCGCTTTATCCGGTAGGAATCTGTCTGCAATATATCTGTCAGACAGTTTTGCAGCTGCAACAAGCGCAGAGTCTGTAATGTTAACATTATGGTGCGCTTCGAGTCTCTCTTTAATTCCACGAAGGATTTGCAGAGACTGATTTACTGTCGGCTCATCAACACTGATTGGTAAGAAACGACGTTGCAGTGCCGCATCTTTTTCAAAGTATTTTCTATACTCTTTGAGTGTCGTTGCTCCAATAGTATGCAACTCACCACGGGCAAGTGCCGGTTTTAGGATGTTTGCTGCATCCATTGAACCCTCACTTGCTCCAGCCCCTACGATTGTATGAATTTCATCGATAAAAAGAATGATATTCCCATTCTCTTTTACTTCGTCAATTACTGCTTTGAGTCTGTCCTCAAACTCTCCTCGATACTTTGCACCCGCAATAAGTGCAGACATATCAAGTGCAACCAGACGTTTGTTCTGGAGTGATGTTGGCACATCTCCATTATGAATTCTCTGTGCAAGACCTTCAACGAGTGCAGTTTTACCAACCCCTGGTTCACCAAGTAACATCGGGTTGTTTTTTGTTTTACGAATTAAAATCTGCATCGTACGAGCAATCTCTTCATCACGCCCGATTACTGGTGGAAGCTTTCCTTCTGCTGCCTCTTTTGTAAGGTCAATACCATATTTTGAGAGCGCTTCAAGCGTTTCATCTGCTGTTTGGGAATCAATCTTTGCTCCGCCACGAGCAGCTTCAAGCTCTTTTGCAAGTTCCATTACATCAACATACTTCGGTAAAATCTCTGAAAATGGCACTGTTTGTAAGTTCGCTAAGATATATGTGTCAACTGCTAAATATGCATCACCATTTTTAGCCATTAGACCTTCACCATTTTGTAATGTTCTTACAAATTCGTGAGAGAGTTTAATATTCTCTTTTGTCACAGATGAAGATTTTGGCAGCTTCTCAGCTTGGGATTTGATGTCAAGCTCCATTGCCACTTTATCAACACCCATTTTGTTAAACATCTGATTCAAAACTGACTCAGAGTTTGTTAAAAGTGCCCATAAAAAGTGTATTGGTGTAACTTCTTGATTTTTATTATGAAGTGCTAAAGATACCGCACTTTCAATTGCTTCTGTCATATTATGTGTTAGTTTTTCAAAAATATTATTGCTCATTTGTAAATCCTTTTATTTTTTTCTGGCATAAGTATAGAATTTTTTCACTTTTTGCTTTGCTACTTTAGTTGCAAAAGTCACTAGACTTCTTAGAAGTTTTGTAAGAAGCCTAACTATTATACTCCTTGAGTCACTCTTTGTCAAATTTTCTATAGCGTTCTAACATAGAGCTGTTCCCACTCACGCCACCACTATGAATATAGAGAATTGCTTCATCAGTATGTTCCAAAAGGCTCAGCCACATAGCAGGTGCATAGAGCAGATCAAATGCAACTCCTGCTGCTAGCAGTTTTTTATATATTTCATAAAATTCTTTATAGGGTTTTGCAAAATGATACTTCTTTTTTGGCTTTAAAATCATTAGATTATCTGGTATTTCAGAAAGTGCCAGCATCTGTTCTTTCAGATACACGATATCTCCAACACAAGGTGTAGTATAAATTCTATACTCAGGCAATGCTTTAGCTAAAAAAAGAGCAGTTGTTCCTGTTCCTGATGGAGTAGCCACTGCTTTTATATGAGGGAGTTTCTGTAATTGCTCACGCAACTCAGTAGCTAAAACATCAAGACCTGCTTTTGCTTCTTGCACTGCACCGCCTTGGTCTATTACAAAACTCTTCTCATCTAAGTTCAAGCGCAGTGAAACAATAAAATCTCTATAGAGTTCACTGCTTATCTCTTTGTGCTGCATTCCAAGACGAAGTGCCTCAGCATAGTTTCCAAGCGGATTTTCTTTTTGTCTGTGTGAAAGCTCTTTTGTATAATAGATAAACTGCCACTCTTTGTGTTTACATAAAGCAGCGATTGCAAGCATGGCATTGGATTGTGTTCCACCGTAAGAGATGACTGTAGTATATTTTTCTTTTGGAGTTTGTAAAAGTGTATAGAGTTTTCTGTATTTGTTTCCTGCCAAATAAGGGTCGATCAAATCATCTCGTTTGACAAGGAACTCTCTTCCATCTAAAAAGATTTTAGACAGAGGAGAAGTTTGCATGGCTGCTTACTTGATAGTAGCTTTTTTTTGAAGTTCATCCATTTTTTTCTTCATAACTTCTTTAAACTTTTCCATTTTCAGACGTTGTTCAATAAATGCTTTTACTTCATTGAAACTTCTTGTCATTGATGGTTTTTTATCTTCTAAATAGATTACATGATACCCGAACTGAGTCTTTACAGGTTCTTTTGTAACTGTACCTTTTTTCATAGAAAATACTTTATCATTAAATGCAGGTACCATTTGCCCTTTTGAAAAATAACCTAAATCTCCACCATTTGGGCCACTTGGTCCAGTTGACTCTTTCTTCGCAAGTTCTATAAACTTCTCTTTGAGTTTATTACCGCTTAAAGATTTCAACTGTGCAATGATTTTTTTCGCTTCATCTTCTGTTTTTACTAAAATATGACGTGCATGAACAGACTCTTTTTCTCTAAACTCATCAATATTTTTATTGTAATAATCTTTTAGTTCTTTGTTTGAGATTTTAATACCATCAAGCAGCTTTTTTTGCCAAACTTGGATAGCAAGCTCTTTTTTCATTCTCTGTTCAAGTTTTTTGTACTCTGCTTTATACTCTGCAGATTTCGTGATACCGGATTTTTTGGCATCATCATAAATAAGCTCTTTACCTATAAGCTGTTGAAGAACCTGCTGTCTGAATGCTGCCTGACGATCAGCCGGCACCTGATTAAATCTACCCTGTGTAGCCTGCATTAACTCTTGGTCAACTTCCTCTTGAGTGATTGGTTTTCCGTTAACACTTACTAAAGTTTTTGCTGATGCCACTACACCAGTTAAGAGTAGTGCTGCAAGTAAAATCGTAACTTTATTCATTCTAGTTCCTTGTAATTAGTTATGAAAAGTTTAATAAGTTTATATTAACGGTTATTAAACAACTCTCATTTATACAGGAACTTTCAGATATTTATCTAAGATAGACTCTAACTTTTCACGCGTTAATGGTTTGGAGAGATAATCATCCAAACCTTCACTCAGTAACATCTCACGGTCACCCTCCATCGCCATTGCTGTAAGTGCAACAATTGGAAGTTTCGTTTTTCTTGAGAGTTGATCCTTTATCTGTTTTGTTGCAACAATACCATTCATCTCAGGCATATCAATATCCATAAAGATAATATCAAACTTATTTTTCTTTGTCATATCAACTGCTTCCAAGCCATTTGCCGCTGTTGCAACCATAATATCATACTCCTGCAATAACAACTGAATGAGGCGCTGGTTAATCAAGTTGTCTTCGACAACCAATGCTTTGATTTTCTGTTTTAGATTCAACTCTGGCACTTCTTCTGAAACTGTTTCAAATTTATGAATCGCATAAAGGTGTTTTGCCATACTGCTTGGTAAAAGCGGTTTATGAACCGTCTCATCAACAATGTGTGTCAGTTTTGTCTGTAATCTCTCACCTTCATCTAAAAGAAGTATGATAGGCGCCTTTTTCGAATATGTCCCAAGCTCCAGCATCCAGGATGAATCGTTCTGATTTGCCACTATATAGAGTGCATCTATATCATCATAGAGCGATTCATCTAATAAGTTTGACTTGATAACATCAATAGCAAATGCACGCAGATAAATTGTCAAAAAGTTTGCCTCATCCACCCTACTTTTATCAAGTAGCAGCACTTTTACTTTTCTTTTTGGCATCATTTTAAAATTCTGCCCCTCAGAACGTTTAAAATTAAGCACAAAGTTTACATAGGTACCGCTCTCTTTTTCACTGTTGATACGAAGCTCTGAGCCCATAAGTTTTGCAAGTCCGTAGGAGAGGCTAAGCCCTACTCCCATTCTCTGGTCTGCATGATTTCCTGCAGTAAACGGCTCATACATAAATGCTATCTGTTTTTCTGAGATACCCTTGCCGTTATCTTTAACACCAAAGCCTATACTGCAGTCTCCATTTTGTGCACGTTTGAGCAGTTTCACTTCTATGATTACTTTAGCTCCACGTGGTGTGAACTTGACAGCATTTTGTGTAATGGCACTCATAATCTGTAAGATTTTCTTCATATCACCTGTGAGTACTTTAGGAAGTTTCGGGTCAATAAAAGAGAGAACTTTAACCCCTTTTTCCTCTCCCATTTTATAAAAATTGTATATAAGTTCTTCCATCTCTGGTAGAATATTGAACTCTTCATTTTGTAAAGTGAGACGGCCACCTTGAAGCTGAGAGAGATCTAAAAGTATTTCAATATTGGACATTAGGCTTTTTGATGATTTGGAGATCATATTGATATATTCAAGCTGTTTTTGATCTAAGTTTGTCTCTTTTAAAAGTTCTACAAAGCCTAAAATACCATTCATCGGTGTTCTAAACTCATGTCCGATATTTGCCAAAAATTTCGTTTTAAGCTTCTCGACCTCTTTTATTTTTAGCTGTGCCTTATGCAGTGCTGTCATATCTTTCAGCTCTAAAATATAAAGATTTTTATTGTGCGGGTAGATACTACAAAATGCATCGATGACAAGTACTTCATTTGTCTCTTTTGAAGTTATACTGACACGGTATCCATCACTCTTGTATTTTTTGATATAGTCAAGCCAGCTTTTATCTGACTCTGTAAATATCTCTTCACTCTCATTTAAAAAGATATCTCTGATACTCTCATTTTCTCTTTTAAAGTCATTGATATCGTGGTAGGACATCGCTTCTAAAAAGTGTTTGTTGGCCCATATCCATCCTTCGCCTCCTAAAAAGCAGAGTGTCATACTCTCATTTGTATCAACGATATGTCGAAAAAAGTTGTTATCTAAATATTCTGACACATCATCTTCTACAATGACCGGCTCACAGCTCTTCTCTTTTAAGCCAAAAAAGATTGAAAAAATACCCATAAGTTTATCCCCAAAAAAAATGTCGTAATTTTGATTATAACACAAAAAAGTGCTAAAATCCATTTTATGAAAAAAGCAACAAAAAAAGAGATAACAGAAATACATAAAAGATTTGTCGAAAGATACAGTGACGCTGTAACAGAGCTGGAATATAAAAATGCCTATGAGCTTGTTATTGCTGTCGCCCTCTCTGCACAGTGTACAGATAAACGGGTAAACCTGATAACACCTGCACTTTTTGAAAAATACCCCACTCCAGAAGCATTGGCAGAGGCCGATATTGAAGATGTCAAAGCACTCATTAACACTTGTTCTTTTTTTAATAACAAAGCAAAGAATATCATTAAGATGGCGCAACGTGTTGTCGAAGTCTATGGCGGAGAGATTCCGATGAATGAAAAAGACCTCCAAACACTTGCAGGTGTCGGACAAAAAACAGCAAATGTCGTGATGATTGAATATACAGGAGCCAATCTTATGGCAGTCGATACTCATGTTTTTCGTGTCTCACACCGTTTAGGTCTTAGTGATGACAAAACTGCCAAAGCCACAGAAGCAACTTTGGTTAAAAAATTTAAAAATGACTTGCATGCTCTACATCAGGGAATGGTACTCTTTGGACGCTATATCTGCAGAGCCAAAAATCCAAAATGCGATGAGTGTTTTTTAACAGACCTCTGCAAAACAAAAGAGAGTTTTAAAGTTTAGGTATAAACCTTGCTTTATAAGTGATATGAAAAAAAGCATCCTACTATTAACACTCTTATTAACGACACTCTTTTTCTCTGCCTGTGTGAACAAACACGGTATATCTATGAAATACTACAGTGATTGTAAAGAGTACTATGACCTGCAAGGATACTATCATAAAGAGTGTGGTGAAGATGATATCATTACCTACAAAGAGATGAAGGAAGCCATTAAGAAAAAAGAGCCTGAGCCTACTTCCAATGTTTGGTAATTTATCTCCTCTTATTTCAGGGCAGAGAGATAAAGCTTTTGATTTTTCACACGAAAGATGGCTTTTGCAACCGTTTTTCTCTTTCTTTTTAAAACTCTGCTAAAATCATTTGATGAAGCATAAAGCTTTCTGCCACTTACTTTAGGATCTCCAAAAATCATATGCATTGCTTTTGATGCCATCATATTTGCAATGTTTTTCACTTTCTGTTTCTTCTTCTGCAGACTCTCTTGAATCAACAGTGTTGTCAAAGCAGCAAGTTTTTGTTCGCCATTGATTCTAGTGTCAAAAATAATCTTGTCATACCTTGTACTAATAGCTCTCACCGGTGTCACAAGTGCGAAATTTTTTGCATGGTTGAGTGCAAAGTAGAGTCCATCCTTTGCATCAATATGCTTAGCCTGATTAATTCTCTTCCCATCATACAATCCTGTTTTTTCATTGTAGGTATAGACAACGCTACAGTTTGAGTAGTACGAGCCTTTTTTAAGTTTTGTACACAAAATTGGCAGATTGAAAGTAACATTTTTATAACGACTGTAGCTTACCTGAAAGTACTTCTGATATTTTGCAAAAGGGTTTGCACGCAGTAGCTCTTTTTCTTTTGGAAGTCTCCAATATTGCACCATTGAATTGACTTCCAGTTTACTTAAATGTGCCACACGCTTTGCTTTTTGCTCTTTTTTCCCTGCCTTGTAAAGTGTTATACTGTTTTTATTTTTAAAAAGAAAGTTCCTTCCTCTGTATCTGAAGTACCCTGTATATATTAAGGTATCTATCTTTGTTTCATAGATTTTCGGCCAAGGTGTGCCTTTTGCATAGAGTGTATTTTTGAGAATTCTCTTTGGATATTTCTGCTTTACATAATCGACATATGCACTTTGTAATGCCCATATAAGCTTGTTTTTACTGTCATACTCCAAAGTAAAGAGATCATGATGGCTTTCCCACTCTATCTTTGTTACATACTTGAAGTATTGAGTATCGTAAGGATTTTTGTTTTTCGATAAGGAGATATGTAAAACCAAATCATCTTCAAGGTTAATCCATTTCTTATACTTTTTATATCCTCTTTTTGTAACCTCTATAAGGTACTTACCACTTTTTAGTTGCATACCATCATGATATTTCGGTTTTATATTCAAAATTCTCACACGGGCACCTTCGACACTCTGAACTGTAAGTGTATGCTCTTTTGCTTTTGCAGGCTTTGTATCTTCTGATAGAGAATTATTCGTTTCTATATTTTTAGCAACAGGAGTATCTGTTAGAATTTTTGGAGCAGGCTCTTCTTGCATACATCCGCTAAAACAAGAGAGTAAAATTATTAGTAGTGGTATAAAAAATCTCATATTTATTTCTACTTTATCGCTATAAATGTAGCAAAATTTGCCCATCGAAAAATCACTTCACAATGTGAAAAACCAGCATTTTTCACCATAATGATATTTTCCTCTTCACTGTAAGGAACTAAAACATTCTCCAAGGCTTCCCGTTTTTGCATTATCTCATACTCCGAGTAGCCTTGATCTTTTTTAAAGTCATAATAACACTCTATCAAATCTTTATTTAATTTAGCGTGATGTGAAATGATTTTCTCACTAAAGATAAAAACTCCTGTTTCTGTAAGTGCATCCGCAATTTTTGTAACAAGTTCTTCTCGCACGAGCGGTCTTATAAACTGCAGTGTATAGTTTGAAATAAAAACATCTGCCTTTTTATAATCATACTCCAAAATATCCGCATTTGCGACATGCACATTAGCACCAAAGGCTTCTATCTTTCTTTGTGCACGCTCTAACATTGCTTCTGAGTTATCAAGACCTATGAGTGTTGCAGGAGTGTTTAAATCTCTGTGAATATCAATAAGCAGTGATGCAGTTGAGCATCCTAGGTCATATAAGACCCCATTCTCACGCAGTGCTTTTAGTGCAAAAAACTTTGTGATTTTCTGGCTCTCTTTATAAAAAGGAACACTGCGCTCTAGCATATCATCAAAGACAGCGGCTACCTCTTCATCAAATTCAAACTGTTTTTTTATCGGTTTTGTAAATACTTTATCATTCTTTTCATTCATAGTACGCTATTTTATCAAAATTGTTCTATAATTAAGATTTTAGCAATACTGACAAAAGGTTTTTAATGGAGATAAGTACTTCAACATGGATGATGATAGCTTTTATCATCGCACTGATATTTAGTATTTGGAAGATGTACCCTTTTTTAATCAACCGAACTCTCGAAGATGATGATACCGGAGAGGATTCACACAACTATCTTATAGAACATATGCACAGAGTTTTAAAAGATTTAGAGGAGACCCCTGATGAAAAAGTACTTCATGAGTTAATGACAAATCATGAAGCCTTTGATAAAGAAAGATTTTGGAGATTTAACCTTAATAAATTAAGACAGCTTCTCTTTAGACACTACGGAGAAAACCCTCACCTCAATTCTCTTGAGAATATCCATCAAGAAGCTAAAGAGAGAAACTAAGCTTAGTTTCTATCCATTGCATTGAGATCTTTGTAGGCTTGAAGAACACGCTCTACTAAAGACTCTTGACCTGCACGCAGCCATTTTCTAGGATCGTAGTATTTTTTATTTGGTTTATCTTCACCCTCTGGGTTCCCGATTTGCGCTTGAAGGTAGTCATGATATTTCTCAACATAGTTTTTCACGCCATTCCATGTTGCCCATTGTGTATCAGTATCGATGTTCATTTTAATAACACCGTAAGAAATAGCTTCTGAGATCTCTGAAGGAAGTGAACCCGAACCGCCATGGAAAACAAAGTTTACAGGTTTTTTCTCAGTTGACATCTTCTCTTCAATGTACTTTTGAGAGTTATCTAATATCTTAGGAGTCAGCTGAACATTCCCCGGCTTATAAACACCATGCACATTTCCAAATGATGCAGCAATTGTAAAATTAGGAGAGATCTCACTGAGCTCTTTATATGCAAGTGCTACTTCTTCTGGCTGTGTATAAAGCAGTGCATTATCAATGTTTGTATTGTCAACACCATCTTCTTCTCCGCCTGTTACACCAAGTTCTATCTCAATATGCATACCGATTTTACTCATTCGCTCCAAGTAAGCTTTGGAGATACCAATGTTCTCTGCCAAAGGCTCTTCAGAGAGGTCTAACATATGTGATGAGAAGAGAGGTTTTCCTTGAGTTTTATAATAGTTCTCACCAGCTTCTAAGAGTGCATTTATCCACGGTAGGAGTTTTTTTGCAGCATGGTCTGTATGTAAAATGACAGGTACACCGTAAGCTTCTGCCATCATATGTGTATGAATAGCACCACTGACAGCACCTAAAATGGCAGCTCTTTCATTCTCATTGCTTAGCCCTTTACCTGCATAAAATTGTGCTCCGCCGTTACTAAACTGTACAATAACAGGCGAATTTGCTTTTTTTGCAGCTTCTAACACACCATTCAATGATTCTGTATTTACTACGTTCACTGCTGGAAGTGCATACCCATTCTCTTTTGCGTGATTATAAACTTTTAAAACATCTTCACCAAAAAGTACACCCGGTTTTACAATATCTAAGATACCTTTGCTCATTTTATTCCCTAAAAATTTATTTTACATTATCTTACCGTTTTTTAGTTCTTTGAAACTAATAAAAATTGTGCAAGAAGTCTATTTTTGGAATTATAATCTATAGTTCATTTAAAACAACTTTATGTTAGAATTGATTATGACAACAAAAAGAGAGATCACTACCGATATTGTTTTAATAGACATCATTGACTTTTCCAAACTTGATTCACAACAGCAGCTTGAAATCATCTCGTTTTTAACACGCAGTTACCGTAAGGTTATTGAGAAGATGCTCTCTCATTCTGAGATAGTTTTAGAGAGTTTTATCATGGGTTTTATTCCGACAGGAGACGGTTTTTACTGCATACTCAATCCAAAGTACAAAGGCTACGGTGTAATTCTTGGACTGAGTTTCAACCACTTCTCAGACCAGATTGCAAAGATGTTCCCTTACTTTCATGGTATTCGCATTGCAGTTCATACCGGTGGAGTCAAGCAGTTTCGTGACATTTTAGGACATAAAAACTTTATAGGAGACGGTCTTAACGACTGTGCGAGATATTTAGAGTTAAAAGATTTTACCATCTCAACGGTTATGGTCTCTGACATCGCATATGAACATCTTAAAAAATTTCTCAAAAAAAGAGAAGATTACAATGAACTTTTACAAAGAAGGGAGTTTAAACACTCTGAAGCCTATGTCTTTAAAGACAAACATAACTTAACAAAACGAGGCTATTTAGTATGGATGAGAAAATCAGGTATAATTACTCCTCCAAAATATAAATTTTAAAAGCTGCAGCATAAAGGAGCAAACAAGATGAGACTGACTTTAGATGAGTATTCCAAACACTTTAAAATGTCCAAAGAGATGATAAACTCCAAGCTGCGTGCAAAAAAACTCAACTATATCATAGAAGATGGAGTAACTTACATCATTGTTACAAGAAGCTCACTTGATAAAGAAAAAAGAGAAGCAATTCATAAAGAGAAAAAAGAACAGACACAAGAAGCAAAACAGCAAGACAAAGAGGTGAAACAGATGCCACAAAAACCAAAAACAACAGTTGCCATGGTACTCTCACTCTATCAAAAAGAGAATCAGCAACTTAAAGAAAAAATCATTCAACTTGAAGCAAAAATCGACAAGCTCATTGATGACAAAGAGCAAATGCTACGTGATGAGATGAATAAGATAGAACAGGTTTACTCTAAAAAAGATGAGCAATTAAAAAATATCCTAGAGCTAATGAACAGACAACTGCTTACGCAAAACTCACAGACTATCCACGATGTGGACACTGTGGTCGATACAAAAATAAGTAAAAAAGAGAAAAAAACAGAAGATGAGATTGTAGAGTTAAAAGAGTACCTCAAAAGACTTGATCTTGAACCTTATCAGCGAAAAATCATCAAAAAAAGATTTCTTGCTGTCTATGACAAAGATGTACGCATCATCAAACAAAACGGCAAACTCTATCTGAACTTTTCAAAATATGACTACAGTGATCTTTTAGAGTATTAAGCAGATGCCGACAAAAGAGCTTATCAAAACAAAGCATATAAAAGATGCGCTGAGTCGCTATGCTACAGATAATCTCCTTCCTATTTCAGAGTGTGATTTTACAATAAACAAAGTAGAAACACTTGTTCAGAACAACAGAAGCCATGAGTTTGAGCACTATACAAAAGAGCGCCTTCTTGAATACCTTGATAGAGACAAAATAATCAATGAACATGTCGAGTTTGCTCAGATATATACAATTACAGCTATGCAAAAAGAGAAGCAGGAAGTAGAGTTGCTCTATAGCATTGACTATGGCAGGTATGCAACACACCCTAAACTGATTCTCTCTCCTAAATCAAAAATACCCTACAAACTTTACAAACCTGTAGAGTTGTTACGACTTCTTTACATTGAGATAAATAAAATCAAAGCCTCCAATAAGATCCTCATCCAACTCTTTGATGAGAAAATGAAAAAAACACTCAAAAATTTTGTGAAATATCTCTATGCCAGTAAATTTACAAAAAAAGTAAAGATTCCTCTTTTTGAAGGAATTGAGCCTATTATCTCACGTGAGAGCAAAGTTATATTCTGGTTTAAAGAGAAAGAACATGACAGTATGATCATCGAGGTTGACAAAGATGAGATACTTATCGAGTACAAAAAACCGCTGTATGGGCGAAACGGTCTTAATGCTTATGGTAAAAACATTGATACTGTCTATGCCCAAAACTCTGATATCCATGTAGAGATTGACCCAAAATCTGTACGTATTGAAGAGGACAACAATTCAAAACGCTACATCAGTATCAATCGTGGTTATGTACACTATGATGGAGTAAAACTCTCCGTAGATAATAGACTCCGACTACATGAGATATCACGTAATAAGCATATTATTGACACGGAAGACGAGGGGAACAATATTGATATTATCGTAGCACAGCACGACACGACCAAAGATTCTATCGGTGAAGGTGTAGAGCTTGTCTCAGAGTCCATTCATGTTGAAGGATTTGTCGGTGCGAACTCAAGGCTTGAAGCCATGCAGCTTGAAATCAAAGGCGCGACACACCAAGACTCCAAACAGTATGCAAAATTTGCAAAGATAAACCGGCACAAAGGAACCCTGCGTTGTCATAAGGCAGAAATAGGTCTGCTTGAAGGTGGTATTATCCATGCAACAAAAGTCAATATCGAATCCTCTTTGGGCGGACAGGTTTATGCACAAGATGTAACGATTGGGCATACAAAGAACAACCTCAAGGTTTATGCATCAAACTCGATTACTGTTCGTTTGGCAAGTGGAGAGGACAATCTTTTTAAGATCAGCTATCAAGACATTCCTGTGCTCAAAGCAAAAATAGAGTACATCAAACAAGAGTTGGATGATTTAAAATACAAGTTAGAGCAGGCAAAACGTTTCAAGTACGACAATCTCAAACTTTTAGAAGATGAGATAGCCTCGCTCAAAGCAGAAGAAAAAAGTATTAAGAACTCCTACAAGAACGCAACTATTTCTGTAGAGCAACCTTTTCGAGGCCTCAATCACATAGTCTTTACTATTGATAAAGAGCATGAACTGCACTATAAAACAGATGCCAAAGCCTATCTTCCATTTCACCTAAAAATCGAAGAGAATAAAATCACCCTACTTCCTCCCGCAATTTCTCTGACAATCGAATAATTTTTTCAGCCTTCTTTTTTGAAGGCTATTTTTTTCTTACTTTTTTTTCTTATTGGAATACGGTTTTCCGTATAATATATATATTTTATTATATATTTAACACATTATTATTTGTTTATTATTCTATATTTATACTTTTTAATACAATTTAAACTATTTTATCTTAAATAAAATATATATTTAAGTATTAAAACCGTATAATCTTTTTTATGCAAATTGATGATCTGTTTAATATTCTTCATAACTCGATAGAGTCTCAAAACAACGGCAAGAAAATATCACTCAAAGATATGGCTAATGAGTTGGGTGTCTCTATGCGTACATATCAGGACTGGAAACTCGGCCGTGCAAAACCACAGGCAGCTGCAGTTGTTATGAAGATGTTGGGGAAGTTGGATGACGATGAGATCATTAGAGCAGTGAGAAAAATCAACAGACTAGAGGAAAAATAATGGGTGCGCTTACAAAGAATGAAAGAGATGGTTTAGAGGATGTATTTTTATCAATTCAGAGTGTCGGAAAGTATGAAAAGCTCAAAGATTTATCAGCTTTAATTATCTCTAAGCCTACAACACTCAACTTCAAAAAACTCCTTAAACAGGCACGATATGGACTAAAAGAAACAAAAATATCACATTTTTTACTCAAATATGCCAAAAAGAAGAAAAATTTAAGCAAATAAACTATAAAGTATCTCTAGCTGAATTATTTAATTCGGAAAATTTTAATCCAAGGGTAAATCTATGAATAAAGCGCAATTCGTTGAATTAGTACAAGAGTGCGGTAACTACAAAACTAAAGTAGAGGCTGAAGCAGCAATCAAAGCATTCACAGACGCAGTAACATCTGCATTAGTTAAAAAAGAAGATGTTTCTTTAGTTGGTTTTGGTAGCTTCACTGCTGCTTTACAAAAAGGTAAAAGTGGTAAAGTACCTGGTACTGACAAGACGTACACTACTCAAGATAAAATGGTTCCTAAATTTAAAGCTGGAAAAGGTCTTAAAGACCGCGTTGCAGCTGGTAAATAATTGTTGAAATACCACCGTTACTACCTTTAATGGTGGTATTTTATTCTTACTATGAAACTATCATTCCTACCTTCCTTTTTTAAAACAAAAGAAGAGGCACTTATTGTCCCTGATTCTTTGTTATTAAAAAAAATAAAATCACTTTCTCAAAACAGTAACTTAGTTGTCTTCTCTCACAAAGAGATTTTTCACCATAAAGAGAGCTATCCAATTGCTTTGATGATATATGATGACCTGCGTGGTATCTATATATTTGAGATAAAAGAGTGGTCTTATGATGATCTAAAAAATGCTACAGCAAGCAAAGCAAAGAGTGTAGAAAACTCGAAAAATACACTCGCTTTTGACAAAACGCACGCTATCATCAAAAAGAAGTTTAATGAGCTTTTACATAATGACGGTGTAGAAATTTTCAACTATCTTTTAATGGAAAATTTAAGTTCTGATGAATATGAGCACTTAAATGATTCATTACAGGAGATACTGCCTAAAGAGAAGATCATCTTTAGTGACTCTGATACTTCCGAGATATTTAAAAAACTGCAAAGTGCAGCACCGGAGGATCACACCCTTCCTCCAAAAGATGTTATTTTAGGAACGCTCTTTGTTCAATATGCTATTGTAAAGGCAGATACAGTATCTCTCTGCAATGAAGAACAAAGAGAGTTTATCGATAGAAAAATCTCTAGGTTAGAAAATCTTACAGCAGCACCAAAAAGCGGTAAAAGTTATACACTGCTGCTGAAATCCATAAAAGAACTCTTTAAAGAAGAACGAAAAAAGATCATTCTTATAAAACCGACTATCCTCTCTAAAGAGATCTTACACAAACGTTTCTTGGAGTTAATAGAGCATGCAATTATTGACATTGATTTGATGGCTTTTGAAATTTTAACCCCTGTTGAACTTGTCAACAGACATCTTATGAAATTAAAGATGCCATCACTCGAAGATACGCTTTATATTGATGAAAAACTAATGCAAAAGAGTTTTAATGCTGCAGATTTGATCATCTGTGATGATGCAGATATCATGCCTTCTCACTTTCTTGCATATCTTAAACATATACAAAAAAGGTCCGACTTATTACTTGTGAATGACAGCTCTCAAGAGGCAACATCTACATTTACACAAAGTTACCTGCCAACAGAGAGAGAGGTTCATTTTTATCAAACGAACCCTCACGCAAAAGCCTTACACCTGATCTCTTCACTACTCAAAAGTGCAGATCCAGCTGATATAGTCGTTGTTTGTAGCCAAGAGAGTAGAGAAAAGCTCCAAGAGGATTTAGATTCATTTATCGAAGATGAAACTCTCCTACTTGATGCATCTAAACATCTCACTGAACAAAAATTAGACTCCATACTCCTTACAACTTATGATGATATTGTAGAGTTGGAAGCAAAACATGCCATTTTGATGGACCTCTGTTTTGACGATATACAACGGCTCTTGTATGCATGCAATATTGCAAACCAAACACTCCATATACTTTACGAAGAAGAGTCTCAAGAAATAGAAAACTTAAAGGAAAAATATGAAAGTAATCAAGACTGAACAGGAATGGAGAGAGCAACTCTCCCCTGAAGCTTTTTATGTATGCCGTCAACATGGTACAGAAGCACCATTTTCTGGAAAATATTATGACAATAAAGATAAAGGCACTTACAAGTGCATCTGCTGCAAGACACCTCTCTTTGAATCCAGTACAAAGTTTGACTCAGGAACTGGTTGGCCAAGTTATTATGAAGCTATTGAGGATGCTGTTACTGAAGTAAAAGATATGAGCCACGGAATGATTCGTATTGAAGTGCGTTGTGCAACGTGTGACGCACACTTAGGACATGTCTTTCCGGACGGACCTGAACCAACGGGTCTGCGTTACTGCATAAACTCTGTATGTTTAGATTTTGAAGAAGAGGAGTAATACCAATGAAGAAAATCTTGTTTGCACTGCTTTTAGTGCTCAATATCAATCTTCTTGCAACAGAAAACCCACATGTAGTCTTAGAGACGACGCAGGGAAAAATTGAGCTTGAACTTTTTCCTGATGTAGCACCTTTGGCAGTCGAGAACTTTGTTACCCATATAAAAGAGGGCTATTACAATGGTATTGCATTTCACAGAATCATTCATAACTTTATGATTCAAGGTGGAGATCCAACTGAGACAGGACGAGGTGGAGAGAGTATCTGGCACAAAGAGTTCAAAGATGAGTTCAAACCAAACCTTATCTTTGATAAAGCCGGTATTCTTGCTATGGCAAACCATGGACCAAATACAAATGGCAGCCAATTCTTCATTACAACTGCACCCACTCCTTGGCTCAATGGCGGCTATACTATCTTTGGAAAAGTAGTAGACCAAGCTTCCATGAAAACTTTGATGAAACTGGGCGATGTCGCGACAACAGGAAGATCTGGAGGAGACAGACCACTAGAGCGTCAAGAGATTATAAAAGCATATATCAAGTAAAAAAAGACTATACTTTGCTTATAAAAAAAATGCGGAGCAAGCATGGAAATAGAAACAATAAGCAAACTTGAAAAAGAAGCTCTCAAGAAGAGTGGAACAGATTTAGCGCGTTTAGGGCTCGCTCTCTTTTTTATGATAGGTGTTCTTACCTACACTTTTTTAAGTAATGGCGGTATCTCTAACAACATGTTTTTAGCGATTGCAGCACTTATCGGTGCTTATATGGCTATGAACATTGGTGCAAATGATGTTGCTAACAATGTTGGTCCTGCCGTTGGTAGTCGTGCAATGACACTGACAATGGCCATTGTGATTGCAGCTGTATTTGAAGCAAGTGGAGCACTGATTGCCGGTGGTGAAGTTGTAAAGACCATTAAAAAAGGCATTATTGACATCTCCGCTTTTGGTGGCAATGCAGACCCGTTTATCTGGGCAATGATGGCAGCACTCCTAGCTGCTGCACTTTGGCTTAATTTTGCAACAGCTATGAAAGCCCCAGTATCTACTACCCATTCGATTGTCGGTGGTGTTATGGGGGCTGGTATTGCAGCTGCTGGCTTTAGCATCGTTTCATGGTCAACTATGGCAAAAATCGCTGCCTCATGGGTGATTTCACCACTTTTAGGTGGTGTCATTGCAGCTGCTTTTTTATTCTCTATCAAAAAGACCATCATCTTTAAAGATGATAAAATCAAAGCTGCAAAACAGTATGTCCCTGTTTTTGTTGCTCTCATGTCTTGGGCATTTGTCACTTACCTTGTTTTAAAAGGACTCAAAAAGATCTGGCCTCAAGTCGTAGAAATCCTTAACTTTCTTCCTTTGATCTCTATTGAAATGACAAAAAAACCATCTTTTCTAACAGCACTCATTATTGGTGCCATCGTAGGTGTTATTGTCTATGTTATCCTCAAAGGCAAACTTGCTGCACAGACAAATATCAAAAACTCTAAAGAAGCGGTCAATACACTCTTTACTATCCCTCTTGTCTTTGCTGCAGCACTTCTAAGCTTCGCTCACGGTGCCAATGATGTTGCAAATGCAATCGGTCCACTAGCGGCTATCAATGATGCTGTTGTTAATGGCGGTATCTCTTCAAAAGCGAGTATTCCACTGTGGGTTATGGGTGTTGGTGCTTTTGGTATTGCTATAGGTCTGGCACTCTATGGGCCGAAACTCATCAAAACAGTTGGTTCAGAGATTACCGAACTTGATCAGGTACGTGCATTTTCTATTGCTATGGCAGCTTCTATTACTGTTATCATCGCTTCTCAGCTTGGTCTTCCTGTAAGCTCGACTCATATCGCTATCGGTGGTGTTTTTGGTGTTGGCTTCTTACGTGAGTATCTGCATCTCACTGAAACTACAACAACTATAGAAGAAGATAAAGAACTCATTCAAGATGAGAAACATAATCTCAATAAACTCAAAACTGAACTGAAATCTCTTATTGGGAAAAAAGAGAAAGAGGTAGAAGATTATAAAAGAATCGTAGAGCTTTACAGACTGATAGAAAAAGAAGAAAAAGTCATAAAATCTGCGAAAAAACACATTAAACGGGTACAAAAAGTTCAATACGTAAAACGTGATGCCATTAAAAAAATTGTTGCAGCATGGGTAATTACAGTGCCTGCAGCTGCTGTTTTAGCCGCACTTTTATTCTTTACAATTAGAGGAATAATGCTATAACTTTAAAAGTGCCTCTTGCACTTTTAAAGCCTGTGCATGTTCATAAACATCATGCACACGTAAAACAGATGCTCCGTTTCTTATAGCTTCAAGATGAAGTGTCAATGTTCCAGGCAGTCTCTCTTCTACGCTTGAAGGAAAAATCTTATCTATCATTGACTTGCGTGAGGCACCGACCAGCAGTGGTTTTTGCAACGTTAAAAAATGCTCTAAGTGCTTAAGCAGTAAGAGATTATGCTCTAAGGTTTTCCCAAAACCGATACCAACATCCAAAACAATATTATCAATTCCAAAGCCCTGTGCTTTTTCTATACGCTTCGTAAAAAACTGATAAATATCATCAATGACATCGACATAAGAGGGGTTTTTCTGCATTGTCTGCGGATTTCCCTGCATATGCATGATGACAACTTCAGCTTGATACTCTGCAGCAAGTCTGCATACAGCATCATTTTGCAGACCTGTAATGTCATTGACAATGCTAAAACCTCTCTCTAGTGCATAAAAAATAGCTTTAGGCTCATAGCTGTCTATACTAAAAGTTACTTTTTCATAAAGTTTCTGCTCTTGTATCAAATCCACAATAGGTTTCAGACGCGAAAGTTCTTCTTCTACCGAAACCTCTGCTGCATTTGGACGAGAAGAGACCGCACCGATATCAATAATATCCGCACCCTCTTCGATCATCTTCTCAATACTTCTAATCGCATCAGAGCTTTGAAATCTACTCCCGGCGAAAAAACTGTCATCATTGGCATTTATCACACCCATGATTTTTGTCTGATACGGCTTCTTTGTTTTGGCAATGACCTTTAGCCTTCCTGCTAAATCTTTGAGTCCAAATGGCTGAGCAAGCTCTTTTCTAGCCAAAACTTCAAGTGCTTTTGTACTTGCTATAAGTAGGCAGTCAACTTTTGGCTCTTTTGCTATTACTGTCCCGCGAGGTACTGCCAAGTCTGCCCCTATTGAGAGCGCATCCTGTTTCAAGATATTTGCCGCACCTACATGCAGATCTTTTATCTCTATGAGATGTATCTTTGCCTTTGATGCCAAAATATGGATACCGCCGCCATCAACACCTAAGTTTTTCAGATATCTTTTGATATCGATCTCATTTGAAAGCTGCTTTACTATCATCCTCTCTCTCCCGCAAAGCTCATCAAAAGCATTGCAAAAACACTTTGCGCTCTTGCATTTAAATCTAGTAGACGATATGCCATATCAAAATTTTCCAACTGTTTTTCTGTGAGTATTAACATATCTACTACAGTTGCTCTATAAAAAAGTGCTTCAACTAATGCTTTTGCTTCGTTTTTAGAGACTCTGCTATGCTCTTTTAAAAAACGAAAGACCTCTTTATAATCCAACTTTGCAAGATTAATATCTAAAACTTCTTGCGTATGGTCCCCAGACTGTTTTAAAATAGGTAAACGTGAACGTACGGTAGGAAGTAGATTTGATTTTGTCGGAGAGATAATGATGAATTCAATGTTTTTTGGAGGCTCTTCTAAGAGTTTGAGCAGTGCATTTTGTGCAACTGCAGTGAATTCGATAGCAGCAATAATGATATATTTTGTTTGTGACTCACTGATATATGCCTCCCCAGTCACAAGCTTTGCATGTTCGATTTTAAAGTTCTCTTCAAAGAACTTCACAACCCGCAGCGGTTTTAACTCCTGCTCTAATCTCTCTATCTCACTCTCAATCTCGCTTGTGATAAGGATATGTCCCTTGAGAAGATTAGGAGCTTGCATCTACCTCTCCAAACATCGTTGCACTCAGAGATGCATCAAAAAGACGATAGAGCTGTAAAAGCTTGATGTCCAAGACAGGATCATACGATTTCAATGTAAAAGCATTGTTAAAATCTTCGTCAAATATCCAAAAATAACTCTCATCTTTTCTTTTTGCGATGTCACTTCTTTTGTCATCCCCTTTACCAATGTACCAAAAAAAGTAGTCATTTTTGTAAGAGAGTGCTATCATATCATCAAGCATATCAATCATCTCTCCACCACTGATATTATTGTAATGCGGATAGATACTCTCTATACTGATGATAGGAATGAGTGGACGATCAAAAGAGATAGAGTTGATAGCACTTAAGATGTAGTGCTCCAACCATTTTCGCTTCTCATCGGTAATTAAAATTACGGTTTTACCGTTAAGAATCTGTTCTAATGCAAAAGCGGTAGTTTTGGACCATTCAAAACGGTACTCTTCAAGCCACGAAAGACTCCCACCCTCCGCACGAATTGCATCAAGACTCCATTGGGCAAAATCAGGAAGCATAAACTTACTTATCTAACTCATATGCATTATGCAGACTTCTCACAGCTAGCTCTGCATATTTCTCATCGATTACCATCGATACTTTTATCTCTGATGTTGAGATCATATTGATATTGATGTTCTCTTGTGCCATTGTTGAGAAAGCTTTTGCTGCAACACCTGCGTGAGATTTCATCCCAACACCTACGACAGAGACTTTACATATATCTTCATTGTATGAATCATCTTCAATCTCACCGCTTTGAACAAAAGTATCTACAACTGCTTTTGCATCATGCAGATCACCAACAGCAACAGTAAAGTCAATATTTGTAGCACCGTCATGCGCTTTGTTCTGGATTATCATATCAACATTAACCTCAGCACCTGCTAATGCATTAAAGATATCACTTGCAATGCCTGGTCTGTCTTTTACACCCATCAAAGAGATACGTGCCTGATTACGGTCAAGTGCAATTCCGCTTACGAGTGGTTTTTCCATAATATTTTCTTCCTTTGTAATTAATGTCCCCTCTTCATCTGAGAAGCTACTTCTTGTTACTAAATTTACATTGAGCTTTTTTGCAAGTTCTACAGAACGGTTTTGAAGAACTTTCGCACCAAGTGAAGCCAGTTCAAGCATCTCATCATAAGAGATACGCTCAAGTTTTTTTGCTTTTGGTTCAATACGCGGGTCCGTTGTGAAAATCCCCGTTACATCTGTATATATCTCACACAGATCAGCTTTCAGTGCTCCGGCAATCGCAACCGCAGACAAGTCACTTCCCCCTCGTCCAAGAGTAGTTACATCTCCTTTGACATTCACACCCTGGAAACCTGCAACAACAATGATTTTCCCCTCTTTAAGAGCATTTTGCATTGTTTTTGGGTTAATCTCTTCGATACGTGCTTTTGTATGGTGTGTATCTGTTACAATACCTGCTTTTCTTCCTGTCATAGCCTCTGCTTCAAAACCCATCTCTTGCAGAGCAATAGATAACAGCGAAGCCGTTACACGCTCACCGGAGCTTAGTAGCATATCCATCTCTGCGCGTGCAGGATTTTTTGAAAAATGTTCTGCATATCCTACAAGTTTATTTGTCTCTCCACTCATGGCTGATACTACCACTACCACATCATTGCCTGCTTTTTTTGTTGCAGCTACACGATTTGCGACATTTTGGATGCGTTCCAAATCACCAACACTTGTCCCACCAAATTTTTGAACAATTAACATCTACAGTAATCCCTCTTTTTTAAAATAATTTATCACCGTCTCATACACAGGTTTTTTAAAATGTGCAGTATACCCCAACACTTTGTCAATATCTACAAACTTATAGTTTATAAATTCCGGATGTTTGGTATCTAGATCAATCTTTGCATCTTTACTCAACTGTATTAAAAAATACCGCTGTTTCTGGCCTTTGTAAGGCTTCATCTTCTTTGCTATCTTATCTGGAAAGTCATACGATATCCACTCCGGATACTCAGCAATTATCTTTGCTTCTGCAGTACCTATCTCCTCTTCCATCTCTCGGAAAAGTGCCTCTTTTACCTCTTCACCCTCATCAATCCCACCTTGTGGAAATTGCCAGATGTCGGTCAAGTCGTTACGTTGTGCAATAAATATCTCTTTTTTTTCAGGATAGTTCTCCGACAGAATGATCATTGCTACATTAGGACGATATTGCTCTTTTTTACTCATACCAACACCTATTTTAAATTGATGCGATTATACAGAAAATGCAATTAATATAAGTTTAGAGTGCTATAATTTTCTTATGCTTTTATACATTCATATCCCTTTTTGTGACTCAAAATGCTCCTACTGTGCCTTTAACTCCTATGTGGACAAGTTTCATCTCAAACGTGACTATATGATAGCCTTAGAAAAACAGCTCTCTTTTGAACTTGAACGTTTTGAAGCAAAAGAAAAATCTATTGAAACGCTGTTTATCGGTGGTGGTACACCTTCAACCATTGCACCGCAACTCTACACCTCTATTTTTCAACTTGTCAAACCATATCTGCGTGAGGATGCAGAGATAACAAGTGAAGCAAACCCAAACTCTGCGACAAAAGAGTGGCTAAAAGGGATGCGTGAGCTTGGTGTCAATCGTATCAGTTTTGGAGTACAGAGTTTTCATGAAGAAAAACTCAAACTGCTAAATCGTGCCCATTCCCCAAAAATGGCAGAAGATGCCATAGCGTATGCAAAGGATGTTGGATTTAAAAACATCTCACTTGATTTGATATATGCAACACAGGGAGATACAAAAGAGCTTCTTGCCTACGACATTCAAAAAGCCTTTTCCCTGCCTATCAATCATTTGAGTGCCTATGCATTAACAATTGAAGAAGGAACAGCTTTTGAAAAAAAACCGCAAATGGTCCAGGAGCATCTAGAGATTACTGAATGGATTTTTCAAACAATTGGGGAGCATGGATTTGAACAGTATGAGATAAGTAACTTCGGAAAATACAAATCACGCCACAATCTAGGCTACTGGAAATATAAAGATTATATCGGTGCAGGTGCTGGAGCTGTCGGGAAACTAGATAAGCATCGTTTCTATCCAAACCCTGATATTGAAAACTATATCGATAATCCCCTAAAAATGCGTGTAGAGAGTTTGGGAGATGAAGATATACGACTTGAAAAGATCTTCTTAGGTTTTCGTTCTTGTATAGGCGTAAATAAAGAGTTACTCACAGATGACGAGAAAATCAAGGCCTCTTTTTTGGAAGAAGAAAAAAAACTACTCTATAAAGAGGGGGTTTTTTATAATCCAGACTATCTTTTGGCAGATGAACTTGCTCTCTTTTTGAGTTCTTGAAGATTATTTAATCATTCTTTGGATAAAATTCAACATTAAAAATAAATATGAAGGCTAACTATGTTTGGTATGGGGTTTACCGAGATACTTCTTATCGCCGTTATTGCGATTCTTTTTTTAGGTCCAGACAAGCTGCCAAGCACAATGGTAGAGATTGCAAAATTTTTCAGAAGTGTTAAGAACACTATAGGTTCCGTAAAAGAGTCTCTTGAAGAGGAGATGAATGTTACAGGCATCAAACAAGAGGCACTTGCATATAAAGAAGAACTTTTAAAAGCAAGTGAAGGTCTGCATAAAGCAACAAATGTTCAGGCAGCACTTGGAGCAGAGATAGACAATATTTTAAACGATGATGACGAGCCTGCAAAAAAAGAGGTAGAAGCTCCAAAAACAAAAAAAGCCCCAAAAGAGCCTCAAGAGGTTACCTTCAAAAAAAAGAAAAAGAAAAAAGTACAAAAATTAGAAGATAAAGAAGGCAATACTGATGTTTGATGAACTGCGTCCTCACTTAGTAGAACTTAGAAAAAGGCTTGCAATATCTGCAGGAAGCCTTATCGTTATGTTCTTTGTTATGTTTTTCTTTCATGAACCAATACTCAACTGGATGGTCGAGCCTTTAAATACAGCACTCATTGAAGTAGGTAAAAAGTCTATTCATGCAGCAGACGGGATGATTACCACTTCACAAGTCGGGGGAGCATTCTTTGTCGCTCTAAAAGTCTCATTTTTCGCTGCTATTGTCGGTGCACTTCCTATCATTCTCTCACAAATCTGGCTCTTTATAGCACCAGGGCTGTATGCACATGAGAAAAAGATGATTATCCCTTTTATCGTCGGTGGAACATTTATGTTCTTAGTAGGTGTACTCTTTGCCTACTATGTCGTAACACCGTTTGGTTTTGATTTTCTCATTACCTTTGGTTCTTTTAAATTTACACCGCTTATCAACATTGAAGATTATGTAGGCTTTTTTACAAAGATTATGTTTGGTTTTGGTCTGGCTTTTGAGTTACCAATCTTTGCATACTTTTTAGCACTGCTTGGGCTTGTAGATGACAAACAGATGGCAGCATTTTTCAAGTATGCTATTGTTATTATCTTTGTTGTAGCAGCACTACTTACACCACCGGATGTTCTCACGCAGCTTCTTATGGCAGGACCGCTTATCATTCTTTATGGATTTTCAATCATAATCGTTAAGATTGTCAATCCTGCAAAACCGGAAGATGATGAGGATGAAGACGAGGAAGAAGAAGTAGAGGACGAAGCAGCTGAGCTAGAAGAGCCAAAACAAGAGTAAAAGTGTCAACACAAAAAGAACTCCTCACGCAGAGCTATGACTTCACACTTCCTGATGAACTCATAGCAACCCACCCTGCGCATCCACGTGACCATGCAAAACTTCTAGTCTATGACAGAACAAGCGATACAATTACACATACCTACTTCTATGAACTTGAAAAGTATCTACCAAAAAAGTGTGCACTTATCTTTAATGACACCAAAGTCATTAAAGCTCGTCTTTTTGGTAAAAAATCAAGCGGCGGAAAAATCGAACTGCTTATAAATAGAGCCCTAAATGCACATGATATTAATGTTTATATTCGGGGACGTGTAAAGGCAGGAAGCGAGATTTACTTTGATGCAGATTTAAAGGCAATTGTCAAAGAGCTGCGTGAAGATGGCAGTCGTATTGTAAACTTTTATCAAGATGATACACTTCTACGTTTCGAAAACCTGCTTCCAATCATCGATACTATCGGTCATATCCCTCTTCCACCATACATAAATAGAGAAGACAATGAAGAGGATGCCAATGAGTACCAGAGTGTATTTGCCAAAGAAGAGGGTGCCGTCGCAGCACCGACTGCATCCCTGCACTTTACAGATGAGCAGCACCAAAGAATCACGCAAAACTATAAACACGCCTATGTAACACTCCATGTCGGAAGCGGTACTTTTAAACCTGTTGAAGCAGAGGTCATTACTGAGCACCCTATGCACTCTGAATATTACGCTATTTCAAAAGAGGCTAAAGAGCTTCTTGACTCAGAGACGCCAATTTTATGTGTGGGAACAACATCGACCCGTACGGTAGAATATTATGCAAAACACGGACAGAAAACTTCAGGAGAAGCAAATCTTTTTTTACATCCGCACAACAAACCAAGCCGTGTCAACCATCTGCTGACAAATTTCCACCTGCCAAAATCAACACTGCTGATGCTCGTTGCTTCTTTTGTAGGTTTAGAAAAAACACAAGAGCTTTATGCAGAGGCCATAAAAGAAAAGTATCGCTTCTACTCTTATGGCGATGCTATGTTAATACTCTGACACGCCCGTTTTTTATCTCGACTTCACCAGAGAGTTCTGCTTCAAAAAGACGTGATGCAAATTGTTGTAAAACTTCCTCATACGCTGGATTTGTTCGGCAAAACTCTAAAAAATCATCACTTTTTACACTGCTGTGTTCTATATTTTTTTGGCCACAGATTTTTGTTACAAAAGCATCTATATCATAGATAGCCTCTGCTTTTTTTTCTGCCAAAAGTCTGTTTGTTCCTTCACTCTCTCCAATTCTATGAGGAAGAACATAGATTTTCTTTCCCATCTTAAGAGCATACTCAACACTTCGCATCGTTCCGGAATTCTCATCTGCATAAGCCACTATCAAAATCTCTCCAAGAGCAACGACCAGTTCGTTTCTAAGTACAAAGTTATACCTGTTTGAGGGTGTACCTGCTTGAAACTGACTGAGGATTAGTCCCTCTTGTTCAATATCACAGATAAGATTTTTATTGATTGTGGGATAGCGTTTATCTAATCCTGTTGCTGCTACCATTATGGTGTTTTTTGCACCTGCTGCTTTATGAGCAATGGCATCGATGCCTATGGCTCCGCCACTGACTATACATCTTTTGGCTTGGACTAACTTCTTCACAAGTTGCGTTGTTCTCTCACGTGCATACTGATTTGGTTTGCGTGAGCCTACTATAGCGATCTTTTGCTTCTTTAACAAGCCTACATTGCCAAGATAAAACAGTTCATTTGGATAACTTTTCATAGACTCTAAAGCCTCTATCTGAAAATCTATCTTCTCTATCATAGCTAATATATCTCGTTGATTAAAACCAAATCCACATCTCTAAAGAGTTTTTTTGATTCATAAAGCGCTTGGAGTGTATTTTTATGCGGATGTCCAATGGCTATGGCATGTCCATGTGCTTTTGCTACACTGATAGCCTTTTTGATCTGCTTTTTTATATATGCTTTATCATTATGATGATCCAAAAAGACATCTCGCGCAACATACTTGAGTCCAAAATTTTTCAACACCCTAGGCGCTTGTGTCTGTGCAGTTGTTCGACTATCTACAAAATGAATATGGTTTTTGTTAAATGCAAAAATCAATCTGTTCATCGCCACTTCATTTGAAGTGAACTTGCTTCCTGTGTGGTTATTGATATAAGCCACTTTAGGGAAAAGCTCCTTTATGTCATGAACACGCTTCAGTATTGTCTGCTGAGAATCTCTAACACGCATAGTATAGGGCTCTTCTTTATTAAAATTCATCGCTTCCATCGGAAGGTGCACCATATAAAAACGCTCATGAGCAGCTAACTTTGCAGAGTTAGGACGTGCCGGACTTGGTGGCAGAAAAGACATTGTCAAAGGAATAGCCAAACTTTTGATAGCACGCACTTGTGACTTTGTACTTACATCATCAATGATGATTGCAAGCTTTGGTTTAGAGACATAAAGTTTTGGTTTCTCTATTGGTATTTTTGGTGGATTTGCCAAAGCTTCATTCTCTATCTCATGAGAAGCAGAGTTATAAATTTTCGACTCTTTTTTGAGTACCTCTTTTAAACGCTTTTGAACACTCTTTTTTGCTTGTTTTTCCGGCAGTTTCCGCAATACCCGCTCTTTTTCAGCACTAGCTTCTATCTTCTCTTTTGCACTGCTAAAACCAAAATAATATCCAATCAACAGAGAACTTAAAGCTAATGCAATAAGTGCAAGTGCCCATGCAATATAGCTCAGTAGTTTAGAACTACTATGTTTTTTCTTACTTCTTTTTCGTTTTGCCATCTTAAAACTTTTATCAAATTTTTGAAACTATACCTTAAAAATATTAAATAAATAATTTTATTGCATTTTGTCATTCATTATTGACAGATAAATTTTATGTGCTTATTTTAAGCAATAGTTCTGTATAATTGCGCGTTCCTTTCTCTTTGTAACTTCATTTAGAAGCTATATTTAGATCCGAAAGGGAAACAAAAGCCTGCAAACAGGCATACCAAGAGGAGATCATACTATATGAGAAACTACGAAAACCTAGTAATCGTAAAACCTACATTTACTGCTGAAGAGATTCAAGCAGCTGTAAAAAATGTTGAAGAGATAATAACTTCTAATGGCGGCGAAATCGCAGCTACAGACGCAATGGGAATGAGAAAACTTGCATACCCAATCGAAAAAAGCGAACGTGGTTATTACCATGTAATCTACTACTCAGTAGAACCATCTGCAATCGCTGAAATTGAAAGACGTTTCCGTATCAATGAAGACCTACTTCGTTTTGTAACTATCAAGTATAGCACAAATCGTGAGGTAACTGCATGGAACGGTTTAGTTGAAAAAGCGAAAAAAGCAGCAGCAACTCCGGCAAAAGAAGAGACTCCTGCAGAGGAAGCTCCAAAAGCAGAAGAAGCAGCTACAGAAGCAGCAGCTGAGTAATAGCGTAAGCTATAAAAAGAAGGAAAACCTATGTTTAACAAGATAATTTTAGTTGGCAACTTAACACGCGATATTGAACTACGCTACTCTCAAAGCGGTATGGGGATTGCAAAAACTGCAATCGCAACAAGCCGTAAGTTTACTAGCAATGGTGAAAAAAAAGAGGAAGTATGTTTTGTAGATATCACTTTCTTTGGAAGAAGTGCTGAAGTTGCGAACCAATACCTGCGCAAGGGAAGTAAAATCCTTGTAGAGGGAAGATTAAACTTTGAACAATGGGTTGACCAAAATGGACAAAAAAGATCAAAACACTCTGTAATCGTTGAAACAATGCAGATGCTTGACTCACGCAGTGACTCTCAAGGTGGATATAACAATGCACCGATGAATGGCGGAGACTCCTATGGAGCACCAACGCAAGGTGAGCCACAAAGCTATCAAGCACCACAGCAACAGCCAAGCTATGGACAACCTGCACCGCAACAACAGCAGCAGTCGTCATACGCATCACCAGCACAGGAGCAAAGCCGTCAAATGCCAAGCCCAGCTGATGTACCTGTGATTGACATTGATGAAGATGAAATTCCATTTTAGAAAAAAATAGATACAAAAGGTAATAACATGTCAGAAAAAAGAAAATACAAAAAAAGATACTGTAAATATTGTGAAGCTAAAGTTGACTTCATGGATTATAAAGATGTAGCAAACCTACGTTTTTCACTTTCAGAGAGATATAAAATCATGCCACGTCGTTTAACAGGTAACTGTAAACGTCACCAAGACATGATCTCTACTGTAATCAAACGTGCTCGTGCAGCAGCGTTCGTACCATACGTTGTAACTCGTAAAAAAGTTGTAACAGCACCTTTTGAAAACCTAAAATAAGGTTTTCTTCGGTGCCTTGGCACCACTTATAAATTAGGAATATTTATTGCTTTAAATGTTTTAAAAAAGCAATAATATGAAACTACTCCTACTCTTTTTCACCCTTTTTACACTCTCTTTTGCAAAGACAACAACAGACTTCTCTGTAATCGTTCACAAACCATTTAACGCAGCACTTTTTGATATAACCGAAGATCATGACAGAACAATCACTGCCGTCGGATTTTCCAATGAGTTTAAACAAAATGCCAATCCATCTAAAGCATACACGAATGCATTTGACTATCTAGCAAGTGTCTCAAACAAATATGGCGCACAAATGAGTCTTGTCAAGGTTGACAATCAGGCAAAGATAATCTTACAAAAAGCGGCAAAACTAAGCCGTTTCAACAAAGCAGTAGCAGTTGTAAAAACACCTACAAATGGTTACTTTATCGGTGGATATACAATGGATGGCTCCCTTTTAGTCGCCAAACTTGATGCAAATGCCAACATCCTCTATAGTAAAATCTTTGGTACCAAAAACTATGACAGAATGAGTAGTCTTATCCTTTTAAGTGACGGCGGTGTACTTGCCGTTGGCTCTTCCTTTACCTCACGTGCAACAACGGACAATATGTTTCAAACCGGTCTTGGCAATAATGATATCTTCATTACACGATTTTCAAAAGATGGTCATATACTTTGGAGTAAAAAGTATGGTACTCGTTTTGATGACAACGGTATAGATGCTGTTGAAGCACAGGATGGCTCTTTACTAGTAGTAAGTACGATGGCATCGCAAAGACAAAGAGAAGTGACTTTTATGCGTCTGACAGAGAATGGAAATAGAATCTGGCTCAACCAGTTTATCAAAAACTCTCATAATGAAAATCTGGTTATTCCCAAAAAAATCATTCGTCTACGTGATAACTCTTTTGTCGTTACTCTTATTCAGTACAATCAAGTCCAAAAAGAGCATATCCGACTTGTAAAGTTTGACCTTTACAATAACATCCTTGCAGATAAAGAGATAAGTACAACCTATCCTTCCGGACTCTTAGATATAAAAGAGTTCTCAAACGGTATGCTGATGGGTGTCGGTTATGTCAAAGACAAGTATAATACTGACGGTCTTGCTATGCTTTTAGACTCGGACCTCTCCATGCTCAAACAAGAGCATTATGGTGGAGATAATTTTGATATCTTTTATGCACTTGATATTCTTCACAACTCCCAAGTCGCAGTTGCGGGCATTCATACCGATGACTATTCCCAAGAGGGAAATATGTGGATATTAAAGCTCAATCATGATGCGACAATCGCACAGGTCTCTACAAAAGCCGGAAATTTTTATGATGCACTTTGCAAACTCTTTGCAAAAGAGATAAAAAACGGACAACTCACAATTCAAGAGGATTTAACCATAGAGTTTAGTGACAAAGCACTCTACTTCAAAGTCGGTGCGTATAAGCTCACGCAAGAACAAAAGAGATTTCTATCACAAATAGCGAAAAAACTTGGAAGTTTTCTATATGCAAATAAGGACCTTGTCAGTACTCTTCAAATCAATGGGCATACTTCAAGTGAATGGAAAAATGTAAACTTTGAGAATCGTTATCTTAAGAATGAAGACCTCTCTATGAAACGCTCTTTTTCAGTCCTGCGTGAGATATTTACAACACAAGATGCAAGAAAACAAAAATGGTTGAGTAAAATCCTAAGAGGAAGTGCTTACAGTTTTTCAAAAACTGTTATGCAAAATGGGATAGAAAATAAAAAAAGGTCTAGAAGAGTAACACTAAAAGTGTTACTGAATTAACCACAAGTAGGTGTCTCTCCGTCTGATGCGTATTTCCATACAAAGTCATAAAGATTTTTGATATCTTTTTCTCTCATCTTTTTGATTTTCTTCTCACCGTGTGGACAGATTTTTATCCACTCTTGTTGTAACTTTCCATCTTCTTTCAAAGATTGCCAACCGCGACGATCATGCTTGATTGCAAAAACAGCACCATTTTTCAGACCATCTTTTTTGCAGATTTTGAGTTTTTTGAGATAAAATCTTTGACCTTTGGATGCATCAGCCATAGCTGCAGTTGTAAAAAGAGAGCCTGCAAAGAGAGCTGCAAGTAAAAGTGAAGTCATTTTTTTCATAATATAATTTTCCTTAGTTTTATGCTATGATATCTTACTCATATCTTGATAAATTATAGATTAATCTTATAATCAGTTATTCGATTTCAGTTGCACTTGTCTCTCTGAAATCCAGACGTGTTTTATCCTGCTTGAGTTTTTTATAAAGCTTGAACTTTGCCTTTTGTAACGCTTCATCATCATAAGAAAACTCATTTTTTAGCTCTTCATCACTCACATTTGCACAATCCATTGCAAAAAGTTTGAGCTCTTTTTTTGTCAGTTTTGACTTGAGAACAGAGTAAAGCAGTTTGTCATCTTCAATCAGATCTATACTCTCCAACTTACAAAATTCTGCTATTTTGTCTCTAAAATTATTTTCATTATGATACTGTCTCCAGACTGTATTTTCTAACACTAAATCTCCTTTAAAATGAGTGAGAGGTCTTTTTCTTTGATAATTATATTTGCCTCTTTTTCTAATATCTTTCTTGCGCAAAATGCCACACGAGTACCTGCGTGAGCAAACATTGAAAGGTCATTTGCACCATCACCACAAACAAGTGTCTCTTCTTCACGCACACCTAAAACCGACTGCAGACGTACCAACATATCACCCTTTGAGAAGTTAAACATCATATCTCCTCCCACAAGTCCTGTCAATTTTCCATCTTTTTCATGCAGTACATTTGAAAAATCTGCATCATAACCCAAGATATCTTTAGCATAAGATGTTGCCGTTCTAAATCCACCTGAAAAACAGACTACCTTGATACCACGACTTTTCAACTCTGCTATCGTCTCACGTGCACCTGACATATATGGTAGATTATGAGATATCTTTTTAACAACTTTAAAATCAAGCCCTTTGAGCAGTCCTACTCTTTGCTGCAAAGATTCAAAAAAATCAAGTCTCCCGCTCATCGCCTCTTCTGTAATACGGGCTACCTCATCACCTATTCCCAATTCCTCAGCAAAAAAGTCTATGGTCTCACCATCCATCAGTGTAGAATCAAAGTCAAATACTGCAAGTTTTAGCATTAAATACCTTCTTATTTGTTATAATTGCGAAATTATAGCGAAATAGGACTTTTTTTGTTTGATGCACTCATAAATAAATTAAAAAACGATACTTATATTACACTTGAAACGACACCCGGCCATTCCGCAAAGTTTACACCGGTTATTGACAAGATAGAAGCACTTGGTTTGCATGAGATGGTCGATGGTTTCTCAACAACGGACAATCCGCTTGCAAAACTGAAATTCAATGCTCTTTTTGGTGCGAGACTGCTGCAAGAGCGCTTTAACAAACCAGTAATTGCGACAATGAGCATGCGAGATAGAAACAAAATAGCACTACAATCAGACCTGCTTGGTGCAAACGAGTTCGATGTACGGGCAATCCTTGCACTCACAGGAGACCCGGCAAACATCTCAGACCAACCCAATGCAAAAGGTGTTTTTGAAGCAGACTCTACACTTTTGTTAGACATTATCTCCGCATTTAACGCAGGTATGGACTATGCAGCAAAACCTTTTAATGAGAGACCAAAGCATATCTACCCTTTTGCAGTTGTAAACTCCTATGCAAAAAACCAAAAAACATTGCAAAAAAAGATGCAAAAGAAGATAAAACACGGTGCCATAGGCATCATCACACAACCGGTCTATGACATTGAAAATGCAAAACAACTTTTAGAGTTAAAAGAGCAGGCAAACAAAGAGTGTTGCTCTGAAAATAAAAGTGCAGAGTTGATTTTAGGTGTGTTTCCTATTACAAAACTCCGTACGGCACAGTTCTTATCATCGCATGTGCCGGGAATAAATGTCCCACCATGCTGGCTTGACAAGTTGCGTGAGGCTCACGCAAAAGGGGTTGAAGAGGAGTACAAAGTAGGTTTTGAGCTCAGTAAAAAGCTCTTTGATGATCTAAAAGCTCTCCATCCAAAAATTCACCTAATGACAGCAAACCAATTTAGTATTGCCAAAGAGATATTAGTTTAAACACAAGAGGAAAAGTATGATAGATTTAAAACAACTACAAAAAGATTTTGACGGTATCAGCGTAAAGTTAAAGCGTAAAGGCGTTGATGAAAAACTCTTAGAAAAAGTAAAAATCAAGTTTGAGGAGCTCAAAGAGGCAAAAGCGGCTTATGAAACACTGCAAGCTGCACAAAATGCTATGAGCAAAGAGTTTGGTATCTACAAACGCGAAGGTAAAGACATCTCAGAACTTAAAGCAAAAGTGGATGAAAACAAAATCCGTATTGCAGATGCGTTAGAGATTCAACGTTTACGCCAAGAAGAATTAGAAACACTTACAATGGCAATTCCAAATATTCCAGATGATGATGTACCAGACGGCGAGGACGAAGAGGATAATATCGAGATTAAAAAAGTGCTCACTCCTCCTAAGTTTACCTTTACACCAAAAGAGCACTGGGAACTTGCAGAACAAAACGGTTGGATAGATTTTGAACGTGGTGTAAAACTTGCGACTTCAAGATTCTCTGTTGCCTTTGGTATGGGTGCACGATTAGAGCGTGCACTGATTAACTTCATGCTTGACTTTAACCGTGAACGTGGATTTGACGAGGTAAGTGTTCCTGCACTTGTAAATAGACGTGCCCTAGAAGGAACAGGACAACTTCCAAAGTTTGAAGATGACTTATACAAAATAGAATCTCAAGAGATGTTTTTAATCCCAACTGCCGAAGTTCCCGTTACAAACCTCTACCAAGATGAAATCTTGACAGAAAATGAACTTCCACATAAGATGACAGCCTATACTTCATGCTTTAGAAAAGAGGCAGGTGCAGCAGGTCGTGATACTCGCGGTATGATTCGCCAGCACCAGTTCCATAAAGTTGAACTTGTAAGTATCACTAAACCTGAGGAGAGTGACAGAGTCTTTGATGAGATGGTAGCATGTGCTTCGGATCTACTCACAGCTCTTGAACTTCCTCACCGTTTAGTTACTTTATGTACAGGTGATCTAGGCTTCTCAGCTGCAAAAACAGTTGACTTGGAAGTATGGCTCCCAGGACAAAACAGATACCGTGAAATCTCTTCTGTAAGTAATACAAGAGACTTCCAAGCACGTCGTGCAAAAATCCGCTACAAGGATGGCAAAAAAAACACGCTTGTTCATACACTTAACGGTTCAAGCCTGGCAGTTGGTCGTACGATGGTCGCTATTATGGAGAATTTTCAAAATGAAGATGGAACGATTAGTATTCCTAAAGCTCTGCATCCATATCTAGGTATACAATAACATAAATGGTACAAAACACTCAAATATGAAAGGGAGGATATATTAAACTCCCTCTTTCTCTTTGGCAAAAGCTCTGAGGTAGTCAGCTGCCATCTCCGGTGTAAGCAGTTCTATCATCACTCTGTTTTCAAGCCAAAGCTCTATAACATCCTAAGTTCAAATCATAAATGCAATTTTCTTGAAGAA
>NZ_SDID01000007.1 GCF_009192995.1 Sulfurimonas indica | reverse complement strand
GTGCAGTAGAAGCTGCAAATGATGCAGCACAAACTGCAACAGAAATTGGAGCAATCAATGATAGAGTATCTTATGTTTCAGATAGTGATGTAGCTTCGAATGTTATTGATGAAAATGTAGCAGATGGAACATATACAGGAGTAACTTTGAGTGCTGTAGATGTAGATGGGGATGCGATTACTTATTCTTTAGAAGATGCTGTTCCTTTTAGAGTGGAAGATGATGGTAGAGTTGTTGTAGATGGTGATAATGCAATAGATTTTGAATCACAAGAGAGTTATACATTTAATGTAACCGCTACAAGTACAGATGGTACAAGCTCAACTCAAAGCGTTACCATTGATGTGAATGATATTAATGAAGCTGTACATGCCCGTGATGAAAGTGGACTAAGCGTGGACGAAGATAGTTCTCTTACTGTTAATGTGTTGGCAAATGATTCAGACGAAGATGGAGATACCCTGAGTGTGACACAAATAGATGGTAAAAATGTTACAGATGGAGATGCAGTTACCATTACTGACAGTAATGGTGAGGTACTTGGAACTGCAACTCTCTCAGGAGAGAATATCCTCTTTACTCCAACGGTAAATTATGAGGGCGATGTTGCATTTGAGTATACTGTAAGTGATGGTAAAGGAATGCAAGATACAGCGACAGTTTCATTAAATGTAACGCCAGACGGTATGACGCTATCTCCTACAAGTGATATTGTTGATGTCAGTGATACTGTTGGAGAGGGTACAGTGGGAACCGCAAATGATAATATTACTAGTGATACAACACCAACTATTACAGGAACAACAGAAAATGGTGCAAAAGTTGTAATAAGTGATGCAAATGGGAATATTGTAGGTGAAACGGTTGCCGATGAAAACGGATACTACACTATAACTACAACGCCGTTAAATGAAGGAGAGCAGGAGTTGACAATAACGGCAACAGACACTGCAGGACATACTCAAACAAGTTTGCAGACTATTACGGTAGATACTGCTGTAAGTGGCTTGAATATTGATCCTCTGGTTTCTCATGAAAGTTCTGACACAGCGACTCTAACCGGAACAACAGAGGCTGGTTCAAGTGTAGAACTTACATTAACAGACAGTTTGGGAACAGCTATTACCCAGAGTGTTGTTGCTGATGAAGATGGTAATTATGAAGTTACATTTGATACTTCAGCAATGTTGGATGGTGAGTATCATGTTCGTGCAACTGCGACAGATATTGCAGGGAATGAAACATCTGCAGAGTTGAGTGGAAATGATTTAAATAGTTTCCAAGACACTCTCTCAGTCACTGCATTGGAGTCGAATGAGGAGGGTGATACTGCTACAGTAAACGGTAACAGTGAACCTGGAGCTAAAGTAGAGTTGACTCTCCAAGACAGTGTAGGAGTTACAGATACTCAAAGTGTTATAGCAGACGAACATGGTAATTATGAGATTACTTTTGATACATCTGCAATGCTTGATGGGGCATATACAATCAATGGAGTTGCGACGGATGCCGCGGGTAACAGTGTAGCAGCAACAGAGGTTAGTGGAGATAACCTCAATACTTTTCAAGATAGTATAACATCAGATTTAAACAGTAGTAGTGACAGTTATGGTGCTGGAACTATGGGAACAAATGAAGATAATATTACGAATGACAATACTCCGACAATTTCTGGAAATACAGAACCAAATGCCCAAGTGACAATAACAGAGGGTGGCGTTGTTGTGGGTGAAGGCAGAGCCGATGATAATGGAAACTACTCTATTACGACAATAGCACTTGATGACGGTGCAAAAGATTTACTCATTACAGCGACAGACAGTGCGGGCAATATTACAACTACGACACAAAATCTAGTGATAGATACAACAACACAGGCCCTTGATGAGAGTGACACTGTTAAAGATAGTACAGATATTCAAGACGATACGAAAGAGGTGGCAACAGGAAGTCTCTTAACAAATGGAGAAGAAGAGGGTGTTGTTGTCGCAAATAGTGGCACTATACATGGTACTTATGGAGATATTACTATTAATGCCGATGGTAGTTATGAATATACACTTAACAGTGATGCCCAAAATGTTCAGTCACTTGTAGAGGGAGAACATGCGACAGATACATTTACATATACCATTGTAGATAAAGCTGGAAATGAAGACAGTGCAACGATTACAATTAATGTAGAAGGTAGTAATGATGGTTCTGTTGTAATCAGCGATGCAAACAGTATAACTGAATTAGCAGATGATACAAGCACTACGAATGCAGTGACAGGTAACGTACTTACAAATGACAGTGATGTAGATAGCGGCACTACTTTTAGTGTTACAAATGATGGAGTTATCCAAGGAGAGTACGGTACACTTACTCTTAACTCTGATGGAACATACTCTTATGAACTAGATGATGCAAACAGTAGCATTCAAGGACTAGGCAGTGGTGAGAAAATGGTGGAGTCGTTCAATGTTACCGTACAGGCAGATAATGCGCAGGGTGATACAAGTGATACATATAACAATACATTGGATATTACAATTACAGGGACAGATGATACACCTGTCATTGAGGGAAGCAGTACCGTTACTTTTACAGAAGATGTAACTGGTTCTGTTGTCATTAATGATGATATTACTATAAGTGATGTAGATGATGTAAATCTTGAGAGTGCTACAGTAAAAATTGATAATGTTCAAGATGGAGATATTCTTCTTTTTGAGAATCAAAACGGTATCACTGGAGAGTACAATGCATCAACCGGAGAGTTGACACTGAGTGGTGGTGCAAGCAAGGCTGATTATGAGCAGGCACTTGAGAGTGTAAAATTTACAAATACAAGCGATACACCTGATTTGGATGATAGAGTTATCCACTTTAGTGTAAATGATGGAGAAAAAGAGAGTGCACCGATTACAAGTACTGTAAGTGTAGAAGCAACGAATGATGCGCCTGTGATTTCAGTAGGTAGTTATGAGGTTGATAAAGATGTTGATGCTCCAGTAGCTATTAAGTTAGAGGCTTCTGATGTTGACAGTAGTGTTGATTTTTTTACAATCAGTACTGTTCCTCAAAATGGTACACTATACAGTGATGCAGCAATGACACAGCCAATAAGTGCCGGTGATGAAATCAGTGCAGATGGCAATGGTGCGACAATCTATTTTAAACCGGATTATGGAGATGAGAGTAATCAAAATGCTTTTGGAGAAAATTGGTTTGATGATAACAGCATCAGTTTTAACTTTACAGCGACAGACAATGGTTCACAAGGTGAGGAACCTGTAACTTCACAAACAGCTACAATAAATATTACAGCTGATGATGTTCCGTTTGTTTATGATGATGCAAGAGTGGAAGTAACTGAAAATAATATGAGTGGTGATGCAGAAAATGTTGTAAGTGGAAATGTACTCGCTAACGACTATCAGGGAGAAGATGGTGCCAGTGTTCATGAAGTAACTTATCAGGCCGGAGATGAAACAGGAGTAGCGGTTGTAGGGGGCACTACCAGTACCGCTTATGGTGACTTGAGTATCAACTCTGATGGGACTTGGAGTTTTGTACCGGATGCTGACTTGGATAACAGCAGTGGTGATTTAGATTTTAGTTTTACTTACAATGTGATGGATGGCGATGGTGATGTGAGTGAAAACAGTGCTACACAGGCTATTACAATTCATGATGGGACAGCTGTATCTATCGGCACACCTGACAGTAGCGGTAGTGTTGATGAAGCACATTTAAGTGATGGAACAGAGGCTGGAGGTGCAGTCTCAACAACTGGAACATTAGCAGTGCATACAGGAAGTGACAGTGTTGATGTGACATTTGATACAACTCAAGAAGCACCAAGTGGTTTGACACATAACGGTGAGCAAATAGTATATAGTTACAGTGCAGATGGACATACTTTAATAGCACAGGCAGGAGATACGAAAGTCTTTCAAGTTGATATTCAAGGCAGCTCAAACACTTCAAGTGACGGGGCGACATATAAATTTACTTTATTGGACTCTATTGATCATACTGGTGATGTCGACTCTACTGATCTCTCTTTTGCATTTAAGGCAACAGATGCAGATGATAATGATGTGGCTACAAGTGAATTTAGTGTCAATATTATTGATGATGAACCAGTTACCAGCGATACTATCGTAACGAATGAAGATAGTAGTACAGTATTTAATATTGGTGCAGATGATGCAACTCTTTCAGATATTCAAACTCAAAACGGTACAGTAGTCTTTGACAGTGAGAGTGGTCAAGTGACATATACACCAAACGAAGATTTTAGTGGTGTAGATACGATTACATATACTGTAACAGATCAAGACGGTAGTCCAAAACAAGCGACAATCACCGTTGATGTAAAACCTGTTGTTGAGAGTGATACAGTAAAAATAGAAGGAAGTGCGAGTGGTGATGAAGATAGCTGGATAGCGATTGATGTGAATGAGCCGGCACTTAGAGACAGTGATGGCAGTGAAAGTATGTCCGATGTGACAATCTCTAATATCCCAGATGGTGCAGAGTTAAGATTTAGTGACGGTACTATGGTGGAGATTACAGATGGTACAGCAACAGTTGCAGTAGATAAGGTAGATGAACTGCAAATCAAACCGCCTGCAGATAGTAATGCAAATTTCAATCTTGGATTTAATTTTACTGTAACTGATATGGCAACTGATTCAAATGGTGAGAATCTAACAGATACTCGGGTGTTTAGCAGCTCTGTAGCAGTAGATGTAAGCGGTGTTGCAGATGCTACAACTGTAGAGGCACAAGATGCGACAACAAGTGAAGATGTTGTAACATTTCATGTAAATGATTTAGTTGATAATGTAAGTTTTGGTGATACAGCAGATGGCAGTGAAACTCACACCATAACACTCTCCGGACTTCCTGAGGGTACAACGCTAGAGAGTGGAAATGCCATTTTAGATGGAGATACAGTTACTCTTGATGCTAGTGAGTTACACAATGTTGAACTTGGATTTACAAATGTTGCGGGCGGTGATTATAACATCACTGTAACTTCAACTGCTACGGAGAGTGATGGAGATACCACATCAAGCAGCTCAAACGCAACACTCTCAATTAATGCCGTTGCAGGAGAAGTGACATTCGCAGCTTCAGATATAGCGACAGATGAAGATAGTGCGGTTAATCTGGGTGTAGATATTTTGAATAACAACCCGGATTTAGATGGTAGTGAGAGTGTAAGAGGCGTTGAAATTACGGGATTACCAGAAGGTGCTAAAGTTCTTGATGCAAGCGGTAATGAGATAAGTTTAGATGATACAGGTTTCGTAGCGCTTGATGCTGATACTTTAGAAGGCTTACAGGTTTTACCTCCTCAAAACAGCAGTGAAGATTTTACTTTGAGTATTCGTGTTCAAAGTATCGACAGTGATGATGGTACAGCAAGTTTTACCGCTCCACAGACGATTGATGTGGCAGTGAGTGCAGTTTCAGATGCTGTAGATACCTCTGCAGGAGATATCAGCGGTGATGAAGATAGTTGGATAGCCCTTGATCTGCATGCTATGACTCCTGATAGTTCAGAAGTGGTAACTGTAGAGATAAGCGGTGCGCCAAAAGGTTCACATATTCAGTATGAAGTTGATGGTGAGATACATGAGGTGACAGTTGTATCCGAAGATCAGTTTGTTGTCATACCAACAGAAGCACTTGATAGTGCGAAGTTTATGGCTCCTGAGAATATGGGTGATGAGTCGATTCAGTTACACATGAAAACTACAGTCGTAGATAAAGATGAGGGTGGAGTTGGTGAAGATAGTGTTGTAAGCAGTGTAGATGATTTTACAGTGACACTCTCAGGTGTGGCAGATGCTCCAAATCTGGTGGCACAAAGTGCAAGTGGTACGGAAGATAGCAATATTCCATTACATATTGATGCAGGATTACAAGATAGTGATGGTTCAGAGTCTTTGAGTGTGACAATCTCAAATATTCCTGAGGGAGCGACGCTGTATAGTGGTGATACGCCTCTGGAGCTTGAAAATGGTTCGGTTGTTATAGGAAAAGATGATTTACAAAACCTCTCTATTACACCGCCTGAGAACTCAAATGTAGATTTTGCACTGGATATTACAGCAACATCTACGGAGTCTGGCAGTGGAGATACAAACTCTGTGACAATGTCTCTTCCTGTAGAGGTCTCAAGTGTAGCAGATGCTCCGACTGTCACTGTAAACGCAAGTGGTGAGGAAGATACTCTTATCAAACTCGATATGAACATTGCAAACAATGACAGTGACTCGGAGGTACTTACTTATAAACTTGAAAATATTCCAAGTGATATGACACTTGTCAAACTTGATGATGCAGGAAATATCATTACTAACAGTAATGGAGAACCTGCTGTTGTCGGACACTATGCAGGAAGTAATGCAGATGGCACTACCAACTGGACATTGAGTGAGAGTGAACTTGATAATGTCTATATACAACCACCGCACGATTTCAGTGGGACTATAGATATTAATTTAAACGTTACATCTTGGGATATTGATAGTGATGACAATAGCAGTGATATGCAGGTTACAAATACTCCTATCAGTGTGGAGGTAACACCGGTAGTTGATACACAGCTAGGTAATGAAAATGCTTATGGTAGTGAGGATAACTGGATTGCTTTGGATGATTTAAGCAATGTTGGTAAGGACAATGAAATAATCAGTGATGTTACAATCGATGCCCTTCCTGCAGGTGCAGATGCTTTGGGTGTTTATGATGCACAGAGCGGTTCGTATGATGTTATTGAAGCAGGAGATGATGGCAAATATCATCTCTCAGAAGAGCAGATTGAGAGTGGTGTGGCTGTTATGCCGTCTGAAAACTCCAATGAAGATTTTGCACTGAATATTACACAGACTGTGACAGATACAACAGATGATGGCTCTGTGCTTCCTGAGAGTTCCATGACAACACAAACAACGACAACTGTTCATGTAGAGGGTGTTGCTGATAGTTTAAGTGAGTTTAGTGTAAGTGATGTCTCTACAGTAAATGGTGATGCTATTGCGCTTAGTGATATTATTGATACTGCGATGCAAGTTGACAGTGATGGGTCTGAAAGCACCTACTATATTATAGAAAACAATAGTCCGGATAATATTGACTGGATAGTTGATGGTGGTTTAAACGCAGGAGATGGTAAGTTTGTTGTTACAGATATTGAGAGTGTAAATATTAAAGTAGTTAACCCAGAGGGTGAAGCAGGTTCTCTTGAGCTTAAAATTACCCCAGTTACACAAGAGAATGACGGAGATGTAAACTTTGATACTGCTCATACGCAGACATTTAAAGTGGATTATGATGATACTCCGACAACTCCGACAGTACCTGAACTTGAAACGCAACAGCTTGTCTCTGAAGGTATAGAAGATACAACAATATCACAAGCACTTGTAAGTGCAAACAGTAGTGATGGTGCTGACATCTCTTATGTTATTACGGCAGATGAACACGCTCATGTAGAGGGAAATGGCCTTCTGCAACTCGATGCAAACAGCTATATTACAGATGATATTGATAGTGTGAAGGTGAACTTTACAGAAGATTACAGCGGTAATGCAAATATTGATGTAAAAGTAGTGGCAACGACGGATGATGGCGGAGTGAGCACACAAACGCAGAATCTCTCCATAGATGTTGCACCGGTTACTGACGGATACGCTGTTGAAGCAAATGCCGCTGGCGCAGAAGATAGTGCAATACCTGTTAATTTACTTTTAAATCAATCTGATAATGATGGTAGTGAGAATATAGTAGGTGATGAAGTGACTGTATCCATCGTAAAAGCAGTAGAAGAGAGTGATGGAAATGTCACTTACGAACCTGTTGATATTGGTACAATTGCAGGGGATGGGCTTACAGATAATGGTGACAATACCTATAGTATAGCACCGGAAAATCTTAACTCTTTAACATTTACTCCACCGGCAAATGAACATGGTACGTATCAAATGAAAGTTGACTTTACTACTCAAGATGGCGATGCTGCACCGCTTGATCAATCCAAAGTGTTTGATATTAAGGTGGCTTCAGCAGTAGATGATATTACTCTTGATAGCAGTGTAGATAGTGCACATGTGAGTGAAGGAGTTCAAAGCATACCTCTTGGATTGTCTGCATTGCAGGTCGATAGTGATGGAAGCGAAGGAAGTTATATTAAAGTTGATGGAGTTCCTGAAGATACAAGACTCTCAAGTGGTTTTGGACATGATAATGGTGATGGCACAACGACTTGGATTGTACCTTCTACAAATGTAGAAGATGTTGTCTTGATTCCTTCTGAACACTTTAGTGATACTTTTACTATTACTGCACAAGCATTTAATTATGATTACGCAAGTGGTGGTACAACTGAAAGTACACAACATTCAGTAAATATCACTATAGATCCGGTTGCTAGTGCTGTGACACTCCAAGACAGTAGTGTAAGTGTAGATGAAAATACTGCGACAAATACTCAAGATAGTGCAGTTTCACTTGATCTTAATATTGATATGGCAGATAGTGATGGAAGTGAAACACTTAATTTGACATTTACAGATGTTCCAAATGGTGCAAGTATGAGTGATGGCACAAATATATACACACCTGATGAAAATGGTAATATCACTATGTCCGGTGTTGATCCTGACAATGTCGCTAATATTACACTCACTCCACCTGCAGAGTTTAGTGGAAAAATAGATATAGGTGTAGAAGCAAAGAGTGTTGATACAAATGGTAATACAACTGATGTGCTAGATGAAGCACAAAATGCAACTATAACTATTGATGTAGGGGCAGTTGCCAGTGGATTTACATCTGATAGTGCACCTGTAATTGAAGTTGGGGATTACAATGCTACAGACAATGGCATCGAAGTTCCACTCTCAATTAGTGGAATAGAGCTAAAAGATAATGATGGTTCAGAGGTTCTATCTATTCGTATTGAAGGAATTCCTCAATCAACTCTTACATATGATGATGAGCCAATAGGAGAGCTTGGCAGTGATGGTGTTTGGAATATAACTCTCAATCCTTCAGAGACACCAAATTATCAAGATATATTGTCAAATTTAAAAGTAGTTACGAGCAATGCAGATGATATTGAAGGTGATATTGTAGTGACAGCAAGTGCCGTTGAGACATCAACGGGTGAATCTGTTTCACTTGAGAGTGCAACACTCAGTGTTGATGAGTTTACAGCTGATAGTGCAATCTTAGAAGCAGATAAAACCATAATAACAGATGAAGATACTACAACTCATCTCTCTTTAGAAACTCCAACTTTTGCAGATGAGGGTGGTTCATTTGAAAGAGTCGGTACAATTACATTAGATGGTATTCCTGAGGGTGCAACACTTCATAATGGTGATACAACCATCGAAACGGGTGATGGTAGTGTAAATATTGTATTAGTTGATAATAATGGTAATGTTGATACAACTGTACACAGTGCAGATATTTCTACGGATGATGCGATAACTATGACAAAAACTGAGTTTGAAAATCTTTCAATTACTCCACCAAGTGATAGTGATGCTGATTTTGAGATAACAATGAGTAATACCACTTATGAAGTGGATAACTCAGGACATATAATAGAGGGCATAGATGGTGTAGAATCTACCCAAACAGTGAGTATCGAAGTGGATGCAGTAGCCGATACCCCAATTGTGAGTGTTGAAGTGGGTAATCCTACACTTGTAGAAGCAGAGGATATAATTTCTGACAATACATTATATGAGTATCCTCTTGATATAACAGCTACATTAAATGATAGTGATGGAAGTGAAAGTATCGAATTTATTACTTTATCAGACCTTCCTGATGGTGCAGTTCTAAGTGCTGGAACAAATAATGGTGATGGGACTTGGACACTTACATCTGATGATTTATCTGATTTGAAACTACAAATACCTCAAGATATACAAGATTTTAATTTGAGTGTAACAGCTACTTCTGTTGATGGTATTTCAAGTGCTACAAGTATTCCAGTAAGTGCAGAGGTAGCGATAGACTCTGTGTCAAATGCTCCAACAGTTGATACTATGGAACCATCAAATGATACAACACCGCTCATAAGCGGGCATGGTGATGCAGGAAGTACAATAACTGTAGCAGATGCAGATGGTGTGCAAATCGGTACTACAACAGTTGCAGAGGATGGTACATGGAGTTATGAGTTCACGTCACCGTTAAGTGATGATACTATGATTAGTGTCACAGCAACAGACAATGTAGGGAATGTATCGGATGCAACTTCATTTGTAGTTCCGATTAATATTAATCCTACTGCTGAGGATGACAGTGTAGTTACTGATGAAGACAGTTTTGTTGTTGTGGATGCATTGGCAAATGACAGTGATGCAGATGGTGATAGCCTCTCTATTACTAAAATAGATGGACAAGATGTTACAAATGGACAAAGTGCAACTATCACTGATAGCGATGGCAACACTCTTGGAACAGCATCTTTAGATAACAATGGAAAAATTCTCTTTACTCCAAGCGAACATCTTCAAGAGATGAATGATGGAGAGGCTCGAGATGTAACATTTAACTATACAGTAAGTGATGGACATGGTGGAGAGGATACCGCTAATGTTACCGTTAATGTAACAGGTAGTAATGATAATGTTGTTCCAGAGGCACATGATGATAGCTACCAAAATGTAGAAGTGTCTACAGGATATGATGATAGAGAAGGGCTTGAAGAGACAAGTAATATTGGTGCAAATAATGATGGCTGGGTAAATGATGATGTTATTCAGCTAGACGATACTGATCATGACACATACGCAAGAGATGGTGATGATGTAATCTATGGTCATACTGGTGGCAGTGATGATGGCAGAGACTATGTTCGAGGACAAGAGGGCAATGATCTTGAGTATGGTTATGGTGGAGATGATAGTTTAGTTGGTGATGCCGGCAATGATACACTATATGGTGGTGATGGAAATGATACACTATGGGGTGGACATACATATGGAGACCAAAGTGATGATGGTGATGATGTACTTGTAGGTGGTGCAGGTAATGATATCCTTAGACTTGATGGGCAAGGTGCAGATACAGTAGTGCTTACAAATGACAACTTTGGAAGCACTGATCAGGTAGTCAGCTTTACAGCAGGAGAGGATAAACTTGATATTAGTGAGATTGTATCATCTCTCAACCTTACAGGTTCAAGCAGTGAGATAGCTTCAGAATTAGCAAGTCATGTAAGTGCAGTTGGAATTGACTGGAGAGGTCCGGGACTTGAGTTTACTATAGATGGACAGACACAAACAGTACAATTTACTGATGGTGATATGAAAGATAGCCTCAATGCTATTAGAAATGGTGATGCAACTATGGAAGATATGTTGCAAACTATGATAGATAACGGAACACTTATCACAACACCAGCTGGAGAAAATCCACTTGTAACAGATGAAGATACAGCAATTACCATAGATGTTCTATCAAACGATACAGATGTAGATGGTGACACTCTGGCTATCACTCAAATAGAAGGTCAAGATGTAACAAATGGTCAAAGTACAACTATCACAGATAATGATGGAAATACTTTAGGAACTGCAACTGTTAATAGTGATGGGCAAGTAGAGTTTACACCAAGTAGCTATATGCAACAAATGAATGACGGTGAAGCTAGTGATGTAACATTTAGCTATACAGTAAGTGATGGAAATGGTGGAGAATCAACAGCACAAGTAACCGTTAATGTAACTGGAAGTGATGAACCAGATACAATAGCATCAGCGCCAACACTTGAAATGAGTATAGGTGATGTAGTAGTTCATGAAGGTTCTGGTAGTTCAGATGTACAAGTACCATTGACTCCAGATATAAGTGGTGCTACCAACTTAGGTGAAGGAAGTGGAACTTGGGATGAAGTTAGGGGTAATGGAGGTGATGATAATATAGTTGCCGGGGATAACTACGATAAAGTGGACTTGCGTGATGGTAATGATAGTTTGGAGATAGGTGATGCGGCAGCAGGATACACAAAAATTGATACCGGCAAAGGTGATGATACTATAAAAGCTGGTGATAATTGGAATGAGATTAAAAGTGGAAGCGGTGCTGATAATATTACAGTAGGTTCTGGTAGTGAAAAAATAGATACCGGTGATGGTAATGATAATCTAAAAGCAGGTGACGCTGGTGCTGGTTATGCTAAAGTAGACATGGGTAAAGGCGATGACAGTGTTACTTTGGGTGATGGCTGGGATAAAGTAAAAACTGGTGATGGTGCAGATAAAGTCCAAGCAGGTGATGGTGTAACAAAAGCAGATTTGGGAAGCGGCAATGATAGTGCTACTTTTGGAGATGCTGGAAATGGCTATGCAAGTATAGATGCCGGTAAGGGTGATGATACAGTGGTTGCCGGTAATCAGTTTGATAAAATTAAAATGGATGCAGGTGATGATACTTTAGTAGCGGGTGATGGTGTGCAGAACCTAGACTTAGGTGATGGTAACGATACTGCAACAGTAGGAGATGCAAATAATGCTTGGGCAGGTATAGATGCTGGTAAAGGTGATGATACTGTAGTTGCTGGAGATAACTATGATAAAGTGAAATTAGGTGATGGCAATGATAGTTTAAATATAGGAAAGGCTGCTACTGGATGGACTGAAATAGATGCAGGAAGTGGTGATGATACTATGACTGTAGGTAGTGGATTTGATATTATTGATGGTGGAAAAGGTGATGATACTGTAGTCTTTAAAGGTGATGCAAGTGAGTGGAGTGTAGATGGAGACAGATATACAAATATTGCTTCAAATGAGACTACAACTCTTAAAAATATTGAACATATAGAGTTTGGTGGTAGTGATGCTACTGTTACAGCAGATGCTACTACTACAACATACGAATACCCTATAAGTTTAAGTGCTGGTTTAACTGATACAGATGGTAGTGAAGTATTAAGTGATATTACGTTAGATAATTTACCAGATGGTGTTACTCTCCAAGATAGTGATGGTAATGAGATAACTATAGAAAATAACAGTGCTACTGTTAGTATTGATACTGATGGTGATGCTAGTGTGACTATGGTGTCTGATAGTGAGATATCGAAAGATGACCTAAATAGCATAATGTCAAGTGTCACTTCTACAGAAACTAATAGTGGTGATGCAATGAGTGTATTGTCGTTTGATGATGGTAATATGAATATTGATTTAGCACATTTAGATACTATGCAAGATATAAATCAAATTAATCTTGGCAGTGGTATGCAAGAGATAGAGCTTGGTGTTAATGATGTGCTAGAGATAACAGACGAGAGCAATCTGCTTCGTATAGATGGGGATAACGATGATACGGTTATTCTTCATGAAGAAGGAGATTGGACGCTTGGTGATTTTAAAACTGATTCTGAGATGGGAGCCGAATATCAAGAGTATACCGGGGTTGCTGATGATGGTTCTTCAGTAACATTAGAAATTAATACAGATGTACATGTAGACCAGAGTTAATAGAGCTTGAGAGAGCTCTATTTTAAGAGTAAAACCAAAGAAATCCTGTCGTTGACATGTAATTTTGTAAAAATTGCACTGATATGTGCTTTTACTGTCCGGAGTGAAATATTAAGCTTCTGTGCAATGGCACTGTTTGTCAAGCCATTTAAAATGAGGTAGATAACCTCACTCTCCTTTTGTGTGAGTCTGTGTTCTATCATGGCTCTTGCATCATCTGAAATTGCGATACGTCCGCCTCTTGCTGCAAGTGCTGCTGTAAGTTCAGGGTAGGTCCAAATCTTGTTGTTTTGTACTGCTTCTATCATGGCGTTAGCATGGATTTTAAGCATACGGCTATTTCCATAGGCTTTAATACCATGAGAAATGAGCATTTTCCCTGTTGCTATCTCTGGAACTTTTTCCACAATGGCAAGATACTTCGGTAGTTTTGCAGATGCAATTACAGTATTTATCTCGCTTGCTACAGTATCGAAATCTGAGAGTATGATATATGTGTTTAAATTGTTTTGTGTAATATTAACCAAAGAGTCATAATCATAGGCGGATGAGATTTTTTTGTTGTGTAATTTTTCTTGCCACTCTGTAATAAAGTTTTCATCCTGACTGAAAAGTATAATATTCATCTTATCGCTCCGAAAAAACATACTGTTTTGATTTAAGAATTGGTTTTAGGATGTACTGCATAACTGTTTTCTTTCCTGTAACTATATCTACACTCGCTGTCATCCCCGGAATAATGTTAAGTGGATGTTCTGGTGAACCGAGATAATTTTTTTCCGTTTTGATATTTATAAGATAAAAGGTATTTCCTTCCTCATCTGTAATGGTGTCAGGTGAAATATTAACTACTTTTCCTTTAAGGCCTCCATGAATTGCAAAATCATATGCGGAGATTTTTACCATTGCTTCTGCTCCTGGATGGATAAAAGCGATATCTCTAGGTTTGATTTTAATTTCAAGATAGAGTTTTTTATTGACAGGAACTATTTCAATTAAATCAGCCCCTGGTTTGACAACACCACCGATTGTATGGACAAACAATTTTTGAACAATTCCATCAACCGGTGATGTTACCATAGTACGGTTTACTTGGTCATTATAAGCAATTTGTTGTGTTTTTAGGCGTGCAATTTCTGCGAGTGTCTTGTTAAGTTCCTCTTTGGCTGTTTTGATAAATTTCTCTTTAGCTTCTATTCGTTTATTTCTATACTCTTTGATTATTGACCATAGTCGTGGTAATGAGAGTTTTGTTGCTTCTATATCATTTTTGATACCATTTGCTTCACGTTTAAGTTTGAGAAAATCAATTTTTGATTTGACTCCTTCTTTTACCATTGGCTCTGTCATTGCTATCTCTTCTGTTACATAAGTTAATGATTTTTTTAGAGATTTTATTTTTGCTTTTGCCTCTCTGAGTTCTTGTTTACGTTGTTCAATTTGTTGCACTATTGTGTTGTCTTGAGCTTTAAATTCCAATATGTCTGAGTTGTAGAGTTTTTGTGCTAGTTTAATCTGTTTTTGGAGTTTTTTATCTTTGGTTTGTATAGATTTAAAGGGAGTTTCATTGGCTTCTGCTTTAAGACGAAGACTTTTTGCGAAGAGTTCATTATATGTCATTTGATTTGTCTGGCTTGTTGAAATATTTTTAAGGTTTTTTATTTTGAGGAGCACTTCACCCTTCTTGACTCTATCTCCTTCATTGACCAAAATAGCTTCAACAATTCCACCCTCAAGATTTTGAATAATCTGGTTTTGTCCATAGGGAATAACTTTTCCATTGCCTCGTGTGATTTCATCAATTTCTGCAAATGATGCCCAAATAATAAAAATAAGAATTGTTATAAGCCATAGTTTTAGAATACGACTCATCCTTTTTGGAGATTTTTCAAGAATCGCTGCACTAAGAGAGTTCATAAATTCGAACTCTTTTTCTGTATATTCCCGTTGATTATTAGGCTTCATTTTTACCTCCACCTTGGAGTTGTTTAAGTGCATCTTCTTTTGGTGCATCAATAAAGAGTCGACCTTCATTCATGACAATGACTCTATCTACTATTTTTAATAGAGTCATTTTTTGTGTTACTATGATTGCTGTTTTATCTTTAAGTGCATTTTGTAAATTCTTAAGAAGTTTTGCTTCGGTGACTTGATCCATTGCATTACTTGGTTCATCCATTAGGATGATAGGAGCATCAAGTAAAAAGGCACGAGCGACACCTATACTTTGACGCTGACCTCCTGAGAGCCCTTGACCACGTTCACCTACAGGCATTTCATACCCTTTTGGATGCTTTTGTATAAACTCATCCGTACCGCTTATTTTTGAAGCACGCAGCATTGCTCCATCACTTGCGTGAGAAGCTTTGAATAGGATGTTTTCTTTAACTGTTCCTCGAAAAAGCATAACATCTTGGGAAAGATAACCGATGTTTTTACGTAGGTCTGCAGGGTCTATCTGGGCAATATCTATACCATCTATGAGTATCTGTCCAGAATCTGGTTCATAGAGTCCCAAAATAAGTTTTTCGATGGTACTCTTTCCTGAGCCTATACGACCGATTATGGCAACATGTTCATGTTGATGAATAATAAAACTGACATTTTTCAAAGCAGGAACAGTTGTTTGCGGATAGGTAAATGTAACATTTCGAAACTCAATATGTCCACTAAATGCAGGTTTTTCCAGAAACTGTTTTCCCTCCGGTCTTTCACTTGGTTTTGAGATGATTTCGTTAAGCATTTCATAGGAGGTTTTGGCATCCTGAAAATTGGTGATCAACCCGGCAACCTGACCCATAGGAGCAAGTGTTCGTCCTGTAAGGATGACAATGGCAATAAGTCCCCCCATGGAGAGTTCAAAGTCCTGAATCCTATAGACACCATAGACAATAATCATAACGGTGTTAAGTTGGATTAAGAGCTGAGTAATTGTTGGAATAGAGGCTGAGAGGAGATGGGATTTGAGACTTTTTGAAGCAATCTCTCCTGTTGCTTCTTCCCATTTCCATTGTGTTTGGTTGAGTGCACCAAGACTTTTGAGTGTTTCAAGGTTATGAAGAGATTCTATTAAAATAGAGCTTTTTTTCGAGGCCGCTTCATGTGTGGATTCTATACTCTCACGCAGAGGGTTTTTAATAAAAAATGCATATAGCAAAATTAGTATAATAGTTACTATAGGAATTAGAACAATAGTGCCACCGATATAGGCAATAACAGCTAAAAAGATAACAGCAAAAGGCAGATCAATTACAGCTGCCATTGTTGCATTTGTTAAAAAGCTACGAATACTATCAAACTCTTTTATGCTGTTGGCGAAAGAGCCGACTGATGGTGGAATGTGTGACATTTTAAGTGAGAGTACTTTTTCAAAAATGATCGAAGACATAATAATGTCACTCTTTTTTGCGGCAATCTCTAAAAGATATGTCCGTGAAAATTTAGCAAAAGTGTCAATAACATAAATAATTACAACACCTATAGCAAATACCCAAAGTGTTTCAATGGCATTGTTTGGAACAACTCTGTCATATACATTCATTGTAAAAAGAGGTGAGGCAAGGACAAAAAGGTTGATAAGCAAAGAGGCATAGAGAACATCTTTATAGATGCCGGTTGAAAGTTTTAGTGTGTCCCAAAACCAGTGTTTGGCATGTGTGTGGAGTGTTTTGTGTTCTTCATTCTGAGCATCAAAGATTTTTTTTATCATAAAGCCATAGCCAATGTATTCATCTTCTAAGTCTTCAACATCAACCCACTGCTCGATAGGCTCTTCTGCAGGCATAATTATCTTTGCTTGTGTTCTATCTTCACTAAATCTGTCCAAGATGCAAGCACCCTGATTGGAGAGTAAAATTATCATTGGAAGCTGCAGATTTGAAATCTGTGCCAAAGGACGTTGGATAAGAGAAGATTTTAGTCCGGCACGAGCTGCGGCACGGGAAAAAAGTCCTTTTGCATTATTGATAGAAAAGAGTTCAGGTGCTTCTGCTCCTGGTTCTATAGGGAGACCAGCAGTGAGCGCATCTGCGGAAAATGGTTTATGATATTTTTTTGTAAAGAGTACAAGTGAATCTAAAAGAGCATCCATACGTAAATTGTCAGCATTGGTAATAAGCATTCTATTTCTTTCCTGATTTTAGATTGACATTGGAATAAATGATTGTATTGTCATTTATAATAGAACTGACAAGTATACCCATTGTATCAAGAATTTTGTATTGTGCATATAAAATGCCAAACTCCGTAGTAATAATTTGTGCTTTTGAGCGGATAAAGTCATTTTGTGTGGAGAGAAGATCAAGCAAAGAACGGCGTCCCAAATCATACTCTTTTGAGTAGAGAACGAGTGTTTTATATGAAAAATTTTTATATTCTTGAAGGTGTAGTAGCTGTTTTTTGAGTTTTGTCTGTGCTGCCCAAGCAATCTTTAAACTTTGGTGAATTTTGCGTTTGGTATCATTTTTATTTGCAATCTCTTGTTGAATTTTTGCGTAACTTTTCTCTATAGATGCTTGATCATTAAAACCATTAAAAAGATTGTAGGAAATATAAGCCATTGCACGAAACTCATTATCCTTTCCTTCTGTACCACTTACATTGTTGTTGTATTCTTGTGAAGCTTCCAAGTCTATTTTTGGATAATATTTTGCTTTATTTTCTCTGCTTGTCGCCTGTGCTGCCTTAATATTGTACTCATTTGCCATAAGTGAAGGATTGTGTTTGAGTGAAAAATCGATTGCTTCATTTAGTGTTTTTGGTAAAATTGTTTTATCTATATTTGGCCTTTGCATCGCAGTTACTGTGGCAGGGTGACCAAGTACTTTTTCAAAGTTATATAAAGCATTTAAAAGTGAGTTTTCCTGAACGACGAGATTTGACTTTGCAAGTGCCAGAGATGATTCTATTTTTTTTACTTCAGAGAGTGTAGTGAGTCCTGCTTTATAGAGTTTTTTTACTCTGTTAAATATTTCTTGATCAATTTGCACATTTTCCTCAGCTGTTCCTAAAAGTTCTTGATTCTTAACTACTTCGAGATAGGTGTTGACCAACTCAATAGAAGTATTGTTTACTTTTTCTATATAGCTATATGCTGCTGCAGCAGTTCTGTATTCTTGAGAATCAACTAAAGATGTTGTGCCAAAGCCGTTAAAAATATTGTGTGTATAGTTAAGAGAACTTTTGTATACAGAGTAGTCTGTTGTTGCATAATCATGTACTATTTTTTCTTCTCCAGTGCCAAGTTTAATGTCAAGTTTTGGATAGTAGCCGGATTTTGCTGAAGTAATATCCTGTTTTGTTGCATTATAATTTTGAAGTCGTTCCTGAATAATAGGATTTGTGTGCAAAATCTCTTCCAGACTCTCTTTGAGTGTTTGTGCGAATGTTATAGAAGTCAGAAGAAAAAGATGTATAGTGATTTTTAACATAGAAAACCTTTAATACGTTATTGTGTGATAATTCAAATGAATGATTATAACAAATAAATATCCGAAATATTCTATAAAATCGGTAAAATAATGAAAAAGTGAGAAAATAGTAAGTAGTTTCTTATGATATAATCACAAAGATATTACAAGAAATAGCAAAGAGAGATATGCGTTCATCTGAAGTAGAAAAATTATTAAATAATAAAGATAAGTTATTAACACAAATCTATTTTGATTTGCAGCGTCATTTTGAAGACAAATACGGCGCTGATACTGTAGTATTTATGGAAATTGGAACTTTTTTTGAAGTTTATGAAGTAAATAATGATGATGAACAGGTTGGAAAAGCAAAAGAGATAGCTGAACTTTTAAATATTCAACTGACAAAGAAAAATAAAAACATTGTAGAAAACTCTGATAAAAATCCACTCTTAGCTGGTGTACCCGCTGTTAGTTTTGAGCGCTATCTTAATCGTCTTATAGCAGAGCAAAAATATACGGTTATTGTTGTCAAGCAAAAAGGTAATCCTCCAAAAATCAGCCGTTATATCGCACAAATTGTCTCTCCTGGAACGAACTTTGACCATATAGTAGATAATGATGACAACTACATTGTCTCAATTTTAGTAGATAAGTTTCGTGATATCTATACTGTAGGCTACTCGGCTATTGATGTGACAACGGGAAAAACATGGCTCTATGAGACACACGGAACAAGTGAAGATCCGGCTTATGCACTTGATGAGGTTTTTAATCTTTTCAATGTCTACAGAACGAGTGAAGTAGTGATGACATTTTTGGATGGGATTGATAACCAAAAGCATGTGATGCAGTACCTTGAAATTCCTGAACACTATCATTATTCAGTCAATAATCAAAGACCAAAAATCGACTTTCAAAACGAACTTTTTAAAGAGGTCTATCAGATTCAATCTCTTCTCTCTCCGATAGAACATTTGGATTTAGAACGCAATCCTATGATTACGGAGTCTTTAGCGATTCTCATTAACTTTGTAATAGAACATGATTACCACATCGTTCAAAAGATGGCAATGCCGCGCATCATTGACAACCGCCGTTTTATGTATCTTGGCAACAATGCCTTAGAGCAGATGGGTATCATCTCAAAAGACCGCAAAGAGTTTACACTGCTCAAGATGCTTGATAAAAGCTCAACTGCCATAGGGCGTCGTCTTTTAAAAGAGAGACTGCTTAATCCGATTATGGACAAAGAGGAGCTTGAACGTCGTTATAATTTGATAGAGAAGGTAAACTCTCACGTGCGTTATCTTGATGAGATGATGCGAGGAATCTATGATATGGAACGTCTCTCACGCAGACTCTCCCTAGCACGCCTGCATCCTTTTGAGATGAATCATCTCTATGACTCAATGGTGAGTGTTAAAGAGTTGATGCAATATGTAAAGAAACATAAGATTCAGCGTACACCTTTTCATGAGAGTGAGCTAGATGAGTTTCTGCGTGAGATAGAAAAGAGCATCGATTTGGATGTCTCACGCAGGTTTACGAATGCTACAGTTGATGAGAACTTCTTGATGAGTGGTGTGGATGAAAGTATAGACACACTTGTAAAAGAGAACAGTGTTATGCTTGTTGCATTTGAAGATATTATGAAAAAGATAGAGGTAATGCTTGAAGATGCAGGGGCAAGCAGCAGTGCAAAGGTTGTCTCTTTAGGACTTTTGGAAAAAGAGGGTTACTATATCTCTTTAAGTAAAAACCGTTTTTCATTCATTGAGAGTGCATTTAAAAAAAATGAAGAGTTCTCCAAGTTTGTTGTCAAAAAGCTGACAAATTCCGTAAAAATTACCTCTACTTTTACGGATGAGCTCTCTGACAGAATCATGAAAAATCGTCGCAAGATCGTTACGCTTGTAAAAGAGCGTTATATTCAACTTCAAAATCTTTTTGAGCGACGTTATTCACTTCTTTTTGAACGTGTCATTGCCTATGTTGCAGACTTGGATGTCGGTGTGAGCTCTTCAAAGATAGCGCAGGAGCATAAGCACTCCCGACCGATGATAGTTGAAGCCAAAGAGGATGAGAACTTTATGCAGATTATGCAGCTGCGTCATCCGCTCATTGAGGTGCAAGAACGTGGTGGTATCTATGTGCCAAATGACATCGTTATGGGAAACCGTGACTACCTTGACCTACCGCATCCGACAACAGTGATGCTTGATGTACGTGTCCATGACGGACATGATATTAACGGTGTACTCTTGTATGGGATTAACTCGAGTGGAAAAAGCTCATTGATGAAGAGTATCGGTATAGCCGTTCTTATGGCGCAGTCCGGTTTTTTTGTAAGTGCAGCTGTGATGAAGTTCTCTATCTTTGATTCACTTTTTACCCGTATAGTATCTAAAGATAACCTTGCAAAGGGGCTTTCAACCTTTGCTGTGGAGATGTTAGAGCTCAAAAACATATTTAACCGTTCAAGTGTCCGTTCTTTGGTTTTGGGTGATGAGATAAGTCATGGTACTGAAACACTTTCGGGTGTTGCTATTGTTGCAAGTGCCATTCAAAAGCTCTCAAATGTACGTTGTCTCTTTTTGTTTGCAACACACCTGCATCAACTCTCAACAATGCCGGAAATCACGCGTTTAAATAATGTAGTGGATTTACACTTGAGTGTAGAGTATGATGAGGAAGCAGATAAGCTCATCTTTAATCGTGTGCTACAGGCTGGAAGTGGAAGTAGTATCTATGGATTGGAATTTGCAAAATCACTGCATATGGACAGTGAATTTTTAGAGACAGCAAATACCATCAGAAAACGTCTAGCCAATGATTTTGATGAGTTAGAGTTACTTGTGAAGAAGAAAAAATCAAAATACAACAAAGAGTTGTATGTAACTAAGTGTATTGTCTGTGGTGCTGTTGCAGAGGATGTGCATCATATCTCACATCAGTCTTTGGCAGATAAAGCAGGATTTATCGGACATTTTCATAAAGACAATAAACATAACCTTGTACCACTCTGTAAGGAACACCATAAGCAGATTCATGATGGAAAACTCCATGTAAACGGTTTTATCATGACAAGTAAAGGTTTAGAGTTACAGTTTGAAGAGCAGATGGCGAAGCCTGAACCTAAAAAAGTACAAGAGCCTGAGATAAATAAAAACGTGGAAGTAAAAAAGATAGAAGATGACGAGCCAAAAGGCTTCGTCTTGGATGATTGGTAGAATTTAAGAGAGTGACTTCTTCACACATTCGCTGACACGTTTACCGTCAGCTTGACCAGCAAGCGCTTTGTTGGCTGCTCCCATTACTTTTCCCATCTCTTTCATACTTGTTACTCCAACTTCAGCTATTATCTTTGTGATAGCTGTACAGAGTTCATCGTCACTAAGCTGAGCAGGAAGATAAGGCTCATAGTAAGCAATCTCCTCAAGTTCTATTTGCATCAGATCCTCACGGCCAGCCTCTTTGTATTGGTTAGCTGCATCATTTCTGCGTTTTATCTGTGTCTGGATAATTTTGATAACATCGTCATCTGTGAGCTCTTTTCTCTCATCAACTTCAATTTGCTTAAATGCTGATGTAAGCAGACGAAGTGCATCTCTTTTTTTAGTATCTTTGGCTTTCATTGCCTCTTTGACATCTGTATTTATTTGTTCGCGTAAACTCATGATATATTATCCTTATATGTGGAACTGAAATTGCTAGAATTATACACAAATATAGATATTAAAGAGATTTAATGCAAAAAAAATTAACTATTCCCTTATCTGTTGTAGTGATGGCTTACTTTTTTTCCGGATGTACAGCAAAACTAACAGACCCTGAGATCAATTTTGAACCACCGGCTTATGTTGAGCAGATGCCAGCACGTGAAGAGAAACAGGATTTTGCTTCAACAGGCAGTCTTTTTGGAAAAGGGGATAATCCTCTTTTTTCAGATCATAAAGCAATGCATGTTAATGATATTGTTACCGTTGTTATCTCAGAGACTGCAAAAAGTTCGAACACGGGTACAAAGCAGTTAAGTGAGAGTGATGAGTCAAATCTTGGTGGAGGTATCTTCTCCTCTGCCGGTGCTGCAAACGGAAATGTCAATGATGCCATAACAAAAGTCAATGGCTACAGTGATATCGGTTTTAAAACAAAATCTGACAATACCTATAAAGGGCAGGGTAGTGCTACAAAAGATGCTAGCTTTACGACAACAATTTCTGCTAGAATAGTAAAAGTACTTCAAAATGGAAACTATTTTATATCTGGTACACGTGAGATACTTGTGGATGATCAAAAACAGATCATCCAAATAAGTGGGGTTATCCGTCCGTATGATATCGACCAGTATAATAAAATAAACTCTACACAGATAAGTGATGCGAAGATTCTTTATAAAACTGAGGGAGATATGGACCGTGCAACAAAACAGGGATGGGGAACGAAACTTATTCAATCCGTTTGGCCTTTTTAGCCTTTTTATTTTACTCTGGGCAAATGGTCTCTTTGCCGAGAGTTTTGCTGACTTTAAAAGAGTACAGTCAGCTGCATACACAGAGTATAAAGATGAAAGGGACAATGCTTTTAATGCTTACTTAAAAGCACAGTGGAAAGAGTATAAGGCATACATCACACCTCCGATGTATACAGAGCCAAAACCAAAATCAATAAGGCCGAAAGAGGAACAAAAAGCTCCAGAAGTTGGACCTGCAGTCAAGATTCAGTTGCCAGAAAAAGAAAAGATAAAAAAAGCGACGCAGCCAAAAAAAGAGATAAAAAAAGATATCAATTTTTACTTTTTTGGTTCTGAAGTCGCTTTTAGTTTTGACAAAAACATCAAAAAAGCAAAGTTTTATCCACAAAATCAGGCAGGGATATCGAACTTTTTTAGTATATTGGCCTCTAGTAACTACAATACAACACTTAGCGAGATAGAAAACTACAGAGACACACTGCAACTAAATGACTGGGCCCTGTACCTTTTAATCTCAAAACTTTCACAACATATTTACACAGAACAAAATGAGGCAAAGATTTACAAATGGTTTTTACTTAACAAGCTTTCATATAATGTAAAGATAGCTCTGAGTGAAAGTCAAAGTATATACCTGCTGCACTACTCCAAAGATACAATCTATGCAACACCTCGTTACAGTTTTGATGATAAGTACTATTACATCATCTCAAAGTACAATCAACAAAATATCGAGCGTATCTATACCTATGAACAGGAGTATCCTCAAGCTGACAAACCGATAGATTTTAGGCTCAAAACACTCCCTCTTTTTAAAAAACAAAATGTTTCTAAACGTATCTCTTTTCAAGATTATGGTAAAGTTTACGAAGCATCATATAAGTACAATGAAAACATTTTAGACTTTATGAATACATACCCACAGGTGGATTACAGAGTCTACTTTAATGCACCGATGGAGCATGAAACCTACAGAGATTTGGCAGAAGATATCAAAAAATATACAGATGGTAAAAAGATAAGTGAGGCGATGAACATTGTGCTTCGTTTTGTACAAAAAGCTTTTAAGTATGAGCGAGATAATGAACAGTTTGGACATGAAAAAGTGATGTTTGCAGAGGAGACACTTGTCTATAATGCATCAGATTGTGAAGACAGAGCTATACTTTTTTCTTACTTGATAAGAAAACTTTTTGGTGTGAGAGTTATTGGTGTAAAATATAGCGACCATATGAGTACAGCACTCTATATCCCCTTAGAAGGGGACTCCGTAAGGTATAACAGACGTAGGTATGTATTGGCTGATCCAACGTACGTAAATGCTAATATCGGTCAGGAGATGCCAAAGTATAAAAATATAGAACCGGAGTCTTTTATCAAATTAAGAACCTATAAATAAAAATAAGATATAATATTTATTATTTTATTTTATATTATTAGGATAGATATGGAATTTACTTTAGAGAAAAAAGAGTGGGACTATTATACAGACCAGTTAAGTGGTTTGCCTAACCGTTTTGCACTTTTAGAGTATATCAAACTGCACAGCCGACTTAATATCTTTGTTGTAAATATAGATAACTTTAACAACATAAACAATGCCTACGGATATGTCGTAGGGGATGAGATACTTACTGAACTTGCAAAAAGATTACAGCTTCTAAAACCAAAGAATGCAAAACTTTTCCGTTTCGATGGAGATAATTTGTATTTATTGTCAATGATTTTTTTAACTTTCGTGAGTTAAAAGATTTTTCTGAATCCATCATTTCATTTTTCAATCAAACAGAAATCGAACTTGAACACGATAATATCATCGTAAAAATTTCTGTAACCATCGGTGTTGCGATGGGTAATGGTATCATCACACTCAATCATGCAGCCGCTGCAGTACATGAAGCACGTCTTTATAAAAAAAGCTCTTACAAAATCTTTGAAACCAAATCAGAATATGCAAAGAAACAACAAGAGAACATCTACTGGATCAATAAGATACGCAGTGCGATAGAAGAAGAGAAACTACTTGGTTTTTTTCAACCTATAAAAAATCTACACAGTGGAGAGATAGAAAAATTTGAGTGTTTAGCAAGAATAGATGATGACGGAGGTTTGGTATCGCCTATCCGTTTTATGGAAGCGTGTAAGATGACCGGGACACTCTCTTTGATTACACGGCGAATAGTAACAAATGCTTTTCGTGTTTTTAGTGATACAGACTATGAGTTTTCCATTAACATCACATCAAATGATATCAACTTGGGGTATTTGGAAGAGTTTTTACTCCTTAATGTAAAAAAGTATAATATTGACCCTTCTCGTGTTGTACTGGAGCTACTTGAAGATATTGTGACACTTACAGAGTCTAATATGCTTGAACAGATCAACTCTTTAAGAAAAAAAGGCTTTAAGATCGCACTTGATGATTTTGGAGTTGAAAACTCTAACTTCTCACGTCTGTTAGAACTCAATCCTGATTATTTGAAAATTGATGGGATATTTATTAAAGATATTATTGAAAATGAAAAGAGTGAGCTGATTGTTGAGACAATAGTGCACTTTTGTAAACGAAGAGGCATTAAAATCATTGCTGAGTATATTCATAATGAAGTAGTGCTCAATAAAGTAAAAGAGATGGGTATTGACTATGCCCAAGGCTACTTTATAGGAGAGCCAAAAGAGAGTATAAAGTAAAAGATACTACTTTTTACTCTCAAGGAGGAGTTCTTTGAGCTCTTTTATCTCATTGTGTAACTCTTTTATCTCATCTTTTGCAACTACCTCTACTTGTGCTTCCTGATTCTCACTGAGATGATTCATAGCATCAACAACTACGGCAACAATCAAGTTAATCATGATAAATGTAACTATAAAGATAAATGGAACAAAAAAGAGCCATGCGTGAGGATATATCTCCATAATAGGACGTGCAATACCCATAGACCATGATTCTAATGTCATAATTTGAAAGAGTGTATAGAGTGAGCTTCCAAGAGAGCCAAACCAGTCAGGGAAACGATCTCCAAAGAGTTGTGTCGACATAACAGCTGCAATATAAAAGAGTATGGACATCAGTCCTGCAATAGAGGCCATACCGGGGATAACACTTGCAAGCGCCATAACAATTTTTCGCATTTGGGGAACGATTGTAATAACACGCAAAAGTCTGAAAATTCTTAAGATCCTAAAAATCTCAAAAACAGAATTTGCTGGGAACATTGAAACAAGGACAATACTTAGATCAAAGAGGCTCCAACCGTCCTTAAAAAACGAGACTCTGTGTGCATAGATGCGTAAGCCTATCTCTATGATAAAAATAGTGATGACAACAGTATCAAAAAGATAGAGTTCATCTTTAATATGTTCGTGGATGCTGGGATAGGTTTCTATTCCCATCGTTATACCATTTAAAAGGATAACTAAGAGAATAAAGTTTTTAAATTTTGGTGACTCGACTAAGTTGTATACTTTTTTATGCATGACTCCCTCCTAATAGTTAAATGCAACCTTGTATGTTGGATCATCCTCTTCATAGGTACAGTGTGGTCCTGCTTTTTTCATGATAGCTTTACAATCTCTGCTTAAGTGGCGCAACAGAAGGTTTTTCCCTGTATCTTCATATTTTTTTACAAGGGCATCAATCGCTTCAACGCCTGAAAAGTCTAGAACACGAGCATTTTTAAAATCAATAACCACTTTAGGAGGGTCATTTTTAATGTCAAAATTATCTGAAAATGTTGTAGCGCTTCCAAAAAAGAGCGGACCTTCTAGCTCATAAACCTTTGTTCCGTCTGCTTCTACGTGAGTCTTTGCCCAGATACGTGCATGTCTCCAAGCAAAAACAAGAGCAGAGATGATAACTCCGGCAATCACAGCTACCGCCAAATCTTCAACAACGGTAATGATGGTCACAACTACCATGACAAAAACGTCAGCACGTGGCATATGCTTGAGATGTGAAAAACTCGACCACTCAAATGTCCCGATACTCACCATAAACATGATTCCAACAAGAACACCTACAGGAATGGCATTGAGAACATCTGTAAGTGAGACTACCAAAATGAGAAGACCGACCGCTGCAGTAAATGAAGAGAGACGTCCAAGTCCACCAGAAGTGTAATTGATGATAGATTGTCCAATCATTGCACAACCTGCCATACCACCGAAGAAACCACTTGCGATATTTCCACATCCAAGAGCGATACACTCTTGGTTCCCACTGCCCCGTGTACCGCTCATCTCATCAAGAACAGCCAAAGTAAGCAGGGACTCAATAAGCCCGACAAGCGCCATAATAACAGCATATGGGAGCACCATAATGATAGCATCAAGACTAAAGAGAGTATCTGGAATGATGAGGTGCGGCAGCTGTCCTTTAAACTGACTCAGATCTGCCAAATCACCAACTGTAAGCGTATCAATACCTGCAAAATATACTACAAGGGAGATAAGTACAATGGCAACAAGACCAGATGGTACTGCTTTTGTGAATTTTGGAAGTATATACATGATGAGCATAGTAATAATTACTATGGCATACATTATCCAGCTTTGTCCCTCAAAAAATTTAAACTGTGCCATGGCAATAACAATAGCCAGTCCGTTCACAAAACCATAAAGTGCCGGTTGCGGTACAAGACGAATGAATTTTCCAAGTTTGAAAACTCCAAAAAGTACTTGAATAAGACCTGCAATGATAGTAGCAAGCAGGACATAATTGAGTATATGTATATAGAGTTCATCTCCGGTGTAGCCTTGGCCTTTTAGAAGGTTGTTTGCTTCAATAACAAGACCAATGATAACAACAGCAACACTTCCCGTCGCACCACTAATCATACCCGGTTTTCCACCGATCAGTGCAGTGATAAGACCTAAGATAAAAGCAGTATAAAGCCCGACAATAGGGCTTACTTCTGCGATGAAACTAAAAGCAATAGCTTCTGGTACAAGTGCAACGGCAACGACAAGCCCAGAGAGAATATCATTTTTGATATTTGGTGATGTATATTTTCTTATATCAAACAAATTATGCCTTTAGAGAGCTAAGCTGCTCTAAAACTTTTTCTCTTTTCGCTTGGGCTTCTGCAAGTGCTTCACGATTTTTCTCGAGTACATCTGCAGGAGCATTGGCTACGAAACGCTCATTATTAAGCATGCCATTTAGTTTTCCTATCTCTTTTTGGAGTTTTTCAGCCTGTTTTGTAAGTTTGTTGATGATAGGTGTCAGATCAATTGAGTCAGTAGGGATGAAAGTCTCACATTTGTCTGCGATGTCACTGACCGCATTTTCGATTTTTTCTTCTGTAAACTCCAGGTTTTCTACTTTTGCAAGTTTTGCGATAAACGGTGTCATCATTGCTTTATCTTTGTCAGATATACCATCAATCTTCACAAAAGCTTTCTCGATTTTTTGGTTTGCCATATCAACAAGTACTTTTGCACGGCGGATTGAGACAATAGCATCCATGATAATTTCAAATTTTGCTTCTTCTTTACGCTGTTTTGTTTTATGAGGGAATTTTTGAATCATAATGGACTCACCATCTTCAAGGCTAGTTCCACTGAGTTGATGGTAAAGATGCTCTGTGATAAACGGCATAAAAGGGTGGAGTAGTTTCATTGCTTCTTTAAAGATAGCACCAAGTTCTACTACAGCACCTTTGTCTGCTTTAGAGAGTTCGATTCCCCAGTCACAAAACTCGTTCCATAAAAATCTGTACATCGTAAGGGCTGCATCATTGAATTTATACTCATCAAGATAGGCACGTACCTCTTTTGTTGCTAGGTTCAAGCGGCTCATCATATAGCGACCTAAATCACTCTCAACACAAAATCCTGCCATATCAGGGAAAGTCTCTACATTCATCTGCAGATATTTTGCTGCATTGTAGAGCTTGTTCGTAAAGTTACGGTTGAGTTGGAGTTTCTCCTCGCTCATTCTGATATCACGCCCTTGTGCAGCAGAGATTGCCAGAGTAAAGCGTAAAATATCTGCAGAGTATTTATTAACCATATCAAGTGGATCGATAACGTTACCTTTTGACTTACTCATCTTTTGACCATGCTCATCACGTACAAGTGCGTGCAGATAGATATCTTTAAACGGTAGTTCACCAATGAAGTGCTCACCCATCATCATCATACGTGCTACCCAGAAGAAAAGAATGTCAAAACCGGTAATAAGAAGTGCATTCGGATAGAACTCTTTCATATCTTCTGATTTGAAAAGTTTGTCCATCTCGACATCACCATTCCCCCAACCAAGAGTTGAAAATGGCCAGAGTGCAGAGCTAAACCAAGTATCAAGTACATCAGGGTCCTGATGGAAATTTTTAGAGGCACATTTTGGACAAGCTGCCGGGTGTTCTTCAGTAGAAGCAAACTCATGTCCACAATCATCGCAGTAAAATACAGGAATCTGATGTCCCCACCAAAGTTGGCGTGAGATACACCAGTCACGAAGTTCACCCATCCAAGAGTTGTAAGAGTTTATCCAGTGTGGTGGGAAGAATTTTGCTTCACCTGCATTTGTTTTTTCGATGGACTTATCTGCTACCTCTTTACGTACGAACCACTGTTTTGAGATGTAAGGCTCAACTACGTTTTTACATCTGTAACAGTGTCCTACCTGGTGTTTATGGTCTTCGATTTTTACAATAAAACCTTCTTCTTCAAGGCGTTTTACGATAATATCACGCGCTTCTAAACGCTCTAAACCTTTAAACTCTCCTGCATAATCGTTAAGAATTCCTTTTTCATCAAAAACAGTGATAAACTCAAGGTCATGACGTTTTCCAACTTCGTAGTCATTCTGGTCATGAGCAGGTGTTACTTTTACCACACCTGTTCCGAACTCCATATCTACGTGAGTATCGGCGATGATTTTTACTTTTCTCTCTAAAAGTGGAAGTTTTATCTCTTTTCCGATGATATCAATGTAGCGCTCATCATCAGGATGAACCATAACAGCAGTATCTCCAAAATATGTCTCTGGACGAGTTGTTGCGACTTCAACAAAACCGCTTCCATCAGCAAATGGGTACTTGATGTGGTAAAACTTTCCATCTTCTTCTTCGTGTTCTACCTCGATATCAGAGAGTGCACCATCATGTGTACACCAGTTGACCATGTAGTTTCCACGAACGATCAAACCTTCATTGTAAAGATGAACGAATGCCTCACGCACAGACTTTTGCAGTCCTTCATCCATTGTAAAGCGCTCTCTTTCCCATGCAGGAGATACACCCATTTTACGGAGCTGTTCTGTCATGATACCGGCAGATTCTGCTTTCCATTTCCAAGCACGTTCTAAGAAAGCTTCACGGCCTATCTCCTCTTTTGTTGTTCCTTCTGCTAGGAGCTGTTTTTCAACTACGTTTTGTGTTGCGATTCCGGCATGGTCAGTTCCTGGTTGCCAGAGTGTCTTGAATCCATCCATACGTTTGTAACGAGTGATGATATCTTGGAGTGTAAATGTGAGTGCATGACCGATATGAAGGCGCCCTGTCACATTTGGAGGTGGCATCATAATTGCGAAGTGTTTATCTTCTTCTTGGATGTTTTTGTTGCCATCTACTTCAAAGTATTTGCGCTCTTCCCAAATCTTGTAGTATTTGTATTCTGTCTCTTGTGGATTGTACTTGTTTTCTGACATAATATTATCGCCTTAAAATCTATTAAATTTCGCGATTATATCCAAATATAGGTGAGGATTTGCTTATGTATTCAGAGGTTGTCTATATACCTGTAATTCTACTTTTGATCTTTACTTTATCATTGTACATATTTTTATCTGCATTTTCGATGATTTCTGCTAAGGAGTCGTTTTGCTGAAAGCTTGCTAGACCGAAAGAAAAGCTCAGTGTAAACATCTCTTCATGTGCTTTTAATTTTTTGGCAAGAATACTCTCTCTTGTCTTATGCAGACGTTTTGTTGCAAGATTTTCATGAGTACTTTCTGGAAATAAGATGATAAATTCATCTCCTCCGTAACGAACGATATCTCTTTCAATACTTTTTAAGTGGTTTGCCATAAAGATGAGAACTTTATCACCTATGATATGGCCATAGGTATCATTGATGAGTTTAAAGTAGTTTAGATCTATAATAGCAAGCAGACCGTTTTTTGTAAATCTTTTCTCATCATCTATATAGTTGTCATGAAGCCATTTTCGATTATAAGTATGTGTCAGTTCATCTCGATATACAGACTCTTTAAGTTTTTCTACTTCTTGACGAAGTGCCTCTGTCTCTTTGAGGACATCTTGAAGCAGTGTTTCATTTTTGTCTCGCATAGCAGTGATGGCTTTGGTTGTCGTTTCACTGAGTATGTTGGCATTTTTACTTGTTTGTGATTGTAATTCTGTTAAAAAGGAACACTCTTTTTGTAAAATTTCGCGTGAAATCTCATCTTCATTTTCTAAGGACAGATCATGATCATCTGCATACTTTGAAAATACGGAAGCATAGATACTTGGTGTGACAATATCCATATTTAAGATACTGTCTCTAGTATCATTTGTTACAATCTGCAAGAGATTTTCACTGTTTTGCATTTTCACAAGTACTCCAAATAATATTTGAGGACATTCTAACATCTTTACTATTAAATGGATGTTATATTGGTTGTTAATAAATATAATTAGCACACTTTAATAGTTACAAGGTATAATTCCGCCATGCCATTATCGCGTTTAAATGAAGAGCAGTATGCAGCTGCTACTTCCTCGTCCAATCAAAACCTTATTATCGCTTCTGCCGGAACTGGAAAGACTTCTACCATAGTAGGTAGGATAGCCTATCTTTTAAACTCCGGTATAGCCCCGCAAGAGATACTTCTGCTGACCTTTACCAACAAGGCTGCCGCTGAAATGGTTGCTCGTGTAGCAGAGTATTTTGGTGCAGATGTAGCTAAGAGAATAGATGCGGGAACTTTTCATGCTGTAAGTTACCGATGGCTTAAAAAACGCGATAAACGAGTTGTACTCAAACAGCAACGTGAACTTAAAACGCTCTTTCGTTCTGTATTTGAAAAGCGATCTTTTATGCACATAGATGCAGATGTTCAGCCCTATGGAGGTAACTATCTGTATGATCTTTACTCCTACTATCAAAACACAGAGTTAGAGAAACATTTTGAGTCTTGGCTTGTTGAAAACTATCCTGAGCATGAGCTCTTTGCAATGATATATGCCGATGTGGTCGATGAGTTTGAAGCTTTAAAAAAAGAGTATGGTTTTTTAAACTTCAATGACCTGCTTTTGGAGTTTCGAAAGATGGCCAAAGAGGCAGAACTCGGCTACAAAGAGGTACTTGTTGATGAGTACCAAGATACCAATGCGCTCCAAGGCACACTTATCGATGCGATGAATCCACCATCACTTTTTTGTGTTGGAGATTATGACCAGAGTATCTATGCTTTTAATGGTGCAGATATCACGATCATTGGTTCATTTACGAAAAAATATCCTGATGCAGTTGTTCATACTTTGACAAAGAACTACCGTTCAACGATGCCAATTTTGTCTCTGGCAAATAAGGTTATAGAGATAAATGAGAGAATTTATCCGAAAAAACTAGAAGTTACTAGAAACTATGATGCCGAGCTTCCAAAACTTCTGGCATTCGATGAGCTTTTTGACCAGTATCACGGTGTAGCGGACAAGATCTCACAAACTGCTACACCACGTGAGGAGATAGCTGTTATTTTTCGTAATAACTCCTCTGCGGATGGTATAGAAGTAGGACTGCGTGAGCTTGGTATCAACTGTAAGCGCAAAGGTGGAACGAGCTTTTTTGATTCACGTGAGGTAAAAGCTGTCCTTGATCTGTATACACTGCTTGTCAATGAGTCTGATATGATGGCTTTCATTCATCTTTTTGAATTTGCACGTGGCATTGGGTCTGCGATGGCAAAAGAGCTTTACATCGCTCTGAAATCTTTAGGGCACGGCAGTATGTTTTATGGCTTGTATGCACCTGATGAATCACAGAAAAATCCTTTTGAGAAGCGTAAGCTCAACCATCAGCTCGGTCTCTTTGATGACTTTTTAGAACTCGGTGCAGTAGGGAAGTATGCAAAGCTTGGATTTGAATCAAAATTTATGAAAAATCCAATCCTCAAGCATCCGAAGCTCACAAAAGAGTCAGCAACTTTTTTACATAATTTCTATCTGCTTTTTCGTGATTTAAAGGGCATTAAACAGCCCCGAACAATCGTACGTAAGATTGCAGATTCTGAGCTTTTTAAATACATCAGTGAGTATCTCTCCACAAAAAGAGCAACTCTTAAAGACGGAAGTATTGATGAGAAGCAAAAAGAGGAGTCGATGGTACGTATCTCACGTAAGATGCTTCTACTGCAGGACTTGGCGAAACCTTACTCTGAGCATGACAGGTTTTTAAATGCGATGATACTGGGCTCATCTGACCTCACGCAGGGTGAAGGAGTGAACCTTTTAAGCGTGCATGCAAGTAAAGGTTTGGAGTATAAAGAGGTCTATGTAGTGGATTTAATGGATGGTCGTTTTCCAAATAGGAAGCTGATGCAGCGAGGTGGCAGTCTTGATGAAGAGAGACGTCTCTTTTATGTAGCAGTTACGCGTGCAAAAGATATACTTTATCTAAGCTATGCAAAGTATGACAAAATTAAAAAACAGAACTTTCTACCAAGTCAGTTTCTTTATGAAGCCGGCTTGGTTGCAAAAGATGAAAACTATCGAGCGCTTGTTATGAAGGAAGAGAAAGAGGAGGACTAAGCCTCATTTCTTAACTGTCTCACTGTTATAAAGTAACTGTGTCCGAGATAGATAACATAAAAAACCGAAGCAAAAAATATAACGAACGGGATAAGTGAGAGCAGATAGAGCCCCAAAGTTTTAAGTCTGAGTGTACTTTCATAAAAAAAGCGAATCTTCATGTCTTCCTCTTTTGTACAGATACTAGAACTTACATCATAAGTCATCATCTTATGGAAGAAGTAGTAAAGTGGTAGATTAAAGGCGATAACATTGATGAAGGGAATGAAGTAGAGCGGTATCATCACTAAAAAGAGAATGATCATTACAAAAATCCATTTCATTGCTAAAAAGAGACCCTCAATGGCATTGGAGTGTCCTATCATTTCTACATCCTGATAATGACGCATCTGAATCTCTTTTAAGATCATATGCGTTAAAAATCCGATAACAATCACTGCAACAAAGATGGAGAGATAAAGTGTCATAAAGCCACCAATGGTATAGACTAAAAATGTAGCTATCCATGAGGTAAGTGCAGAGCTCATTAAAAATTTGATAATAGCCGTACCTTCAAGTGTGGCTGTAAAACTATCTGTGTGAGGGATGCCATTTTCAATGGTAGTTTGTGTAGAGTTTACTTCCAATGTTCCAAGTTGCTCAAGCCCGATACCCGCTACTATGAAAAAGAGGATATAAAGTACTATCATACTGATAACAAAAGGGAGTATAGAGTACTGCAACATCTTTGCAGTAAAAAGATCTTGAATACTTTTTTTTAAAATTCCTGTTTCATCATTCATCTATAGGTTTTCCTCAATGAGAGTAAATGCTTTTTGTATATCATCTTCGCTCATTTTACCAGATTTATAAAAAAGGAGTTTTCCGTTTTTATCAAAAATGAGGACATTGGAAGCATCATCACCAAGTTCCCACTCTCCAACTAAGACTTTGTTTTTATCTTTTACATAGATAGTGTCAGGAAACTCTTCTTGTTTACCTTTGAGTATAGACTCGATAACAAAGTTTGGTTTCCATGTTGCAGCTAAGTTGATAATAGCGATACTTCCGTATGCACCTTTTTTTCTATACTCTTTTTTCTTCAACGCCTGCGTGAAATGTTCATTTACATCTTTTTCATCAGGATCAACATAAAACATTACATAGACATTCTCTTTAAGCATAGATGAACTCCAAGCAGCACCATCTTTAACGAGTCCACCATTCTCACCTGAAATGCTTACTTCTTTAGGTTTTTCACCAACCGTAACTGCAAAAAGATTCAGTGTAGCTAAGAGCGCTACTATTCCCATTTTTATTTTCATACTTTACTCCATAGTTTTTGATTGAGTTTTAACTCTTCAACGATTCCAATCACGAGATGCAGTGTTGAAACATACTCCATTGCTATTTTATAGTTTAATAGTGAATGAAAAACAGATGGCTCAAACATATCATCATTATACTCTATGGCCATGTAGATTTTTCCACCTACAAAAGAGACATATATTGGCTGTTTTGTTTTCTTTTTATAATTGAGAAGTTTTTGCATAAGCGTATGCGTGAGGATATATCTGGCTTCTACCTGATCTGTTCCATAGACAACGAACTCTTTTTCAAAATCAACATTGTCCATTTTAATGAGCTCATCGCGTGAGAAGTTATTTGCCTGTAGCCAGCCGCCGATGAGGTCTCCCAAGAGAGACTGTGCACTATCAGGGAGTATAACGGTCTGTCCATGAAATTTTTTATGAAAATCAGAGACGATAAAAAGCCCTTTAAATATTTTCTCCCATGATTCTCTGCCTTTTGAACCTTTATGCTTTTTTTCTGCATGAAAATCTGAAAAAGCGATATCGATGTTGTCGATTTTTCCTCGTACATAATCATTTCCACTCACTCTGTCTGGGCGGCTTGTAAAGAGTTTTGAACGGTTGAAGTTTGAAAGAGGAATATGAAGGTCCGGAAGATAGTCTAAGTTTTCATCTATCTCTTTGATAAGTGGAGCGATGATCTTTTGTTTAAAGTCACTTGCATAATCACTTATAAGAAACTTGTATATCCATGCCCATCCTGCAATATAAAAGATAGCTATATAGACAAAAGCTTCAAACTCCAGATATTTAAAGATAGAAAAGACGATACCAAAAACAATGAGTGTATAAAAGATTCCTATCTTTATCACTTTGCTTTTAACGGCTTCTCTCTCTTTCTCTAGCTCCTCTAAGACAGGGTAGAGTGTTTTATAGTAAAAGTCTGTAAGCTCACTGATAGTTTTCATAAAAATTATTTAGCAAAAAGTTCACTTACATTTACATTTTTTCGTTCATTTTTACTGATAACAAAGACATCTTTTGCTTTGTAGCCCATTATTGAAGCCATAAAATTTGTTGGTATCATCTCCAAAGCATTGTTGTAATCTGTCACAGCCTGATTGTAAGCACGACGAGCTGCAGCGATCTGCTCTTCTACTTCATTTAAAGAGCGTTGCAGATGCATCACGTTTTCATTTGCTTTTAAATCAGGATAGTTCTCTACTGCTATCATTATAGAGCCCAGTGTTTTTGTGGTCTTAGCATCAAGGTCAATTTTTTGTTTATCAGAGAGATTTGGTTTATTTGCTTCACTTCTAAGCTTTGTAACCTCTTCTAAAAGAGATTTTTCATGCTCCATATACTTTGATACCGAAGCAACAAGATTTGGGATGAGGTTATAACGCTTCTTTAACTGTGTATCGACACTTGCAAAAATATTATCTACCTGATTTTTCTTTGCAACTAAAGAGTTGTACATCAAAACAAGGATGATCGCTATTACAATTACTATGATCAAGGATGTTGACATATTGTGCCTTTTATCTGTTTTTATTAGACTTCTAGCATAACTCCTATATGTCTCAACACTTTATAGGAGTTATGCAAGAAGTCTATTATAGCAGAAGCAGATTAGTTTTTTATAATATCCTGTGCAGCCAAATAAGCAGAACTCCAGGCAAAGGCAAAGTTATAGCCTCCACGTCGTCCGACAATGTCTAAAACCTCTCCCGTAAAGTAGAGGTTTTTTTGCTTAAGTGACTCATATGTTTTTGGATTTATCTCACTGACATCTATGCCACCACCGCTTACTTCTGCATGACGAAAGCCGTGGGTATCTTCTACTTCAAAGCGCCAGTTTAGTATGGTGTTTGCTATTTTTTTAGCAAGTTTTGGTGTAAGTTCTGCTCCTTTTATTGCGTGAGAAAGTTGTAAGTAATCAAGCAGATTTGTCACTATTTTTATTGGAAGCAGGCCTGTTAAGATATCTAAGAGCCTAAAAGCAGGATGTTTTTTTGCTACATTTATGATGTGTGCAGAGAGTTTTTGCATAGTAAAGTTTGGCAGGAGGTTTAGTGCTATACTTACATGCGAAAACTCTAAAAGTGCTTCACTCGCACCTTGTGAGATGTCAAGTATGGCAAAACCTGATACGCCGTAGTTTGTAAAAAGAATATCACCACTTGTTGTTAGCTCTTTTTGGTGGTTTATAAAGAGTGTCACTTCACCATCTACTTTTGCTCCTGCCATTTTATGTACTATTTTGGAGTCTATTTCTAACTGAACCAAAGATGGATAGGCCGGAATGATGTTGTGTCCAAACTCTTGAGCGAATGCTTCTCCGTCACTGCACCCTCCAAGGTGACTTGCAGCTCGTGAGCCGGTAGCTACAACTACTGCATCATATTTGTTAAGAAACTCTTTTACAGAGTTGATCTTTGCATTGAGGTGAATGATAACGCCCAGCTCACGAGTACGCTCTTCAAAGATACGTGCTACACTCTTTGCTTCATTACTCAGTGGGTAGACTCTTCCATCAGTTTTGCTATCTAAAAGCAGTCCCATCGATTCTATATATTTTTTAAAATGGTTAAATCCAAAAGAGTTGAGTGCATAATTGACAAAGTCAGGATTTTGTCCAAAGTAGTCTGCAGCTGAGAGATTTTGATTGCTTATATTACAGCGGCCGTTCCCTGAGACTAAAATCTTTTTGGCAAGTTTGTTGTTTTGTTCAAACAGACTTACTTCACATCCTGCTTCTGCACAAAGAATTGCACAAAAAAGACCGCTCGCCCCTCCACCGATTATTGCTACTTTTTGTGCCATCAGAAGAGCCCCCATGGTTTTTGATATTTTTCCTGGAGTATCTCACGCAGATCATTCGTGCAAAATCGTTCTCCCTCACGTGGAGCTACAATATAACTATACTCTTTATTCTCAAAAGTAAAATGCAATCCATAGGCATGTAGATAGCCACGTTCTTCTTTTTTTGCAACAGTAGCATCTGCGTAGCGGATATCTCCTGCAACTGGAGCACCGATACTTTTAAGTGCCACACGAATTTGATGTGTTTTACCTGTATGTGGCTTAATAAGAAAAAGACGTTCATTTGGACGGGTGGAAGTCGAGAGAAACTGTGTTATGGCAGGATTGTTCTTTGTCTGTAACAGTTTATAACTTCCTCTGCGTGAGGGTACCATATCAGCTTTTATCCATCCCTGCTTTTTCTTTGGTTTACGCGTAGAAATGGCAAGATAAAACTTTTCTATCTTTCGCTCTTCAAACATTGTGGCAAATTTGTTGGCAGACTCACTTGATTTAGTAAGTAAAATAAGTCCTGAGGTCATTTTATCTAGTCTATGCACGCTGTAAAGCTCATTTGTGCTCAAAAGTTCTTGGGCTAAAACAACAAAACCTTGCTCACCGTCTTCACAGTGAAAGTTCATACCTGCAGGCTTGTAAAAAAGTACAAAATCTTTTTCATCGGCAATGATATCTGCCTGTGTGAGAACTTTTTGCATCACTAGAGATGTACCACTTTTGCACCAAATCCACCCATATGTTGCGGTGCATCTTCAAAGCTTTTGACGCGAGGATGCTGTTTTAGAAACTCTTTGACAGCATAGGAGAGTTTACCTGTACCTATACCATGATAGATAAGCACTTCATCCCAACCGTTGATAAGTGCATCATTTAAGAACTTATCAAGTGTTTCTGTTGCTTCCTCAGCTCGCATTCCATGCAAGTCGCATTTGAGACCTGCTTTTTTCGTGACATTAAGATTGACATCGGTACGTGGCTTTTGTTTGATGATTTTAGTTGGTTTGAGATGTTTTGTTTGAACACGAACTTTCATACCGTTTACTTCAACGATAGCCTCATTTTTGCCTTTCATAGCGACAATGACACCACTTTGTGAGTGGTATTTTACTTCATCGCCGACTTTAAAGGAAACATCCCGTTTGATGAGTTCTTTTTCCTCTTTTGGAAGCTGTTTTTTTGCTTTGTTCATGGCACGGTGAATGGCTTTTGTATCACCCTCACGTGCTGCTTTTTTCGCTTCATTGATAGCAAGTTCATACTCTTGTTTGAGTTGTGCTTTTTGTTTTTGCAGCTCTTGGTTCAATTGCTCTTTTTGCTCTTTTAAAGATTGCTCTTTTTTACGAAGCTCTTCTAGTTTTTTATCTGCTTCTTGATGTTTATGTTTTAGCTCGCGCTCTAGCTGACTTCCTCGTTCTATAAGCATGGAGAGCTTTTGGGAGTTATCACCATAGACTTTTTTTGCTTCATTGACAAGATTGTTTGCTATTCCATAGCGTGAGGCTGTTTCAAAAGCATAACTCTTACCGATGATACCTTGCATAAACTCATAGGTAGGACGGCGATTTTCTTCATCATAGATGGCCGCCATCAGTTCCACATCGTCACGGTCAGCCATAAGTGCGGCAAGACGTTTGTGGTGGGTTGTAACTACGACTTTGTGTCCCCGTTTTATCAAATCATCCAAGATGACCTTAAAAAGAGCCGCAGCTTCGTCAGAATCAGTCCCGAGTTCTATCTCATCGACACCGATAAGTGCATTTTTATAGCTAAAGAGATGAGCGAACTGCTGCATACGTCCCGCAAATGTAGAGATGTCATTTTTGACATTTTGCGGATCATCGATGATGGCTTCAATCGCTTTGAAGTTTCCGATGTGAGATTTTGCTGCATTGAGTTTCATCGGTATGATGTACTTTGCCATAAATGCAGCTGCTAGAATGGATTTTAGAAGCATTGTCTTACCACCGGCATTGACACCTGTTATCATTAGTATATTTTTTGAAAAATCAACACTGATGGGTTTTGCATGGTGTAGAGCAGGGTGAATGAATTCCTGCAAGAGTATTTTGGAATCTTTTTGACTCTTTAAGAGTTCAAGGTTTTTACTCTTAGCAAACAGTACACGTGCCTGATAGTTGTCAAACTTGGTAAACTCTTTGTCTATAAAATTTATAAAAGGAAGCAACTCTGTAAGTTTTTGTGAGAACTCTTTTGCATAGGTGTAAAATATTGCCTCACGCTCTTGTTCTATGTAGCGGATCTTCTCTTTTGTTTTTAAGATATTATCCGGTGCCACGTAGAAAAAGCCTCCGCTTGAACGCCCAATAACAGCACCTTTGAGTACATGATTAAAACCACCTCGAACAAGCAGACACTCTTCATTGTTGATGTAGTGAATCTGTGTATCGACGAGATAGCCGACAAGTTTGGAGCTGTTCATCATACGTTTGAGTGCTCCACTCATCTCATTTTTGTACTCTTTTATTCGCTGTGAGAGTCCAAAGAGTGTCTCATCAAGATTCTCTTCAAATTTTCCTTCGGTTGTGAAGTACTTCTCTATCTCAAAAAAGCTTGCAGGTACGACAAACTTCTTCATCCACTCACCGATAAGTCCGTCAAGCTCACGTTTTTGAAAGTAGCGAAAATATCTGACAATTTTGACTATCTCAAATATCTGATCAAAGTTCAACACACCATGCTTTTTAAGATGGAGTTTTATCTCTGTAAAGTCAGCAATTTTTGGCGGTGCTTTAAATTCAAGCTTGTCAAGTGCTGTAATGTAGCGAAAGTGAAGTTCTTGATCGCCTTCAATGTAGAGGGTATGTTTGCGTGAGAAAAAACTCTCAAACTCTGCAATGTGGTTTTGCAGGTCAAGCTGATGGATCAACTTTGTTATTTTATTGGACTTTGTATCTACTGACATGTGAAAGCATCAATCATCTCTGCATAGTGCGGAGTATTTTTCTTTCCTATAAAAGTGTAGGTGCCAATGCTAAGAGAGTAAGTTGAGCTGTTTATATCCCTATTGCCGCAATGGATGGTCTTTCCCTGTTCATATTTTACAACGACTTCAAGCATTTTCTCTCGCTGTTTCTTTTTGTAGTTGTTATAAGCAATAGCTGCCATGATTGTCAGAGTAAAAGTAAGTGCCACAGAGAGCTTCTGTCTTGTAGTGAGTTCTGTAAAGTAGTGCATTGCAAGGAAGAATATCCCTACAATGATGAGTCCGTAAATATAGCCCACTTAATTGACACCTCTGATCTGATAGGTTATATCACCCGCACCAAAACCGATGATAAGACCTTTATCAAGCGTTTCAAGCTCTTTTTTGTCTTTTACCACGGTAATAGTATTGTTGGCTCGTTTGATAGAGTCTGCCATTGTTAGATTGTAGTTTTTAAATTTCTTTTCAAAGTCAATCTCACGTGGAGCTTCACTCGCTGCCCAGACAGGGAGGATGATAAGCTCATCAGCACCCTCAAAACATTTGATAAACTCATCAAGATTATCAATCGTACGTGAGTACTTATGCGGCTGCCAGATAGCAGTGATCTTGTCAAAACCTTTAAGCTGTGCATACTCTTTTACTGATTCAAAAGTAGCTTTAATCTCAGTAGGGTGATGTCCGTAATCATCGATGATAACACTCTTGTCTTCTAGTCCCACAATATCAAAACGCTTTTTAATTCCTTTAAATGTAAGGAGTTTTCTGCGAATATCTTCAATATCCATAGAATCTGATGCTGCAAGGATTGCCAAAGCTGCATCTAATGCGATATGCTTTCCAAATCCCCAAACATCAAAGCTTCCAAGGTCACGAAACTTAAAGCGAGTGTGTGGCTCGTTGTTGATGAGTACATACTCAATGTCATAAATATCTTTTGAGGGGTAGAGCCACTTAGCATCCACTTCATCGATGAGTGTTGCTAAGAATGGATCTTCAGCATTGAGCACACGACATTTTGCTGATTTTATAAATGTTTTGTATGAGTCATAAAAACGCTCATAGTTATAGTCATAGTACTCCATATGTTCAGGCTCTGCATTGATGACAATGGCACAGTATGGGTTAGAGTTTAAAAAACTTCCGTCACTCTCATCGGCTTCAAATATCATGACATCTGTTGTATCATCATAATGAACATTGGAGCCAAATGCTTTGGACTCTGCTCCGATGATGGCTGAACCATTCATAATGGAAGCAAGAATTGCTGTTGTTGTACTTTTTCCGTGTGCACCGGCAATAGAATAAACCTTTTGGTCATCTAAGATTTTTAGCAGAGCTTCACGGCGAGCTAAGACTTCGATGCCTTTTTCTTTTGCTGCAACTATTTCAGGATTGTCAGGGCGTATGATGGCAGAGTGAACGACCAGATCCTGGTTTGTTATTGCAGAGCTTGCGTGAGGGATGGTTATATCAATATCAAGTGCACGAAGTTTTTTGGTGATAAGTGTATCTTTAATGTCAGAACCACTTACTTGATGCCCTTTGTGTTGCATATACTGTGCAAGTCCTGAAATACCTATACCACCGATGCCGATAAAATGAATCTTCATACTGTTCATCCCTCTTTGCTTTTGTTATTGTCTAGCAATTCTTGTGCCTTTTTTGTAAAGTAACTGACATAAAATGTTCCGGCTTTTTCAGTTGCCGGTAAGTCAGCTATCTTCTCTAGAAAATCGTCCAAAGAGAGATTCTCTGAAGCCGCTCTCTGATGGAGTTTCATAGCGTTTGAGAATTTTTCATCACGACTAAGTCCGCCAAGTACTTCAAAGAGTGCTGCCGCATCACTTGCTTTTCCTACACTATAGTGCTCCATTGCATACTCATAGAGCGCACGAAGGGTTGCGAAATCCTGAACATCACTCATATCCATCACGCGGTGAGATTCAAGTGTATCTGTCAGCTTTTCCAACGCTAAGTCCAAGATGTTTGCATAGTATCCGTGAAGTGTCTCTTCATCAAAAAGTTCATGCACTTCTTGCTCTAGTATGTACAAAGAGGCGATGTCTGCTGATTTTTGTGCCTCTAAGATTTTCTTTTTCAATGTCTCTTTACTCACCTAAACACTCCTTGATGTGCATTAATGCTTCTTTTGTTTTCTCTGAAGACTCTACAAGAGCGATACGGATGTATCCAACTCCGGGATTTTGACCTTTTGCATCTTCACGTGCCAAAAACTCTCCTGGTAGCACTTTCACATTGTACTTCTCATAGAGCTTTTGTGTAAATGCAAGTGCATCACCGACATCTATCCAGAGATAAAATGTAGCCTCTGGAATCTCTGTTCCCAAAATCTCTTTTGCAATAGCAAAATTTTGACGATAGACCTCACGTGAGCTCTCTACGTGAGACTCTTCATCCCATGCAAGAGCTGCTGCATGTTGCAGAGGCAGAGGTGAAGCACACCCTACGTAAGTACGATACTTCATATACTCTTTTAGTATCTCTTGGTCACCTGCGATGAAGCCCGAACGAAGTCCCGGTGCAGATGAGCGTTTTGAGATGGAGTTGATAACAAGAATGTTTTTAAAGTTTTCATTGCCAACAGCTTTTGCAGCTTCAAGCAGTGAAGGAATAGAGCTTTGTGTATAGATCTCGCTGTAGCACTCATCATTAAGCAGTACAAAATCATGTTTGAGAGCAAGTTTTACCCACGCACCCAACTCTTCGAGTGAGAGTGTTGCAGTTGTAGGATTGTTTGGAAAGTTTAAGATAACAAGGTCACAGCGTGCCAAATCTGCTTCATTGATTTGCGGTTTGAAGTCATTCTCTTGTGTGAGGTTGAGATGAATCACCTCAGAACGTGTTGCAATGGCAGCACCCTCATAGATCTGATAAAAAGGGTTTGTATAGGCCATCACGCTTTTTTCTTTGTCAAAAAGCAGGAATTGAGGGAAGTTGAAAAGTACCTCACGTGTACCGAACGTCGGAATTATCTCAGCATCACTGAGTGTGACATTGAATCTTCTTTTTACAAAGTTACGCATTGCCTCACGCAGCTCTATCTCACCTGTTGTCTTTGGGTATTTTTTTAGAAGTGGAGAGGCTGTTTGTAGCGCTTTTTGGATAAATTCCGGAGTTTCAAACTGTGGTTCACCGATTGTTAAAACAGAGGGTGCATAGTTTTTATTTGGTATAATGTTTTTTAGTAGTTCATTTAGTTTTTCAAATGGATATGGTTCAAAATGCATAGTTTTCTCTTATTTATTTCATGCAATTATATCGAAAAACTATTTATTAACCATTAGGAGTTTTTATGAAAGTTTGGCTGACACTTATAATCGCAGCTCTTTTTGTTTTCAATCTATTCTTAGAGATCGACAAAGAAGCGATGCAGATTTTGGATGCTTCGTTTGAGAGAGCAATGGTAGCTTTTGGTCTGGCAAAAGCACTCAATGCCGTTATCTCCCTGATTCAGGGTACCGAACTCTCTTTGACTCCTGTAGGTATTGGGTTTAATTTCAGTGTGGGAGAGGTGCTTGATCCTTTTAATGATATGGTCGAACGTTTTTCATGGGTGATGCTTTTTTCTTCCATATCTTTGGGAGTGCAAAAACTTCTTTTGACACTGAGTGGAAAAGTTTTTCTACAGTTTGCTTTGGGTGTGAGTGCTCTTGTCAGTATTGGAATTTTATGGATGAAACAGCTGCAAAACAGACTCTTTTTCAGTATAAGCTTAAAGTTTTTCGCACTTTTGATAATACTGCGTTTTAGTGCAATTATCTTCGTTTACAGTTCACAGTTGATGTATGATGCTTTGCTTGATGAGCAGTATCAAGAAGCGACACAGGTCATTACAACGACCAAAGAAGAGCTTGAAGATATTCAGACGAGAAACAAAGCAATTTTGCAAACGGAAAAAGAGAGTGGATTTTTTCATTCACTTGACAACAAATATAACAATATCGTTGATAGTCTCAATATCTCAAAACAACTTGATGCTCTGCAACAAAGCATTGATGATGCAACACATAACATCATTACGCTCATCACTGTTTTTGTATTTCAAACACTGCTTTTTCCTCTTTTTTATCTCTGGATATTGCTATGGCTGATACGATGGATATTTGCTTATGAAAATGATAAACTAAAATTATTGTACAATAACTAAAATCGATAAGGAGAAAAAATGAAAATAATTTTATCTGTAGCAGTAGCACTTTTTTTACTGGGATGTAGTGATAATAAATCAAACACGCAAGAGAGTAAAAGTGTAGCACCTGCACAAACAGAGGTCGTTGAAAAAGTTACTGCTGTTGAAAAAAAAACAGCGCCAACAGAAGAAAAAGTAGTTGTAGCAGAAGAGAAAACAACTCCTACTGAGACACAAGAGAGTGTTGTTGAAGAAGTTGTGTCTACTGCAACAACAGAAGCTCCTAAAGTTGAAACAGCAACTCCGGCAGTAGATGGAGCAAAACTTTTTACAGTATGTTCGAGTTGTCATGGAGCTCACGGTGAGAAAAAAGCACTTGGAAAATCACAGATTATTCAAGGTTGGCAGACTTCTCAGGTTGTTACTGCATTAAAAGGCTACCAGGATGGTACATACGGTGGTGCTATGAAAGGAGTGATGAAAGGTCAGGCTGCAAAACTCAGTGATGCTGAGATCAATGCTTTAGCAGAGTATATCTCAAAGCTCTAAGAGGCTGAGACAACTCTGTACCCAACTCCATAGACACTTTCTATGGAGTCTTGAGGAACTTTTTTACGAAGTTTCGAGACAAGTTTTCTAATGTTTTGAGCGTCAATGTTCTCATTTTGTTGGAGATAATAATTGACAATCTCTTCATTTGAAAATATCTTTCCTACCTGACCTGTTAAAAGATCAAGAAAAATAATCTCATATTTTGTTAAGTAGACATTTTCTCTACTATTCATAAGGAGTTTGTTTTCTCTGTCATAACTAAAGTTAGCATTTAAAGCGATAAGAGTGAGATTATTCTGTATATTTTCTGGCTCTTCTTTGTTTATTATCGATTTTGAAACCTTTAAAAGGGCATCAAGAAGCTCTTGGTAATCAATGGGTTTTTTTATGAACTTTGCGACACTCATATTGATAAGTGGAATAAGATACTTAGACTCATCATGAGCAGATAATATGATGATTTTTTGTGCTGGATTTAGCTCATAAATCTTCTTTGTAAGTTCGATACCATCCATCAGGGGCATTCTTATGTCAGATAAAACGATATCATATTGATTTTTCTGGTAAAGCTCAAGAGCTTCCTTTCCTTCAGATACGGCATCAACATGATGAAAAAAATTATTAAGTATCTCTGTTGTATTTTCTCGCAGCTCTGTATGGTCTTCTGCAAATAAAAGGCTAAGCTCTTTTGTATAGTGGAGTAACTCTTTTGAATGTATCATCTTTAATGTTTCTTTAGTTTTTTGGTAAGTATATCAACTATTGATTATATATTCAAGAAACAGTGATACAATTTTAAAAATTAATCAACAGGTTTTTAAATGAAAGTAATAATCAACGGTGAAACAAGAGAATTTACACAAGATATAACACTCCAAGAGATACTTAAACAGTTGTCTCTGGAGGGTAAAGTTATGGCTGCGGCCGTCAATATGAACATCGTAAAACAGGATGTGTGGGAGAGTTATGTTGTCCAGGAGGGAGATAAGCTAGAACTCCTTGATTTTGTCGGCGGAGGATGAAGATTCGACAGTAACAACAGCAATAGCATACTCTCCATCATGGGTGATAGAGAGTGCAACATCTCTAATATGAAATTTTTCAATAACTTTGCGTGAGAGGGCTATTTTTGGAGCACCTTTTTCATCTTTATAGATTTTAATGTCATGAAAGGAACACTCTTTTCCGATGCCACTTCCAATAGCTTTTGCAAGTGCCTCTTTTGCAGCCCAGTATCCTGCAGCATTTTTAGCATTTTTGACAAGAACTCTCTCATCTTTGGAAAGAAATCTATGGAGACCTTTCTCTCCAAAGCGCTCCATAAGGCTTTGCATTCGAGAGGTTTTGATTATGTCAATTCCTATCATCAAAGCGATTGTTTACTGAATAACAAACTCAGTAAAGTAGATACCTTTTATTCTACCATCTGTAAGCATGGCATTGAGCGTATCCATAATCTGTTCAGAGACTTTCTTCTTTCCTTTTTTTGAAGATATCTCTTCGAGTGTTTTTGAAGATAGTATACGGATAATTCTATCACGGAGAACCGGTGCTTTTGCATCAAGTTCTAAACTCAATTCTTCACCTTCAAGTTCAAGTGACATTGTAGCCTTAAGATATCTTCTTCCAGAATCACTCTTTAGATTTACTGTAAATGTGTCTAATGGATAGAGTATACCTATTTCATCAAGTTTTCTTACCTCGTTAAAACTACTGCTTGAACTTCGTGTCGTAGATTTTGACACTGTTCTCTCTTTTGCCTGTGGTGCAGCAGTCGCATCAACTGCCTCATCATCACCGCTCATTAGTAAAACAGCTACAACAGCTCCGATTATAATGATAAGAATTAACACAACGATGATAATTATCATCAGTAAATTACTTGATTTTTTCTCTTTGGGTGCAGATTCTTCTTCTGTTGTCTCTTCTTCAGCCATATTTCTTCCTTGAATTGTATAGTTTTGTTAGTATATCGAAAATTATGAAAAATAATTTAGGCTAATCTTGTAAAACTAGCTCTTTTAATGGTAAAAACTCATAAGTATCTGCATTATAGTACTCTATTTTACCTGTTTCGATGTCATAGCACCATCCATGAATGTGCAGTGAGCCATCTTCAAAACGTGTTTTTACACTTGGGTAACTTAAAATATTGTCTATCTGATTGATTACCGAGAGCTTTTCTGTTAGACGCAGTAGCGCCTCTTTATCAGCATCAGCTCCAAGACTTAAAATTGCTGATTTTTTTGCATTTTCACCAAGTTCCAGCCATTTTTTTGTATGAATGAGTGATGCATCTTCGATAGGCTCATAAAGGGCTTTGCATGCTCCACAGTGAGTATGCCCGCAGATGATTATCTCTTGAACCTTTAGAACGCTTACTGCATACTCTATTCCTGATGCTGTGGCATGAAAATCTTCATCGGGCTTGTATGGTGGCACAAAATTACCAACATTTCTAAGAACGAAAAGATCTCCCGGATTTGTCTGGAGCATCAGGTCAGGGATAACACGAGAGTCTGAACAGCCGATAAAAAGAGCTTTTGGGGATTGTCCACTCTTTACAAGTTCAAGAAGAGACTCTTTGTTTTTTTTAAAGTATGTTCTAAAGAGTTCGTTTCCTGCTGCATATTTTTGTAGATTCACTTTAGGACCTTTATGAACAACACGTAATATCTAAAGATTTCATGATATCTTCAAAGATATCACCAGCTTCACGACCACAATCATCATGATACTCAATAACTAATACTTCTTTGCCATTAGAGACCTTTGTTGTATACATCTCTTCAGGTTTACGGACATATTTTGCAAGGATAGAGTCAACGTGCTCATTTACACACTCTTTTTCTTCAGCTGTATCATAAGCAATAGACAACCTTGTAAATCTCTCTTCACTTCTAAATTCAGTATCAATCATTTTTTACCTTCAAAAATTTTTATTGCTTCATTATACAACTAATATAGATAAATTCAACTTACTATTGATTAAATTAATACCATTCTAAGAGTTTTGTTACTTCATCGACTATATATGTTTTAATTGTGCTTTTCTCCAGTGGTTTTTTAGCAACTAGTGCCTTTGTGATATTTTGCATTTTAGCCTCTTTGAGTCTTGCATCAAGAGCATAGACCTCACGTACATCACCAACAAGTGAGACTTCTCCGATAAAGACAGTCTCTTTTGAAATTGCACGGTCACGAAAGCTTGAAATGATTGCTGCAAGAATGGCTAGATCTGCCGCTGTTTCAGTGATTTTGATGCCTCCTGTGATGTTGATAAAGACATCATACCCCGAGAGAGGAATCTCTAGTTTTCTCTCTAAAAGGGCTAGGAGCATATTGAGACGATTATTATCAAATCCGGTAGCCTGTCGTTTTGAGTTTGGTGTGTGTGATTCAGAGACAAGGGCTTGGACTTCGAGTATGATAGGGCGGCTTCCCTCCATAATGACAGTAAGAGCTGAGCCACTCTGCTGCGAGTTTCGGTTAAAAAAACGTGATTCAATGTCTGTAGCACTCACAAGTCCCTCTTGTTTCATCTCAAAGACACCTATCTCACTTGTTGCTCCAAAACGGTTCTTAAAGCCTCTAAGAATTCGGAGCTCCTGAGATGAGTCTCCTTCAAAATAAAGAACTGTGTCAACCATATGTTCAAGCACTCTCGGTCCGGCAATCGAACCTTCTTTGGTAATATGTCCGATGATAAAGATGGCTAAATCTTTCTCTTTGGCAATACGCATCAACTCAAAGGTGATTTGGCGTACCTGTGTGACAGAGCCCGGAGCAGAAGTAATGTTCTCTGAGTAGATGGTTTGAATGGAGTCGATGATTAAAAAGTCATATTTTCTATGTTCAAGTTCTACCAAAATCTGCTCAAGACGTATCTCGCTTAAAAGATAGAGTGAGTCATGGTTGGACTTGAGACGATTTGCACGCAGTTTTATCTGAGAAGTGGACTCTTCACCGGTAACATAGAGGACATCTTTACCGCTTAAAGCGATATTTGATCCGACCTTTAGAAGCAGGGTGGACTTTCCAACGCCGGGACTTCCGCCGATAAGTGTCAGACTTCCCGGAACGATACCACCACCCAAAACATTGTCAAGTTCTGCGTCAAGACTGGAGAAGCGAAAAACTTCTTCTTCTATGACTTCATTGATACTTATCGCTTTTGCAGAAGTGGCTGATGTTGATTTGGTCTGTTTGACGACCTCTTGTTGATGTTCATTAAGCTCTATAAAACTGTCCCATGCACCGCAGTTAGTACATTTTCCCATCCATTTAGGAGTAGTGAGCCCGCAGTGTTGACACTCGAAGAGTATTTTTTTCTTTGCCATGATATTTTCTTTTTGTCTATTTTTTTAAATATGTTATAATTTGAGTCAGTTGGGACAGATGAGGAGCGCGAACTCCTCATAAGCTTTTTAATACAACCTTACTTCCAAGAGAAGCAAGATTATAACAATTACGAGGGTAAGTCGCATTGTTACTCCTTTGTGTTAAAGGCTGACCCTGTCCCACCTTTCACCTCACAATACAACTTTTTACCACATAATCGCCAACTGACAGTAACATAGTATAAAATCTTTCATTACTCTTTGTAAAATATTGCATTTTGTCATATTATTTTTCAGTCAATTTTTAAAACTTGAACATATAATAATAGATATTTTTAAGAGGGCTGAGTGATGGCAGATGAGTTCCTAAACAGGAGTTTGGGAATTAGAGAAAAAGTAATTTACTTCTCTTCCTCTACAAAAAGTGCATCCAAAAGTTCGTCAACAAATTCAAACTTATTAAACGGTGTAAGATTTTCCGGTTGTTCTCCTGTTCCCACGTAGAGTATTGGAAGTTCTAAAGCATAGGCGATAGAGAAGATGCTTCCACCTTTTGCTGTGCCGTCGAGTTTTGTGATGATGATACCGTCTATGCCTATCATCTCATTAAAGGCTTTTGCCTGTGTGATAGCAGAGTTTCCTTGAGTACCGTCAATGATGAGTAGTGTTCTGTGCGGTGCGCCTGCGTGCGCTTTATCACAGATACGTTTTATTTTTTTAAGCTCATTTGCAAGGTTTGTCTGCGTATGGAGACGTCCTGCTGTGTCGATGATGACATGTTTAATGCCTTTTGCTTTGGCAGAGTCTATGGCATCATAAGCAACTGCCGAGCTGTCATGTCCCTGTTTTGAAGCAACTATTGGGATGTCAAGCTTATTTGCCCAGAGTGTAAGCTGCTCAATTGCTGCGGCACGGAAGGTGTCTCCCGCACCAAGAAGAACACTTTTACCTTCTTGTTTGTACTTATAAGCGAGTTTTGAGATGGTTGTAGTTTTACCTGCACCGTTAACACCTATGACAAGCTCAACAAAAGGCGGTGTGAACTCCGGCTCTTGATAGTCGGCATAGCGCAGGGTTGCCAAGAGTTTTGAACGTAGTATCTCACGTGTTACCTCTTCTTGGTATATCTCACGCAGGATGATCTCAACAAGCTCGTACTCTACATCAGCCTCAAGCAAAATATCTTCGAGTTCATCTTTTGTAAAGGTGATTTTCTTTTTTGGTGCAACTGTTTTGATAGCCTCAACAGTTTTGCCAAGTGATTTTTTTATAAATCCAAACATTATATTTCCAACGCTCTTTTGATGTCACTCTCGATGAACTCCTCTTCAACAGCCCCCTGATAGTAGTGTACAAGTTTACCATCTTTATAGATAACAAGCAGAGGAATTCCGAAGTTGCTTCCAAGTTGCAGTTTCTCGGCGATCTCATCGACTAAACGTCTATTCTCTGGAGCGTTAACCAATGTATAGTTAGCATCATAATCTCTTTTAAAGCTCTCAAGTTTTGTATTTTGAATGTTGTCTTCGATGGTTACACCAATGATCTTGATCTTATTTTTGTACTTCTTTTGCAGTGAAGTAAGGTGTGATGCCTCAGCCTGACATGGCGGACACCATGTTGCAAAGATGTCTAAGATAAGAATCTTTGCATCTGAGTTGTCAAGTTTGAAGCCTTCATTGACTTTTTTGAGTACATATTGGCTATTGTCTGTTGCTGTAAGAACGATTTCATTTTTAGCCAGTAGAGCATTTGCTTCTGCTGCTTTGTCTTCATCAGACGAACAGGCTTGAAAGAGAAGAGAAAATGCAAGTAAAGATGATAGAAGTGTAATTTTTAACATGAAAATTTAACCTTAATTTGTGTAAAATGTTTGAAATTATATCCATAAAGTTTTAATATGACTCTTACAAAAAGCGAATTTAGAAAAAATTGTCTTAAAAAAATAAAAAATATACCCAGTCACAATAAAATATACAGAGACTACCTTTTAAACAAAAAGTTGCAGAGTATTTTAAAGGATGATAAAAGAGCTGATATTCTTCTCTATTATCCATTGAAAGGTGAAGCAAATATTATAAAAACATTGAAAAAATTAAGAAAAAAACATAATATTTTCATACCGTTTATGGTTGGCAAAAGTTTTAAAATGGTACCATTTAGATTACCGCTTAAGAAAAAAAAGTTTGGTGTTTTTGAAGCGGGAAATACATTAAAAGATATTAAAAAAATTGATATTGCCATAGTGCCTGTTGTTGGGGTGGATGGTAGCATGCAAAGAATTGGTTTTGGAAAAGGAATGTATGACCGTTTCTTTGAAAAATTACAAAAGAGACCTTATACTGTTTTTATACAGCCACAACTTTGCCATACAAAAGAAAAAATTTGTGATGTTTATGATGTCACCGGTGATCTGCTCATTACACCAACAAAGATGATAAAAAACAGGGCTATGCAAAAAAAGAGGAAATAAAAGATGTTAAATGAGATACTACTAGGCGGTGGCATTGCCACTGTCAGTGGAGTAGTAGGCTTTTTCATCTCTAAAAAAATTACGGGTGCTAATTTTGACATTTATGTTGAACAGGCTCAGGCAAAAGCAAAAGCGATCGAGAATGAGGCACAAACGCTACTGGAGCGTGCACATCTGAAGTCTCGTGAGATAGAGCTTGAGGCAAAGAAAGAGTTTGACACTGCAAAAGCCAGAGCAAAAGCGGATCTGCATCAAAGAGAAGATGAGCTGATTCGAAAAGAGCAGAGCTTTTTGCGTTATAAACAAGATGAAGAAAAAAAGATTCAGTTAGAACTCAAAGCTCTAAAAGCCCAAAAAATAAATTTAGAGAGAAATGAAAAGTCCCTTGCTTCACTGAAAAAAAAATATGAACAAAAGATAGACGAAGCACTCCATGCAGTAGAGCATTGTGCAGGAATGACGCAAGATGAAGCAAAAAAGATGCTGCTTGATACGATAGAAGAGAAATCACGTGCGGAGATAGCACATATCGTACGACGTTATGAAAATGAGGCAAAAGAGCAGGCTGAGAGAAAAGCAAACTACATATTAGCTCAGGCAACAAGCCGTTATGCAGGAGAGTTTGCAGCAGAGAGACTGACAAACTTAGTGCACCTTGACAATGATGAGTTAAAAGGTCGTATCATCGGTAAAGAGGGGCGCAATATCAAAGCGCTTGAGACACTTTTAGGTGTTGATATTATCATCGATGATACGCCAAATGCAATTCTTGTGAGTAGTTTTAATCTCTATCGTCGTGCAATAGCGACAAAAACACTGCAACTGCTTATAGAAGATGGAAGAATTCAGCCGGCCCGTATTGAGGAGATATTTAAGAAGGTCTCAGATGAGTTTGAGTCAAAGATTCTCTCAGAGGGTGAAGAGCTAGTTGCAGAGCTAAATATCGGAGTGATGCATCCAGAACTTATGAAGCTCATTGGTCGTCTGCGTTATCGTGCTTCTTATGGACAAAACGCACTGGCACATACACTTGAAGTGGCTCACTTGGCTGGTATTATGGCTGCTGAAATGGGCGGTGATCCGATTTTGGCAAAACGTGCGGGACTTCTGCATGATATTGGTAAGGCACTTACCCATGATGTCGATGGAAATCATGTAGATTTGGGTGCAGAGATATGCCGTCGCTACAATGAAGATGAAGTCGTCATTAATGCAATCTATGCGCACCATGGACAGCAAGAGATTCACTCAGTTGAGTGTGGTGCAGTGTGTGCAGCAGATGCTCTCTCTGCGGCACGTCCGGGAGCACGCCGTGAGGTGCTAGAGAGCTTCTTAAAACGTGTTACAGAAATTGAAGATATCGCTTCTGCACATGTCGGTGTTCGTCAGGCCTATGCCATCAATGCAGGACGTGAGGTACGCGTCTTTGTCAATGCAACACTTGTCAATGATGATGAGTCGGTTTTAATGGCTAAAGAGATAGCAAAAGAGATAGAACAAAAAGTTCAATACCCGGGTGAAATTAAAGTAAATGTAATTCGGGAGAGCAGAGCAGTAGAGTTTGCAAAATAAACGAGGAGTTCTCCTCGTTTGGCTTATTTTTTAATAGTGACTACAACAGCCCCACGCAGGTCACCCATTTTATAGTGTGTTGCTTTGTCCATTGGGTAACGCTCTTCAATCGCACGTTTTAATGCAACATTTTGAATATCACCATGACATTTCAGACATACTTTTTTATTGATAACCAAAGGTTTGTAGTATTTGTATGTATCTGCACTTACTTTTTGGACTACCTGTTTAGGCAGAATGACATTGGCATTTTTTAATTTTGCAAGTGCTTCTAAAACAGCTGCTTCATCTGCTTCAGGTTTGTTTGCAGGATTTCTGTACTTCATACTGATACGTTTTACTGTAACACCTTTTGGAAGCTCTTTGTTTACTTTCTCTGTCAGGTTGTAAGCTTCTTGTGAACAAAAATCCAAAGCTTTCATTGGACCGCCGGCTTTCATATTTTTTTTCATATTGGACCCAAGTGTCTTTAACAGAAGCTTTGAACTTTGCTTTCCTGTGTTTACTACACTCTGTAGCGCTTCATCTTTTTTCTTACCTTGCCCTTGGGCAATAAGCAGTGATGCCGTTAAACTCACTAGTGCAATAGATTTTATTAGTTTCATACTCTTTCTCCAATTTCTGATTTTTATTACTAATTATAGCAAGACTTATAATATTTTAATGCAACTTTGAATATAATTCCGTAATTTTTAAAGACAAGGGAGCAAGCCTATGGGTGAAATGTTTACTTTTTTCGGACTGATTTCAGAAAATCATGATTTTCTTTTTCTGACACATATGGTTCTAGCAGCATTAATTGCAATCGTATTAGCAAGAGTTGCTATGTCAAACTTACAACTTGTACCAAAAGGTACACAAAACCTTATGGAAGCATACATTGGTGGTGTTTTACAAATGGGTACAGATGTAATGGGTAAACTACATGCTCGTAAATACCTTGCATTAGTTGCAACAATCGGGCTTTTTGTTGGTTTTGCAAACTTAATCGGTATCGTTCCAGGTTTTGAAGCACCGTCTTCAAACTTAAATATGACACTTACTTTAGCACTTTCTGTATTTGTTTATTATAACTTTGTTGGTATCAAAACACACGGTATTATCAACTATTTAAAACACTTTACAGGGCCTGTATGGTGGTTAGCATGGTTAATGTTCCCTGTTGAAATCGTTTCACACTTTTCACGTATTATCTCTCTTAGCTTCCGTCTTTTTGGTAATATCAAAGGTGATGATATGTTCTTGGCAGTAATCTTAATGCTTGTTCCATGGGTGATGCCGTTAATCCCATTTGCTCTTTTAACATTTGGTGCATTCTTACAGGCATTTATCTTTATGATGCTTACTTATGTTTATCTTGCTGGTGCAATCATCGTAGAAGAGCACTAAACCTCCCTTTATGCAAAAAGATATATATGAGAGAATCATAAGCTTTTTGCTTGGAGCATCATGGGCGATAGTGCTCTTTGGTGCTCTTATCACTTTCAAATTTTTTATCATGCTAGGCACTGTTTTGGCAATTTTTGTAACACTACTTTATATTATCCTAGCACTCTTTTTGATTCTTACACTCGATGCTTTTATGGTCAATAAAGAACGACTTAAAGAGGCAAAAAAGCAGACAGAGCTTTTAGAAAAAATCTACGCAAAACATACAAAATAGCCTTAGCTCAATTTAAAATCTAAAATTGAGACTCATTTGCACATTTGTGTACTTATCATTAAGTGTATACTCTTGAACCGGCTTTTCAAAGCTAAAGAGTGTACTTACATATGAGAGTATAAATTGGAATCCGCTACTGTTTTTTGGTGTAATAGCCAGAGAAATGGCAGGAATAGATCTGTTGTATGCATCAACATTATAAATATCAAATTTATAATTATCTGCCGAAAATAACGATGTAGATAAAAACAGAAGCAAAATTGCTGAGATTAGAGTTTTCATAATTTTCTCCATAACAATCAAATAAGCAAATATTTGATTACAGTGAAATTATGATAGATATAGAAAAAATGTAGAATATAAATACATTTGGCAGTCTGGCGATCTTTTGGATAAAAGACCCATAACTTTCCGTGCTTACTTCACAGTAAGGTTGGCTTTTTCTTATATTTATCAATGTGATAATTATATCACAAAAGGAAGTTTTTTCCAAGCTTAAAGCTTCTTGCCGAAAATAACGTATTTTAAAGCATTTATTGGATAAAATAGATAAATTTAATTTATTTCATCTAAGGAAAACTATGTTTGAAGTCGTAATAGGGCTTGAGGTCCATGTTCAACTCAATACAAAAACAAAACTTTTTTGCTCGTGTCCTACGAGTTTTAATCATAAACAAAATACAAATACCTGTCCTACATGCTTAGCACTACCAGGTGCACTTCCGGTACTTAATAAAGAAGTTGTACATAAATCTATTATGCTTGGAACGGCTTTGGATGCTACGATCAACAGAGTTTCATACTTTGACAGAAAGTCGTACTTCTATCCGGATTCTCCATCTGCATATCAGATAACACAGCTCTATACACCAATAGTAGAGCATGGAAAACTTCAAATTGATTTCGAAGATGGCTCAAACAAGACTATTCGTGTAAATCGTGCACATATTGAAGCCGATGCTGGTAAAAACATTCATGACGGTGATATCTCAAAGGTTGACTTAAATCGTGCAGGAACACCACTTTTAGAGATCGTAAGTGAGCCAGATTTGAGAAGTGCAGAAGAAGCAATTCTTTATCTGAAAAAGCTACACTCTATCATCCGTTATATTGACATTGGTGATGCAAATATGCAAGAAGGAAGTTTCCGTGTTGATGTAAACGTCTCAATTCGTCCAAAAGGTGATGAGAAGCTCTATACTCGCGTTGAGATTAAAAACATCAACTCCTTTAAGTTCATCCAAAAAGCGATAGAAGTAGAAGTGTCTCGTCAAGTTGAAGCATGGGAAGATGGTACCTATGATGAAGAGATAGTCCAAGAGACGCGTCTTTTTGATCAGGTAAAACAAGAGACTCGTTCTATGCGTGGAAAAGAGGAAGCTGCTGATTATAGATACTTCCCAGAACCTGACCTTCTTAAATGTGAAGTTACTGATGAAATGATGGAAAAATATACAAAAATCCCAGAGCTTCCAGATGCGAAAAAAGAGCGTTTTGTATCTGAGTACGGTATGAATCAGTACAACGCTTCTGTTATCACATCTTCTGTAGAGATGGCAAACTTTTTTGAGACAATGATGGCTGAAGATGGTGTAAGTGCAAAAACTGCTACTACATGGCTTACAGTTGAGCTGCAAGCTCGTCTCAAGGGTGATGTTAATATAATGAACTCTCCGGTAGATGCGAAAAAACTTGGCTTTTTGGTAAAACGTATCGATGATAAGACAATATCTGGAAAAGCTGCCAAAGAGGTTCTTGATCATCTAATGGAAAATGAAGCAGTTAGTGTTGATGATGCTATTGATACACTGGGATTGAAACAAGTTACAGATACTGGTGCTATTGAAGCGATGTGTGATGAGATAATAAACGCAAATCAAGACAAAGTAGAGCAGTATAAAGCTGGAAAAGAGAAACTCTTTGGATTCTTTGTTGGGCAGGTTATGAAAGCTTCAAAAGGAAGTGCAAATCCGCAAGCTGTAAACGAGATACTCAAAGCTAAGCTAGGTTAAGAACAATGCTAAAACGCTGGATACTTGATTTTGCCTACTATTTAGATACATCAAAATCGTATCAGAAGCGTAAGCGTTTTTTTTATAATATTTTAGAAGATGATAAAAACAGGTATAAAAAATATATAGATATTTTTATGATTACACTTATCTTTATCAGTGTAGGTGTCCTTATACGTGAGGTAAAGTTCCATGTGAATGACTACCTTATGTTCTTTAGCAACTATATCATCTCTTTTATATTTTTTGTTGAATATATGTTACGGCTTTGGGTGAGTAGCAGTGTCAGTAAGATTATTGTAGCCCGTGCCGAACATGATACTTTTTTACATCGAGAGATCAATCTTGCAAAGGCTTTCAAACAGATCTTAAAAGTAAAACTGAACTATATGGCATCGCCAAAAGCAATTATCGACTTGTTTGCGATACTACCTTTCTTCCATGAGTTGCGACTCCTTCGAATTTTCATCCTCTTTCGTGTTTTTAAACTCTTTCGATATGCAAAAAGTTTTCAGACACTCTCTTCTGTTCTTGCTACGAAAAAGTTTGAGTTTTTAACACTTGGAATTTTTGCTTCGGTTGTAATTTTTGTCTCTTCGGTACTTATCTATGTGATGGAGGGAAATAACCCTGAATCTCCTATAAATACCCTTTTTCAAGCTCTTTACTGGTCGATCGTTACCATCTCAACTGTTGGATATGGAGATATTGTCCCTATTACGACAGAAGGCAGATTTGTTGCCACTTTGGTCATTATGGCAGGTATAGCGGTTTTGGCATTTACAACATCACTCTTTGTCTCTGCATTTACAGAAAAACTTGATGAGATTCGAGAGATAAAGACCATTGAAGATGTCTCAAAGCTCAAGAAATTCTATCTTATCTGTGGATATGAACAGGTCTCACGTGAGGTTGCAAGAAAACTCTCTGCAAGAGGTAGTTCAATCATCATTATGGATGATGATCAAAGTCGTGTTGCAATGGCAAAAAAAGATGGCTATACGGCACTCCATTACAATCCAGGAAGAGTGGACAGCTATGAAAAGCTCAATATCAATATGGACAAACAGATCAAAGCAGTTTTGTGTCTGCGTGAGGATGATATCGAAAATGTATATGCCGCACTTACAATCCGCTCTATTAACAAAGATGTCTTTATTCTCTCTTTACTTATGAGCGATGCAAATCGTAAGAAACTTGACTTTGCAGGGATAGATAAAATCGTCTATCCTCAGGAGCTTGTAGGACTTATTACAAAAGAGCTTGTCGGTAAACCTGTCGCCTTTGAGGTGATTCATGAACTGCGTAGTGAAAATGCCGATGTGAAGATTGACGAGCTTGGTATTACGCAGCGTATTGTCGATAATTTTCCAACAGTCGGTGACCTTGGAAACAAAGAGTTTCGGGTTGTTCTTTTAGGAATCTATAAATATGATCATGACCGATTCTTTTTCAATCCTATTGATGATACACTGCTTGAAGTAGGGGATTATCTTTTGGTTGTCGGGTATGAGATTTTTATTTTAGAATTTGAAAAATATCTGCATACAAAGGTTAGAAATGGCTAAGACAACAGCACTGATTTTTGGATATAACAAGTATGCGCATGAGATTATGGCAAATGTTGTCGATAAGTATAAACATGTGAAGATATACTCTTTACATGAAGAGGATGTAGAAAAAAGTGATGGTCGTGTTGAGATTTTTGATCTGAGTGATGAGTGGCTTGAGATTCGTAAGGATGTAGATATAGAGAACTCTATGGCGTTTTGTCTGCTTGAAGAGAATGCCCAAAATATCTTTTTAACCATCTCCTTACGTGCAAATTTTGAAAATCTGACAATTATCGCAGTAGCTTCAAATAATGAGAGTGCCAATAAGCTCAAAATGGCAGGTGCCAACAAGGTGATTCCTATTGTAGAAACAACATCGGATATCATTACAAATATGCTTGAAAAGCCAATATCGAGTAAAATTTTACATAGTATCTTGTATGAAGAGAGTGAGTTGAAAATAGCACAGATCAAGATCGATAAAGAGAGCCATTTCAAAGATGAACAATTAACAAGTATCGATTGGACACGTTATAATGGTATCATAGTACTATCGGTTATGCATAAAGATATGAAAAGTGAGTTTATCTACTCTTCAAAGGCCAAACATCATATTATCCAAGAGGGAGATATATTGGTTGTTGTGGGATATGAAGCCGATATCGCTGAATTTGAAAAGAAAATAGGGAGTAAACGATATGTCAATTGGAGTCATTGGAGCTGGTAAATGGGGAAGTGCACTTGCATTTGCACTCTCACAGAAGAATGATGTTCTTATTAATTCTCGAACACCAAGAGATATAAAGAACTTTGTCTCATTAGAAGAGATTCTCAAGTGTGACTATCTTATCATCACAGTACCTGCACAGCAAGTTGCATCTTGGTTGGAGGAAAACTTTGTTTTTAGCAATCAAAAAATCCTTGTTGCATCCAAAGGAATAGAAGCAAAAACTGGCAGATTTTTAAATGAGATCTACAGCCAATATGTTCCAGATGAAAATATCGCTTTTCTCTCAGGACCATCATTTGCAGCAGAAGTGATACAATCACTCCCTACGGCTTTAGTTGTAAGTTCTGTCAATGAGAAGCTTGCAGAAGAGTTTGCAAAGCTTTTTCCTTTATTTATCAAAACATATACATCCAATGATGTTGTTGGTGCAGAGATCTCAGGGGCTTATAAAAATGTCATTGCCATTGCTGCTGGAATTTGTTCAGGGCTTGAGCTTGGAAACAACGCTGCGGCTGCACTTATCTCACGGGGGCTTGTAGAGATGGAGCGTTTTGGTGCTGTCTATGGAGCAAAAAAAGATACTTTTTTAGGACTCAGTGGTGCAGGAGACCTTTTTCTCACAGCATCATCAACAATGAGTAGAAACTTTCGGGTAGGACTGGGACTTGCCCGTGGACTCTCTCAGGAAGATATTCTGCGTGAGCTTGGTGAAGTGGCTGAGGGTATCGGTACTGCATACGCACTTCGAGAAATTGCGCAAAAAAACAGTCTCTACCTGCCTATTGCCACAGAGGTGTATGCAACACTTGAAGGAAAGTCTCCACAGGAATCTCTACGAGATCTACTGACGAACTAAGGGAAAATGATGACCGAGTATAAATCAGAGTTTTTTAAAATTTTAACAGCGCTTTTTATAGGTGTTGTCATCTATTTTCTCGGTTTGACAATTTTCAATGAAACACAGAGCAGACTCTTAGGTGTTATAGCATTTTTGGTTACTTTGTGGACAAATGAAGCCCTGCATCTGGGTGTGATATCACTGCTTCCTATCATTTTATTTCCGGCGTTGGGAATTATTACGACAAAAATGACGACGGTAAATTATGCACATCCTATAATTTATCTGTTTTTAGGTGGATTTTTACTTGCTATTGCAGTAGAGAAGACGAAACTGCATATTTTTATAGCTGATAAAATTTTAGGATTTTTCCCTGAAACACCAAGGGGTATGATATTCTCTTTAGCACTTACGTCTGCGTTGCTAAGCTCAATTCTTTCAAATACAACAACAACATTGCTGCTTATTACAATAGCGATATTTATTACTGAAAATGCAAGACTGAAGATGCGTTTTGCATTGGCTATTGCCTATGGTGCAAGTGTTGGAGGTATACTCACACCTATTGGAACGCCGCCAAACCTTATACTCTTGGGTATCATGCAAGAACACAATATGGCGCTTATTCCATTTTTTCAATGGATGTGGATGGTTGCTCCCCTGGTCTTTATGATGCTTGTGAGTGTGAGTCTGCTTTTAAGTATCGGTGTTGGTGATATTGAAATAAATAGAGAGGTAAAGCCTAAAATTCTTGATGCAAATCAGAAAAAAGTACTTCTTTTACTCGGTTCGCTGATAGTTCTTTTACTTGTTAATGCACCGATGAAACCATTTTGGCATGGATTAGGCTTGAGTGAGAGTGGGATACTGCTTGGGTTTGGACTACTGTTGTTCTTACCTCCGTTTAAGATTCTAGAGTGGAGCAATGACAGTAAAAAAGTCCCTTATGCGATTATGTTTTTATTTGGTGCGGGTTTCTCCATTGCAAAGGCATTTTCACAAACAGGACTTGCAGATGAGTTGGCATCCTATCTGTTAGATATGACGACACTCACTCCGATACTGCTTCTTTTAACTATAGCGCTACTGATAACCTTTACCACAGAGATAACTTCCAATACGGCACTGATTTCCATTATGCTACCGGTTATCTACTCTGTTGCAGAGCAATCAGGCATCAATACAACACTCTTTATGATGGTCGCGGCTATCTGTGCGTCATATGCCTTTATGTTGCCAATCGCAACCCCGCCAAATGCGATTGCGATGAGTAGTGGGGTTGTAAATGTACGGGATATGATAAAGTATGGGATAGTTCTTAATATTTTAGGTGTATTCTTTATTGTAATGATTGCAAAATTTTTCTGGAGCGGTATACTCTCTTAAGAGGATGTATCGTCTTGATGCTCTTGTTTCTCTTTGGTTCGTTTATAAAAGGTATAAAAATCTTTGAGTATTAAAAAGAGAGAGTAGAGCCAAAGAACATCAAGAATATAATTCTCTTTATATCCGTTTAGACGCAGGTAGATATAACCTAAAAAGATAGGCCATTTTAGAAAATAAAAAAATAAAATGCCAACACCGTATAATTCTTTCATGCCTCTATATTATCCAAGTATAATGAAAAACTTGGTAAAATTTTGAAATTTTTTTAAGGTTGTGTGATGGTAGTACATATTGTAATGTTTCAGTTCAAAGAGGAAAACAAAGCAAGAAATATTGCGAAAGTTCAAGATAAACTTGAGCAGTTAGAAGAGAAGATAGATGTTTTAAAAACGATGGAGGTCGGTATCAACTTTAATGAGTCCGAGAGAGCAATGGACCTTTCTCTCTATTCGACTTTTGAGACTAAAGAAGACCTGCAGGCCTATGCCGTGCATCCAGAACACCTCAAAGTAGTAGAACTTATCAAAGAGGTGACCTTAGAGTCGAAAGTGGTAGATTATTATCTTGATTATCCAGTAGAGTAGGTATTTACCTACTTCTACACTTGCACTTTTAGAAAATGACGATAAAATAAAATAAAAAATAGACTTAAATCGTCAGATTACTTTTGATTCATTCTCTTTTCTTACAGGCTGTTGTGCTATTATCGTATAAAATTTTATAATTAAAGGATTATTATGGAACCAACATTAGAAAGTATTAGTGATTATGATACACTAAAAGGTGAAAAAAAGAAGATTGTATGGACAGTCATTATAGTTGGTCTTTTAATTGGTGTAGGCTACACGATTGCAGCAAAAGTTTATAATGCAAAAGATGAAACGATCCCGGTAAAAGAGAAGTTTGAAACAGCACCGTTTGGTGCACATACAATGCCGGTCAAATAAAAAGGTAGATAGATGTTAATGACAATTGTAGGTATATATACTCTTTATGTCGCTATTTCGATATATACGAGTGTGATGCAAATCGGTTATATCAATATAGCAAAAAGAAAAACTCCGGTTCTCTTAGGAGCAAGTGAATTTTTAAAAGCAGGTAATTATGCTGTTGCAAAAGAGAAACTTGCAATTGTCAATACTTTTATAGATTATCTTGTCTTTATTGCATGGATGGGTGTTGGTATCAAAGCCTTAGAGCATCAGTTTTTTATGTTGGAAAATGAAGCGATGAAGAATATCGTAATTGTGATGGGTTTTGTTGTTATCAACTACATTATATCACTGCCGTTTTCTTACTATGAAAAGTTTGTTATTGATACAGAGTACGACTTTAACAAATCGACACTCGGACAATGGATAAAAGATACCGTGATATCTTTTGTCACAATGATTCTCTTTGGCTCTTTGGTTGTATGGGGTATCTATGCGATTATGACAAATGTTGAACTTTGGTGGCTCTGGAGCTTTCTTTTTATATTTGCAGTAGTTATCGCTATAAATATGCTCTATCCGACATTTCGTGCAATGTTCTTTGATAAGGTCAAACCGCTTGAAGATGAAGAGCTTGACAGTGAGATAAAGCGTCTAATGGATGCAACAGGTTTTGTAAGCTCGGGTGTGTTTGTCAGTGATGCAAGTAAGCGTGATGCACGTCTGAATGCTTATTTTGGCGGATTTGGTAAAACAAAAAGAGTAGTTCTTTTTGATACACTTTTAGAGAAGCTCTCAACAAAAGAGCTTTTAGCAGTACTTGGACATGAACTTGGACACTTTGCTCACGGAGATATTTATAAAAATATAGCTCTAGTTGGTGGAATGCTCTTTGCAATGTTTGCAATTTTTGGAAATCTACCTGACTCACTTTATATGGAGATGGGACTCTCAAGAGAGCCGTATGTTGTTATGATACTTTTAATACTTTTTATGCCGGTTCTTGGCTTTATCATGATGCCGATTATGGGAGTGGTCAGCAGACATAATGAGTATGAAGCAGATAGAATGGGCAGTGAGCTTGGTGGAGCTTCTGGAGCGATTGAGCTTGCAAATGCTTTGCAGAAACTCGTTACAGAAAACAGAAGTTTTCCACTCTCACATCCGCTCTATATCTTTTTTCACTATACGCATCCTCCGGTAATTGAGCGTCTTAAAGAGCTTGGTGTGGATATTGGATATATAGATGAGAGTGGACTTGCGGGTAAATGCGACGCAAATATATAGTTGAAGCGTTATTGCGTGAGATAACGCAGACGCTTCAAGTCTCTCGGATTCCAAGAGCCGCACGTGAGGCACAACTGCTCTTGATGGCTTATTTTGATAAAGATGAGCTATGGCTGCTTACAAATCAAAAGAGTGAGATAGAGCTTGATGATACTTTTTTTGACTGGATTACACGCAGAAGCAGGAATGAGCCTTTTGAGTATATCGTCAATCGTGTCAGTTTTTATTCGCAGCAGTTTTATATAGACGAGGGTGCTCTTATTCCACGTCCTGAAACTGAGCTTTTAATCGATGAGGTTTTAAAAAATATCGAGGACAAAGAGGCAGCAATCAGACTTGTTGAGGTAGGGGTTGGTAGTGGCATCATCTCTATAATGCTTGCGCAACATCTTCCAAATGCAAAGATAATCGCCGTTGATATCTCTCCAAAAGCACTTGCAGTTGCTCAGAAAAATATTGAAAACTTTGGTCTGCAAAATCAAATAGAGTTGCGTGAGGGCTCACTTCTAGAATCAGTGGATGAACAAATTGATTATCTGGTATCAAATCCTCCTTACATTGCAGAGGATGAAGAGCTTGAATCAAACCTCTCTTACGAGCCTCAAAATGCTCTTTTTGGTGGTCAAATCGGTGACGAAATCATTCAAAAGCTTCTTGATGAAGTCTTAAGGCAAAAGATTAAGTTTTTTAGCTGTGAGATGGGTTATGACCAACAAGATAGAATACGTTCTTATTTACAGAACACAAAAATTAAAAGCCTCGAATTTTATCAGGACTACTCTTCATTTGACAGAGGCTTTACACTAAAGGTATAGCATATGTTAAAAAGAAATATTTATTTGGATTTTAGTTATCTACTTGTCATTGCTGCAAGTTTTGGTGCTGTTTTGGTACTTGGTGCCATTGTAGCGCCTGTTGTGTTTCACAGTGATAAAATTTTAGTAGGCATGCTGATAGACCATTATAATATGGGTATCATTATGGGTGAGATATTTCACAATTTTTCTTACTGGGTCTATTTTCTAGCAGGATATATCGCCTTTTATGAGGTCTATATGTATAAACGTGGACAGCGTGATGCCATTTTATTTGGAGCGGCTGTTACTGCTCTTTTTTCATCATTGATGTTTGCTGCTGTCTATGTACCTAAGATTTTAGCGATGCAGTCTATGGGGAAAGAAGCAACACAGAGTGATACATTTGCAAATATTCATATTGCCAGTGAGATAGACTTCAAATTTTTGGCTGTTGCGCTTCTTGTTCTTTTCATACGCAGATTGATGCTTCTACGCATTGATTAGTGCCTCCTTAACACTTTTTTAACTCTTTTTCGATATTATCTTAAGGGCACATCTAAAAGCCCTAACAATCCTCAGCATAAGAAAAAATTTCATAATCAAGGCAATCTTTTGAAGACCTAGCTGTAGCTAAGTTAAAAAAGATTAACGAAGAGTATGGACTTTTCTCTTATGCCCGTAGGGAGGGTAAAACAGAGCGAACTTGCAAAGAATTTTTCATCGCCGTAGCTTAGGCTATGGCTCAAAAAAAGTTCTTCACAACTTCATCTCTGTTTTATCTCTCTGAGGGTTGTTAGGGCTTTTAGATGTGCCCTAAATCATAGTAAGGTCGCATAATGTCGCTCTCTAAACTTCTGTTTCTCTTTTTTATTCTTATTACCAATCTTTTTGCGTATCCAAATTATTCAGATGCACTGAAATCTAAAAAGATATATCCAATGGGTAAAAAAATATTTCAAAAGAAATGTTCAAAGCTTAATGTAAATGCATTTAAAAGTTATGAGGCTCTCTTAGACTCTATAAAAGAGACAAAAGAGTGTGGAAATTTAAAAAGCAGTTATCAAGAAGCTTTGGCTCTTTACTTATGGGATGTACAAAGAGAAGCAAAAGTAGAGAGAAAATACCCTGATTTAAATGTTTCACAGAAAGAGAAATGCCCGATATGTGGTATGTTTTTATATAAGTATCCACGATGGGTCTCTATGATAGAGTATCAAGATGGTAAAAAACTCTACTTTGATGGTATGAAAGATCTCTTTACATACTACTTCAAGCATAAAGAGGGTATCAAAAACATTTATACACGAGCTTACTATACACAAGAGACCATTGATGCAGAAGATGCTTACTATGTCATAGGAAGTGATGTATATGGACCCATGGGGCATGAGTTGATAGGATTTAAAAATGAAAAAAGTGCAAAACAGTTTTTGTTCGATCATCGGGGCAAAACAATCGTTCGCTTTGATAATGTAACAGCTGCAATGGTGCATAAACTCGATGAATAAAATAAACTTCTATCTTTTAGAATACGCCTACAGTTATATTTTACGGCATAAAAACAAAAATATCTTTATTGTCACTGTATTTACGCTTTTAGTTGCACTGCTTGCCACGCTTTTTTTTGTGACAAGTTCTCTGCGTTATGAGCTAAAAGAGCGTATAGCAAATCAAAGTGATATCATCATACAAAACTACAAAGCCGGAATGCCTGCAGCTATAGATGTAAGTGTACTTGATAAGCTTTTAGAGATAGAGGGTGTTACAGCAGGAAAACTAGAAGTACAAGGAAAGTATTATTTCAGGCCCAAAGAGAGTACATTTTATCTGCTGGGCGTTGATGCTTTTGAGATGCAGGATGATCCTGTGGTCGCAAAGCTTTTAGAACAGTATGAGCTGAGTGACTCAGAAATGCTTGTGAGTAAAAATGTTCAAGATATCATGAACCAAGCCTATTATAAAGAGTACTTTAATTTTATAAAGCCTGATGGAAGCTTACATAAGGTCAGTATAAAAGCCAGTTTTGATGTAGGTGAGAGAGTGGAGTTAAAAAATCTCATCATAATGAGCAAAGATACGCTGCGAGAGATTTTTGGATATAGTGCAGATGAGGGAAGTGATATTGCTCTAAGTGTTGCAAATAAAAATGAGTTGGAGTTTATAAGCTCAAAGATTCGTCTGCTGCTACCAAATGCAAAAGTAACGTCCAAAGATGATCTACTGCTAGAGTATGAAAAGCTTTTTGACTATGACAGTGGTGTTTTTCTCTCACTCTTTGTTATAGCACTTTTTACATTTTTCATCATCATTTATGACAAAGCAAATGGACTCAGCAGTGAAGAAAAGCGTGAGATAGGGATATTAAAAGCGATAGGGTGGTGCGTAGAAGATGTACTGCACGCAAAATTCTATGAAGCTACACTGCTTTCATTTTTCTCTTTTACTCTAGGATTAGGTATCGCATTTGTTTATGTTTTTGTATTCAAAGCGCCACTGCTTGGTGCAATATTTACCCATGAAAATATGCTTGAGATTCATAACTTTCAATTAAATATACATATTGAATTATCATATATTCTACTTATATTTCTACTCTCTGTACCTGTTTATATCGCAGCAACACTGATTCCTTCATGGAGAGTTGCAACACTCGATGCTGATGAGGTCATGCGATGATAAAGTTAAAAAATGTTTCAAAAATCTATGGCAAAAATATCAAAGCACTGCAAGATATCTCATTGGAGTTTGGTGAGGGTGAGCTTATTGTCTTAAAAGGGGTAAGTGGAAGTGGAAAGAGTACCATTTTATCTTTGATTGCTGGGCTCTCAAAACCAACAATGGGTGAAGTGATCGTTGATGGTAAGAAGATATCAAAACTACCGGACCATTTTGCAGCTTCATACAGACGGGACAATATCGGTATCGTATTTCAAAAGTATAATCTTATTCCTGAATTAAGTGTAGAAGAGAATGTACTTTTGCCACTTTTTCCTCTCAATTTACCACGTGAGCTTATGCGTCAAAAAGCAAAGAGAGTGTTAGAGATGTTTTCTATAGCACATAAATCATCTTTGATGGTTAGAAATCTCTCAGGCGGAGAACAGCAACGTGTTGCAATTGCCAGAGCAAACATTAATGACCCAAAAATCATTTTAGCAGATGAACCAACAGCTAATCTTGATGAAAAACTCTCCTGTGAGTTTATAGAGATACTGCGTGAGCTAAAGTCAAAAAATCGAACAATTGTCGTTGCAACACATGATCCGCTCTTTTTTGAGCTTGATTTTGTTGACAGAGTCATTAATCTTGAACATGGAAAGTTACTCTGATGTTTTTAACACCTGAGATAATTACGTTGAGTGTTTTAAATCTTCTTTTTGTCATTTTTGCGACAATAGCGTTCATTAACTCTCTAAAAATTGTTTTGAAGTATGATGCAAATGCAACAACTTCCTATCAGTACGCTTTGGAAAAAAAGAGCTATCTCTCTGCAACTATCATCAAGTTTATATTTTATGTAAAGATTCCGCTTTTTATCTTTTTTGTCTATACCCTGGATGATATCTCAAATATCCTTCCTGGAGCAATGTGTGCTGCCGGTGTTGTCAGTGCTACAAGCTATGGAACACCGCTACTGTTTTTAAAGATACTCAACCTTTATGTTTTTGCCTTTTGGATAGTACTCAATGATGAGGATATAAAGTATGAACATCAACCTTATCTCAAGCAGAAGTTTTTGCTTTTTTGTGTTGCCTATTTTCTTCTTATATCTGAGATAGTTTTAGAGAGTTTTATGTTCAATGCTATGGACATAAGCAGTGTAGTGGATTGTTGTGGGGCAATTTTCTCCACCACTTCGGCAACATACTTAGCAGAGATACTGAGTGCATCACCGAGAGTTTTACTGACAGTTTTTTATGGACTCTTTGCCCTTTTAGTACTTTTGTATTTACTGAAAAACAGATATATCTATGCTGTTGTAAATATTTTGTTCTTACTTATTGCATTGATAACACTTATTGCATTTTTTGGTACATACATTTATGAACAACCGACACACCACTGTCCATTTTGTATTTTACAGAGTGATTACAACTATATAGGATATTTTTTATACATAGTGCTTTTTGTTGGAACATTTTTTGGTTTTGTCATTGGTATCATAGATTTTAAAGCTGAAGAGTTACGAAAGCATTTTAATATTTCACTTTTTTACAATACAGTTTATGTAATGACTGTTAGCTATTATCCACTGGCATATTATTTGAAAAATGGGGTATGGCTGTAGAAATAATACAATTCAGTTCTTTTTAATATATATATATATAATTTTTTCTAAATTTTAATTAGGAGTATGAAAATATGTTAAGAAAAGGGATTGTTACAGTTTCATTAGTAGCATTAATGAGTATGGGATTTAGTGGATGTAGTGCTATGCATACAGCAATCAAAAAAAGAAATTTAGATGTTCAAACAAAAATGTCGGATACAATATTTTTAGAACCTGTGAGTCCAGATAAAAAAATTATTTATTTTAATATCAGAAACACATCAGATAAAGAAGTACATGTTAAGGATGCAATTGTAAATGAGCTTAAAGCAAAAGGGTATAAAATAACGAATGATCCTGCAAAAGCTACATATATGCTTCAAGGTAATATTTTAAAGGTTAGTAAGACTGATAAAAGGGAAGCTCAGGGACTTATGGGATCTGGTTATGGGGCAGCTGTTACTGGTGCTTTAGCTGGTGGTACAGCAGCGTATGCAATGAATGCAGGTGGTAGAGGAACTGCTGGAGTAGCACTTGCAGGTGCAGCACTTGGCTTTTTAGGAGATGCCCTTGTTGATGACACTTTTTATGTAATGGTAACAGATTTGCAAATTCGTGAAAGACCATTAGAGGGAGAGATTGTTACACAAACACAACAAGCTTCTTTAGCTCAAGGAAGCTCAACAAAGGTACAACAAGATATCAAAGGCGGTAAAGTTAAATGGAAAACATACCGAACTCGTATTATTTCTACAGCAGAAAAGGTGAATTTAGATTTTTCAGAGGCTGAACCAGTGCTTGAAAAAGCATTAGCACGTTCAATCGCAGGAACATTTTAATTATTTAATATTACAAAGAGTTTTAAGATACTCTTTGTAATTTTTTTCTTCATTTATTAAATCATATTTTTTTTATTACCAAATCTGTCTTTCATCCAATCTGAGGGTGACTGGTATTTTGCTTTTATACTCTCTTCATCAAAAGGGTATTCATAGTGGCTTGTGTACTCAAGGATGGTTTTGTAGGCTTCATTGATTTTAACACTCATCTTTGTAGCTTTTTCAATATTATCCTTATGCTTATCAGGATGCCATTTTTTCATAAGGTTTTTGTATTTGTTTTTAATCTCTTTAAGGGAGGATTTCTCACGCAGGCCAAGGAGTGATTTGGCCTTCATGATCTTTTCAAAAGAAGCAGACAAGGTTAATCTTGTTGTTGTCTCATATATGCAGGAATGTCAAGATAGTCACTATCTAAGTCACCACCAACTACAAGGCGAGGACGGATTTTTTCAACTTTTGGAGCTGGGTTTTCTGCTACAAAATCTTCATTGTTTGCCAGATCTTTTTCAAAACCTGTCGCAACAATTGTGATTTTTACGTAATTCTCATTCAGTGTAGCATCAGTAGATGTTCCCCAGATAACTTCAGCATCATCATGTGCACTCTCATGAACTACTTCCATAGCTTCTGCGAGTTCCATCATGGGAAAGTCAGGGTGCATACTAAAGTGTACAAGTACACCCATTGCGCCATTGATGGACATATTGTCAAGGAGTGGTGATTCAATAGCCGCTTTGATTGCTTCATAAGCAGCATTTTCACCCTCATGCTCACCAACGCCCATAAGTGCCATACCTTTATGGCTCATTACAGTTTGCAGGTCGGCAAAGTCAAGGTTGATGTCATTTTCACCGCTTGAGAGAATTACACCGGAAGTTCCACTTACTGCTTGCGCTAAAACAGAGTCAACGATTTTAAAGCTCTCTTTGAGTCCCAGTTTTCTGTCAATAATTGAAAGGAGTTTGTCATTTGGAATAACAACAATAGAATCACTCTCTTTTTTAAGCTCCTCTAAACCGCTCTCAGCAAGTTTAAGACGTTTACGCCCTTCAAACATAAAAGGTTTTGTAACGATGGAGATTGTAAGCGCACCAACCTCTTTGGCAATTTGAGCAACAACAGGAGCAGCCCCTGTTCCAGTTCCACCACCAAGACCGGCAGAGATAAAGACAATATCAGCACCTTCAAGAGCTGAGCGAATATCATCATAGTTTTCCAATGCAGAATCTTTACCAATGTTTGGTTTCATTCCAGCACCTAGCCCTTTTGTAAGCTTTGCACCGATTTGTATCTTTGTTGCAGCATTTGTTTCGCTTAACACCTGTGCATCAGTATTGATAAGCATCATCTCAATGCCACTGACACCTTCGTTAATCATATGTCCAATCATATTACCACCGCCGCCACCGACGCCTACAGCTATGATTCGTGCTCCACTTGGGTTATGTGTCTCTTCAATTACAAACGGTTCCATATTTCACTCCTTTAAAATAACTGGGTTGCCCAATTCCAAAATTTGCTTAAGCTTCCTGCTTCATCACTTTTTTTACTCTGTGCTTCTTCAAGATTGATCATTTTTGCTTCTTTCTCCTCTTTTACGAGAGGAGTAGTAAGGTTTTCTGTTGTGTCAGAAAGATCTACAGTTGTACTTTGTGTCGGTGTTTCATTTGTATGACGTACACGTTTGTTTACATCAATCTCATATGGTGTATACGGATATGCAGCATACATAATCAAACCAATTGCACTTGCATATTCAGGTTCTCTGAGTGTATCAAAGAGTCCATCCATCTCACGCGGCTTTGCAAGACGTACTGGCATAGATCCAAAGGTCGCAATTGCCAAGTCACGGATGCCTTCCATTTTTGAAAAGCCACCGGTGAGAACAACTCCTGCACCAATTTGATCTTTTAAACCACTCTTTTCAATAAACTGTGCAAGTATCATCAATGTCTCTTCCACTCTTGCAAAGATAACATTATGAACAACTTCCAAAGAGACTTCGTGTGTTGTCTCTTCATCACCGATTACAGGCAGTTCAATCAAGTCATTACTTGGAGTAAGGAGTGAGCCGTATGTCAGTTTTACTTTATCCGCAACATTGAGTGGTGTATGCAGTGCCATTGAAAGGTCACTTGTGACATGGTTGGAACCAACACCAAGATACTCATTGTATCTAATGGAGTTTCCAGAGTATATTGCAATATTGCTAGTATTACCACCCATGTCAATAACCGCAGCACCAAGTTCGCGTTCATCTTCATTAAGTGTTGCAATAGCTGATGCATACGAGTTAAGCACTATGTTTTCTACTTCTACTCCTGCACCTTTGACAGCTTTTTTGAGATTGTTAAGATTTGATTTTTGTGTTGTAATGATATGTGTTTCAACTTCTAAACGAGAAGCATTCATTCCAAGTGGGTCTTCGATATAGTCCTGATCATCTACTTTGAAGTTAAATGGCAGAGCATGAAGTACTTCATACTCATTTGGAATATTTGCATTATAAAGAGATGTATGCATAACACGTTTGATCTCTTCAAAAGATATCTCTTTTGATTGGATATTTACAATGCCGTTAGAGTTTAGACTTTTTGTATAGGCTCCCGAAATTGATACGATTGCACTCGTAACATTTGCACCGGAAACTCTTTTTGCATCTTCAACAGCTGTTTTAATACTGCGAGAGGCAAGTTCAATATTTGTGATACTTCCTTTTTTGAGGCCTTGTGCTTTTGTTGTTCCAGCTCCTGTAATGGAGATAGTGTTATCGTTAGCAATCTCAGCGATAACAGCACAAATTTTTGTTGAGCCAATGTCAATGGCTAAAACAGTTCTACTCAATTTAGAGTCCTTGGATAAATATCTCAGTTTGGTACTTGTTTTGGAGGGTTTTTAGAAGACCTTCACTAAACATTGTACTTTTTAATCGAGTGATAACATCACTTTGATTACTATTTTTGTTATTAAGCAGTTTTTGTTCCAAAATGTTGTATAAAACAACTTTTTCATCTTTTAATGTTATAAAAGCTCTTTTTTTATCAGAAGTAAAAAGCTTCTGAAGAAACTCTGCTGTCTCTGCTTTTGAAAGACCATTCATCGCATCTAATGAACTAACAGTGATAAAATCGGTAGTTTTTCCTTTAAATGTAGCTAATGAGTTGTTTGCTAACTCAAAGAGCTTCTCTTTTCTTTTTTGTTTTAGATAGAGTGGTAAAACTTCCGTACGTGCAGCTTCAAAAGATTTTGGCATTGCAGGGTTTGTTTTAACTAACTCGATTATATAATAAGTATCGTTAACAAGAACAGGTTTTGCATACGGTTTTGTAGCAGAAAGAGACTTTATCTTCTCAAGTACCTCTGTTCCTAGAGGGTTATTGGATGCTGAAACTGTCAGTGTCTCTTTCTGTATCGATGAATCAAGCTTTCCTTTTTTGAAAGCGATGTATGTTCTGAGCGCTGTATCTTTAGATGCTTTTGTATTTAACTCTTTTATTACTGCCTCTTTTGCTTCTTTGAGTGGAAGTATCTTACCTTCGCTGTCTTTAAAGTGTGTTCTGTTGGCTTGGTAGTATTTTGTAATGGCAGCTTCATCGTACTCTTTTACTACAGGAGACTGTTTGACAAAGTTGATCTCATAACTTACATCTGTCATAAAGTTGTTTTTCATACTCTCCCAGAATGCTTTGAGTTTTGCATCTGATGTATCAACACTGATCATTGATTCTGAAAGTATTTTATATTCAATCTTATCTGCAATGTTCAACAGTGTATCTAAGATTTTTGCTTCATTTTTTGAAGTTTTTACAGGAAGAAGGGCAAGAGTTTTTTGTAAAAGCAGTTCTCTTCTAAGTCCTGTTTCATACTCTTTTGGAGTCATTCTGTTTTGTGAAAGAACCTGTTTGTATGTATCTTTGTCAAAAGCACCGTTTTTATAAAAAACCTTTTGCGATTTTATAACTTTGAAAAGTTCCAGGTCACTGACCATTAGGTCATACGACTGCGCAAGATTAAGAAGATACGCTTGTTGGATGAGTTGTTGTAAAGCCTGTTTCTGTAAGCCAAACTGTTTCGCTTTTTCTTCATCAAAATTACCTTGCATCATCTGGTTATATTGCTGATAGAGACGAGAGTAGGTTTTTTGCAGTTCGCTCATAGATATCTCAACATCACCGACTTTTGCAACAGCACTTGCTTTGTCTCCATATTTATATTGTCCCCAACCGACAAAACCAGCACCGATAAAAGCGATAGTTGAAATCCAAATGGTTATAATAAGCCATTTCTTATGTCTTTGCATCCATGTAATCATAATAGTAAAAAACCTTCTTCATCAAATTTATGTAATTCTATGTAAATTCGCCTTTAAACTTGATAAAGAGGAGAGAGAAAGATATAATTTTGTTATGAAAAATGAAGAATTAAAAAACAGAGACTTGGATGTCCTTTGGCACCCCTGTACACAGATGAAAGATCATGAGAGATTGCCGCTAATACCGATAAAGAAAGCCCATGGAGTCTATCTGGAAGATTTTGAAGGAAATCGTTATATTGATGCTATAAGCTCATGGTGGGTAAATATGTTTGGACATACTAACAGTTATATAAACGAAAAGATAAAAAAGCAGTTAGATACATTAGAACATGTTATACTCGCAGGGTTTACTCATGAACAGGTTGTGAGGCTTTCTGAGCGTCTTGTAAAACTAACACCTAATGGTTTAGATAAATGTTTTTACTCAGATAACGGCTCATCTGCAGTTGAAGTTGCACTTAAGATGAGTTATCACGCTCATTTGAACTCAGGAGAGAAAAAACCACTCTTTGTTTCACTAACGAATTCATATCACGGAGAGACAATAGGAGCTCTCAGTGTCGGTGATGTAGAACTTTACAAAGATACCTATGAACCACTTCTTATGAAGACTGTTCAAACTCCCGTACCACAAGATATGAGCAAAGAAAGTGCTATAACAGCAGCCCAGGAGTTTGAGCTACTTTGTCAACAAAGAGCCGATGAGATAAGTGCTATTATTGTTGAGCCTTTGATCCAAGGGGCAGGGTATATGCATATGTATCATCCTCACTTTTTAGTTTTACTGCGTGAGATATGTGACAGATTCAATGTACATCTTATCGCGGATGAGGTAATGGTTGGTTTTGGTCGTACCGGAGAGCTTTTTGCTTGTCAAAAGGCTGGAATCTCACCTGACTTTTTAGTTCTTTCAAAAGGACTTACCGGCGGATATCTCCCACTCTCTGTAGTGCTTACTTCTAACGATGTTTATGCAAAGTTCTATTGTGACTATAATGAGCATAAAGCGTTTTTACACTCACACTCTTATACCGGTAATGCTTTGGCATGTTCTGCTGCAAATGCAACTTTGGATATCTTTGAAAATGAAAATATTATTGAGAAAAACAGAGAAAAAGCAGCTTTGATGGCAAAAGAGCTTGAAAGATTTAAAAGCTTGCAAAATGTGGCAGAAGTACGTCAAACCGGTATGGTTTGTGCAGTTGAGCTCAAAGGGTACACAGCAGAAGAACGCATAGGGCTAAAAGTGTACGAGTATGGGCTTAATAATGGAGTACTTTTACGTCCGCTTGGACATATCGTCTATTTTATGCCGCCGTATATTATTAGTGAAGAAGAGATAAAGAAGATGATGGATGTGGCTTATAAAGCGATTGAAGCACTTTAAAAATTAGTCGAACTCACAATTGGCTGCATCATTGTCAAGCATTAAAAGTCTGCAGCTTTTCTCCAAGATGGCTAACTGTTTGGCCATCTCATGCATATCTCTGCTGTAGGCATAAACACCGTATCCGCGAATTACCATGATGTTTGTTTTATTTGTCTGAAAATAGTAGGCTATCTCACTCTGTGCTCTCTCATACCAATCTTCAAACTGTTTTGGGTCAAAAATTTCAATGGAGCCAATCTCTTTATGCCCAAAATAATCCTTAGGAACGATGATGTTGTGGTTAAGTGAATAAGCAGTTGTAAATTGCGGCATAGAGAAGCAGACAAATTTTGCTTCTGATATCTGTGAGTAGATAGAGTGGTGGATACTTGCATCGATACTTGCTTGCTTCCATCTATAATCTTTTTTAAAGTAGAGTTCAATCAGTGAATTGTTATCAATTGCATCAAAGACAGCTTCTTTTGTGTTGATAAGAAAACGGCTTGACTCAGTTTTTGCTGAGAGCGAACCGTGATATATTCCAAAAAAGTCTTTTCGAAACATAGAAAGAGCTAATGATGATAGCTTGTCTTTAAGATGCTGTTTATTCATAATATTTTATTTAAACCAACTTTTCATTTTATCTATAGCAGAGTCAAGCAGACTCTCATGCGGTTTTGACTCAATACCGAAGGACTCTTGGAGTTGATTTAGCAACTCTAATTGCTCATCACTCAGTTTTTTAGGATACTGGATGTTGATGATAGCAATTAAGTCACCTTTTCCATGTCCATGAACATTATCGATACCTTCACCTCTAAAAGTATAGCGTTGTTTGTCTTTTGTTCCAATATCAAGCTTTAATTCAAGCTCACCTGTAAGTGACGGAATTGTTAAAGTATCGCCCTTTACAGCCTGTGTAAAGAATACCGGAATTTCAATATAGACATCATTGTCGTTTCTTATAAAGTGTTTGTCCGGTTTGACCTCAAATGTGATGTAGAGATCACCTCTATTACCGTTTTTACCAATGTTACCTTTACCAGAGACTCTAAGACGATTTCCAGAATCAATCCCTTTTGGAACGGTGATAGTGATCTTCTCACGTACCTCTTCATAACCACTACCGCGACATACTTTACACTTCTGGGCTGCAGAGGAACCTGTTCCGTGACATACTGGACATGTTTGAGAGAAGGTCATAAAGCCTTGCTTCATATAAACCTGACCTTGTCCTTTACATTGTGGACAGGTAGAGAGCTTACCATCTTTGGCACCTGTACCTTTACAAGCTTCACATGCTTTTTTATATGTGTACTCTATCTCTTTTTCACAACCAAAGATAGCCTCTTGGAAGCTGATGTACATATCGACGTTCATATCAAGTGGATATTTGTCCATATCTGCCGGATTTTGACGTCTTCTGCCACCGCCTCCAAAACCACTGAACATCTCTTCAAAGATAGCTCCTAAGTCATCAAATCCTGCGTGAGAAGCACCATGGCCTCCACCCATACCTTGGAGACCTTCTTTACCATATCTGTCATAGATACTTCTTTGCTGGTCATCACTAAGGCACTGATAGGCCTCATTACAGAGCTTGAATTTATGTTCAGCTTCTTTGTCTCCCGGATTTTTATCGGGATGGTATTTTTTTGCCATTTTTCTATAAGCTTTTTTGATTGTTGCCTTATCTGCGTCACGTGATACTTCTAAAATCTCATAATAGCTTAACTCTTCCATTTATAATCCTATATTTGTTTAAAATTTTTGTGAAATTATACCCATTTTGTAATTTAAAATAAATACTTTGATGATATAATCTCACTCATGAAAATAGTAATCATCACTTTATTCTTTTTTCTCTTTTTTGTATCCTGCTCAAAAGAGCCAAAAGTGCATCTTAAAGAGCTGTCAAATACAGAATTGCGAAAAACGACGTTTGAATCTCTACCTGATTTTCATAAAGAGAATTTTGATGAGGTGCTACAGCTGTTTGTAAAAAATTGTCAAACTAAAAAAGTTTTTGATATCTATACAGATTTATGTAATAAAGCACAAGAAACACAAAACGCTCAAGAATTCATTACAGCAAACTTCCAACCTTTTCTTATTTTAAATAACAAAGAAGATAATCAAGGAACACTTACAGGCTACTATGAAGCCGAAATTCACGCCTCTTATGAACAAACAGAACGTTACAGATACCCAGTATATGCGACACCGAAAGATTTAGTTACTATTGATTTGGCAAGAATATATCCTGAACTTAAACACTACAGACTGCGTGGTCGTTTGGTAGGGAATAAACTTGTGCCTTACTACGCTCGAGGAGAGGTGGCTTATAATGATTTGAATGCATCAGTAATCTGTTATTGCGATTCTTTGATAGATAAGTTTTTTTTAGAAGTACAGGGATCAGGAATCGCAAAATTTGATGATAACAGTTCTATCTATTTAGGATACGATAATCAAAATGGGCATAGATACCGATCTATCGGTAAATATCTTGTAAAAAGAGGTAATCTGACACTCGAAGAAGTTTCACTTCAAAGCATAAAAAAATGGTTACAAGAACATCCGCAAGAACTTGATGAAGTACTCAATTACAACAACTCAATGGTCTTTTTTTCAAAAAGAGAGCAGGGTGCTACAGGAGCTTTAGGTGTAGAATTGACACCGATGCGCTCTATTGCAGTGGATAAAAGGTATATTTTGTTAGGAAATATGTTATACTTGAGCGCAAATTTACAAGAGAAGAAAATCAACAGAATTGTATTCGCACAAGATACGGGTGGTGCAATCAAAGGAAGCGTAAGAGCTGATTTGTTTGTAGGAAGTGGTGATGAAGCACTCCAACTTGCAGGCAGGCTCAATGCACCCTTAAAGCTTTGGTTGCTCGTTCCTAAAGAGAAAGCAGTAGATAGAGATGAATAATTCATTAGAAAAATTCAACAGGCTTGTTGATGCATTGCAAGAGTTACCTACGATTGGTAAAAAATCTGCTACAAGACTTGCCTATTTTATGATTATGAACAATACATATGTCGGTTTGAAAATATCTCACGCAATAGAGGATGCGATAGGGAGTTTGAAAAAGTGTCGTATGTGCGGTGGTATGAGTGAAGATGAACTCTGTCATATATGCTCTGACGAGACACGTGATACTACACTTTTATGTATTGTTGAAAATGCAAAAGATATACTACTTTTAGAAGAGAACGGCTTGTTTGACGGAAAATATTTTGTCCTGGATTCACTAGAAGAGCTCTCTATATCACATCTTGAAAATATAGTAAAAAATGGCATAGAAGAGATACTTTTTGCCCTGACTCCTTCCATTGCAAATGATGCTGTTATTCTTTATATTGAGGATAAATTGAGCGCTTATCATGTGAATTTTTCTAAAATTGCTCAAGGTGTGCCTACAGGAGTAAGCTTGGAAAATATTGACTTGCTCTCGTTGACACGAGCCTTGGAAGACAGAGTGAGGGTATAAATGAAGTTTTTTATAAGTATATTATTGATTGCACTCTCTTTATCAGCGGTAGAAGTGTGTGATAAACCTGCACCGATTGATGCAACAAAAAGTAAAATAAATATAGAAAATATTAAAAATGACCGTTCAAAAGAGAGTATGCAAAATTGGCTAGATGATGTTTTTGGTCTGCAACCATATAAGGCAAATTATATCTTACCTTTTGCGATTGCAAACCGGCCATATACTTCACATCTGCCAAATGTCATTAACTATGATAAAAAAGAGGCAGAGATTCAGGTGAGTTTGAAACTACAAATTGCATACAATCTTTTTGGTTTGAATGAAAAATACTATCTCGCATATACGCAACATGCATTTTGGCAGATTTATATTGAATCTTCGCCTTTTAGAGAGAGTTTATACAATCCAGAGGGCTTTGTAGTCTTCCCTATTAGTGATAAAAAGTCGATGTTTCATATGCGCTCACTTAAAGTAGCTATTGCGCATAAATCTAATGGACAGCCAAATACTGAAAATATTCCAGAGTTTAATAGATTCAATCTTTCCAAAAGTATTAACTACCTTTATGGAACTCTACGTCTACAGCATAGTACCTTAATTACCGACTTAACACTATTGTATCCTTTTCCTGGTAGCTCAAACTTAAGTGATAACCCGGATCTAATGAAGTATTTGGGATATACACAAGTAAAATTTACTTATTTCTATAATGAAAGCATGTTTAGTCTTATGGTTCGTGGTAATATTGAAAGTATGCGAGGAGCTATGGAAGCAACATATTCATATCCGTTACGAAAAGATAAATCATATCTTTACATGAAGCTTTTTAGTGGTTATGTTGAATCTCTGATTGATTATAATAAAAATATTACAAAGTTTGCTATAGGTTTTTCTTTCTCACGCTAGAAGTTTTAAAGCAGAAAGCTTTTTTGCATTGATGCTTTTATCTGCTCTTTTTTAAGTTTACCCTGAACAAAAAGTTCGTTGGCAAGGACTCCTTGTCCTAGAAGCATATCCGCACCATCTTTGTATGGAAGATTCTTCTCTTTCGCAAGTGCCAAAAAAGGAGTGAGTTTCCCATAAATGGCATCTGCTGCGTAGCGAGTAGCATCTAAAACAGATGTAACTAGCTCTTTTGGAGCAGGAAGTTCTGTATCATTCAGTCCTGCACTTGTCGTATTTACAACTAAATCATAGGATGAGAGTTGAAAATCATCCCATGTGAATGTTTTACAGCCAACTGTTTTAAAGAACTCAAGACGTCCAGCACTTCTGTTTAAAACACTTACTTGCATATTTTCTTCTAAAAACTTTGCTGCTAATGCTTTTGCAGTACCGCCTGCACCAAGAATGAGTACACTTTTGACATTCTCAAACTCTAGGATAGCGTATAAAAAGCCATCAGCATCAGTATTGTAGCCGATGAGCTTTCCATTTTCTTCTACAATAGTATTGACAACACCAACTTTGTTTGCAAAACCACGTATCTCATCACAGGCTGCAAAGGCTGCTTCTTTATGTGGGACTGTTATATTTGCACCACTCAGTTTTAAATTAAAAAAAGTCTCACGCAGAGTTGAACCATCTTCAAGATGTGTACGTGTATAGCAAGCCGGATAGCCAAGGTGTTTAAATACACTGTTGTGCATCAATGGAGAACGAGAGTGTGATACGGGATTTCCAAAAATTGTAAAAAGTTTCATGAGTCTTTTGGATCAAGATCTTCTAAAGAGTGAATAAGTGCACCAAGTTTATTTTTCACTTCCAAGTACTCTAACTCATTAATACTGTCCGCAACTACACCGGCACCAGCTTGAAGTACTACCTTCTCTTTTGTGACAAGAGCCGTTCTGATGGTAATAGCACTATCCATATTTCCATCAAATCCAAAGTAACCGATACTTCCACTGTAAAAACCACGCTTGAGACCTTCATACTCAGCGATGAGTTCCATTGCACGGATTTTTGGAGCACCGGTCATTGTTCCAGCTGTAAAAGTTGCCATAAACAGATCAAACATATCTTTATCATCCCGAAGTTCGGCAACAACATCGGAAACGATGTGCATCACATGGGAAAAACGCTCTATATGCATCATATCTTCTACTTTGACAGTTCCTGTCTTTGCAACACGACCGACATCATTACGTCCTAAATCAATTAGCATCAAATGCTCTGCCAACTCTTTTGGATCATTAAGAAGCTCAGCTTCGAGCTCTTTATCTCGCTCTTTTGTTTTACCGCGTTTTCTTGTTCCTGCAATCGGTCGTAATAACAGCTCACCATCAGTCAGACGAACCATAACCTCTGGAGAAGAGCCAACGATGCTAAAATCTTCATACTCCATTAAAAACATATATGGTGAAGGGTTTTTAGCACGGAGGATTCTATAAAAAGAGAATGGGTCTACCTTGATATGACGGGTGAAGCGGTTTGTCATAAGAATCTGAAAAACATCACCGCTTTTTATCATCTCTTTTGATTTATCTATCATCTCAAAGAACTTCTCTTTAGAGTGAGCATAACTGCCTTTATCATTACCGATATTATAAACTCTGTGTTTATAAGTATAGGTACCTTTGAGATCTGCTTCAATGTTTTCAAACTTCTCTGCATACTCTTTAAGTGTAGAGATAAGTGTGATTTTATGATTTTTATGCGAATAAACCAAAACAAGTTTAGGCAATATCAGGTCTAAATCAGGAGTATGCAGTTCATCGACTAAGTGGTCCATACTGGAACCCAGTTTTGGTTCAAAGACTTTTACCATATCATAACCGATAAAACCGATAAAGCCATCTACATAACCGACACCAAGCTCTTTTGTAGCTTGCTTATAGATAGTTGTATCTATCTTTTTATAGTACTTTTTTAAAAAAGTAAACGGATTCTCTTCTTTTGTATGTTGTACGCCTTCTATGTCAGTATAGACTGTTTTATCATCGATATATTGTAAACGTTCTCTAGCGCCAATACAGATGAAAGAGTAGTTGCCCTCACTTCCACCGGCGCTTTCAAAAAGATAAGATATTTCATCCGAAAACATCTCACGTATTTTTGAGTAGACCGCTATCGGTGCTAACTGGTCAAGCGTAAATTGTTTTGAGTGTATCAAAGTCTGCCTTGAAAAATATTTGTTAATAAATTATTATAGTTTTACTAAGAATGCACCCGGTTCAACTTTAGCACGAAGAACTCTTTTGGCATTGTTAGCTTCTTTTCTTGTATTAAACGGTCCAACAAGAACCTTATTAAGATTACCAACCTTATGGTATCTATAGTTAAAACCTAGATTTTTGATAGATCTTAAGAATTTTTTATTTGGTTCATATCTTGAGAAAGAACCAACTTGAATATAATACTTGATACCTGTTGTTGCTGTTTGTGCAACTTTTTTCGTTGTTGTTTTTACTGGTTTATTCACCGTTTTCGTAGCATCAGGAGCTTTTTTGACAGGAGCAGTAGCTGCTTCTGTTTGACTCTCTTCTTTGAGTTTTTGCGCGATTTTATCAAGATCGGCATCAGTCGAAGAGTCATCCTCGATTACTTGCACTTCTTCAAAAAGTGGTTCTTCTTGAACATTCTCCTGAACAGTTTCTTTTTGTGGTTTTGGTGGTAAAACTGCTTGAGGTAAGTTGTCAGTTGAGCCTGAGTTCATAGAGCTCATAAGCATTAAGACAATAATTAAAACTACACCTAATGTTGCTATTGCCAGTATAATTTTTTTATTAGAACCTGACGCATTTCCTTTATTAAGTACAATATCACTCAGTTCGTTTTTATCATCCATAATCTTACCTCTTGTTAAATCTCTTGTTTATAATACCAAAAATAGGCTAAAGAAACAAGCCAGATAATTTTCTTTAGAAATCAGATTATTTTCTAAAGAAACACTACATGTGTTTTGACCAAGAAGCACCACGCTCTTTGGCATAGACATCATACGGTAAAACAAGAATATTATACTCATCCGGCATATCATTGTTTGGAAACATTCTCCACTGTTTTGGTTGTTTGGCTGCCAGTTTCATACTGAGCATTTTTCCAAGCTGTATAGCCTCTTGAAGTGTTGTATGACCTTTGTGAATGTAAACGTGTAAATGGCCTTCTGTCTTACTCTTATACGCTGTAAAGTTTATAAAACCTTCTTCACGGAGAAGAAGTTGTGTCTTGTGGTAGAACCGTTCAGGGTCACGACCATTATAATCGATAACGATATTTTCTACTTTATTCATTTTATTGACCAATGAATGTGCAACTGTTATCTCACCTTTGAGGTGTTGGTTGATAACCGATTGGGTAAGTGGAGCATTGACTCTTTCAAACTTGTTATAAAAAGTACGCCCTTTAAATGAGATTTTATCTACTACTGTATCACGTTTGATCCAGTAGTGGTCACTTACCATTTTAATGAGTTTTAAGTCCATTGAAGTCATAAAGTTATATACCTGTTAATACGTTGCTTGATTATAAATTACAAAGTTTTGTGCTAACTCTTTTAGCTCTTCTTTGATTTTTGTCTGGAGCTCTGTATTGTTGATATCATCTAAAACATCAGCCATACGGTTTGCAATAAGTTCAAACTCTTTTTCTTTCATACCACGGCTTGTAAGTGCAGGGCTTCCTACACGGATACCAGAAGTTACAAACGGACTTCTTGTCTCACCCGGAACAGTGTTTTTGTTAACAGTGATACCGGCATTTCCAAGAGCAGCATCTGCATCTTTTCCAGAGATCTCTTTACCAACAAAGCTCACAAGTACAAGGTGGTTGTCTGTTCCACCTGATACAACATCATAACCACGCTTCATCAGTACATCAGCAAGAACAGCAGCATTTTTCTTCACTTGTTGTGCATACTCTTTCCATTCTGGGCTAAGGTTATGTTTAAAACCAACAGCTTTTGCAGCGATCACATGAACAAGCGGTCCACCTTGGAGGGCAGGGAAGATTGCAGAGTTGATTTTCTTAGCGATATCTTCATCATTTGTCATGATCATACCACCACGAGGGCCTGCAAGAGTTTTGTGTGTAGTCGTAGTGACCACATGTGCGTGAGGGAATGGGCTAGGATGTTCACCTGCAGCTACCAGACCTGCAATGTGTGCAATGTCAGCAAATAAAATAGCACCGACTTCATCTGCGATCTCACGGAATTTTGCAAAGTCAATCTCACGTGCATATGCAGAAGCACCACATACGATAATCTTAGGCTGAACGATTTTAGCAATGTCTAAAACTCTCTCATAATTGATGCGACCATCAAGCTCAACACCATATGTAAATGATGAGTAGTTTTTACCAGAAAAGCTTGGCTTGGAACCGTGTGTAAGGTGTCCACCATGACTTAGGTCCATCCCTAAGAGTTTATCACCTGCTTTTAAAAGCGCTGCATAAACTGCACCGTTTGCCTGAGAACCTGAGTGAGGCTGTACATTTGCATATTTACATCCAAAAAGCTTGCAAGCTCTGTCTATTGCCAGTTGTTCTACACCATCAGCATATTCACATCCACCATAGTAACGTTTTGCAGGGTAACCTTCTGCATATTTGTTTGTAAATACAGAGCCCATTGCTTCCATAACTGCAGGAAGTGTAAAGTTCTCTGATGCAATCATCTCTAAGTGGTCTGTTTGTCTCTCTAGCTCTTTTTCGCATAAGTTATATACTTCTTCGTCAAACTCTTTTAAAAAACTCATGGTTTGAAATTCCTTGTAAAAATAAAAATATGCAGATTATACTCAAAATATAATAATATAGTACTGAAGATACTTTGGAATTGATTTTCAAAAGATAATAATTTTCCTTTAAGTTGCTTTGTGTAACAATAGTCCTATCTAAACTATAAAAGGATAGAAGATGAGACAGTATGAATCGTACAGATGTAACAAATGTGGCAATATTGTAGAAGTTCAAGATGTTGGTGGCGGTGAGCTTCATTGTTGTGGAGAGGCTATGAAGAGGATTACTGAAAATCTCACTTTAGTTAACCTGATGAAAGCAGTTGCAGGAGAGTCAATGGCTAGAAACAGATATGAGTTTTATGCCAAAGTAGCGCAAAAAGAAGGATATCGTGATATTGCAGTACATTTTCAAAGAGCAGCTGATAATGAAAAGACTCATGCGAAATTACAACTCTCTCTGCATAACCGTATGAAGTTCGAGAGAGAAAACAACTTTGGCAACACAGAAGAGAATCTCCAAGATGCTATCAATGGTGAAAGCTATGAAAATACGACAATGTATCCTGATTTTGCAGCAATAGCAAAAGAGGAGGGGCATCTTGAAGCAGCAACGCTCTTTAAAAACATAGGAAAAATAGAAGTAGAGCATGAGAAGATGTACAGAATGCTTTTAGAGAGACTCACATCACACAAAGAGTTCTTAAGTGATAATGAAGAAGAGGTGTGGATTTGTGAAGTGTGTGGACACATTCATTATGGGCCAAAAGCTCTGGAGGTCTGTCCTGTTTGTAAACATCCACAAGCGTATCAATCACGTTTAGTAGAGCCAAAGTAGGTTCTACTCTACTGAGGCAAGCATTTCCTTTTTAGTTCTATAATTGTAGAATACAATGAAAAAGGAAAAATATGAATACAATAAAAAGAATTTTGATTGCCAACAGAGGAGAGATAGCACTGCGAATTATCCGTGCATGTAAAGAGTTGCAAATTAAAAGTGTTGCAATATTTTCAGAAGTGGATGCAGAGGGTGTCTGGGTAAAAAAAGCTGATCTTTCATACAAGATAGATGGCAATCCTGTTGAAGCATATCTGGATGTTGATAAAATTATCGATATTGCAAAAAGATTGCGCTGTGACGCCATTCATCCAGGCTATGGATTTTTATCAGAGAGCGCTGAATTTGCCGAGGCGTGTCAAGAGAATGATATCATTTTTATAGGCCCACGGACGGAACATATTGCACTCTTTGGTGATAAGATGGCTTCAAAAACTGCTATGAAAAATGTAGGTGTTCCTATCCTCGAAGGTACAGTTGAACCTGTAATCACTGCTCAGGAGGGTGAGAAAATTGCCAAAGAGATAGGATTTCCAGTTATCATCAAAGCTGCATTTGGCGGTGGTGGCCGGGGTATGCGAATCGTTCATAGTGAAGCAGAATTTCAAGAGCTCTTTGATTCCGCTACGAATGAAGCAAAGAAGTACTTTGGAAAAGGTGATGTTTTCATTGAAAAGTATGTCCAAAATCCTCGTCATATTGAAGTACAGATTGTTGCAGACAAGTTTGGAAATGTTGTCCATCTGGGTGAGCGTGATTGCTCCATTCAAAGAAGACATCAAAAAGTCGTTGAGATAGCACCTAGTCCAAGGCTCAATGATGCAACAAGAGAAAAACTCTACACTATTGCCGTCGATGCCGTGAAAAAGATAGGCTATGAAAATGTAGGTACAGTTGAGTTTTTGGTAGATGATCAAGATAATGTCTATTTTATAGAGATGAACACACGTGTTCAGGTAGAACATCCTGTAACAGAGATTATCTCAGGGATAGATATCATTCAAAGAATGATAGAGATAGCCGGTGGAGATAAGCTGAAATATAGACAAGATCAGATAAGCTTTAAAGGCTATGCGATCGAGTTTAGGATCAACAGCGAAAACCCGGAGAAAAACTTTATGCCGACAGTTGGAAAAATTGTCAACTATATGGCGCCGGGTGGTCCTGGAGTACGTCTTGATACAAGTATCTATGCGGGTTATGATATTGTGACAAATTATGACTCTATGATTGGAAAACTGATTGTTTACGCTCTTGAATGGGATGGTGTCGTGAAAAAAGCTATGCGCGCACTTGATGAGTTCTATATTGACGGTATCATTACAAATATACCATTACATAAAGCAATCGTTAATGATGAAGATTTTAGAGCAGGGGTATTTGACACTTCGTATTTAGAAAAGAAATTACCAAACTTTGATTTTAGGGAAAATAAAACTGCAGAAGTTATAGAGGATAAAAGCTATGTGCTAGAGGGATCAAACTCTCTTCTTTATTAAAAGAGAGTAGAGGAGAAGTCTTTACTTCTCTTCTTCATCTTCCTCACAAATATCTTGTGTTAATGGTTTCATAGCAGGGAAGAGGAGTACATCACGGATGCTGTGCTCATTTGTCAGTAGCATTACAAGTCTGTCTATTCCGATTCCCTGTCCTGCAGTTGGTGCCATACCATAACTGAGTGCTTCAACAAAATCTGTATCCATAGCATGAGCTTCATCATCTCCACAATCTTTTGCTGCCATCTGACCTTCAAAACGCTCTAACTGGTCAAGTGGATCGTTAAGTTCTGAGAATGCATTTGCAATTTCGCGTCCTGCTATGAAAAGCTCAAATCTCTCTGTAATAGCAGGATTTTCATCACTTCTTCGAGCAAGTGGAGAGATCTCTACCGGGTATTCTGTGATAAAAGTAGGGTCAATGAGTTTTTCTTCAACGAACTCATCAAAAAGTTCACCTTGCAGTTGTCCGAGATTCATTGCTTCATTGACATCAATATTTTTCTCTTTAAGGTAAGCAATGATCTTTTCTTTATCATTAACGATATCAGCTGGTACACCACCGATTTTTGTCAGTGATTCAATAAGAGGAATCTCAGTAAAGTTTTCAAAGTTTACTTCCAAGTCTCCATAAGGCAGCAGTGTTGGCAGGTCTAAATGCTCAAAAAGATATTGAAAATACTCTTTTGTGATTTCTATGAGGTCTTTATACGTTTTATATGCCCAGTAGAATTCAATTGAAGTAAATTCTGGATTGTGTGTTGCATCCATCCCTTCATTTCTAAAGTTTCTGTTGATCTCAAACACTGCTTCAAAACCACCAACGATGAGACGTTTTAGATAAAGTTCCGGTGCGATTCTAAGGTATCTGTCAACACCAAGTGCATTATGGTGTGTCACAAATGGTTTTGCATTTGCTCCACCGGCGATTGGGTGCATCATAGGAGTCTCAACTTCCAAGAAACCTTTATCTTCAAAGAAACGGCGTGTCAAAGAGATTACTTTAGAACGAATTTGGAATGTTTTTCTTACTTCGGCATTCATAATCAGATCAAGATAACGTTTTCTGTAACGTACTTCTTTGTCTGTAATACCATGAAATTTCTCTGGAAGCGGAGAGATGGCTTTTGTAAGAATTCTAAAATCATTTACATGAAGCGATAGCTCACCTTTTCCCGTAACAAAAGGGTAGCCCTCTACTTCAATGATATCTCCAACTTCGATATTTTTCTTGAATATAGTGTTGTAAAAACCTTCAGGAAGATTGTCACGTGCAACATAGACTTGCAGCATCCCACTCTCATCTTCAATCTTTACAAAGCTTGCTTTTCCCATAATACGTAAAAATTTAATACGTCCGCTTACTGTATAGATGCGGTTTTCATCACGTTTGTTCTCTTTTTGTTCAATATCCGAGTTTACATTTAAAAATTTTTCTACTGTTGTATTTCTTCGTGAGTTGTTTGCATACGGATTTATTTCCGCTTCTCTTAAAACATTTGCTTTTTCAATTCTTTGTTGAATGAATTTGTTACTAAACAATTAATTTTCCTTTATTTATTTGTTTTTTCTTGACACTTTTTACAAATACCGTAAATCTGCATAGAGTGGTCTAACATTTTAAAGCCAAGCTCATCTGTAATGGCATGTTGGCGTTTTTCTATCTGCTCATCTACAAATTCGGTAATCTCGCCACATTCTGTGCAAATAAGGTGGTCATGATGCTCTTTGGCACCAAGTTCGTATTTCTTTCCCTGTGCACCGAATGAGAGTGAAGTGACAACATTTGAGTCTTCTAAAAGTGAAAGTGTTCTGTAAACCGTTGCAATTCCTGTTTTTAGATTAGGGTGTCTCTCTTGAATCAAGTGGTGCAGAGCTTCAGGAGTAAGATGTTCGTTTGAATTATAGAGTGTTTCTAAGATCACTTCTCTCTGGATAGTAAACTTGAGATTGTTTTTTTTGAGCAGTGTTTTAAAATCCTCTAAAAGTTGTTTATACTCAATTGTTCTGTATTTAAAGTTTGTTGTTACATTTGGCATATCAATTCTCTTTTTTCAACTCGTTTTTTATTTCTTGGATATTTTCCTGAAGTTTTTCCTGAGCAAGCTCTTCGGTTTTTTCTTGAATCGTATCAGAAACCTTTCGTGTCGCATCTTCTACAGAGTTATTGATATCTTGTGTAACATCACTTGGGTCTATTTTCATGATGAACCCACCTGTAGAGACAAGTACAGGGAAAAGAACCGAGTTTGAAAATGCAGAGTCAAGTGTCGGTTTGAATGCTTTGACATTGTTTACGGCAAAAGCAATAACTGCAGCAATCAAAAAGAATTTGCTCGCGCCAAAAATAAAGCCCAATATTCTGTCAAATATACCAAGCCCACTCATAACACTGAGCTTTTTAAACACATAGCCTATGGCAATCATGACTATCCAAAAAAGTGTAAGCGTTACTAAAAAACCTGTAAAGCTGATAGCTGCATGGTTTGAAAAGTTAAAGATAAGTTCGCTGAGGTGCTCTCCGACACTGTCACCTACACGTGAAGCTACAAAGATACCGCCAATAATGCCGATAAGTCCAAAAAGCTCTTTAAAAAAGCCATTTAGAATGCCTTTTAACCCAAGAAGCAGAATAATTATGGCTGCTATAAGGTCAAAATAATTAATGTCCATTTGTAAATTCCATATTCAGTTGATTTTTTCCACGCTCTTTTGAATGATAGAGTGCCTTGTCTGCTCTGTCTATAAGTGAATCTGGGGTATCCCCTTCTATATATTTTGTAACACCGATACTGGTAGTTACATTGACAGAGTTGTCTTTGTATATGAGTTTACTGGTGCTGATTGTCTGAAGAATTCTCTGTGTAATCTCTTGACATTTCTCTTTTGTAATTCGGTTGAGAATGATTACGAACTCCTCTCCGCCGTAACGGAATATCTTATCACCATCACGCAGTGTAGAACGTAAAAGGTTGGCTATAAAAATAAGAACTTTATCTCCCACAATATGACCATACATATCATTGACACTTTTAAAGTCGTCAATATCTAAGATAAGCAAGTAGAGTTCATGTTTAAGAGAGCCTTTTTGCATGATTTTTTTTAGGTATCGCTCAAGTGCCCGGCGGTTAAAAACCTTCGTTAATGCATCAAGATTGGAGTCATCTTCCAACTCTTTTATCTGGTGTGTCAGTTGGGAAATAATAGCGTTTGCCTTTTCTACCTCTTCTAGCATATATGACTGAATCTCATCGAACTTTTCTGTTATATTTGGAATATCAATGAGATGATCTTTTGCTTCATCAAGTGTCATCTTGTGTAGTTTGCTCAACTCTTCAAATTTACCGTTTGTATGTTTGTAAGAAGATATACTTTTTTGTGCGATTTCTTTGTAGGCATTGGTAAAAGCAAGTTTGGCATGTTCGATAGAGTCTATCTCGTCATCATGGATTTTCTTAATGCTTTTTATCGCATCTGTCAGGTAAGAAATAAGCATCTCTTTATTAACTTCTTTTTGGGAGTCAATATTATTGAGTAGCTCTTTATGCATTTGTGAAACCAAAGATTTCAAATCATCTTTTTTCATAATTCTCCCAATAAAATGGTTATTTTAGATATGCGATTATACTCATTTAATCATAAAAATAGCTTTTATCATAGCTATTTTATCTATATTTGGATAAAATTGCAAAAATTATTTATAGATAAGGTTTAGACAATGAGTACTTGGAGTCCATCTTCTTGGAGAGAAAAACCAATTTTACAACAACCGACATACCCGGACAAAGCAAAACTTGATGCTGTTTTAAATGAACTCAAACATTATCCGCCACTTGTTTTTGCGGGAGAAGCACGCTCTTTAAAAGAGCAACTTGCAAATGTTGCAGAGGGCAAAGCATTTTTACTTCAAGGCGGGGACTGTGCAGAGAGTTTCTCTGAATTTCACGCAGATAATATCCGTGATACTTTTAAAGCATTGATGCAGATGGCAGTTGTTATGACATATGCTGGTGGGCTTCCTGTTGTAAAAGTAGGCCGTCTTGGCGGGCAGTTTGCAAAACCTCGTTCATCTGATACGGAAACGCAAGGGGGTATTACACTTGATTCATATCGTGGAGATATCATCAATGGTATTGAGTTCAATGAAAAAGCACGTGTTCCAGACCCTGAGCGTATGATAAAAGCGTATAATCAGGCAACTGCGACACAAAACCTCCTTCGTGCATTTGCATCGGGTGGTTTAGCTGACTTGCATCAGGTGAGTAAATGGAATCTTGATTTTGCTCATAAATCCGAAGTAAGTGAAAAGTATGAAAAACTAGCAGAAGATATCGAAAAATCACTCAAATTTATGGAAGCATGTGGTGTTACTTCAAAAACATACAGAACACTGCGTGAGACTGACTTCTATACATCACATGAAGCACTTTTACTTCCTTATGAGGAAGCGTTCACTCGTAAAGACTCTATCACAGGTGACTGGTACAATGTAGCAGCACATATGGTTTGGATAGGGGACAGAACACGTCAACTAGACGGTGCGCATGTTGAGTATATGAAAGGTATTAAAAACCCTATCGGTATCAAAGCTGGACCATCTATGGACCCTGATGATTTAGTACGTCTTGCAAATGCAGTGAACCCTGATAATGAAGCGGGACGTCTGAACATCATCGTTCGTATGGGTGCGAACAAAGTTGCTGAGCATATGCCACAACTTATCCGTGCTATCGAGAGAGAAGGACTGAATGTTGTATGGTCATGTGATCCGATGCATGGTAACACTATCAAATCTTCGAACAACTATAAAACACGTCCGGTTGATGATATCTTAACTGAGATGAAACAGTTCTTCCAGGTTCACAAAGCAGAAGGTACTTTTGGTGGCGGTGTTCACTTGGAGATGACAGGTAAGAATGTAACTGAGTGTATCGGAGGAAGCTTTACGGTAACAGAAGAGGACTTAAGTTCTCGTTATCATACACACTGTGACCCACGCCTTAACGCTGATCAGTCTTTAGAGCTTGCATTTTTAATCGCAGACTCACTCAAAGACGCGCATAAATAATTTTTTATGATGATGCTATAAAATAAGCATCATCCACGCAGTTCCAACACCAAGATAGATAATGGTGTTGGCAAGTGTTACAAGCCCTCCGTATTTATAAACCTCACGACTCTCAATATATCCAGAACTCAGATAAATGACATTGGCACTAGATCCTTGCGGTGTGATGACTGCATTGAAGTTCGTTGCAAAAAGAAGCATAAGTGCAAGCATCTCTGCGGGTACTCCAGCACTCACACCAACACCTAAAAATACAGAAAAAAGAGCCAGCATTTGTGCTGTTTGTGATACAAAAAAGTAGTGTATAAAGACATAACCAAGCACAAGTCCTACATAGACTATCACCCAGCTCTGTCCCATGATAAGTGTTGAGATATGGGCACCAAGCCATGACATAAAGCCAAATTCATTGAGATAGCTACTCATGGCATAGAGCGTTCCAAACCAGATGAGTGTTCCAAGCGCTCGCCCTTCATGTGCTAGGTCATCGAGTGTAAAGATATTACTCAGCATTAAGATGCCAAGACCTAAAAAAGCAATGGCAGTTTTGTCAAGACCCAGTGAGTCTGAAAATATCCAAAGTGTTATCATAGCAATGAAAGTAAAGCCCATAATATACTCATTTTTATGAACATTTCCCATATGTTCTAATTGTTCCTGGGCAATACGTGGAGCATCAGGAGTCTCTTTGAGTTCGGGTGGAAAGATTTTAAAAAGCAGCCATGGAATGACAATAAATGCTACAAGTGAAGGTGCCAGTGATGCAAGAGCCCATGAACCATAACTTATCTCAACACCAAACTCTTTTGCCATCTTCGCTCCGGCAGGATTTGCAGCCATTGCTGTAAGCCACATAGCTGAAGATATGGTAAGTCCTGCCATGGAAGTCATCATAAGGTAAGATCCAAGCTTTTTTCGTGTGCCATCGGCTACTTTCGAGCCGCTATCCGAAGAGAGAGCCTGCACAATTGGGTAGAGGACACCTGAGCGGGCAGTATTGCTTGGAAATGCAGGAGCGATGAACATATCTGCAGCTACTATGGAGTATCCAAGTCCAAGAGAGGATTTACCAAAACGTTTGATGATTAAAAAGGCTATGCGTTTACCAAGACCTGACTTGATAACGCCACGAGCGATTAAAAAAGCAACGATAATAAGAAGGATAAAGCCTTGGGAAAATCCACTGTATGCCTGCTTTGCAGTAAGTGTATGGGTTATGATAACAAAGCCAAGACCGATGATGGAAGCTGTGAAGATAGAAGTTGCTTCAATGATGACTGCTAAGATAATAGAGATAAAGATGCTAAAGAGGTGCCATGCTTCTGGTGTTAATCCAGCAGGAGTGGGTAAAAACCAAAGAAGTAAACCAAAGGCAAAAACGAAGAGTTGTTTATAGTGGGCATTTTTAGTTCTCTTGCGCATTGATCTCTTCCTCTTTTTCTTGAATCGTCAACAGTTCTTCTACTTTTTCTTCATACTCTGCTTCTATATCTGCCAACTCTTTTGCAAGCGCAGTAATGCTGATCTCCTCGTAGCAGTTAGGATCTGCTAAACAGTTGTTCTTCTCTTCCATAAGCAGCTCTAACTCTTCTATCTCTAAGGGGAGTTTCTCAAGTGCAATTTTTTCTTTGTAGGTGAGTTTGAGGACTTTTGGTTTCTCTCTTTTTTGCTCTTTTGGTTTGACTGTTGTTGCCTCTTTCTCCATATCTTCTAATTCATGGAGTTCTTTTTCCAACTCAAGGTACTCAGAGTAGTCCTGATAAGACTCTTCTATGGTCTTGTTTGGTTTAAAGATAAAGAGTTTTTTTGCAATCTTGTCAACAAAGTATCTATCGTGAGAAACGATAATGACGGCACCTGCAAAGTTTGTTAACTGTTCTTCTAAAATGTTGATAGTCGGGATGTCGAGGTCATTTGTAGGCTCATCGAGTATCAAGATATCAACATCTTGTGTAAAGAGCAGGGCAAGGGCAACTCTGTTTTTCTCGCCACCGCTGAGAACACCTATCTTCTTGTCTAAAAACTCACGTGGGAAGAGGAAGTTTTTAAGATATCCGTAAACATGTAGGTCACTGCCACGTACATTGACTCTATCACCTCCATGCGGACAGAAAGTCTCGATGAGGTTTTTATCATCATCAAGCATCTCACGATGCTGGTCGAAATAGCCAACTTTGAACTCTCCACGTTTAATCTTTCCACTTGTTGGCTCTATACGCCCAAGCAGAGCCTTTAAGAGGGTTGATTTTCCACTGCCGTTTGGTCCGACGATAGCGATGACATCTTTTTGGAGGATTCTTGTTGAGAAGTCACGCAGGAGTTCTTTGTCACCGAGTTTCAGCCCTAGATTTTTTACTTCAAAGAGCATTTTTTGCTTATTGACACTTTTGTCACGGTTAAAATGCTTTGCCTCACGCTGCAACTCAACACTCATCTTGCGAATCTTTGTCGGATTTGTTTTTGCAGCCTCACGCAACTGCATCAGACGCTCTTTTCGTCCTTCATTACGCTTCAGACGTGCTCTTACACCTCTTGCAAACCACTCATTTTCACGCTTGAGCAGTCCTAAGAGATTTTCATGCTGTTTTTGCAGGGTTCTGAGGTACTCCTGTTTTTGTTGCAGGTAGTCATTGTATCCGCCACGATATTCACGCAGTTTACAATCTTCAACCTCCACAGACTTTGTTGCAACACGGTCTATGAAGTAACGGTCGTGAGAGATAAAGACAAGGGTAAACTTTTCCTTGAGTAAAAGCTCTTCTAAGAATTCAACCATATAGACATCAAGGTGGTTGGTAGGCTCATCAAGGAGTAGGACATCTGGTTTTTGCAGGAGCAGTGATGCAAGTGCGACACGGCGCTGTTCTCCACCACTGAGCAGTGCTACTGGCTTGTGCTCGTAAGGTTTTAGCTGAAAGTGTTGGATGATACGTTCTATCTTGTCATCTAAGTTCCAGGCATTGTGATGTTCGATGTAGCGTGAAAGCTTTTCATGCTCATCAAGTAAGATTTTGTTTTCAAAATCCTCTGCAAGCAGGTAAGAGAGCTCATTGTAACGCTCTTTTGCAGCATTTATCTCTGTAAGTCCTGCTTCAACAGCCTCACGCACAGAGTGTCCTTCTTCAAACTCTGGACGCTGGTCGAGCATCTTGATCTCAAGGTCATTTTGGACAATGCGTTTACCGCCATCAGGTTCCAAAGAACCATTGACTATCTTCATAAGAGTAGATTTTCCACTTCCATTTTTGCCGATGATAACGATACGCTCACCCTCATCAACATGAAAGTCAACTTCTGTAAGAATTTTTTGTGCCGAATAGTGTTTTGATACTTTTTGCAGGTCGATTAATGCCATAAACAGTTTACTTTTTTTAGTTTTTGTAATAATAGCACTTAGGGGGTTAATAGGGGCTTATGATATAATCATAAAAAAATAGTAAGGAACTATTTATGCAGAAAATATTTTTAATGATTTTGTTGTTTATCTCATCACTTTACGCAGTTGAAATGGGGAAAATCGGAGGGTGCACCCTCACGCAAAGCGGTATCGTAAAAGTCGGTTACAATGATGTAAAACTCGAAACAGTAAAATACACACCAAATGAAAAAGTCGGAAAAAACTTTCGTGAGCTTTTTGTCGGTGCAAAGCTTGAAGTTGAAGTGCCTGCAAAAGCAAAAAAACTCTCAGCAGAAGTCCTTGACTATAAACCAAACAAACGCATCAAAGGAAAACCAAAAACAGGTCTTTTTATCGTAAAATTTCAATATGATGATAAAGAAAAAACCATCTCAATGCCATATATCTTTAATAAGGGCGTGATGAAAATCTCGAAAAATTTAGAAGAAGATACAAGAAAAGAACTTGGCATAAAAGAGGCAATGAAAATCTGGTTTGAGACAGATGTAGCTTACTCTTTGTGTTATGTGAAGTAAGTATAATTGACTATATTCCTATGCAACATCTTGCATTGAATTTTCAAGCATGCTTTCTATATTGAGGTGATAATCAATAGATTCCCATTCTATGCCTGTATTCATACAGATAAATTTATAGTTTTTGAGTTCTGTAATAGAAGCATTTTTGAGTGGTTTATACCACTCCATAGGAGTGAGGAGTGATTTTTCCACTATTGAAGACATTAATTATAGAACCATTTGTAAATTTTATTTGTTTTCCATGTTGAATATCATTCTCTTCGCTTAATTTAAAACCATTTGATTCTAATAAACTTATAATATCTTGAGTTGTCATGTATAATTCCTTTTAAATATAACTGCACCTCGTTGCTCTGGATGCGTAGCGTCCAGAGTAAATATTAATTTAACAAACATTATATCCGAAACAACTCTAAATCACAAAATTAAATTTCATTGTCATTAAAAGGAGATAATATCCCTTAAGTTTTAATATGTGTTTGTTTAAAAAGTTTTATATAAGTAAGGTGTACTCCAAATGCCATACTTCCCACGATAATCCCAACAAAAAGTTCTCCAAGTAGTGATGGCATAAAGTGGAGTACTTCATGTATCTGATGAACATTATGCATAAAGATGCCACCGGCAACGAGTAGCATTGCAAATGTTCCTATGACTGTGAGGGCTCGGATGACTTTTGGTAGTGATATTACTAACAGACGGCCGATTTTATGGATGAAGCTCTTTTCATCTTGAGCTTTTTCTATGAGAGTAAACCCGAAATCATCCATACGTACTAGTAGGGCTACAAAACCATAGACGCCTATGGTTGCTAAAAAGGCTACTACTGTAACAGCAATGATCTGAATCATAAGAGATTGTTCTAGTACAGTTCCAAGAGCGATGATGACTATTTCAATGGAGAGGATGAAGTCTGTTGTGATAGCGGATTTTACTTTTTTGGCTTCGATTTTTAGCAGTTCATCTTCACTGAGCTCAGTTTGAGTTTCTTTCTTGCTCTCTTTATGATCTGCTATGTATTCATAGATCTTCTCCACACCTTCATAAGCCAAGTAGATACCACCAAGCATAAGGATGGGGACAATTGTCCATGGTGCAAAGGCTGAGAATAAAAAGGCAATGGGCAAGATGATGAGTTTATTTCGAAATGAGCCCTTTGTTATGGCCCAAAGAACCGGAAGCTCACGTGAGGCTGCAAAACCGGATGCTTTTTGCGCATTGACGGCTAAGTCATCACCGAGGATGCCGGCTGTTTTTTTCGTAGCGACTTTACTCATCGCTGCTGCATCATCTAAAAGCGAAGCAATGTCATCAAATATTGCAAAAAATCCACCGGTCATAAAGTTACTCTATAAACTCGACAACTTCATCAAAGGAAAGTCTCATTTGTGATGGTTGTGGTTTGATTCTATAGCCAAAAGGCAGTATGAGTGCTACTTGGTATTTTTTCGTATCAAGTTCGAGGACTTTTTCAACATTATCTTTCTCAAAACCCTCTATAGGACAAGAGTCTATGCCGATGTATGCAGCTGCACTCATCATATTTGCCGCTGCTATGTAGGTTTGTTGTGTACTCCAGCAGTAGATGTTCTCATCAGAACTGAGTGTCTTTTGTAGATGTTTTGCATAGAGATCTAGATAGGAATCAAGTTTCTCTTGTGGCATCTTTCTACGCTCAAATCTTTTTAAAGGTATACCACTTTGAGGTTTGAGACTCTCAATGGCAGCTAAAATGACAACTAAATGAGAACAAGAAGTAATCTGTGGCTGATTCCAGCAGAGCGGACGAAGTTTCTCTTTAATCTTTTGATTGGTGATGACTAAAAACTTCCACCCTTCCATTCCAAAAGAAGAAGGAGATTTTCTTCCCATCTCCAAGATGTAATGCATCTCCTCATCAGGGATCTTTTTTGTTTCATCAAAGACCTTACAGGCGTGGCGAAAGTCCATCGCCTCAGTAAATTTATTTTCTATCATTTTCTTCCTCCATGCATAAGATTTTGGCACTGTACCAGTCCGCAATGGCTGCATCACTGTAGTGGTATTCACGTTGCGTGAGCGGTATGACCGAGTTTCTCAGTTTCGCTCGAATGATACCAATGATGATAAAGCCAAGCAAAAAAGCAGCACCTGCAATAAAGTAGTCATAAAAGTACCATACAGCCAAGCCAAAAGGGTAGATGGCATACTGTAAAAAAATGCGCAACAGCAGTGCAATCAGTTTACATTTTTTTGAGTGCAGTTTTGGCGTCGGCTCTATAAGGTTTATATACTCTTTATTCATAATAAGATTATAACCAAAAAAAAGAAAACCAGATGAATTAGATGGAAAAACTAAAGTAACTTTAGTCAAATTCACTAAACTTTCTTGATAAAACTTGCAACTATTAGCTTTTTTTGCTAAAATTCTCTAAAAAATTAAAAGGATTATGAAAATGGCAAAACATCAATTTCAAACAGAAGCAAATCAGATTTTACAATTAATGATACATTCACTTTACTCAAACAAGGAGATATTCCTGCGTGAGCTTATCTCAAATGCATCGGATGCACTTGACAAGCTCAATATGTTGGTTTTAACAGATGAAAAATATAAAGGGGTAAAGTTTGATCCACGTATCGACATTAAACGTGACAAAGATGCAAAACTTTTAACAATTGCAGATACCGGGATCGGGATGAATGAAGAGGATCTTATGAACAACCTCGGAACGATTGCCAAGTCTGGTACAAAAGTATTTTTAGAGAACCTTACGGGAGATCAAAAAGTTGACTCTCATCTTATCGGTCAGTTTGGTGTTGGATTTTACTCTGCATTTATGGTCGCTGACAAAGTAGAGGTTGTTACGAAAAAAGCGGGTGAAGAGAAGGCTTACAAATGGGTAAGTGACGGTAGTGGTGAGTTTGAGATCGAAGAGACTACAAAAGAGGGACATGGTACAGAGATTACACTGCATCTCAAAGATGATGAGAGTGAGTTCTTAGAAGAGTATCGCATTGAAGCGATCGTGAAAAAGTACTCAAATCACATTCCATTCCCAATCTTTATGGACAAAGAGAAGTTCATTCCTGCAAAAACAGATGATGACGGTAAAGAGATCGAACCAAGTAAAACAGAGATCGAAAATGTACAGATCAACTCTGCAAATGCACTCTGGACACTTCCTAAGAGTGAGCTAAAAGATGAAGATTACATCTCATTCTATGAAACATTGGCACACTCAAATGAAGAGCCGCTTAAATGGATGCACCATAAAGCTGAGGGTGCTATAGAGTATACGACACTCTTTTACATTCCAAGTAAGGCACCGATGGATATATACAGAGTTGATTATCAACCAGGTGTGAAGCTCTACATCAACCGTGTATTTATCACTGATGATGACAAAGAGCTTATGCCAACATACCTGCGTTTCTTACGTGGTGTGATTGACTCTAAAGACTTGCCTCTGAATGTCTCACGTGAGATACTGCAGTCAAATCCAGTAATGGCAAAAATCAGAAATGCATCAGTGAAAAAAGTACTCTCTGAGCTTGGAAAAATGATGGAAAAAGAGCCAGAGAAATATGATACTTTCTATAAAGAATTTGGAAATGTACTCAAAGAGGGGCTTTATAACGACTTTGCAAACCGTGAGAAGATTTTAGAGCTGCTCAAATTCCACACGCTTAACTCTGATGAAATGACAACGATTACTGAGTTTGTTAAAAATGTAGATGAAGACAAGGTGAATGACGAAGTCAGAGAGGGTGACCTGGGTCAGAAAAAAGAGATCTACTACCTTGCAAACAAAGCATCTGTTGATATGCTCAAACACTCTCCTGTTTTAGAGAAGTTTAAAGCGCGTGGTATTGATGTACTCTTGCTTAATGAAGAGGTAGATACGATCATCTTCCCAATGGTAACAGAATACAAAGAGTACAAACTCATCCCAGTAGCTGATGCAAAATTTGAAGAGAGCGAAGAAGAGAAAAAAGCTAAAGAGGAGCTTGTAAAAGAGTTTGAAGGACTTGCAAAAGAGTTCAAAACTACTCTAAGTGATGCTGTCAAAGAGGTCGAGGTTACAACTGAGCTAACAGACTCTCCTGTGGCACTCAAAGTTGATAAAGATGATCCGGCATTTATGATGGCTCAGATGATGAAACAGATGGGTCAAGCTGGTGATGTGGAAGAGCCGGCACCGATTTTACAAATCAATCCGAAACACGAGCTTATTGCAAAACTCAAAGAGTCAAGTGACCAGAACCTCATTGAAGATGCTGCGCATGTTCTTTTTGATCAGGCAAAACTCTTTGATGGTAGAGAACTTGATGATACAGCAGAGTTCGCAATGCGACTCAACCGCATAATCACAAAAGCAATATAATTTTTTTGAATGGGTGTAATTGTAGCACCCATTCGTTTTTTTTCTATTTCTCCATTTTTAGTTTACTTTTTATTTACTTTTAACACAGAAATATGATATGTTTCTTCTATGTTACATAAATTAAACTTTTTCCGTAAACCAGTTGTAAAAGAAGCAGAATCAAATGATGTTGAACTTTTAAAGAAGAGTGCTACAGAAGTGTGCAATACTCTCTTTTCAGATAAATTAGCACATCTTAAGATACAAAATTATACGTATGATACAAAAGAAGCTGTTGCTGAACTAGGACTCGATAAAGAGATGGTAGAGCAGTTAGTGGATGATTATGTGGCGCAGATAATAAAAGCGATCATTCAATTTGATGAGTATATGGAAAAATTGCAGCACTCTGAAGCAAATCAGATAGAGTTAGATTATACACTTTTTAGAGACCTTGCACATAAAAACTTGGGCGTAGCCCGAAATCTTCGTATAAAAGATGCTGAAGTGCTTCTTTATGAGCTTATGAAAAAAGATGACCTAGAGTACCTGCTTATATGCTTGGAAGCTTTGAAGGTATGTGCAATAAAACTTCGTCCAAAATGTGCCTATGACACAATCAAACTTATACAGATAAAAAACTCTCTTTAAGGGTTTTATCTCTCACGTAGAGACTGTGAAATCTGTTCAAGCTTTCCTTTCGGTTTTGTGATAACCTGAACTTCTTCTTTTTGAGGCGGTAGAATAAAGGCAAGCAGTATAAAGATAAAAGAGAAGGCAATTCCCCCTAATATACTGAGTAGCACTTTTAATTTAAAGTCATCCATTTTTTGCCTTTTTAGGAACTTTTTTCCTGCTCACTTGTCATATATATCCAAAACTCTTTATGTGTGTAGCCTTTGTTTAAAAAGAAGAACTGTAAGATAGCTACTCTGTAGAGGGTGATAAACATTTTTGCATAAGGAATAAAAAGACTTAAACGAACAAGCAGGGACTGCTCTTTATTTCCTTTGGACTCTATCATCTCCTGCATGCCGATATTTTTGCTTAGATAGACTCCAAACATCATCGACATAACAAAGTTGAGAATAAGTCCAAATATCATATATGCAATAAAATCTTGTTCATACATTCCTGCTATCATAACTGTTAAATCCTTGAAAAATTATCTCTCTTAGAAGTATTTTATCTAAAAAGATATCAATTAAAGATTAGACTTCGAAAAAGTAACAGAATTCTAATATTAAAAAAGATTAAGTAAAAGAAAAACTTTCTTTAAACATCTTTGTACTATACTACCTGCACAAATTATGAATAAAGGTAATTTTATGGAGACTAACCTCGTAATAGAGGGAGTTAAATTTATGTTTTTAGGAATGGGAACAGTGTTCGCATTCCTAATTATAATGATATTATTTATGAATTTAATGTCATATGTAATACATAAATTTTTCCCTGAGCCACAGCCAAGTGCGGATATGCAACAAGCAGGTGCACAAAAAGACAATAAGAAAATAATTGCAGCAATCACAGCAGCAATTGCACACCATAGACAAGGTTAAGGATTATAATGGCTAAGAAATATATAGATGTAATGGATACAACTTTTAGAGATGGTTTCCAGTCAGTTTTTGGTGGTCGTGTATTAATGGATGACTTTTTTCCGGCAGTTGAAGCGGCTAAAATGGCTGGTATTACTCACTTCGAGTTTGGTGGAGGAGCGAGATTTCAATCGCTTTACTTTTACCTGAGAGAAGATGCATTTGAGATGATGGACAAGTTCCGTAAGATCGTTGGACCAGATGCAAACCTTCAAACACTTGCTCGTGGTGTAAATACAGTAATGCTTGATACTGGTAGTAAAGAGCTTATTGACCTGCATGCAAAAATGTTTAAGAAGCATGGTGCAACGACTATTCGTAACTTTGATGCTTTAAATGATGTAGAAAACCTGAAATACTCAGCTGAGAGAATTACACATCATGGTCTTAAGCATGAAGCTGTTGTTACAATGATGGATCTCCCACCAGGATGCCATGGTGCACATACGGTTGAGTTCTATGAAAAAACACTTCGTGATATCTTAGACAGTGGACTTCCATATGACAGTATCTGTTTTAAAGATGCAAGTGGTACTTCAAACCCTCAAAAAGTTTTTGAAACGATTCAAATGGCTAGAAAACTTTTAGGTGATGATACACATATTCGTCTCCATACACATGAAACTGCCGGTGTTTCTGTAGCTGCTTACATGGCTGCACTTGAAGCTGGTGTTGATGGTATCGATATGGCAGCAAGTCCTGTGAGTGGTGGGACAAGTCAACCAGATATCTTAACTATGCTTCATGCAACTAAGGGAATGAACTATGACCTTGGTGGTTTAGAGCTTGGTAAGATACTTACATATGAAAAAGAGCTTCAAGCATGTCTTGAAGATTACTTTATGCCGCCAGAGGCGACTATGGTTTCTCCTATTATTCCATTCTCTCCAATGCCAGGTGGTGCACTTACTGCAAATACGCAAATGATGCGTGACAATGGTATTATGGAAAAATTCCCAGAAGTAATTGCTGCAATGCAGGAAGTTGTAGAAAAAGGTGGGTACGGTACATCAGTAACACCGGTTTCACAGTTCTATTTCCAACAGGCACTCAACAATGTTATGCAAGGTCCTTGGAAAGCAATTGCTCCAGGTTATGGAAAAATGGTTCTTGGATACTTTGGTAAAACTCCGGTTGAACCAGATCCAGAGATAGTTAAAATTGCTTCAGAGCAGTTAAAACTTGAGCCAACAACTGAAAAAGCTTTAGATCTGGCTGATGCTGATCCTGCAAAATCTTTAGAGAGCTGGATTAACAGACTTAAAGATGAAGATATCGAGATCACTGAAGAAAATATCTTTATCGCAGCAGCTTGTCAGGAAAAAGGTATCGCATTCTTAAAAGGTGAAGGCGAATTAAACGTACGTAAAATTTCAGAAATGAAAAAAGATTGTGAAGAAGGAAGTTCAAATATGGGTAGTGGAAATTATACAGTAGTAGTAGATGGTCAAAAATTTAGTGTTCAAGTAGCAGAAGGTGATGCAGATATCCAAGTAACTGCAGTAAATGGTGAAAGCGCAGCTCCAGCAGCAGCGGCTCCAGCAGCAGCATCAGGTGAAGGTGTAGATATCAAAGCATTACTTCCGGGTAATGTTTGGAAAATCGTAGCGAATCCAGGTCAGAGCGTTAATGAAGGTGATGTAATCATGATTCTTGAGTCTATGAAAATGGAGATAGATGTTGTTGCACCAAAAGGTGGAGTAATCAAATCTATCAATGTAGCTACAAATGATAAAGTTGTAGAAGGTCAAGTCGTAGCAGTCTTAGGATAAGCAGATGAAAAATATTGTAATTAAACTACTTGCATCATTGATGCTTTTTGCATTTGCATTTTCTGCAAATGCTGCTGCATCAGAACATGCAACAACAGAACAGCAAGTATCATCAACGCATAAAGAAGAGAATTATCAATCTAAACCTTTTTCAGAGATGATAACAGGATTCTTGGAGTCAACAGGTATCGTAGCACTTGTAAATCCACGTGAGGATGAGATGAGTGCAACTGGTCAGCCAATGAGTGATTTTCATAAAGGTTTAGGCCGTGTAATTATGATTCTTGTAACATTTTTACTTTTTTGGCTTGCAATTGCTAAAGGTTTTGAACCACTTTTACTCCTACCTATTGCTTTTGGTGGACTTTTAGCCAATATTCCGGTAGCTGGTATCGCAGGAGATCACGGCTTTTTGGGAGTCATCTATCAGATGGGTCTCTCGAATGAAATGTTCCCTATCATCATTTTTATGGGTGTTGGTGCGATGACAGATTTTGGTCCACTATTATCTAACCCTAAAACAGCGCTTCTTGGTGGTGCTGCGCAATTTGGTATCTTTGGTACACTTGTTGGTGCAGTTGCACTCTCTCAAGCTAGTCTTGTTGACTTTACACTGCAGCAAGCATCTGCGATTTCAATTATTGGTGGAGCGGATGGTCCGACATCTATCTTTATCGCAACAAAACTTGCACCTGAGCTTCTTGGAGCGATTGCGGTTGCATCATACTCATATATGGCGATGGTACCAATCATTCAGCCTCCGATTATGAAAGCGTTAACAAGTGAAGCTGAGAGAAAAATCAAAATGAGTACACTACGTCACGTATCTCGTTTAGAGAAACTGATTTTCCCTATTTTAGTACTTGTTCTTGCGATTTTAGTTTTACCAGAATCTACACCACTTATCGGTGCGTTTATGTTTGGTAACTTCTTAAAAGAGTCAGGTGTAGTTGAGCGTTTGAATGATACGCTTCAAAATGCACTTATCAACATTACAACGATCTTCTTAGGTCTTGGTGTTGGTTCTAAACTGGCAGCAGATCAGTTCTTAGTACCTGAGACTATGTTTATTATGGTTCTTGGTATCGTTGCATTCTCTGTTGGTACTGCAGCAGGTGTACTTATGGCTAAGATTATGAATCTTTTCCCAGGTCATAAAATTAACCCACTTATCGGTTCAGCAGGTGTATCTGCAGTTCCTATGGCAGCTCGTGTATCAAATAAAGTTGGTATGGAGTATGATAGAACGAATATGCTTCTTATGCATGCGATGGGGCCTAATGTTGCGGGTGTAATCGGTTCAGCCGTAGCAGCCGGAGTATTAATCTCACTCTTTCAATAACTAAAATTTAAATAGCGACGCACTTGCTGCGTTGCTTCTTTCTCATACCCCAAGAGTACTTCCTCGTTTCACTCACAGCGCATACGAAAGTACGCTTCGTCATCAGCGCCTTGTACCCCAAGGGCATTTCTTTCAGGGCACTTTACATCACTCTTTAAATTTATTCGACGTAATTATTTTATAGATTTTTGAAAAATTAACAAAAGAAAAAAGAAAAAAGAAAAAACTACGCTTGGGCAGTTTTTTTCATGATTGAAGCGATAAGAGGGATGATGTTATGGCTTTTTGTTTTATCGATAAAGCCATCTGCTCCAAGGACTTCTGCTTCACGTTTATTATTGTCACCTGTCATTGATGAGTTTATAACGATTGGGATATTGCTTGTTTTTGGATTTGACTTTAAGAGTTTAACAACAGTAAATCCTGACATCTCCGGCATCTCAATATCTGTAATGATAGCAGAGACTTGTTCAATCTGTGCTTCATCGAGCTCATTGATATAATCAAGAAGTTTTTTTCCATTGTCAAAAAGTTTCATAGTAATATTTGCACGTGCGAAGAGTTGTACAAGATGTCTTTGTGCCGTTTTAGAGTCCTCTGCAATGAGAACTGTTCCAAATTTGAGCTTATCAGGAAGATCTATGTCTTTAAGCATCTCTGTATCTCTGTCTACATCAACAAGTGCTTGTGGTAGCACATCTGCAAGAAGTTTTTCATAATCAAGTATCAAACAGAGTGAGCCGTCTTCCAGGCGTGTATCGTTCATGACAACACCATCTTCTTTAAGTCTGTAACTATCAGGGGCATGCATCTCATTCCAGTTTTTCTTGATAACTCTATATGCAGACATAATACGAAGACCGATAATCACGCCGTTAAAGTCACATATTAAGATATTTGAGCGTTCAATCTCCTCTTTTGTAAGAGTCACCCCTAGCCATGCCGGTAGGTTTAATATAGGAATCTGCAGACCACGAAGAATGATAGTGCCTTCTAAAAGAGGATGTGGTGAAGGTATCTGTGTTAAGAAATGATTTTTTGATTCAACGACTTCTCTTGTTTTGAAAACATTGATAGCATAGTATGCAGAGTCCTCTTTTTCGCTTACACGAAATACCAAAAGTTGCAGTTCGTTGTTTTTTGCCAGATTTGTAGCAGCATCAACATTATCTAATACAGACATTAAATACCTTTTCGTTAAATATGCCTTAATAGTAGCAAAAATAAAATGAAATATGCTTGAATATTAGCTAGGAAATGTTAAAATAGAAACTATTAAAATTAAAAAGAAGGCATAATTAAGTGAGAATACTACTCTATCTATTTTTAACTTCACAACTTTTACTCAGTGAGGTCTATTACTCAAAAGTACAACCTTACAAGTTTAAAAAAATTACATCGAATGTCATTGGAGAAGTGACTTTTATTGATGAAAATATGCTGGGTAAAAAGCTCTCTAAAAAGCCGTTTCTTCTTATAGATTCTGAAATTGACACAGCAGAACTAGCAGATGTGAGAAAAAAACTCATAAGTTTGAAAGATACACTGAAACTAAATCAAGAGATATTACAAAATTTAAAAGAAGTACTTAAAAGAAAAAGAGCAAATTTTAAAAAAACAGAAGCATTAAAAATAAAATCCCGTATTGATAAAGATAGAGAGTTCTATGATTTGATTGTAAGTGAGAACTCATTTATCGCAACACAAAAAGAGGTAAACTCACTGAAAAACTCCATTGCTGACCTAGAGTTGCGTGAGATACAGCTGCAAAAAAACATACGAGATAAAAAAGCTATACAAGAGGGCTATTTACTCTATTCTATTGATGTTGAAGAGGGACAGGTTGTCAATATTGGTACTCCATTAGCAAGAGTAGCAGATATGTCAAAAGCACTGCTGACAGTTTATGTAGATACAGATGAATTACAAAATATTCAAGATAAAATTATCTATATTGATGACAAAAAGAGTAATTATAAGATTTTACGAGTCTTAAATATTGCAGACAGTATCAATATATCAAAGTATAAAGTACAAATTGCTATAAATGCACCAAAAGTTTTCTCTCAATTGGTAAAAGTTGAGTTTAAAGGACAAAAAGATGAAAAGTAGTATTACGGCTTGTCCATTGGATTGTTATGATGCCTGTGGCATTGTTTATGATGATGGCAAACTAAAAGCTTTTAAAGACGGACATACAAATGGTTTTTTATGCCCTCATATTAACCATTATGATGCTCATGCAAGAATAGAAAAAGCTCGTTATAAAGGTCAAGAGATTAGTATGGATGAGGCTCTTGCTAAACTCAAGGAGATACTTGATGCTAATCTGAAGAGTGAAACGCTCTGTTATCGTAGTAGTGGAAACTTCGCATTGATGCAGGGTGTAACAGAGCATGTTTTTGCTCAAATGGGAACGTATGTTACAGAGGGATCACTTTGTGACGGAGCAGGAGAAGCGGGAATCATTGAAGGCAGAGGAAGCAATAAAAATATGCCACTCTCTGAGATTGCAAAGTCTGAAGTTATTGTTTTTTGGGGAAGAAACCCTCACGTAACATCTTCACATCTCTTACCGCTCATTAAAGACAAGACAGTTATTGTTATTGATCCTGTAAAGACAAAGATTGCAAAGATGGCAGATCTGCATATTCAGATCAAGCCGCATACTGACATCTTTTTAGCGATGCTTCTGTACCGTTTTTTGCACATTGAAGATTCGTGTGATGATGCATTTTTAAAAGAGTTTGCAAGTGAGCATGAAGATTATTATGAACTTACGCAGACGATTCGTATCAAAGCGATACTTGAAGATATCGGTATGACACTTGGGCAGATTGGTGATTTCTTACATCTTGTCGTCGGCAAAAAGACGGCTATCGTTTGTGGTGTCGGTATGCAGAAGTATCGTGACGGTGCAGATGTTATGCGTGCTATCGATGCTTTTGCCGTAGGTCTTGGTCTTTTTGGAAAAAAGGGGTGTGGTGTTGCCTATCTAGGTAATTCAAAAGAGGCTATAAAGATGCCATTTGATCTCAGTAAAGCAAAAAAAGTCTCTAAGGTAGATACGCCTTTTGATGAGTTTAAAACAGTTTTTATCCAAGGTGCAAACCCACTCTCTCAGATGCCAGACTCAAACAGAGTGCGAGACAGTATCGAACATGTTGAGAATGTTGTCTATTTTGGTTTGTATGAGAATGAGACAAGTGAGATCGCAGATCTGGTCATTCCTGCCAAAACATTTTTAGAAAAAGATGATATCAGAACATCTTATTCACATAACGGCATGATGTTAATGCATCAACAGCAAGAGAGTGATATTGGGATATCTGAGTATGATTTAGCGGTATTTTTAGCCAAAGAGTATGATATTGCGCTAAAAAGTGAGGCTGAGTATCTTGAACACTTTAAAAATCATGCTGTCGTGAAGATTGATGGCTCTTTTGAAGTAGAAAAGCGTGAAGCAATACCTTATCAAGAGGGCTTTGATACGGATGATGGTGAATTTGTTTTTTTAGAAGAATTTGAAGTACCGCAAAAGGTCGAAGAAAATGAGTTCTATCTTATCACTGTCAAATCACCGAAGTCACTCAATTCTCAATTTTACAGAGAAGAGAATGTCTATCTTCACAGTGCTCTAGGATATAAAGAGGGTGAGTTGGTAAAACTTATCTCAAATGTAGGTGAAGTAGAGTTGCCGGTAAAGCTGAATGATGACTTGCGTGAGGATTGTGTTCTTATTTACAGCGGGACTAAGGGCGTAAACAATTTAACGACTTCAAAACATTCCTATGAAGGTAAAAGTGCAATCTGTCAAGAGAATTTTGTCAGAATTGAAAAAGTAAATTAAAGGATTTTTATGAATATAGAAGAGCTAGATAAAAAATATGTGTTGCCGACATATGCGAGAGCAGATGTTGAGTTTGTAAAAGGTGAAAATGCAACACTTTTTGATGCAGATGGGAAAAAATATATAGATTTTACTTCGGGAATCGGTGTGGTTTCTGTCGGACATGCCAACAAAAGAGTTGCACAGGCTTTGTGTGAGCAGGTCTCACAAATAACACACATCTCAAATCTTTACTATATTGCGCCGCAGGCTAAAGCAGCACAGAGAGTGGTAGAGGCAAGTGGCTATGATATGCAGTGTTTCTTTGGAAACTCCGGTGCAGAAGCAAATGAGGGAGCTATTAAGATAGCACGTAAGCACGGTGAACGTGATGGAGAGATAAAACGCTATAAAATCATTACACTCAACCACTCATTTCATGGGCGTACAATTACAACCGTAAAAGCAACAGGCCAAGAGTCTATGCATAACTACTTTGGACCGTTTCCTGATGGTTTTGTTTATGCCGATGGCATTGATGAGATAGAATCTCTTTTAGATGACCATACAGCAGCTGTAATGATAGAGCTGATTCAAGGTGAGGGTGGTGTTGAACCGCAAGACAAAGAAAAAGTGCAGGCTCTGGAAAAACTGCTTAAAGAAAAAGAGATTCCGCTTATCGTTGATGAAGTACAGACTGGATGTTATCGTGTAGGTGAATTTACAGCTTCTCAGGCTTATGGTATTGAACCTGAAATCATTACTTTAGCAAAAGGTGTTGCTGGAGGAGTTCCTGTCGGTATAGTTATGACAACACTTAAAAATGTGCTCTCAGCAGGTGATCACGGCTCAACTTTTGGAGGAAACTATCTCTCAGCTCGTGCAGTATGTGAAGTAGTTGATATTCTCGATGAGCTAAAAAAGAGCGGTGATTTGGAGAGTACATCTTTGATTTTCAACCAAGCTCTTGAAGCATTTTACAAAGAACATCAAGATATTTTTACTCAAAAAGTCGGCTTTGGTATGATGTGTGGACTCCGTGTAAAAGATGCCGAGACTTTGTCAAATATCATCAATAGTGCAAGAGAAAATGGAGTGATGGTGCTTAAAGCCGGAAGAAACACACTTCGTTTCTTACCACCACTTACAATTACAAAAGAGGAAATTGATGAAGGCTTTAAAGCTCTCACTGCTGCTGTTTCTGGGCTCTAGTCTTTTTGCCAATGAGAACAATGCAAGTTTAGATGCTTATATCTCAAAATACAAGCAAGATGCATTTGGGTATGATTATGAAAAGAATGCAGCAGAGAGCTCAAAACTGCGTGATTCATGGATAGCACCGCTCAATATAAACTACTCATTTTCACGCTCAAAACCCTATGAAAAAGAGCAGCAAAATGAGAGTGCTGCCATTAAGATGGACCAACCGATTTTTCAAAGTGGTGGTATCTATTATGGTATCAAATTTGCCAATGCAAGCAGGCGCTATTCGGACTACAGCATTGATGTTGCAAAACGAAAGATGATAAAAGATGCCGTAGCACTGCTTATGCAGATAAAGCAGACTGCTTTAAAAGTAAAAAAACAGAAACTTTTAATCAAAAACTCCGAAATAAATCTGGCACAGAAAAAAGAGCAGTATCTTAGTGGACAGCTGGATTCTGGTTTCTTGGACAATGCAATCATTCAAAGAAATATAGTCATCCAGACACTTTATGATATAGAGACAGTAAAAGAAAAACTTGTGACACAGTTTCAGACCTTGAGTGATCTGGACTATAAAACAGCAAGGATTCCACATCTTGAATATTTGACACCAGAGCAGTTTATCAAACATAATATCGTACTTAAACAAAGAGATGCTGAGATTCAAAAAAACAGATATGCTAAAGATGTGCGTGTCGCAAAGTATCTTCCTCGCGTAAACATCACAGCCGGGTATAACTGGAGTAAAAGCAGTGGGCAGCAGTTCTATGCTGGTGGTAGTCTCTTTGACAGTTCGAACGAGTTAAATTATTATGATTATGGTTTTCGGGCAACTGTTCCTTTGGATATCAATACATTTCGTGATATTGAATCAGCACGTGTAGATTATCTCAAAGCACAGCTACTTAAAAAAGACAAACAAAGAGAACTGCAGGCTCTTTTTGAACAGGTCATGCATAATATTGAAAACTTTGACAAGAAAATAGCACTTTCAAAAGAGAACAAAGAACTCTATAGTAAGTTACTTCGTGATACAAAAGAGCTTTTTGCTGCAGGGTACAAGACAGAGTACGATGTCGATACGCTCAAAAACTCTTTGGAGATACAAAATATAGATACAGAGATATATGAGATAGACAAGCAGTTAGAGTTGTTAACACTCTATGAGATGTATGTAAATAGTGGAGAGTAGATGAAATTCAGTGAATATATGACAGAGTGGCTCTATGGTGAAGATGGTTACTATACGACCTATAAAAACATAGGGAAAGAGGGTGACTTCTATACAGCAGTAAGTACAAGCAAGTTTTTTGGTGGTACCATTGCCAAGCATATCATTGCTTTGGTGGATGAGGGATTTTTACAGCCTGATGCAACGATTTGTGAGATTGGTGCGCATCATGGTTACTTTTTGGCTGATGTGTGTGAGTTTCTTTATACGTTAAGACCGGCATTGCTCTCTTCGTTTAACTTTGTCATCATTGAGCGTTTTGATGATCTGCAGAGGCAACAGAGAGAATATTTTGCAGAGAGTTTTGGTGATGTTGTAAAGCTCACACACTATAAATCTCTGCGTGAGATGCATGTCGAGAATGCTTTTTTTATTGCAAATGAGATATTTGATGCATTTCCTTGTGAACTCTACTTCAAGGGTGATGTGGCACGAGTTGAAGATCATGAAGTGATATTTGATCAAAAAGATGATTGGGTAGAGCAAAAAGCGAAAAAGTACCATAAAGACAGAGGTGAGATAGCTGTTGGCTATGAAGAGTTTGCACGTGAGATGGCAGGAGCTGCAGAGCAGTTTGAATTTATGAGCTTTGATTATGGTGAGATGCAGGCTCGACCAGATTTTTCACTGCGTGTCTATACGAAACATAAAGTACTTCCTTTTTTTCTCCCTGAAGATAATGAAGATTACATTCCAAGAGAACAGCTTTTTAAAAAGAGTGATATTACCTATGATGTGACCTTTGAGCATGTAAAAGATGCTTATATTGAAGCTGGAGTTGATTTTGTAGAGTTTAAAGCACAGATGGTGGCTCTTGTTGATATGGGACTTTTAGAACTTTTGGAGATGCTTCAAAAAAATGCAGATGAGAAGATCTATAAACAAGAGTTAGAAAAAGCAAAAATCCTTATCATGCCAAACTTTTTGGGTGAGCGTTTTAAAATGATACGTTTTCGCAAGCAATAATCAGCTGAGGGTTACTTCTCCAAAAAAGGCTTCTCGGTTGTTTTCAAAATTCTCAACGAGTGTACTAAAACAACTGCCGAGCTCTCGTATTGTTTCAATATTTGGTTCAATATAGATTTTATTCCCTTTTTTCTCCATAGTGACAATATTGGCCTCACGCAACTCTTTTAAATGCTTTGAAATAGTAGGTAAAGAGAAGTTAAAATGCTCAGCGATAGTGCTTACACATGTTGCATGAGGGCTTACCTGAACATTTGGGTCTTTTTTATCAATGGAACAGGTATAACCACCTGTAAATATATTTTTAAAAATAAGAAATCGTGTTTCATTCCCCAATGCTTTAAAAATTTTTATCTTCTGCTGCATATCTAACATACATACCCTTATTCATTGCTTGACATTTTATAAAAAAGATTATAGCATACTTGAAGCTATTTAGCTAAATGCCTAAATTCGAATTTAGCTAAATAGATTTTATATAAATTTTACAGACTCTTGATAGAGTATGTAAAATCAAATCAAGGAATGAAATGAAAGATAGATTCTTAAAAGTTGTGTTTATAGGTATCTTGGCATCAAGTACATTGGTAATGGCAAAAGAGATGAGCAAGATGGACTTAATCAATGAAGCTAAAAAAGAAGTTGGGGAAATAACACCTCAAAAGCTCAAGTATATGTTGGATGAGGGTGAGGATGTTATCGTTCTTGATGTACGTGAGAGCGAGCAGCGTTCGGAAGGGAGTATCCCTTATGATGAATTTAATAAAGAGAATTTCCATACTATCACACGTGGGAATTTAGAGTGGAAAGTAGATAAAGAGATAAAAGACAAAGATGCTGTTATTGTGACATATTGTCGTCGAGGTGGCCGTGGAGCATTGGCTGCAGAAGTGCTGCGAAAAATGGGTTATAAAAATGTAACAACACTCAAAGGTGGTCTGAAAGGTTGGGCAAAAGCCGGCTATCCTGTTAAAACAGGTTTGGGAAATGTTGTTCTAAAAAAAGAGGAGTAGAAAGGCTTTTACAGCCCTTCTATCATTTTCATTAACTCTTCTGGACGGTTCGAGTTTTTGATAGCATTTTCTTTTGTAATAACTCTTTTTTGAAGGAGTTCAATTAGCTGTTGTGTTTGTGTAGTCATAAATGTCTCTTGTTGGTTGAGTTGCATTTGTGAGTAGATTTGGTGTACTTTATCTTCACGAATCTGATTTTGAATTGCAGGATTTGTGATCAAAATCTCTTGTGTTGCCACTTTACCACTTCCGATACGAGGAATCAGTGTCTGAGAAATTACAGCGACTAAAGAAGATGCCAACTGTGCACGAACCTGAGCTTGCTCTTCACCACTAAAAACATCGATAATACGGTTAATAGTACTAGGAGCTGAGTTGGTATGGAGTGTTCCAAAAACCAAGTGACCGGTTTCAGCGGCAGTCAGAGCTGCACCGATTGTCTCGGCATCACGCATCTCCCCGATGAGAATAATATCAGGGTCTTGACGGAGTGAATACTTTAATGCTGTTGCAAATGACTCTGTATTACTTCCTACATCACGTTGTGAAAAGAGTGACTTGATGTTTTTATGCACAAACTCTACCGGGTCCTCAATCGTGATAATGTGACGACGTTCTGTCATATTGATCTCATGTAACATGGAAGCTAGTGTCGTTGATTTACCTGAACCTGTTGGACCGGTAACTAAAATAAGCCCTTTTTCTTTTTTTACAAGTTCTTTAAAGATTGGAGGGTTTCCATACTCATCTAGAGTAGGAATATCAATTGGAATCATACGAAAAGCACAACCGATTCCGTGAATAGTACGGTAGTAGTTGGCACGAAAACGTCCAATATCTTTCAACTCAAAAGAGAAGTCAAGTTCATTATGCTCTTCAAACTCTTTTTTCTGCTTGTCTTCGATGAGAGAGTAGGCCATCTCTTCAACATCATTTGCTGTTAAAACCGGAAGATTTAGAGCACGTAGCTCTTTATCTATTCTGATTTGTGGTTCACTTCCAACAACAAGGTGTAAGTCAGAAGATTTGAACGCTAAAACACTTTTGAGTAATTTTTTGATGTCTAATCTTTTGTTTGCACCTTCGGATGGTGTTGCAACTTCTTCACTCATAAAAGCTCCTGTTTACTTGAAATTTTGAATATATTCTTGCTCATTATAGCCTACTGTAAGCTTATCGTCAAACTCTACAACAGGTCTTTTAATGAGAAGATTTTCTTTGCAAAGCCATTCTGCTTTTTGGGCATCATCAAGATTGAGCTCTTTTAGTTTGAGATTTCTATATGTCGTGCTTCGTGAATTAAAAAGCTTGTTGATATCTACTTTTTCTAACCACGCGGTGATTTTTTCACATGGAAGTGGCTCTTGTTTAAAGTCGATGAGTTCAAATGCAATGTTGTTTTCTTTAAAAAACTTCAGTGCCTTTTTTACACTGTCACAGTTTTTGATACCGTAAACTTTTATCATTGCTACTCGATGATTTTTGGTACTATAAAGAAGTCATCTGCACTTTTTGGTGCATGTTTGAGAATCTCTTCATGGATTTCTGGATTGCAGTCTGGCGTATCCTCACGCAAAGGAGTAGCTGCATCACTCATTGCAAATGTTGCATCGACACCTTCGGTATCTAATTCGCTGAGGTTATCTACAAAGCCGACAATCTCGGAGAGTTGTTCAATGATTTCTTCACGTTTGTCTTCACTTATTTTTAAAAATGATAATTTTTCTAATCTGCTTAATAGTGCGTCATCTACTTGCATAATTTCTCCGTATATAATTTAATTTGTAGATTTTAACATAGAAACCTTATTTGTTTGATGAAACTTTAACAAACTATGCGATAATATTATGAAATTTTAAAATGCAGATGTATGTATAGATAAGGGAAAAGTTTTGAGTTTAAAAGAAAATATAGAGATGGTAAAAGATGAGCTGAATTCAGAAGAGAAGTTTTTTGAAAAAGCGGTGATTACAGAGAGATTTGTAAAAAAATATAAAAAGCCTTTGATTGGTACTGTTGTTGCAATTGTTTTAATTGTTGTTGCAAATCTTACATATGAAGCAAGTGAGCAAAACAGAATTGAGTCTGCAAATGAGACTTTGGCAGAGCTGCAAAAAAATCCTAAAGATGAACTAGCACTCGCAAGACTTGAATCACTTTCGCCTCAGTTACATGATGTATGGCTTTATTCTCAGGCAATAGCTCAAGAGAGTGCGGCTGAACTGGAAAAACTTAAAAACTCAAAAGCTTTGATAGTCAATGATACAGCGCAATATGAAGCAGCGGAGTATAAAGAGGATTTAGCAGCACTAGCGGCATACTCAGGAAAACAAAATGCCATCTATAAAGATTTGGCGATGGTTATGAGCGCTATTCTCTTAATGCAAGAGGGTAAAATTGACGAAGCACATAACAAACTCAGTATGATCAGTGCAAACTCTTCTATGGCTCAGGTAACAAGTGCATTAATGCATTACGGAGTAAAATAGATTTTGAAGCAGAATATATTTTTACTATCATTTCTTGTACTTTTATTGAGTGCATGTAGTACAAAAGAGGTTTATGAACCGAAAAAACTCTCCAATGATTGGGAGAAAACATCTGCAATGGATGAAAGTATCGTCGATACTTCTGCAAATGTAGCACTGCTAGAAAACAGAAAAGTTCTCTCAGAAAATGGTGAGCTTAATGTAACGATTCCTGAGAATCAAAGAGTTATCTCACTGAGTGACAATAGAGTCATTAGTGCATCGATTGATGGAAACGTAACACTCACTTCTACAAAAGATGGTACGAAGACAAACATTGATCTAAAAAAGACCATCGCAGGTGCAAGTGTTTCTGGAAACATCTTAGCCGTACTCTTTACAAATGATGATATAGCTCTCTATGATACGCAAACAAAAGAGATACTCTTTAGAGAACAGGGTGGCAAGGTCATTGCCAATGATATGCGTATTGTAAACCCTTTCTTTTTAAATGATTTAGTACTTTTTTCTACTTTGGACGGAAAAGTAATTATTGTAAATACAAAGCTAAAAAAGCGTTTAAGAACGGTTATAGTCTCTTCGGAAGATTATTTTAACAATGTCATCTATTTTAATATCGCAGACAATAAAATTCTGGCAGCGACTTCGTATAAACTCCTTGCAATGGCACAAAAAGAGCTGCGTCAAAAGTATGAGATTCGTAATATTGTTTTTGATGGCAAACTTATCTATATTACAACAAAACAGGGAGAGATTCTTGCACTCACTCCTGACTTACAGGTAGATTCAAAAATCAAGCTTCCTTTTGCACACTTTCTTGGGATGATAAATCATAATGATAAGCTCTATATCCTTGAAAAAGAAGGTTATATGATAGTTGTGGATAAAAAAAGCTTTGACTACACTGTACATGAAGTTGATTTTGATGATGGTTTTGTTTTTGTCGGTGATAATGTTTTTTATGTAGATGATGAGAAAATCCTCGTAGAATAATGTCAAATGAGTTAGAGGCTTTTATAGAGTATATAACAGTCACAAAGGCACTCTCAAAAAAAAGTATTGAAGCCTATAGGAGTGATTTACTTTTTTTTGAAGAGAAGCTCAAAAAACCGCTTATAAAGCTCGATACAGTGACACTCCTTTGGGCACTAGAGAGTTATGAAAACAAAAGAACGCTCAATCGTAAACTCTCTTCAATCAATGCTTTTTTCGATTTTTGTTACAAGTCACAGTTTTTAGATAAACGCTCAAAGCTTCGTCTTGCAAAAATTCCCAAGCTCTTACCAAAGTTTCTCTCTTATGAAGCGATTCAAAAAGGTCTGGAGCTTATTGACAGAAGTAGCTGGATAGGTTTGCGTGATTATGCACTTATTCTCTTTTTGTATGCAAGTGGAGCGAGAATCAGTGAAGCGTTAGAGCTCTCACGCAATGATATTGAAGGAGAATGGCTGCATATTCGTCATGCAAAAGGGGAAAAAGAGCGCATAGTTCCATTGGCAGTCATAGCACGTGAGGCAATTGATACGTACTTGCGTGAGGCTCCGTTTGAGAAAGATTACTTATGGTATAACTACAGAGGTGGTAAACTGAGTCGTATATCTGCCTATAAAATCACGCAGAAGTATCTTGGAGTATCTCCTCACATACTGCGTCACTCTTATGCGACTTCGCTCATTCGAGGTGGTGCGGATTTACGAGTAGTGCAGGAGTTGCTTGGACATGCATCACTACTGACAACACAGGTCTATACACACATACAAAAGCAGGATCTAAAAGATACGGTATCTGTATATCATCCTATAACAAAGGAGAGTTTATGAATGAAGTAAATAATAAAATATTTTCAAAGCCATTTTTAGACTCACTCTTTTTTACACAAAACAAATGGCATCAACATGGAGTCTTGTGGCATACCTTGCGTGTTGTATATTATACGCTTAAACATGGTGATTTTAAGATGTTATCTGCTGCATTATTACATGATATCGGTAAGCCTTTTGTCGCTTTTAAAAAAGATGAAGAGGATAGGGAGTTTAATGAGTGGAGTTTTACAAACCACGAAGAGACAAGTTATCAAATCATTAAAAACTGGCCTCTGATCAGTGACTATACAAAAGATTTAGTACGCTATCATTATCTTATTCGCGATCTGAAAAAATCAAAAAAAGAAGATCTGGAACGATATGCAAAAAAGAAGCTTATATGGGATGCTTTGGATGATGATTTTAAAAAAGATTTAGAGAAGTTTTTACATTATGATGACCTTGGAAAAGGCAAAAAGAGACGAGATTAACTCAAAGGGAGTATAATACGCACATGAAAAAATTCGCACCGCTACTTATAGTAATCGTTATTATTGTTCTTATAGTCACACTCTTCTTATCACTTGGCAATGCACAGAAAATGGTAGTTATTAAGGAGGGAAACCTGAAAAAAGTTCCTCTAAAAATGGAAATAAATAAGTGCCAAGACAGCTTTTGTGGTATGGTAATTACTGAACTAACTTATGCTTCTCAAGTTGTTGGACCTGATGGAAAAACCTGGTTTTTTCATGACCATGGAGATTTTGTAGAGTGGCTCAAAGACAAACCGTTTGCAAAAGATGCAGTTATCTGGGTCATGAGTCGTGACACGCGTAGATGGATTGATGGACGAAAGGCGTATTATACAGTGAATGAACTGACACCTATGGGCTATGGTTTTGGGGCTTATGAGAAGAAGGGTGAGGGGATGATTGACTTTGAGAGTATGCGATTAAAAGTATTACGTGGAGAGACTATGAAAGACCCTAAAATTCGTAAACAGCTTTTAGGGAAATAGATGGATACAATCAACCTTTTAACTATTGTCTCTATCGCTTTTTTAGGCTCTTTTGGGCACTGTATCGGAATGTGTGGCGGCATTGTACTAGCATACTCTACGATTAAAATAGAGCCAGAGAGTTCAAAAGTCTCAAAAACAGTAGCACATCTGCTTTATAACTTCGGTCGAGTACTTACCTATACGCTTCTTGGTGCTATCTTTGGTGCTATTGGCGGAGTGGCAACATTTTCAAACAGTGCAAACGGGATACTTTTAATCATTGCGGGGGTTGCGATGATACTTGCAGGACTTTCCTTGATGGGAAAAATAAAGTTCTTGACAGTGATAGAGCACTCTATCTCTTCTTCAAATTTCTATAAACAATCTTTTCAAAAGATACTGCGCTCAAAATCAAATATCAGTTTTTTTATACTGGGGATGCTCAATGGTTTACTTCCTTGTGGATTTGTTTACTTCTTTGCCATCACTGCAGCAAGTACAGCAAGCCCGTTTTATGGTGCTTTAGTGATGTTTATCTTTGGAATCAGTACGATTCCTGCAATGTTTTCACTTGGATTTCTCTCATCTCTTGCATCAGCGACAAGCTTTAGAAATATGATGATGAGCCTCTCTTCGGTTGCGGTAATTTTATATGGTCTTTTTACGTTATATAACGGCTATGATTATCTGACAAATCCGTTACGTACAATTCTGCAATGCCACTAGAAAAAGAGCATTGGATATCGACCTTTTAATTTAATGCTAGTGTGATATAATAAATAAAAAATCAAAGGCCAATAGTATGAAAAGTTCAATCGCTGACAGTATAAAATCACTTCCTCCTCTCTCAAAAACAATAGCAGATATCAATAGAGTATATGCGGATGAAGAAGCTGGGATTGGGGAGTTGGCAAAAGTTATTGAACATGATCCTATGATTGTAGCAAATCTCTTAAAGGCTGCAAATTCACCTCTGTATGGCTTTGGCAAAGAGATTAAAAATGTCTCTCAGGCAGTAAGCCTTTTTGGTATGAGTATGACACGCTCCATTGCTCTTGGAAATGCTGTGAGAAAACTTTTAAATGTTGATATGCAGCCCTATGGCATAACAAGTGACAAATTTGCAGAGATATCTTCTATGCAGGCAACATTGATGAGTAAATGGTATCAAAAAATTGACAAACAAAAAGCTGAAAAACTCTATCTTGCGGCTTTTCTTCAAGAAACAGGTAAGATATTAATTGCGAGTGATGTCATTAAAGAAGATGAAGATATCAGTTTTAAATCAGAAGTAGAGATGTCAAATAATCTCGCTCAAGTTGAAAAATCTTATGTAAATGTTACAAGTTCAGAAGTAACGGCCCTTATTTTTGAACATTGGGGATTTGAGGATGAATTTGTAGAGATGATTCGTTATGCAGACAATCCCGCTGCAGCACCAAAAGAGGTCAGAGAGTATGCAACAGCACTGCATATTGTAAAAACTGTCTTACCTGTTAACAAACCTTTTAGCGAACAAGCTATAAACTTTGGTCTAAGAAAAGCAAGAGACGCTGGTTATGACCATGAGATACTAGAGGATGCCATCGATGATATACTTGATGTCATAAAGGCTTCTTAATGTCAAAAACTGTCACAATAATAGATACTTTTGGGTTTTTCTTTCGAAGCTTCTATGCACTACCACAGCACCTAAAGACAAAAGAGGGTTTTCCAACGGGACTTTTAACAGGATTTACGAACTTCATCTCTACACTCTCACGTGACCATGACAGTGACTATATCATCTTTGCAGTTGACTCCAAAGGAGAAACATTTCGTAATGAGATAGATGCAAACTACAAAGCAAATCGTCAAGCACCGCCACCAGAGCTCACTCAGCAGCTCCCGGTTGCTATGGAGTGGATTAATAAGATGGGTTACAAGACACTTGGTAAAACCGGCTATGAAGCGGATGATATCATTGCTACACTGGTGAAATGTGCAAAAGAGAAGGGTTATAAGGTACGTATAGTTTCTCATGATAAAGATCTCTGTCAGCTCATCGATGATGATAATGTAACACTTGTTGATGCCATCAAGAAAAAAGTGATGAATGAGCGAGCTTGCTATGACAAGTATGGTGTCACACCAAAGCAGTTTATAGATTATCAGTCTATTCTGGGTGACAGTGCTGATAATGTTCCCGGTGTAAAAGGGATAGGAAAAGTAGGAGCTGAAAAACTTTTAAAAGAGTATGGTGATTTGGACAGTATCTATGCGCATATCGATGAGATAAAAGGTGCCACGCAGAAGAAGCTCATTGAGTCGCGTGAGGCTGCTTACATGTCAAAAGAACTTGTAACTCTGCATCCTGATGTCTTTTCCTGTGATGAGTTCGATTTTGAAACCTATAAGATGGATATTGAGAATCCCTTTATAAATATCTATGATGAGCTTGTAGAGTATGAACAAAATGCAATTCTTCGAACACTGCATGCAAAAAAAATGGTGAGTGAAGAGCAAAAAGCAGCAGCTGTTAAAAAAGTAGCTAATAACAGAAGTGAGGAGTGTACAAATAGTGAATACACTGCAAAACTACTGACAAACAGAGACGAGCTTTTTAAGGTACTGGATGGACTTGATAAAGATACTTTAATAGCTTTTGATACAGAGACAACAGGACTGGATTATGAAAAGGATAAGCTTGTCGGTTTTAGTTTCTGTATGAATGAAGAAGAAGCCTATTATGTACCTTTTGGGCACTTCTATCTTGGTGTACCGGACCAAATCAGCAAAGATGATGCAAAAGAGGCTATGCGCAAGATATTTGAACACAGAGTAGTCGGTCACAACATTAAGTTTGACCTGCATTTTGTAACACGTTTTTTAGGTGTTGAGAGCCTACCGATAGAATCTGACAGTATGATTTTAGCTTGGCTTATCAATCCTGAGAGTGCACTTTCACTTGATAAGCTTGCAAAGGCACTTCTCAATCATGAGATGATAGCCTTTAAAGATACGGTCAAAAAAGGTGAGAGTTTTGCTTCTGTTGAGCTTGAAGATGCCTGTATGTATGCTTCTGAGGATGCACTTATCACCTACAAGCTCTACAAACTCTTTTTACACAAGCTGGAGCTTCAAGATGCACTTCATTTGATAGAGGAAGCTAAAGAGGTTGAGATTCCTTTTATAAGTACGCTGCTTTGTATGGAGCGACGTGGAATAAGAGTTGATGTGAACTTTTTAGAGGATTTTCTAGTTGAGGTAAAAGCAACATTAGAGAGTCTGACAAAAAGTATCTACGCATTAGCCGGGACAGAGTTCAATATCAACTCCACCAAACAGTTAGGTGTTGTACTCTTTGAGACACTTGGTCTGCCGGTTGGGAAAAAGACAAAGACAGGTTACTCAACAGATGAGAAAGTACTGAGCTCCCTCAAAGATAAGCATGACATTATTCCCAAGCTTTTAGGGTACCGTGAGGTCTATAAGCTCTACTCTACCTATATTGAACCACTTTTGAAATTGGCATATGAGGATGAAGCACATCGTATTCATACCTCTTTTGTACAAACGGGTACTGCAACAGGAAGACTCAGTTCTAAAAATCCAAATCTGCAAAATATTCCAATGCGTTCACCGCTTGGTGCAAAGATACGTGAGGCTTTTGTAGCAGGTAAAGGAAAAAAACTCATTGGCATTGACTACTCACAAATTGAACTGCGTCTTTTAGCACATTTCTCAAAAGATCCAGTTTTACTAGATGCCTTTATGCATGACAAAGATATTCACTTACAGACTGCCATCATCCTTTTTGGACAAGAGGAGGCAAAAGCAAAAAGAAACATTGCCAAAACGGTAAACTTTGGTTTACTTTATGGAATGGGACAAAAGAAACTCTCTGATACTCTGGGAATAACTACCAAAGAGGCAAAAGCAATCATTGAGAAGTATTTTGAGTCATTTCCAACGGTTAAGCAATACTTCCGCTCTATAGTTGATTTTTCAAAAGAGAAGGGTTATGTTGAGACACTCTTAATGCGCCGTAGATACTTTGACTACGAGCGTGCTACACCGATGTTTAAAGCTGCCTATGAGAGAGAATCTGTAAACAGTGTTTTTCAAGGAAGTGCGGCTGATTTGATTAAACTGAGTATGAATAAAATTCATCAAGTTATTTTAGAAGAAAATCTGTCGGCAACGATGCTACTACAGATTCATGATGAACTGATTTTTGAAGTAGATGCGGATGATGCAGATGTTTTAGGAGATAAATTTAGAGATATTATGCAGAACATTTATAAACTTAATATTCCACTCAAAGCATCACTGAATATCGGAGACAATTGGAGTCAGTTGAAATAAGTTAATTTTTAATTAATATTGAAAATAATATAATAGTTTCTAAAGGATACTGTATGCTTTTAGAAACTTATCTCTACACTGACAGGTGGAATACTTCGCTCAATGCTACGCTGGATTCCTCCAATACACTTATTATTGTCTTTGCGAGTTCAAAAGTCGAAATTATAAAAACCCCTCTGTTGGAACTCTCTCAAACCTTTCTTAATGCTGTTATTATCGGTGCTTCGACTGCAGGAGAGATTTACCAAGATGAGTTGTATGAAGATTCGCTTGTTGCATCTGTGATGAAATTTGAACATACTAAACTAAGGCACTCTTTATGTACACTCATTTCAACCGAAAACTCCTTTGAAGATGGTGTAAATATTGCACAAGATTTGTATCGTGATGATTTAAAAGGTGTTTTTATACTCTCTGACGGTCTCAATGCAAATGGTTCAAAACTGACAGAGGGGCTCTCTTCAGTGATTCCTTCACATATACCGATTACCGGTGGACTTGCAGCTGATGATGACAGGTTTGAGTCTACCTGGGTAGTGGTTGACAGTAAGCCAATGAGTGGTTTTGTCTGTGCTATTGGTTTTTATGGAGAGCATGTACATATTGCCCATGCTTCCAAAGGTGGATGGGACAGACTCGGTATTGAGAGGATTGTCACAAAAAGCAGAGATAGTGTTCTTTATGAACTTGACAAACAACCGGCTTTAGAGATATATAAAAAGTATTTGGGAGAGAAGGCTGCGGGTTTACCCGCAACAGGACTTTTGTTTCCTCTAGAACTAAGAGATGAAGCAGATTCGGATGAGAGTAAAGTGCGGACCATTTTGGCAGTTAATGAAGAAGAACAGTCCATTACCTTCGCAGGAGATATTCCGCAAGGATCGCATGTTACATTGATGAAAGCAAATTATAACCGCATTATTGATGGTGCGAGTGAGGCTGCTGAGAGTCTGTATCTGAAAGACTATAAAGAAGAAGTTGTTCTCTCAATAGCAATTAGCTGTGTAGGAAGACGTTTGGTACTTAAAAGCAGGGTAGAAGAGGAACTTGAAGCGATATTGGATGTAGTACCACAAAAAACAAAACAGATAGGTTTTTACTCTTATGGTGAGATATCACCACTGGCGTCAGGAAAGTGTGATTTGCATAATCAAACGATGACATTGACGCTTATATGGGAAAGTGATGCATAGGCTTTTACGAAGACAGCTGAAAAAGATCAACTATACAAAAGGAGATGTCTTAGAAAAAGATTTTAAGATTTTTCTAGATCTGGTTGAGAAAGCATATAGAGATGATGATGAAGACAGAGAGTTTCTAGAGCATACCTTAGAGGTCTCTTCAAAAGAGATGCATGATCTTTATGAAGAGTTGGAAAAGAAGTCTCGTTCAAAACTGGCACAAAGTGAGGCCCGTTTTCGGGCACTTGCAAAACATGATACTCTGACAGGTATATCAAATAGATTTTCATTAGAAGAAGAACTCTCCCGTTTAATCTCCACATCAAGACGAACGAAGACTCAGTTTGCTCTGCTCTTTTTGGATTTAGATCATTTTAAAAATATCAATGATAGTTTGGGGCATGATTTTGGGGATAAACTTTTAAAAGAGGTTGTAAACAGAGTCGCTCCAAAATTACGAAAAGAGGATATATTTGCTAGACTCGGCGGAGATGAGTTCGTTATAGTCCTTACAAATATCGATGAGACAAAACTCTCTATTATTTTAGAAAAGATTATCTCGTTATTTCGAAAACACTGGGAGGTTGACGGACATGTATTGAATATCTCTACAAGTATCGGTGTTGTTTTATATCCAAAAGATGGTAATGAAGCATCAGAATTGTTAAAAAATGCTGATATAGCAATGTATAGGGCAAAAGAATTAGGACGTGATAAGTTTAGCTTTTTTACACAGGAACTTAATGAGAGGATAGCATATGAAATCCAACTGGAAGAAGATATGTTCCATGCTCTCAAAAGAGCTGAGTTTGAACTTCATTTTCAACCAAAAATAGAAGCTTTAAGCGGAAAAATTGTTGGAGCAGAAGCACTGATACGCTGGAATCATCCAAAATTTGGATTCTTGCTGCCCCATCAATTTATAGAGTTGGCTGAAGATCATGGATATATAATTAAAATAGGTGAATGGGTACTTTCTGAAGCAAATAGAGTTATCAAGAGTATTAATGCATTAAATCTTTCCAATGAGATGCATATAGCAGTGAATGTCTCTTTAAAACAGTTGCAGGTCTCTGAGTTTTATAATATTGTACAAAGAGCACTTGTAGGCATTAAGCCTAGTCAGTTAATTATTGAAATTACTGAGAGTGTTATGGCTGAAGATATTGATTTTGCTCTGCATCTGCTCCAAAAGATACAAAAACTTGGTGTTAAAATAAGCATGGATGATTTTGGTACAGGTTACTCATCTTTAGCTTATCTTACAAAACTGCCGATAGATTCCATTAAAATAGATAAAAGTTTTGTTGATGAGATTCCAAAAGATGAGAGTAATAAAAAAATATTAATCGATACTATTATTGCAATGGCAAATACACTTGATAAATGTGTTATTGCTGAGGGTGTTGAACACCCTTATCAGCGAAAGTATCTTCAAAAGAAAGGGTGTAACTATTTTCAGGGATATCTTTTTAGTAAGCCTATAGATGAACAGAACTATATGGAACTATTAATGAAAGAATCACTCTGATTTTTTCGTCATATTGTAAATAAATGTAAAAACCTCTGCAACAGCTTTATACATCTCAGCTGGTACTTCTTTGTCAAGTTCTACTTTTGAGAGCAGTTCTACCAAATCTTCATCTTTTTTTATCGGTATGTCATTTAACGCTGCAAGTTCAATGATCTTTTGTGCAGTTTTACCTTTTCCCTTTGCAGTAATCCTTGGTGCTTTGTTTTTTGCTTGGTCATATTTGAGTGCAACAGCCTCCTGCTTTTTCATGCTTTTACCTCAAAACCAAGTTGTAACTCTTGTTCATTCGTATATGCTGGGGCATTTTCATTTGAACTTTTGATAAAACGGATATCTTTGGGATGTATTCCTGCAGAGAGAAGATTTCCTTTAAGTTGCCCAATATTACTTTTCATTTTTGTTTCCAGTTCAACGGACTCACACTCAATGTTGATGTTAAGCTGATTCTTTTCAAACATACCAAGCCGTAGTCTCAAAAAACCATACTCTTTTAACTGGAGCTCTATATCACAAAAGAATTTTTCATTCTTTGCAGATTTAAGTGTGATATTTCCATCTTCTAAAGCATCAAAATAGTAAGGTAGATAGATGGCCGAAGCATTGGAGAGATGGGAGAGCAGTTGATAATAGTCAATTTGTAGGGAAAGTTTATCTAACTGTTTTATAAGCTCTAATTTTTGGGGATGGTTTGTACTATTTAACTCTTCAAGACTTTTTTTGATAACAGCTTTAAAATCATCACTAAAAAGCTCTTGAATTTTTGTGGACTTTAGGAGTTTTTCAGGTTTATTGAGCTGCTGGAGTTGTGTATACAACTCTTTGGTCTCTTTAGTGAAAAGAATATCTTTTGGATACTGTGTTTTATCAAAATGTGAAAGTATCTGTTTATCTAGTTTATCCAATATCGTTGTTACTTTACTGCTCAACTGCGTGAGCATTGCTTTGTTTTGCTGTGGTGTTGTAAAAAGTTCACTTGAGAGTAGTGCTTTGATATCAATAAGCAGAGTTTTTACAACAGGTACTTTAGAGTCTTGCAGCTGAATGGCAAGCTCTTTTAGCTGCATTTGTAAATCTATTTTAGGGGCTGTGAAGTTTTTGAGTTTTGATTCTAAAAAAATGCCTGAGTTTTCCAGTCTGTTTTTGAGTGCTTTTTCTGTGATAATCGTGTTGTTACCCAGTGTAGTTGTAAGGATTTTTTGGAGCTTTTCCAAGGCAGGTAAAGGCTCTTTAGGAAGCTTTGTATCTAAAAGCTGTGCAAGCTCTTTGAGGCTTGTTGTAACATTTCCAAGAGATTTGAGCGTTGGATTGTTCTTTAAGAGTGTCAGCAGTGCTCTGTTTTGTGTCGCATCCTGTGGAGTTTTTTTTATAAGAGACTCTAAAACGGAGCCAAGGTCTTTCGCTTTTGCTAGTAGTGCCAACTCTTTTGGTGTTATATCTTTGAGCACCTCACGCAGCGCTTTGTTCGTATTTGCTAGAACAATGTTTAAAGTTTTGTTACCTGAGCTCTTTATATCTATCATAATAGGCTAAGTATAGCATTTTTTTTGTATAATTCTTATCACCACCCCAACAAACTAACTCAAAACTTGAGTTAGTTTGTTGGGGTGGTGATAAAAAAACAAGGGTGCTTTATGGATAGTAAAATAACAAAAGTATTAGATATTTGGCATAAATATTTTGCAGATGAGGAGAATCAATACTCTGAGTTTGAGCCTTCTGATATTGAGTATTTTGTAGGTTGTATGCTCTATAACCATTTTGCTTTTTCAAAGGCACACCATAATCTAAAAACGATGGACTTGAGTTATGACTTTTTATCTTCATGTGGTGATGCGTATGAAGCAATCCAAGAGATAATCAGTTCCATATGTTTTGAGAGTGAAGAAGAAGCACTTGCATACTTGCAAAGCTATATTCAGGAGGCAAAGGCAAAGTATACAAAACCGGAACTCTATCTCTTAGATAGACTCGACTATCATGTCTCTGCAATGGCTGAGCGTTATGCAAAAAATGTTGATGTTGAGTATATTGACTTTGCAAATCCGCTGCTGAGGAAGTAGGGATGAAAAAGTATCTCATTACCTCACGTGAGCATTATACAGATACACCGGCAGTCTTTCGCTCTATTTTACAAGAGGGTTTAAAAAAACATCTGCCTGATTTTGCACTCTATAGGGACAAAAACAATCCACACTATGCAATACAGGCTGACCATTTTTTAGATGTTTGTAAAAACTTTTATGGGCTTAAGGCTTTTTTACATCAAGATTATAACTTAGCAAGTAAACTTGGTGCAGCAGGAGTGCATTTGACTTCACAACAATTTGATGATATTTCTCTTGCCAAAGATTTGGGTCTTGAAGTTATCATCTCAACACACACACATGATGAAGTGCATATTGCTGAGGCAATGGGTGCTGATTATGTAACTTATTCGCCTATCTTTTCCACTCCCGGCAAGGGGGAGAGCAAAGGTGTTGATGACTTGGCAGAGATTGCCGGAATGACAGATATTGATATTTTTGCACTTGGTGGTATAATAGGTGATAACGAAGTCGCAGCACTCCAAGAGAGTGGTGCCTTTGGATTTGCATCAATTCGATATTTTGAGTAGGAGGAAGTGATGGGTGGACATGACTTGTGGACATACTCTGCCATTATTATCTTCTTCGTTGTTTTAGCGAAGATAATTTCACAAAAAACTTCCACCGTTGATGTACTCTGGCTTATTCTTTTTGGATCCATCGGTGTTAATCTAGGCATACTTCCCGAGCATAATGCAATACTTGAAGCTATTGGAGAGTGGGGGATTGTCTTTGTTATGTTCGCACTTGGGTTTGATGAGGACTTGAACCACTTCATACAAGGGCTCAAGCGAAGTTTTGGTATTGCCGTCATTGGTGCAATCTTTCCTTTTTTAGCCGGTTTTTATACTGCAAAACTCTTTGGCTATGACTTTAACTCACAGATGATTTGGGGTCTTACGATGACCGCAACGGCAGTCAGTCTGACAATGGTAAGTCTGCGGGAAGAGGGCCTGCATAGAACAACAGCTTCAACAGCTATTATGAGTGCGGCAGTAGTTGATGACATCCTCTCCCTTATTGGTCTTGCTATTATGATTCCTATTGCTATCAGTGCTACAGGAGGATCTTCTCAAAGTGTAGAGTTTGGAGAAATCGCAATAATCATACTCAAGGTTCTTCTCTTTTTTGGAATTATCAGTTTTATCGGTATGGTGCTTTTTCCTGATAGTCTGCAAAAAGAGAAAGGAAAAGAGCACGGTAAGTTTTTTCATTTGGCAGTAAAGGTAAGAAAGTATCTTGGTATCAGACGTTTACTGACTGCATACAGTGGAAAATTCACACCGCTTGTAATGATATTTACAGCATTTTTATTTGGTGCCATTGCAGACAAGTTTGGATTTCATCCGGCAATTGGGGCATATTTTGCAGGACTTTTTCTGCGTGAGGAGTATTTTGTCATTGAAGTTGACAATGTACTAAGAAGTCATAAAAGAGATGGTGAGTTCGTTATCAATCATCTGGCCTATACTATTTTTGGTCCTATCTTCTTTGTTGAGCTTGGAACAAAACTGATTTTTGATTATCATGTACTTTTTGATATTTTGCCAGCAGTTTTTGTACTCTTTTTTGCCGTATTGGTTTTTCAGGTGCTTTCAGCTGCTTTTGCAGCACGCTATACCGGTGGCTATGCTTGGCATCAAAGTGTTATGGTAGGACTTGGGATGCTTGGACGTGCTGAACTTGCTTTTATTGTTATTGATATTACTTATACTGATAACCATATTATCGATTTTCATCAGTTTTATATTTTAATATGTGCTATCTTTATGCTTAATCTTGCAGTCCCAACTGCCATTAAGTGGTGGGAACCTTACTATATGGGTAAAAAAGAGTTTCGTCTTTTTGGTGTGAAATTATCGAAGTAGTTTACCTGCAAGATAACCGCTTGCAAAGCTCCACTGCAGGTTATAACCTCCACAGGGACCATCAAGGTTCATAACTTCTCCACAAAAATAGAGTCCGTCAATAAGTTTACTTTGCATTGTTTTTGGGTTTATCTCTTTTAAACTGATACCGCCACGGGTAATCATTGCCATTTTAAAGCCGTCATGCCCTGTGACAGTCAGTGGTGTCCATGCAAGCAAAGAGATAAGTTTGTCACGCTTTTTTCCTTCTATCTTTTTGTATTTATCATCAGGATTTATTTTTGCAAGTCTGCAGAGCTCACGTGAGAGTGCTTCTGGCAGTAGTGTTTTTAGAAGATCTAAAACAGTTTTGATATTCTCATGCACAAGCTCTTGTTTGAAGTGCTCTCTAATCTGCTCCTCATTTTTTCCTTTTGTAAGATTGAGTAGCAGGGGTACTTCGCCATATTTTTTTAAAAGCGGTGTCACTTCTCGTGCAAAATCAAGTACGACAGGACCACGAATACCGCTCTTTGTAAAGATAAGGTCCCCTTTTGCACGTAGTTTTTTATGTTTTTTAATATCTACCCGAAGTTCAACTTTTGCAATGGTATCAGCACGGCAGTTTTGTACCCAATCCTCTTTTGTTTTAAGTGGCATCATGGCCGGAGAGAGGTCTGTGACTTTGTGTCCGAGCTCGCTTGCCAAATTATAGCCGTTACCTTCAGCTCCAAGGAGAGGATAACCAAGACCACCGGTGGCAACGATAACATTGGGAGCAAAAAATGTTTCGTTTTCTGTCCGTACACCATCGATATGTTTGCCGGTTGAGAGCAGGCGAGTGACCTTTTGATTGCATCTTACTTCTACACCAAGACGCTCCATCTCTTTTTTAAGACCTTCTATGATAGTTAGAGACGAGTGAGAGGTTGGAAAGATTCGAAATCCGTCAGGTGCATGTGTTTCTATGCCGATTTCTTCCAAAAAAGCAATGAGTTTTTTATGATCAAAGGCTTGCAGCGCATCTTGCATAAAACGACCGTCTCTGCCAAAACGTGCCATAAACTCTTCATTAGATAAGGTATTTGTCAGGTTGCAGCGTCCACCACCGGTTGCTTTGAGTTTTGCTGCGATTTGAGAGAGCTTTTCAAGAAGGAGTACTTTACTACCGTCTCTCGCTGCAACAATTGCCGCAATGATGCCTGCTGCACCAGATCCGATGACAATTAAACCATACTGTTTTTGAGTAAGCATAAGGCTATTTTAGTATAATTTTGCTAATGAAACAGACATATTATGGTAATAGAGAAAAATGTTATAGATGTTACAGACCAAAAAGCTCCTGTATGTGCGAGTACTTTTGTGAGATAGAGACAGAGACAAAATTTGTTATCTTAATGCATCCAAAAGAGTTCAAGAAGGTAAAGAATAATACAGGACACTTTACACATCAAAGTCTTAAGAATTCTGAGCTTTTTATCGGTATTGATTTTACTCATAACAGACGTATCAATGAGATTATTGCAACACATGAGAGTTATATTCTTTTTCCTTCACCTCATGCACTCAACCTTACGCAGAAAAATCCAAAAAAAAGTAACAGGCCGCTTGCGATTTTTCTTATAGATTCTACATGGTCGTGCACAAAATCGATTTTCTATCACAGTAAAAATCTGCAAAATCTGGGACATATGAGCTTTACAACAACAAAAAAGTCACAGTATCAGATAAAAGAACAGCCAGATGCAGCGTATCTCTCTACAATGGAGTCCACCCTTGTTGTTTTAGAAGCGTTGAATCAGCATGGTGTTGAGTATATAAAAAAAGAGTCATTAGAACTTTTTTTGGAACCGTTTTATAAGATGATAGCGTATCAACAAGCACTAATAGCAAATCCAAAAAGTAATGCAGTACGTTTTAAACGCTATAAAGAATTAAACTTCAACCATTTATAATGAAAATAATTCTATCATAAGAGTTGAACTTAACAGTAAGGAATTGAATGAAATTCAATAATATTTTAATAAGCAGTTGTCTTTTAGCAGGCTCTTTATTTGCAGGTGTACATCACTCTCACTGGGGATATACAGGGCATGAAGATCCTGCACATTGGGGTGATCTAGATCCAAAATATGCAGAGTGTAAACTGGGTGGTTCTCAATCTCCTATAAACATCAGAAAAGAGATTATCGTAGAGACAAAAGGTCTTGTACCGATTAATTTTCACTATACAACAGGTGCATCTGAAGTGATTAACAATGGACACAGTGTACAGGTAAACATTAAACAAGGCAGTTTTATCATGATTGACGGAAAAGAGTTTGAACTCAAGCAGTTTCACTTTCATACACCAAGCGAAAATCAGATTGACGGAAAAAACTTTCCGCTTGAAGCGCACTTCGTTCATCAGGCAAAAGATGGTGCTTTAGCTGTTGTCGCTGTGATGTTTGAAGATGGTAAAGAGAATGCAATTATCAATAAAATCTGGAAAAAAATGCCAAAAGAAGCAGGCAAAAAAGTACAATGCGGATTATCTGCTGCAATGATGAATGAGCTTTTACCAAAAGAGAGAGCTTACTACAGATTTGATGGTTCTCTGACTACACCACCATGTTCTGAAGGTGTAAGATGGTTTGTTCTAAAAGACTACTCAACTGTTTCAAAAGAGGAAGTCGAGGAGTTCCTGCATACAATGCACCATCCTAATAACCGTCCGGTTCAGCCTGTAAATGCCAGAAAGGTTTTGCAGTAAATTTTATAAGTAAGAGATTTTCTCTTACTTGTTGGCTACAGATTTAGCCCACTCCTCCATAACTTTGTGAAGCTGTTCGTTTGGTGCTTCCAAAAAGTCAATCACGAAAGAATCTTCCAGCTCACTCACACCAAAACTTCTTGGACGTGCTGCTAATATCTTTGTATTTGGAATCTGTTTTCCAAAACAGAAAATGAGGTTTTGTGCATCTTTGATATCTGGATTTATCTCACCATCTGCAAGATTTGCAGTATGCTCGTAGTGATTAAAAAGAGCGATGTATGTTGCGATGGGATGATTGTCAACTTTATCTTTCAGATAGGCAATAATTTCTGAGACCGTTGTAAATGTCGTTTCATTTTTAGCTATTTCTAGAGAGAAGACCGGATATTTATCCATAAGAATAGTTTTTTTCATAGCAGGTACCTTATAATAGTTTTATTTAGAAATTTTATCTAATAATTATTATAAGGCAATAAAATGATTAGGGTTACCTGAATATTTTAAGATTTCTTTTTATTTGTTTGTTCGTTCAGTCTATCTGTTAAACATGATAGAGCCAAGACGAACCATATTAGAACCACACTCGATAGCAAGTTCAAAGTCACTGCTCATTCCCATCGAACAGATAGTCGCACCCTCTAGTTGTGTAAAGATATTGTGTGTTGTTACAAAGCTTTCTTTGACTTGCTCTTTATCATCAGAGTGTGCACCAATGCTCATAACGCCTTTTAAGTTGATATTTGGGCACTCTTTTTGAATTGCTTCATACGTTGCAATAGCATCTTCAGGAAGTACACCATGTTTGGATGCTTCTTTAGCAGAGTTTATTTGCAAGAGGCAATCAAGTGTCATCTCACGCACTGCAAGTCGTTTTTGCAGTTCATGTGCAAGCTCTAAAGAATCAAGCCCTTGAAAGAGTGATGGATTTATCTCTAGGAGTTTGTTTATCTTGTTCTTCTGTAGGTTGCCGATAAAGTGCCATTCAAGAGGTAAATCTTCAAGTTCTGTTACTTTTTTCTCTAAGTCTTGTACTTTATTCTCTCCAAAAGCACGCTGACCTATATGGTAGAGTTTTTCTACCTCCTGCGATGTTGAGTACTTGCTTACTGCTACTATCTTTACAATATGATGAGGACTTACTCTTACTCTTGCAGCTTCTACGCGGCGTATAACATCATCTATTTTAAGTTTGTATTCGATATCGTTCATTTTTTATCCTTGTCCCATTAGTCTGTTTATATCATTGAAAAGCCCTAGCCCCATTAATCCAAAAAGAATAACCCAACCTGCAATAGTAAGGTTTATAAGGATTTTCTCACTTGGCTCACGGCGAAAAAGCATCTCATAGAGATTAAACATAATATGTCCGCCATCAAGTGCAGGAATTGGAAGCAGATTTAAAACTCCCAGGTTAACAGAGATAAGTGCAGCAAAGAAAAGAACACTCATCCAGCCTGCATCAGTTGCATCAGAGGTAAGTTTTACAATACTTATAACACCACCCATTTCAGATGCAGGTACTTCACCGAAGATGAGTTTTTTGACCCCTGTAAAGATAAGCGTAGAAGCAAAAACAGTCTGTTCTGTTGCATACTCGAGCTTCTCAATAAAGTCCAGTTCCCTCTCTTTCATAACACCGGCTGCAGAGATACCTATCATTTTACGTTTGATATCTTCACCATACATATTTTTGGCATCTTTTAATTCCGGTGTGAGTGTTATAAACTTGAGATAGCCTTTTCTGTCAACTTCAAGTGCAATACTGCCTTGTGACTCCTTAATGAGCTCTGCCATCTCTTTCCAAGAGGCTATTTTTTTGCCATTGATAGAGAGGATGGTATCATTGGATTTTAGTCCTGCAACATATGCTGGAGAGTCTTTTGTAACCTCGCCGATAACAGGGGCCAATACTGCAGGATTACCCATCGCAATGGCAAAGTAGAGAAAAAATGCTAAAACAAAGTTTGCAAGTGGTCCTGCTACAAGGATGAAAATACGCTGCAGGGGTGACTTGGAATTATAACTGTCCTGGTCGTAGTTCTTTTTTGTAGGGTCAGAATCATCTTGACCTTTCATACGGACATAACCACCAAGCGGAATGGCTGAGATACTCCACTCTGTGTTAAAAGCTCGAAATGTAAAGAGCCTCTTTCCAAAACCGATACTGAAAACCTCTACAGAAACACCCATCATTTTGGCAGCACTATAGTGTCCAAGTTCGTGAAAAAAGATAAGTCCTGAGATAACTATCAGTGATACGAAATAGCTCATGAAATTTCATCCTTCAGTAGGGCTTTTCGAAAGCCCCAAAGATATTCAAGACCGGAATAAATTGTTAAAAATACCGCAAACCAAAGTAGGGCATCTCCAAAAGGCCAGCGCATTAGTAAAAAACCGATAGCTATCATCTGTGCTACTGTTTTTACTTTACCGGCCCAGCTTGCTTTTACACTTACACCTTCACTTACAGCTACTGTGCGGATACCTGTAATGAAAAGCTCACGTACGATGATGATGTAAATAGCCCATGCAGAAGCTTCTCCTATAACCATGAGACCCAAAAATGCAGCAAGGGTTAGCATCTTGTCTGCAAGGGGGTCAAGTATGGCACCAAGAAGTGTCATCTGATTCCACTCTCTTGCTATATAGCCGTCAAAAAAGTCTGTAACAGATGCTAGAACAAAGAGAAGTGAAGCAAAATAGTAGTTCCATGTAATGTCAAAGCCATTGTTTGTAAATATTTGGGGATTTAAAATAACCCAGAACATCAATGGCGCAAGTACTATACGGATGGATGCCAAAAAATTTGGTAAATTTAACAATAAAGTTCCTTAAAAATTATAATAATAGGATTTTATCTTTTTATTGCTTATCAATGGTTGATACGATAAGATTAGGCATGAAAGAAAGATGTCCCTTATGTGATACACTAAGTCAAAAATTTTATGAAGATACGCAGAGATATTGTAGATGTCCGGAGTGCAGGGCTGTTTTTGTAGTGCAAGAGGATTTACCAAAGCAGGATGAAGAGGTAGAACGTTATGAGCTGCATGACAGTGATACGGAAGATAGAGGATATAGAAAATTTGTTTCACCTATTACAGAGAGTATCACTAAAGATTTTCAAGCTTTTCATAAAGGATTGGACTTTGGAGCAGGAACATCGGCTATCATCTCTGCAGTTTTACGTGAGAAGGGTTATGATATTCAAAACTATGATCCCTATTTTCATAACTATCCTGAACTTTTAGAGACGCAATACGACTACATCTCCTCATGTGAGGTCATAGAACATTTTTACAATCCTGCAAAAGAGTTTGGGCATCTGCGTGAGATGCTGCGTGAGGGTGGTAAGCTCTATCTGATGACAGATATTTATGATGAGAGAGATTTTGGCTCTTGGTACTATAAAAATGATCCCACACATGTCTTTTTATACACAAAAGAGACATTTTCTTGGATTCAAGAGCAGTATGGCTTTAAAGAACTTTTTATAGAGAAACGATTAATAGTTTTGACATCCTAAGTTCAAATCATAAATGCAATTTTCTTGAAGAA
>NZ_SDID01000006.1 GCF_009192995.1 Sulfurimonas indica | reverse complement strand
AGTGTATTGTATCATTTCCTTATTAAAAGGAAATAAATTTAGAAGTTTTTCCATTTTTGTCCCCTAAATCCTTGAATATTACTCCTAGTTTGAGTATAATTCCGCTCCCTTAAAATAGTTGGGCTAGGATCCAACGAGTTCTTTAGAAGGAAAATTATGGAAAAAATTCGTTTAAAATTGAAAGCTTACGATCATCGTGTACTTGATAGATCAGTAGCATCAATCGTTGAGGCTGTTAAGCGTACTGGCGCGGTAATCCGTGGTCCAATACCTTTACCAACAAAAATTCGTAAATATACTGTTTTAAAATCAGTTCACGTTAACAAAAAATCTCGTGAGCAGTTTGAAATTCGTATGCACGCTAGAATGATTGACATCGTATCTGCTACGCCAGAGACTGTTGATTCATTAATGAAACTAGATCTTGCACCGGAAGTGGACGTTGAAGTTCGCTCTATGGACAAATAGGAGTAGCCAAATATGGAATATATTGTTGAAAAAATCGGCATGAGCCGTACTATCACAGTACCAGCAAAACCAGTTACTCTTTTAAGAGTTCTAGATGCAAAGGTGTGTGAAGTTAATGATGGTAAAGCTATTGTTGCGTACAACAGTGGTAAAAAAATGAATAAAGCAATTGAAGGTCAACAGAAGAAATACAACCTTCCTGCAGAATTTAACCGTTTTGTTACATTAGAAGTAGCAAACGCTGAAGCTGGTGATTTAGATTTGGCTCCACTTGCAGAGGCAAGTGTGCTTAAAACTACATTCAACACCAAAGGTCGCGGTTTTTCTGGTGGTATGAAGCGTTGGAATTTCGGTGGTGGTCCTGCATCTCACGGTCACAGATTTGGTCGTAGAACAGGTTCTATCGGTAATGCTGAGTGGCCAGGTCGTGTTATGAAGGGTAAGAAAATGCCTGGACAATATGGTAATACACAAAACAGTGTAAAAAATGAGATCGTTTCTTACGATGCTGAAAACAAAATCATTGCGGTTTTAGGTTCAGTAAGTGGTGCAAACGGTTCTTTAGGTCGTGTAAAGGTAGCTAAATAATGAGCGCAATCGTTTTAAATGAAAAAATGGAAAAAGCTTCTGAGTTAGCATTACCAGAGTCTTTCTCTGGAATCAACCCTCATAACCTTTACCTTTATGTAAAATCTGCTCAAGCTGCACAACGTGCAAACACAGCAGTTGCTAAAGGTAGAAGTGATGTACGTGGTGGTGGTAAAAAACCATGGTCTCAAAAAGGTGGCGGTCGTGCTAGAGCTGGTTCTCGTCGTTCTCCAATCTTCGTAGGTGGTGGTAAGGCATTTGGTCCTCAAAACAACCGCAACTACGATCTTAAAGTGAATAAAAAGCAAAAGAAACTTGCTCTTAACTTCGCTTTAAATGAGCATGCACAAAATGGTACTCTGTTTATAGTTGACAGCATCGCAGTAGAGTCTGGTAAAACAAAAGACGCTGCAGCAATGTTCAAAGCTCTTAACCAAAGAGATACTCTTTTTGTTAAAGAACTGTTAGATGAGAAAACATACTTAGCATTTGAAAATCTTCAAGCTACTTATGTTATCGAAGCTAATGAGTTAAACGCATACTTAGCTGCTAACTATCGCTCAATCGTGATAGAAAAAGCTGTATGGGAAAATCTTGTAAGTGAGGCTAAGTAATGGCAGATATTACAGATATTAAATCTATACTATATACAGAGAAAACTCTTGGTCTTCAAGAAGATGGTGTAATTGTTGTTCAAACATCACCACGTATGACTAAGACAGGTCTTAAAGAGGTGTTTAGAGAGTATTTTGGAATCATTCCTACAAAAATCAACTCTCTAAATCAAAGCGGAAAAGTAAAACGTTTCCGTGGTGTACAGGGTAAACAAAATGACTTCAAAAAGTTCTATGTTACTTTACCTGAGGGTGCACAAATAGAAAGTTTGGCGGTATAAGATGGCAATTAAAACTTATAGACCGATAACTCCATCTCGTCGTTTTTATACGAATGTAGATAGTTCAGATATCACTGCTAAAGCTAGTGTTCGTTCATTACTTGTTAAGTTGCCGGCTCACGCAGGTCGTAACAACAATGGTCGTATCACATCTCGTCATAAGCAAGCAGGTGCGAAAAAACTTTACCGTATCATTGACTTCAAACGTAACAAGTTTGGTGTTCCTGGTACTGTTTCTACTATTGAGTACGATCCGTACCGTAACTGTAGAATTGCACTTGTTACTTATGCAGATGGTGATAAACGTTATATCCTTCAACCAAAAGGTTTAAATGTTGGTGACAAGATTGAGTCTGCTGAGTCTGGTTTAGATGTTAAACCAGGAAACGCGATGAAACTTAAAAACATTCCTGTTGGTACATTGGTTCATAACATTGAGCTTAAAGTTGGAAAAGGTGGACAAATGGTACGTTCAGCTGGAACTTCTGCTCAGATTATGGGTCGTGATGGGAAATATGTTTCACTTCGTATGCCTTCGTCTGAAATGCGTTTAGTACTTGGTGAGTGTATGGCTACTGTTGGTACAGTTGGAAACGAAGAGTATTCTAACATCGTAATCGCAAAAGCTGGTCGTACTCGTCATATGGGTATTCGTCCTCAAACTCGTGGTTCTGCAATGAACCCTATTGATCACCCGCATGGTGGTGGTGAAGGTAAAACGAATTCAGGTCGTCACCCAGTTACTCCTTGGGGTAAACCAACTAAGGGTGCTAAAACTCGTCGTAAAAAAGCTAGTGATAAACTTATTATCACTCGTCGTAAACCAAATGCAAAAAGGGTAGGCTAATGGCTCGTTCAGTTAAAAAAGGTCCATTCGTAGATGACCATTTAATGAAAAAAGTTGAAGCAGCGAAAGCTAGCGGAGACAAAAAACCTATTAAAACTTGGTCAAGAAGATCTATGGTTCTTCCTGAGATGGTTGGGTTGACATTAAATGTTCATAATGGTCGCCAATTCGTTCCTGTATATGTTACAGAGAACCACATTGGTTATAAACTTGGTGAATTTGCACCAACTCGTACATTCAAGGGCCACAAGGGCTCTGTTCAGAAGAAGGGGTAGTCATGGCTAGAGCATTATTAAAATTTATCCGTGTATCACCTATCAAATCTCGTCTTATTGCACGTGAAGTTCAAGGTATGAATGCTGAAGAAGCAATGGCAGCCTTAGAGTTCACTCCAAATAAGGCAGCAAAAATTATCTCTAAAGTTATTGCATCTGCAGTAGCTAACAGCGGTAACGAAGCTGAAGATTGTGTAATTACATCATGTCGTGTTGACAATGGTCCAGTACTTAAACGTTTCCGTCCACGTGCTCGTGGTATGGCTTCAGGTATTAGAAAACCAACAGCACATATCTTAGTAGAAGTAGAGGGTAAATAGAATGGGTCAAAAAGTTAATCCTATTGGTTTACGTCTTGGAATCAACCGTAACTGGGAATCTCGTTGGTTTCCTAACTTTAAAACTGCTCCGGCTAGTTTAGGTGAAGATCACAAGATTAGAACATTTTTAAAGAAAGAGCTTTACTATGCTGGTGTTTCTAACATCATCATTGAGAGAACTGTGAAACGTTTACGTGTAACTATCGTTGCAGCACGTCCCGGTATCATCATTGGTAAAAAGGGTGCAGATATCGAAAAGCTTAAAACTGCAGTTCAAAAACTTGTTGGTAAACCAATTTCTATCAACATCAAAGAAGAGAAAAAAGCACAAATCTCAGCACAGCTTGTTGCTGAAAATGTTGCTACGCAGTTAGAGCGTCGTGTTGCATTCCGTAGAGCTATGAAAAAAGTTATGCAAGGTGCACAACGTTCAGGTGCTAAAGGTATCAAAGTTTCTGTTGCTGGTCGTCTTGGTGGAGCTGAAATGGCTCGTACTGAGTGGTATTTAGAGGGACGTGTTCCACTTCATACACTTCGTGCTAAGATTGATTATGGTTTCGCTGAAGCACATACTACATACGGTATCATCGGTGTAAAAGTATGGATCTTCAAAGGTGAGGTACTTACTAAAGGTATCCCAGCAGAAGCTAAAGAAGAGAAAAAAGAGCGTCGTTCAAGAAAACCACGCCCCCAAAATAGTGAAAAGGCTGAATAATCATGTTAATGCCAAAAAGAACAAAATATCGTAAAGTAATGAAAGGTCGTAACCGTGGTTACGCTCGTTCAGGTTACAAGTTAGCTTTTGGTGACATCGGTTTTAAAGCAGTAGAAGCTGGTCGTATCAACTCTCGTCAGATTGAGTCGGCTCGTATCTCTGCTACACGTCACATCAAAAGAAATGGTAAGATTTGGATTAGAGTATTCCCTGCAAAACCATTAACTGCTAAGCCTCTTGAAACTCGTATGGGTAAAGGTAAAGGTGCAGTTGATAAATGGGTTATGAACATCAAACCAGGTCGTATAATTTTTGAAATGGCTGGTGTACCACATGATTTAGCTCGTGAAGCGCTAACTCTTGCTATGCACAAGTTACCATTCAAAACAAAAATAATTACTGCGGAGATGAGCAATGAAATATTCTGATTTAGCAGGTAAAAGTGCAGCAGAACTTCAAGCTATGCTTAAAGAGAAGAAGACTGAGCTGTTTACTTTAAAAATTAAACAAAAGATGATGCAATTACAAAACACTAGCGAACTTCGTGTTGCTAAAAAAGATATTGCAAGAATCAACACTGCACTTGCTGCAGTAGAGAAGTAGGGGACGAGCGATGACACATAAACGTGAAATTCAAGGTAATGTTGTAAAAATTGCTGGTGACAAGACAGTAACTATTGTTGTTGAGCGCCGTGTAATGCATCCTCGTTACCATAAAGTTGTAAAACGTTTCAAAAAGTACCTAGTACATGATGAGCGTAATGAGTGTAAAGTTGGAGATGAGATTGTTGCAATCGAATGTCGTCCAATGTCTAAAACAAAATCTTTTAGACTTAAGTCAGTTGTAAAAGGAGCGTAGTAATGATTCAAGGTTTTACTCGTTTAAACGTAGCTGATAATACAGGTGCAAAAGAGATTATGTGTATTAAGGTACTTGGTGGTTCTAAGCGTCGTTATGCATCAGTAGGTGACGTTATCGTTGCTTCTGTTAAAAAAGCGATTCCAACTGCTAAAGTTAAAAAAGGTAAAGTTGTTAAAGCTGTTGTTGTTAGAACTCATAAAGAAGTTCAACGTGAAAACGGATCACTTATTCGTTTTGATGACAACGCTGCTGTAATACTTGATGACAAGAGAGAGCCTATTGGTACTCGTATCTTCGGACCAATTGGTCGTGAAGTTCGTTACGCAGGATTCATGAAAATTGTATCTCTTGCACCGGAGGTTGTTTAATGGCAAAATTTAATTTCAAAAAAGGCGATACTGTAGAAATTATCGCTGGTGATGACAAAGGTACAAAAGCAACTGTACTTGCGGTATTCCCTAAGAAAAACAAAGTAATCGTAGAGGGTTGTAAAATAGCTAAAAAAGCTGTTAAACCAACTGAAGAGAACACAAAAGGTGGTCATATCAATAAAGAGATGCCTATCGATGTTTCAAATGTACGTAAAGTGGAGGCATAATAAATGGCTCGTTTAAAAGATAAATATTTAGCACTCAAGCCAGAGCTTCAAGAAGCTTTAGGTATTAAAAATGTTATGGAAATTCCTGCACTAGAGAAGATTGTTATCTCTGTTGGTGCTGGTTTTGCTATGAAAGATAACAAGCTTATCCAAAACATTGAAGATACTATCACTACTATCGCTGGTCAAAAGGCTTCTACTGTAATCGCTAAGAAATCTGTTGCAGGTTTCAAGGTTCGTGAAGGTATGCCGGTTGGTGTTCGTGTAACGCTTCGTGGTGAAAATATGTACAACTTCTTAGATCGCCTTGTATCTATCGCACTTCCACGTGTGAAAGATTTCCGTGGTGTTCCAAGAAATGGTTTTGATGGTCGTGGTAACTATAACTTCGGTCTTCAAGAGCAACTTATTTTCCCAGAGGTTAGCTATGATTCAATCATGCAAATCCACGGTATGAATATCACTGTAGTTACTACAGCTGATTCTGATAAGGCAGGAATGGTTCTTTTAGAGAAACTTGGTATGCCTTTTACTAAAGGGAGCAACTAATGGCTAAGAAGTCTATGATCGCAAAAGCGAAACGTACTCCAAAGTTTAAAGTACGTGGATATACTCGTTGTCAGATCTGTGGTCGTCCACACTCTGTTCTTCGTGATTTTGGAATTTGTCGTATCTGTTTCAGAAAAATGGCAAATGAGGGAATGATTCCAGGTGTTAGAAAGTCTTCTTGGTAGGCGTCAGCTTCCCAGGTAGAAACTCCTAACAGTAGCAGTCGTAAGACTTGCAAAATATAAGGAAAATATAAATGGCAATTAATGATTTAGTATCAGATGCGTTAACACGTGTTCGTAATGCTGGTATGAGAAGATTAGCTACAACGACTTTAGTTCATTCTAAGTCTGTTGAAGCGGTAGTTGGTATCTTGGTTGATAAAGGTTATTTAGATAGCTTTAATGTAATCGAAGATGGTGTAAAGAAAACAATTAAAGTTGTACTGAAGTATGATGATAATGATAAATGTGTAATCAATGAATTAAAACGTGTCTCTAAACCTGGTCGTCGTGTTTACAAAGGTAAAGAAGATATCAAGCGTTTCAAAAATGGTTATGGAACAATTATCGTTAGTACATCTCATGGCGTTCTACCAAATGACAAAGCTTACGAGCTTGGTATTGGTGGTGAAGTTATGTGTACGGTTTGGTAGGAGAGTAGCATGTCAAGAATTGGAAAAAATCCTGTAGAATTTGCTAGTGACATTACAGTTACTACAAATGGAAATGTTATTACTTTTACTAAAGGTAAAAATAGTGTTGATTTAGATACTAAAGGTTATGTTACTTTCGAAATTGAAGGGAACAAACTAACTTTTAAAAATCTTTCAGATTCACGTGAGCATAGAGCTTTCTGGGGAACTTTCAGATCATTGGCTCAAAACATTGTTACTGGTTTAACTACTGGTTACCAAAAACAATTAGAGATCAATGGTGTTGGTTATAGAGCTGCTGTTAAAGGTAAGGTTCTTAACTTACAACTTGGATTCTCTCACGATATCAACTATGAGTTACCAGAAGATATCGAAGCATCAGTTGAAAAGAATGTTATTACTCTTAAAAGCCATGACAAGCAAAAGCTTGGTCAAGTTGCTGCAGAGATTCGTTCTTTCCGTCCACCAGAGCCGTACAAAGGTAAAGGTGTTAAATACATTGATGAGCATATCGTGCGTAAAGCCGGTAAAACTGCTAAGAAATAAGGGAGGAAGATAGATGAATGCTAAAGTATTAAAGAATAAAGTAGCTAATCGCCTAAAGCGTAAGCGTCGTATTCGTGCAAAAATATCTGGTAGTGCTACACTTCCTCGTGTTTCTGTATTTAAGTCTAACCGTTACCTAAGTGTACAAGCTATTGATGATGCAAATGCAACAACTTTATGCGCACTACACTCTAAGGCTACTGGTCACAAGTCAAACAAAGAAGGTGCTGCTGCACTTGGTGAGGCATTCGCTGCTAAACTAAAAGAAGCTAACATCACTGAGATTGTATTTGACCGTAATGGTTACCAATACCACGGCGTTATCGCTGCATTTGGTGACGCACTTCGTGCAAACGAAATTAAGTTCTAGGAGCGCATGGCTATGACAGAAATCAATAGAGATGAATTTGAAGAATCAATCGTAAACATTGGTCGTGTTACTAAAGTTGTAAAGGGTGGTAGACGTTTTCGTTTTACTGCTCTTGTAGTTGTTGGTAACAAAAACGGTACAGTTGGTTACGGTGTTGGTAAAGCTAAAGAGGTTCCTGATGCTATTCGTAAAGCAGTTGATAATGCATTTAAAAACTTAACAACTGTTAAGATTAAAGGTTCAACTATTGCTCACGATATCGAGCATAAATATAACGCTAGCCGTGTTTTACTTAAACCAGCATCTGAAGGTACTGGGGTTATCGCTGGTGGAGCTGCTCGTCCAGTTCTTGAGCTTGCAGGGATTCAAGATATCCTTACAAAATCAATCGGTTCTAACAATCCAAACACACTAGTACGTGCTACAATCGAAGCACTATCTCGTATCAAAGGATAGAAAATGGGTATTGAAAACTTAACACCTGCAGAAGGTTCAACTCACGCTCGTAAGCGTGTTGGACGCGGACAAGGTTCTGGTACTGGTAAGACTGCTGCTCGTGGTCAAAAAGGTCAGAAATCTCGTTCAGGTTACAAAAGAAAAAGAAACTTTGAGGGTGGTCAACAACCACTTGCAAAACGTTTACCAAAAATTGGTTTTCACTCAAGAGTTGAAAAACCATACGTAATTAACGTTGAAAAAATCAAAGCTGTTGCTGAGCTTGAAGAGATTACTATGGAGTCTATCCGTGGTGTTCATAAAATCGCTGCATCAGTTGAAAAAGTTAAACTAGTAGGTGCTTCTGCAAAAGATTTAGCATCGAAAATTAAAGACGAAAACGTTACAACAACAGGTAAATAGTTGTGAATAAAAATCTAGTTAATAAGATACTTATTACTATCGGGTTTTTATTTATCTACCGCCTACTGGCTTATGTGCCGGTACCAGGCGTAGATACTGCAGTTATTGCTTCTTTCTTCGACTCTCACCAATCAGATGCTCTTGGACTCTTTAACATGTTTAGTGGAAATGCTGTTCAGAGATTATCAATAATTTCACTTGGTATTATGCCTTATATCACTGCTTCTATTATTATGGAGCTTCTTGCTGCAACTTTCCCTACTTTGGGTCAGATGAAAAAAGAGCGTGACGGTATGACTAAGTATATGCAGATTATTCGTTATGCGACGATTGTTATTACAATCATTCAAGCGATTGGTGTAAGTGTTGGATTACAATCTTTAACAGGGCCTAGTGGTAACAGTGCGATTCTTGCTGATCACAATACATTTATCCTTTTATCTGCAGTTTCAATGCTTGCAGGGACTATGCTTTTAATGTGGATTGGTGAGCAGATTACGCAAAGCGGTATCGGTAACGGTATCTCTTTAATTATCTTTGCCGGTATCGTTTCTGCGATTCCAAGAGCAATAGGACAAACTATCGAAATGGTAAATACCGGAGCGATGAGTTTCCTTACAGTAATTGCTATCGTTGCACTTGTACTCATTACAGTAGGTATTATCATTTATGTTGAGTTGGGTGAGCGTCGTGTTCCTATTACATATGCTAAAAAGACTATGATGCAAAACCAAAACAAACGTGTGATGAACTACATTCCTATTAAAGTAAACTTGGCTGGTGTTATTCCGGTTATCTTCGCATCAGCTATCTTGATGTTCCCGATGACTGTTTTATCATCAAGTACAAATCCTACTATTCAAGCAATAGCGGATTTCTTAAATCCAAACTCTTACTTTTTTAACTTTTTAACTTTTGTATTTGTAATCTTCTTTGCATTCTTCTATGCATCGATTACATTCAATGCAAAAGATATCTCTGACAACCTAAAACGTCAGGGTGGTTTCATTCCTGGTATTCGTACCGGAGAAGCTACAAAAGAGTTCTTAAATGAGACTGCTAGCAGACTTACAGTAACAGGTGCTCTTTATCTTGGACTTGTGGCAACACTGCCGTTTATGATCATCAAAGGAATGGGTGTCCCATTCTTCTTTGGAGGGACCGCGGTACTTATTGTTGTTCAGGTTGCACTTGACACTATGAGAAAGATAGAAGCTCAGATATATATGAGTAAATACGAAACCCTAAGTGCGGTTGGTCTATAGCAATGGCTATTGCACTTAGAAAACCTCAAGAAATTGAAAAACTTCGCGCAGCTAACAAAATTGTTGGCGGCGCACTCAACCTCCTCAAAGAAAATACCAAACCCGGAATGACATTAAAAGAGTTGGATGCTATGGCGGAAGACTACATTAGAAGTCATGGTGCAAAACCATCTTTTAAAGGTCTCTATGGTTTTCCCAATGCTGTTTGTACATCACTCAATGAAGTTATTATTCACGGTATCCCATCTGATTATAAGCTCCAAGAGGGTGATGTTATCGGGTATGATATTGGTACAGAATTAGATGGCTGGTTCGGTGATGCAGCGATCAGTGTTGGTGTCGGTAAAATCTCTAAAGAGGATGAAAACTTAATCGCATGTGCAAAGGATACTCTGTACTATGCGATTGAAAATATCAAACAGGGTATGCGCTTTAAAGAGCTCTCTTACTTAATGGAGCAGTTTATCTTGGAGCGCGGTTTTGTACCACTCCGTAACTTTTGTGGGCACGGCATTGGTAAAAAGCCGCATGAAGAGCCGGAAATTCCTAACTATCTTGAAGGAAACAACCCAAAAGCGGGTCCGAAGATAAAAAATGGAATGGTTTTTTGTTTGGAGCCGATGATTTGTCAAAAAGAGTCAAAGCCTGTTATTTTAGATAACGGGTGGGATGTTGTTAGTACCGATGGTTTACGCGGTTCACACTATGAGCACACTGTCGCAGTTGTTGACGGTAAAGCTGAAATTTTATCTCTTGCGTGAGAGTTAAAGTAAGAAATTTCTTTATAAAGGACTAAAATGGCTAAAGCAGATGTTATTGAAGTTGACGGCAAGATTATAGAGGCTTTGCCTAATGCAACTTTTCGTGTAGAGTTGGAAAATGGGCATATTATTTTGTGCCATATTGCAGGCAAAATGCGTATGCACTATATCAAAATTCTTCCAGGCGACAAAGTGAAGCTTGAGTTAACACCATACTCACTTGACAAAGGTCGTATCACATATAGATACAAATAAAGTATATAATGTTGCACCACACTTTTGCTTTTACCCTCAAGGGGCATCGAGAAGCAATGGTGGTGTCGGCATTTAGTGCCAGATAACCTCTTTGATTTATTTAAAACTTCCTATCATTACGGAACTCTGAAATTTCAGTCTCCACCATCTCATCTATCATAATTGTAAAAAGTTCACTAATCATATTTGGATTTATGTTTAGTTCAATGGCACGTTTACGAACACGTTGCATTATGTCATCTATTCTATCTTCGGCTTTTACTTCCTCTACAGAGTTTTTAAAACCTGCAGCCTGGTGAATAAGATGGCTTCTCTCAGAGATTAAATCAACAAGTTTTGTATCTATTTTATCTATCTCATCTCTTACTTCTTGCAGTGAATTACATGTTTTCATATCTATCCTTTAAATGGAAAATTTATCCGTTAACACTTTTGTAACAATTTATTACTATAATAATACCTACGATTCTCCTTGTATATCCTTAATTTGATTCATTAATGATATACATACAAATTTCAAAGCAAACGCCATTGAGAGATACTATCTCTCAATATCTCTGTTTATCCAAGCTAAATAACCAACACCGACTATTAAGATACTAAACATGACTATCCAGATAAAAAAGTCTCCACCACTTGCAGCTTTTTCTATATTTTCATTCATTATATACTCCTAGTTTGGCTTTATCAATTTTTTTATCGCTTTGGGTATATGTGCAAAAGGGATGTTATATTCATCGAGTTTTTTGCCATTTTCATAACGAAAGACATCAAGTGTCATATTATCCGGTTTAAAACGAATCAATTTGTAGGTGATTGAATTTTCAGTGAATTCGAGATTTTTATCACGAAGTTCTAGATTTTTTTTCTTCTTTGCCATTTTTTAATCTTTTAGATAGATACCTGTCTCTTTTACATCGATCTTATTTTCGGTTCTGAGCTTTGTAAGAGCGGCTTTAAACTCTTTTTTACTCATTCCAAAAGTGTCTTTGATAAGTTCTGGATCACTTTTTGAGTTGTAAGGCATGATACCATTGTTCTCTTTGAGAAGTTCAAGGACTTTGTCTGCTGCACTGCCGCTCTTTTTACTGCCGGCTTTTCGTAAAGAGAGGTCAATATTACCATCTTTGCGAATCGTTTTGATGTAGGCTTTTTTATGTTCACCTACAGTGATCTTCTCAAAAATCTCATTATGATATATTAGACCTTCGTATTTGTTTTCAACAAGGCATTTATACCCGAGCGGAGTCTTTGTAAGAATTAAAATATTTACCTCTTGATGCGGTCTGAGCTCTTTGACACGTTTTTCAAAAAAATCACCCAGCTTCTCTGTAGCTATAAGTCTGTGTGTTCTCTCATCATAAACAACTTTGACAAAGCGTTTCTCACCGACAACAGCAGTGGTTTTTTGAAGTTTTTTTGGTAGGAGCAGGTCTTTTGGCAGTCCCCAGTCTAAAAAAGCGCCAAAAGGAGCGATATCTACAATCTCAAGCACTCCAAACTCATCCAGTTTTACTTTTGGGGTATCTGTTGTTGCTACGAGTCTGTCTTCTGAATCTGTGTATAAAAAGACATCTATTAAATCTCCCTCTTTCATATCTTGCGTGAGGTATTGTCCGGGTAGAAGAACATCATTGCCGTCTTGTGCCATAAGATAAGCACCCGGAGTGGTAAGTCTGTCAATTTTAAGGGTGTTGATAAGCCCCAACTCTAAAAAGTAGTTTTGTGTTTGCATTGGTAATTCCGTTGTATTAAGATAATAGACTTCTTGTAAAACTCCTATAAGTCTCAAAGAGCTAAGAAGTGGTAAGATTGTGAAAAACAAATTTTTCAGCCTAGCCATAGCTAAGGTGAAAATATTTTTTTGCTGCAAGATTACTGTTTCTTAACTCTCCTTATGGGCATATTCTAGAGAGCTCTACTCTGCGTTAGATAACCCAAACCGTAGCTTTGGCTACGCTTGAGAACATCTGCCTTGATTAAAACTCTCTATAATATGTTGAGACATATAGGAGTTTTACAAGAAGTCTAACAAAATTATAGCTGAATTTTTCTTTAACTGTAAGCGACACCTAGAAGTACGATAAGTAGTACAGGTGGTGTGATAAGTAAGCCAAATTTCGAGTAGGACCAGAAACTTATTTTGACATCTTTTTTCTCTAAAGAGTGCAGCCAAAGCAGCGTTGCAAGGGAGCCAAAAGGTGTCATTTTAGGTCCTAAGTTACAGCCGATGATATTGGCATATATCATTGCCTCATTGCCAATGTCATGCAGGGCAATATCCATAATCATTATGGTTGGCATGTTGTTCATAACAGCAGAGAGTATTGCAGAGATAAAGCCTGTCCCTACAATTGCAATAAGCTGGCTTTGTGCATTGAGATACTCTAAAATATGTGTGATTTCATTAGTAAGTCCTACATTTTTAAGTCCATAAACCACCACATAAAGACCAAGGGAAAACCAAACTACCTGCCAAGGAGCCTCTTTAATGATAGTTCTCGCATGTACAGCTTTTGTGCGTGAGGCGATAAACAAAAAGAGAAGCCCTCCACTTAAAGCAAAGACCGAAATCGGAATATGATAGATATCTCCTATAGAATAGCCTGCAAGCAAAAGAGCTAAAAAGAACCAGGAAAATTGGAAAAGCTTTTCATTCTTTATGACACTTTTTGGGTCTGGTAAGAGAGCGATATCTACACTTTTTGGTATATCTTTATGCAGCAGTAAAAACAAAAAGAGCATCGAAGCTGTAACACTGACAAGGTAAGGCAGTATCATATTGGATAAAAATTCGATAAAACCGATACCAAAGTAGTTAGCAGTTACAATATTTGTCAGATTTGAGAAAACAAAAGGGAGTGATGCCGAGTCACTGATAAATCCGCCAGCAAGTAAAAATGCGAGGATGGTCTTTGCATTGAGTTTAAGTACACGCATTTTTGCCAAAAGGATCGGTGTGAGGATAAGTGCTGCACCATCATTGGCAAAAAGAGCGGAAACAACTGCTCCTAAAATGATGGAGTAGAAAAACATTCGTCTTCCGTCTCCATTTGAGAGCTTTGCCATCTTAAGTGCTGCCCATTCAAAAAAGCCTATCTCATCCAAGACCATAGAGAGGATAATGATACCGATAAAGGCCAGAGTTGCATCCCAGATGATATTAAAAACAGTATGGACATCATCAAAACTGACAACACCAAGAATGAGAGCAATGATGGCACCGATAACCGCAGTAGTACCGATCTGAAGACCTCGAGGCTGCCAGATAACAAAGATGAGAGTAATTAAGAAAAGTAAAATTGCCGTTATCATTATGCTGTACATCCTTTTTGAAGCTCAGGAGTCTTAAGATCAAGGTATGATATCTCTTTGAGTATAGATTGGCGGAACTCATCCAGAGGTGTACGAATAGCATAGTATGCCCAGCGTCCCCGTCTGTCAACTTTTAAAAAACCGGCATCTTTGAGTATTTTTAAGTGGCGTGAGATACGAGACTGTATCATTCCAAATGCCTGTTCAACATCACATACACAAACCTCTTTATGTTTATCTATAAAGGCAAGTATTTTAATGCGGGTTTCATCATTAAGTGCACCCATAGTCTGTAAAAAAGTTTCCATCTTCTCTCCTAAAGTTTGGAAGTATATCTAAATAAAAGACATATATCAAGATATCTTGATATGTTAACAGCTAAGAAATATACATTTGGTATAATAGAAGCAATAAATAAAGGGCACCTTTAAAAAAGGATTGAATATGAAAGAGATAATTTTAGCATCAGTAAGCGTATTTGCACTTATTTTTAGCGGATGTGCTACAACAAACGGTCCTGAATATAGTGGAAGTTCATACAGAAATATAAAAATATATGAGACTGGGACTATTCAGAGTGTTAGACCTGTTGTTATAAGTGATAGCGGTAGTGGAACATTTATTGGTGCGATTATAGGGACTGTACTTGGTTCTACAATGGGTGGAGGACGTGGAACTGCTCTTACAACTTTGGCAGGTGGACTTGGTGGAGCTTATGTCGGTAGTCAGGTTGCAAAAGCGAATGCCTCTGAATTATCAGTACTACTGGATGATGGAAGAGAGATCATCGTTGTTGTGAAAGGGAAAAACTTCCTTGTTGGTGATCGAGTAAAAATTATAAAAGACGGCAACAGAGTTGATCAGGTTTATAGAATAAACTAGGGCTGCTTGCCAAAGATTAAGATCTTTGCATATCTACCACCCCAGAGCAAGAAGAGAATGAGCCATGCTGTAAAGGAGATATCAAAAAGAAAGTTCGCTCCCCATCCAAAAGCGACATTGATACTAAAGAGAGAACGTAGGAGTACAACTACTTGGATAAATACAAATATACCAGTAGCAAATTTGTCAGCTTGCGGAGGCATACCGGCATGACCGAGTGTTACACGTGTTCCAAAACCAATGAGAACTGTTGTTAAAAATCCGATGGCCAAAAGGTGGATATTTAAAAAGTAAAAAGATGTATCTAAAAACAGAACTGCGGCTAAACTGATAGCTGAGAGCCCAAAGGCAGTCGGAAGCCAAAAGAGTGCAAGATGCAGTACCCAAAGAATAGAAGGGGAGTGTAGTGGATGTAGGTCCCAGCGAAGAAACTCACGCAGCATATAAAGCGCTAGGATTGTGTCGATAAGCAGCTCAGCCATTTTAATATCTGCAGAAGCAAAGATACTTTTTAAGATAAAGAGACCAAAGACTATCTTGATAAAATGAGGATTCTTTTCAGCCCACGAATGAGAGAAAAAAGGAATCATTCTCTGTCCTATGCTAAATGCTAAAAAGATGAGGTAGAGATAAAAAGTGATGTTAATAGCCGTCGGTATAAGGGTGTAAAGACTAAAAAGTGTAGCAATAATAAAAAGAAGATGTCCTGCAAGTCCGAAATACTGAGCGATTAAGATCCAATATGAGTCTTTTTTATCAGGTGCGTGTCCTACGTTATAGATTTTTTGGAGTTTGTAAACGATAAATACCTGTGAAATAAAGAGTAAGAGCATTGCAGAAGCTGCAAGGTAGACATTTGCAAATGCGCCTACAACAAAGAGCAATGTACCTGCAAGGTTTACATAGAAAATAGTAGTGTAGTAGTTTTTCTCGATAACATGTGACTGATTAAAACGAGGGAAAGTTGTAAATAAGAAACCGGTAAAGACATTGTTAAAAAGTAGATATGCAAGTGTGTAGACATGAAATGTTGTTGTGTCTATTTGCAGTGTAAGAACACCCTTATATGAAAGTGCAAAGATAAGCATCATGACAATAGCATTGAAAACACCTAAGATGAAAAAAGGCTGGTGAGGTTGTGATAAGAAATAGTTTTGTTTCATTTGCATTAATCTTCCTACATGAGATAATCTTGACCTATTTTTTTGCAGTATGCACCAAGCATAGCATGCTCAAAGTCATTGTTTGTAGCGTATTGATAGCCAAAAGTTTTACTCCAAAGCTCGTGAGGCTCCATGCAGAGATAGAAAAAGACTTTGTCCTCTGTATGCGCCCCGTAGGAAGTGCCCTTGGGGTGCCATGGTTTGAAGCTTTCATAGGCATGTTTGAACATCTCTATCTTTGTTTTTTCCGGATAGGATGTTTTTCCACTTGCATCCTCATGGGGAATCTGTGTGATCTTACTTCGAAACTCCCGCTCCCGCAACTGTTTGATAACAGGCTTGATAAATGTCAATGTTCCAAAACTGACAAGCGCTACCTCTGATGGATGAAATTCTAGTATAAGTTTTTCATATATTTTTTGATATTCGTCAAGATAACCCTTATACTCGACTATTGGGTGAAAGTGAAAGCCGACTTTTACACCCTTGTCTGCCATTTTTCTTGCAGCTGCGATGCGTTTGTCAAGGGAAGCCGTGAGGTGTTCTTCATTCTGGATGATAGTAGGTGTGTTGAGACTCCAGGTACAGAGAATATTTTTTGGAACATCATTTTCAAGCAGATACTTGATATTGTCCGATTTTGTTTTAAACTCCAAAATAACATTAGGATTTTTTTGTGCGAACTCCAGAAGTGCTTCAAGCACTCCTTCACGATTTCCAAACATCAGTGAATCTGAAGCCTGCCCAGTACCTATATGGTAGGTTTTATTTGGGTCAAGCTCTAAATTTAAGAGTTTCTCTTTGAAACCAGAGTCAAAGGTGATAGTGTTTTGATTGTAAAAGCTCTGAATGGAGCAGTAAGAACAGTCAAAGCCGCATGATTCAACAGCATCAAGTGTTAAAAGATTACAACAGCGTGTCTTCTCACTTGCAACCGGGCAGAGACCAAGGCCGAAGCCATCTTTGGCTTCTGTTTTGAAAGTGTACTTCTGTTCTTTTGGAATGTTCTTAAGCTCAAAGTTCTCATAAGAGTTGGGAGTGTTGCGAATAGTCTCATAAGCCTCACGCAGCTTTTTAAGTGCTATTTTTTTTGTAGGATGGTCAGGAAAAATTTCATAGATGCGTTGTTCATCCCACATCTCTAAATCACGTGCAATATTGATGACTTGAAGGAGCTCTTGATGGGAAAATTTATAGGAAAAGGCCAACTCCCTTATGAACTTTTGTTCATCTTTTGGGAGTTTAGAGTAAAATGTATTAACAACAGCTCTGTTAAATTTATCTTCATAGGAATTCATAAGCGAATTCTAGCGAAAAGTTTACTTATTTGATAGGAATTATTTTCGCTTTTGGTTTTTTTATCTCAGTTTTTGGAATGCTAATGGTTAAAATACCATTTTTAAACTCAGTTGCAAGTTTATCTTCATTGATATTTTCCGGCAGTTGAATCATCTTCTTAAAACTTCCGTAAAATATCTCTTTTTTGACAAAATCTTTGGACTTTGTCTCTTTTGTCTCTTTCCTCTCACCTTCAAGTGTCAAAATTTTCTCATCATTGATGGAGAGTTTGATATTTTCTTTTTTAACCCCTGCCAAGTCAAATTCGATGATAATTTTATCTTTTGTATCTTGAATGTTCGTTCTTGGATAGTTGATATTGTTAAGTGCTGCAGCGTTGAGATGAGACTCAATGAGTGAATTGAAATATTGGTTCATCTTCGCAAAATCCGCATCATAAGGGTTTGTTGTATTTGTTGCTGCACTAACTGCACCGCCAAGAAGTGAAGCTGCGAGTAATGAAGTTAAAAGTTTTTTCATGGTTTTTCCTTGTTAGCAGTATCAGCACCTTTTATTTGATGCTGATACTTTTTGTCTTTTTAGACTCGACTTTCTCTAATGTAAGATAGAGTCTTCCATCTTCAAACTTTGCTTCGATTTTATCTCTGTCAATGTTGTCAGAGAGAACAAAGCTGCGTGAGATGACACCGAAGTTTGACTCACAAAGATAGTAGTCATCTTCTTTGACCTCATTTTTGTAACGTCTAAGAGCTGTTACAGTGAGGTAGTCATCTTCTATTTTCAATTCTATATCTTCTTTTTTAACACCTGGTAAATCAACCTCTATTGTAAAGGTGTCATTATCATGTTTTGCCAGGTTTGCCAGAGGCAGATGTGAAGCTACATTGTTAAATGTATCTTTTACAAGCTCTAAACCTTTTTCTACTTTATCTTCGACTTTTTCAGCGATCTCTTTTGATGTTTTTACGATATCCATAAAGCACCTCCTAAAATTTATTATTTAATCTCGATTTTTTTCGTACTCTCTTTAACGACTTTGAGTTTTGGAATGATAATCTCAAGCACACCATCTTCACTTTTTGCCTCAATCTTTTCTACATCGACTTTCTCCGGCAGTGTGAAGCTTCTTGAGAATGTACCATAAGAGCTCTCAACTCTGTAGTAATCTTCCTCTTTTACCTCTTCGCGTGTTTCACGCTTACCTTTGATAGTGAGAACATTTTTATCAACACTGATCTCAACATCCTCTTTTTTTACCCCTGGCAGGTCAACATCGATGTAGTAGGCATCATCACCTTCACGTGTATTTACTGCCGGAGTAAAATCAAAAACTTCATTTGATTCTTGTTCTTCAAATTGTTTAAAAAATTCATTAAATAGATCAAATCTTTCTCTTGTTGTTTGGTATGGACTTCTATATCTTGTTACTACCATGATATACTCCTTAAAATTGTATCTCTTAGTCTCTTGGACTAAATCTAGTGAAATAATAAAATATTTTATAAAGGAGTTTTGCTACTTAAGTAGCATTTGGGAGGCTTTTTCTTGCAGTTTTTTAAAATTTGTGATTTTGATGTTGCGTCGGCTGGTTTCGATGAGCTTATCAGCTTTAAGCTGTTTGAGTGTACGCTCAACGACATGACGCACAGTTCCTAGAAGTTTTGCAATCTCTGAGTTGGAGAGATTATGTAGGAGATTGTATTTAAAACGTTTGTTTGGATTGAGATTGTCCACAAGCAGATTAATAAGTCTGTCTTTTGTATCATAAAGTGATAAGTCGGTTGCCAACTCTTCAGTATGGCGCATTTGAGCAGCAAGATAAGGGAAAAACTTTTTATTGAAGGTGTGGTCGTTCTCAAGCCAGTAACGAACCCTCTTAATTGGCAACTGTAGTACTTTACAATCTTCTAACACCTCATAGATAACATCATGTGGTTTGTTGTCAAGCAGAGTGATAATATCAAACATATCTCCGCGTTTATAGATGAAAATGGTCTGTTCTTTGTTGGTCTCAAAATTAATTTGATAGGTTTTTATTCTGCCATCAACAACGATGTAAAAATACTCCATCAAATCATCAGGGAAAAATGGAGAGGCACCTTTTTCAAACTCTAAAGGTTTTGCATATTTATAAAACTCATTTTCAAAAGTTTGTGTTGTGTTGTTAAGCAGGTCTAATTGTTTTGGATTGTTTTGCATGCTATAATTGTAACATAAGTCGAGGAGTAAGGATATGTGGGACGGGGAGAAACTCTTTTTAAATTTTTTGGTTCTTATCTGTGCTGCTTTGTACTGGTTCACAACTTCACATTATATTCCTGCTGTTTTAGGATTTTTGATAGTCTTTTTATACTTCTTTGATGAGACCTTTGCTTTTATGACTTTGATACTTTCAGTACTTACTCTACTTCTGATGATTATTCTTCTTTTTATCGATTACTATTACTTTTCCAAAGGCGATGATTTCGCACAGTTTGGTTTTAGTGTACTTTATATGGGAGTACTCTATTTTAAATCAAAAAGCATTTTTGAAGCAAGCTAAATTTATTGCAAATTGTAAGATTTTTTAGTGAGTGAAGTTTTTTACACTACTATTTGAATTATTTTGAATGGTAGGAAGGTGATATGACTTTAGGAAAGTGTCCTTACTGTGAAGATGGCTTGATAGAGGTACGTGACAAAGAAGTACGAGGGAAGAAGGTAAAATTCTATGCCTGCTCGAATGCGCACTGGATGAGTGAGGATGGTGAGATGTATGAGCTCACGCAGGATGCAACTTGTGACTTTAGAATATGGCAAAATACACTCTCACGTTATGGAAAGTGGCTTTCTTACAAGGAGGTACGCTCTCTTTTGAGTGAAGGAGAGCTTGAAGTTGAGCTGGTCAGTAAAAAGTATGGTAAAAAGATTAACTATACAAAAACTGCAATCCTTAACCAAGAGTACGGAGTAAGCATAATTTGGGATTAATTTGGGTAAAATTAATTTTAAGTACCTTCCCATAAATAACCTCAATTTCAGAAGCTTAAAAAGAGGACTAATGTGAGGCAAAAATACGTAGGAGCTACTAGTAGCTTCAAGTGTTTTTAACGAAGCAATAGCCTTCTTTTTAAACTTCCCTTCGGGCAAAAAGCAAATAGCCCTATTGTGTCGTTAGATTCCTTTGGATTAACTTGTTAGTCCTGCAGAAATCTGCCTAGCACTAGAGCTATTTGCTTTTTTGCTGAAGTTGGGGTTATTTATGGGAAGGTACTTATGTTACAACAGTATCAAGAGGCTATAGAAAACAGTAATATTGTATCTAAAACCGATGTGAACGGCATCATCACTTTTGTCAATGATGAGTTTTGCAAAATTTCGGGCTATTCAAAAGAGGAGCTTCTTGGTAAAAACCACAATATCGTAAGACACCCCGATGTCCCCGCTTCGAAGTTCAAACTCCTTTGGCAGACGATCAAAGCCAAAAAGATCTACAAAAGCACTGTAAAAAACAGGGCAAAAAATGGTTCCACTTTTTATGTAAATACTACAGTAATCCCTATTTTAAATGAAAAAGGCGAGATTGAAGAGTTTATCGCCATTCGTTATGATGTAACACAAGAGATATTTTACAAGCACTCTTTGGAGAAAAAAGAGAGAGAACTTGAAGTTCTCAATATCGATCTTGAAAAGAGAGTAGAAGCAAAGACAAAAGAGTTAAAAGAGTTGAATGAGACCCTGGAGATGCGTGTTCAAGAGGAGATAAAAAAGAATGAAGAGAAGCAAAAGGTGATGTTCTGGCAATCACGTTTTGCCTCTTTGGGTGAGATGCTCGCAAATATTGCCCATCAATGGAGACAACCGCTTACAGAGCTTAACTTAACACTCTTTTCTCTCAAAAAAGCAGCATTCAATCAAGATATTGGTGAAGTGGAGATGCTTTATGATGAAAGTAAGGCACTGATAAAAAACATGTCCAATACAATAGAAGACTTTTCCAACTTCTTTAAGCCAGATAAAGGAAAACAGCACTTTATGCTGCGTGAGAGTATAGAAGAGGCACTCCATATCTTAAAAAGGGTTCTTAAAAAAGATATGATTCAAGTAAAGACAAGTTATGAAGATGTGAGTGTTTTGGGTATTACGAATGAGTTTACACAAGTTATAATAAATCTGCTGAAAAACTCTCGAGATGCTTTTGTAGAAAACGGAGTGCTTATTCGTGAGATAAAAATCGAAGTCTCTAAAGAGAATGGAAATGCTCTCATTATCGTCGAGGATAATGCAGGAGGTATCAAAGAAAAAGAGCGTTATAAGATATTTGAGCCCTATTTTACAACAAAGCACACTTCACAGGGAACAGGTCTGGGGCTCTTTATGTCCAAGATGATATGTGAAAAAGGGTTTAACGGCTCTTTGGATGTGAGCTCTAAAAAAGGGACAACACGCTTCACTATCAAGATACCGCTAGAGAGTGAAAATGAAAAATAAGTTTTTAAAGACTCTGCGTGTTTTACTTGTTGAAGATGAAACAAATCTCTCAAAACTCTTAAAGAATGCTATTGGTGATAATTTTTTTAAATTTTATGTTGCAAATGATGGACAAGAGGGGCTTGAACTTTTTAAAAAAATAACACCTGATATTGTTATTACAGATATCAATATGCCTAAAAAGAGTGGTTTAGAGATGGCAAAAGAGATAAAAGCGATTGAGAGCAGTGTACCCATCATCATCTTAAGTGCTTTTAGTGAGACAGAGAAACTTTTAAATGCCATCGATGTTGGGGTTGTGAAGTATCTCATCAAGCCCTTTGATCCCGATGAGCTTTTGGAGTACATTATCTCATTGGAAAAGCATTTTGGTATGCGTGAGATAGAGCTACGTGATGCATATATCTACAACAAAACGAAAAAAACACTCTATAAAAAGAACAGATATGTGCCACTGAGCAAAAAAGAGAAGCAGTTTTTGGAATTACTCTTGGAGTATTATGAAAAAGAGATATATGTTGTCAGTGATGCAATTATTAAAAAATCACTTTGGGAAGATGAAGTGAGTGATGACAGACTCAGAACCTTCATTCGAAGATTTCGAGCGAAAACATCCAAAGAGTTGATTAAAAATATAAAATCAGAAGGCTATCAGATAGTGATAGCCTAAAATTAGAAATTATTTTGTATAAAGATCAGTACCAGGATGATTCGGTTTAGAAATAGCTGGCTTTTTTACTGGTTTTGTATCATAGTGAACGATATTTTCAGCCTGTGCTGCAACGAATGCGAAAGTTAATGCTAATAAAATTTTTGTCATAGTTTTATCCTTGAAAGGTTTAGATTTTTTAAATAAGACAAAATTTGTCCGATTTAAGTTTCAGCGGAATAATAACCGATTTCTTCCAAAGAAATATTGATATATATCAAGAAATAAAACTTTTATCTCCAGATGATATTCAGTCTGCTTTTAATTGCTTTTTTATTAAATTCTAGCTCTGGTTTGCCTATATCTGCAATGTTCTCTTTTGTTTCTAAAAACTCTTGAATATAGTATGTTTTACTATAGCCTCTCTGTTCTAAGTCACTGATGATGAGGTTGATATCTGCAGGAGTTAAAAGGTCTGCATGAAGTGTTGTCCGTACTTCAAAGTCTATATTTGATGCAAGTAATAAATCAAGAGTTTTGGAAAATTCATGATATTTGCGTGAGTGGGTTATTTGGGTGAACTTTTCTTTTGGTGCTTTATAATCAAGAGCAACATAATCAAGAAGTTTTAGCTCAAGAAGCTCTTTGAAGTTGTCAAAATAGGTCCCATTAGTATCTAGTTTGATGGTAAAGCCCATCTTTTTTATCTTTTGACAAAACTCTACTAAATCATAAGCAGTTGCTTCACCACCTGAGAGCACAACGCCATCTAAAAGCGAGACTCTTGTCTGTAAAAAGTCAAGAGCCTCTTGCATCGTAATGGAGCCATTCTTTGCAAAGACTATCTCTTTGTTATAGCAGTAGTCACAATGCATATTGCATCCGCTAAACCAGATAATGGCAGCTAAATGGTCTGGATAGTCAAGATGCGTGAACTTTGTTATGTCATAGATGACTTTATCGTTCTCTAAACTGCACTCTTTGTTTATGCTCACCTGTTTTTCCTATATTAAAGCTCTCAACAGGTCTATGGTATCCCATCACACGGGTATAAACAATACATTTTTGTCTTTTGCTTTCAAGCAACATCAATATTTCTTCTTTGCTCATGATATCTCCTTAATTTTATTTCATAAAATGAAGCTACTTTTCATTTATTTTGTACGATGCCAGAAGTAATCCTGTCATCTACGCTAACGCTAGGTTCCCTTCAGCAGGGGGCTCACGCAACTTTGTTGCTTCTAGGTCTATGTTTGCATATTTTGCAAAAAGCTCTTCATCGCATTTTGGGCAGTACTCATGCTCTCCTGCAATGTATCCGTGTTTTGGACAGACGGAGAAGAGCGGTGTAATGGTAATATATGGCAGTCTGAAGTTTGAGATGACATTTTTGACAAGTTTACGACAGGCCTCTGTTGAGCTGACCTTTTCTTGCATATAGAGATGCAGTACTGTCCCGCCTGTGTATTTTGTCTGAAGTTCATCTTGAAGTTCCAATGCTTCAAAAGGGTCACTTGTATAATCAACAGGGATTTGCGATGAGTTAGTATAATAAATGTTCTCATCCATACCTGCTTGAATGATTTTTTCACCAAAACGTTTTTTATCCTCTTTGGCAAATCTGTAGGTTGTCCCCTCTGCAGGTGTTGCTTCAAGATTGTAAAGGTTTCCGGTTGCTTCTTGAAACTCTACCATGCGTGAGCGCATATGATTTAAAATCTCTATGGCAAACTCCATCCCTTTTATGGTCGTGATGTTCTCTTGCCCATCTGTAAAGTTAACTATCATCTCATTGATACCATTGACTCCAATGGTTGAGAAGTGGTTTTTAAATCCCGGAAGATAACGTTTTGTGTAAGGAAAAAGCCCTCTGTCATACATCTCTTGGATAAAAACACGTTTTTTCTCCAGCGTGGATTTTGCATGTTCCATCAACTCATCGAGTTTTGCGTAAAGGCTCTCTTTATTACCTTTGTGCAAAAAGCCAAGTCGTGCCATATTAAGTGTAACAACACCGATGCTTCCTGTCATCTCCGCACTGCCAAATAGACCACCACCACGTTTAAGAAGTTCTCTTAAATCTAGTTGTAGTCTACAGCACATACTGCGAACATGTCCGGGTTTGTATGCCTCTTCATTTTCTACTAAGTTACCGTTTTCATCACGTTTGTATTGGCTTCCTATGAAATTTTGAAAATAAGAAGAACCAATTTTTGCTGTATTTTCGAACAGCAGGTCAGTATTTTCACCATACCAGTCAAAATCTTCAGTGATATTGACGGTAGGTATAGGAAATGTAAAGGGTTGGCCGGTTTTATCCCCCTCTGTCATAACCTCATAGTAAGCTTTGTTTATCATATTCATCTCTTTTTGGAAATGTTTGTATGTCATATCTGTGAGAGAGTTAGCGCCTCTCTCTTGTGCTTTGAATCTTAGTGTGGCATCATCTATATCTTCAAAGAGATGTCTCTGCTTACTTGTCGGAATCTGATCTTTCAGGTCTGAAGGCACATTCCAATCGATTGTGATGTTTGTAAAAGGTGATTGTCCCCATCGTGCAGGAACGTTAAGGTTATATATGAAACTACGAATACTTTTCTTTACCTCCTTATATGAGAGCTGGTCTTTAAATAGATAAGGTGCTAAATAGGTGTCAAAAGAGGAAAAGGCCTGTGCTCCTGCCCATTCGCTTTGCAAAATTCCTAAAAAATTTGCCATTTGTCCAAGAGCTTCTCTAAAGTGCTTTGGAGCACTGCTCTCAACTCTTCCTCTCACACCGTTAAATCCCTCATCAAGAAGAACTCTCAGACTCCAGCCTGCACAGTATCCCGTGAGGCAGTCTAAGTCATGTATGTGATAGTCCCCATTTCTATGCGCATACCCTTCTTCTTTCGAGTAGATTTTATCTAGCCAATAATTTGCAATCACTTTTCCCGCAGTATTGTTTACAAGTCCTGCATTGGAGTAGCCTGTGTTTGAGTTTGCTTTGATTCTCCAGTCACTTCCATTTATATACTCCTCAATGGTCTGTGTAGAGTTGATGTAGGTAGTGTCATCATCCAAAAGGTTTTCACGCTGCATTTTATGCGTATGACGATAAATCATAAAGGAACGCATTACGTCAAAATATCTACCCTTATACAGCTCATACTCGATCAAATCCTGAACGTCTTCAACTGCAACAGCACGTTTATGGTCGAGTTTTTCCAAAACGTTGATAAAGATAGTTTCGTCATACGAAACATTTTCACTATCAAAGGCTTTTTTTATAGCATCTTCTATCTTGTATGAAAGAAACTGCTTGTAAGTGCCATCGCGTTTTAAAATGTACTCAACCATTTGCTAACTCCTAAAGTGATACCAGCAGTTTAATGCAAGTTGCGTTAAGGGGCAATAATAATTTTTGTCACTTTTGTGTCATTTTGAAAAGAGAATATTATAAGCTTAATAAAAGTTTTACATTTGTTTTGCTATAATCCCAATCCGCTTTGCTGTTTTAACAATGAAAAAGAGTGTTTCTACCTTTATATTATGTATAGAGTTAGAAGTATTGGCAAGCGAATATTATAAAAGATTCTTTGCCTAAAAACAGTAAAGACAACTAAGACAAGGACTTACGATGAAAGTAAGAGCTTCAGTAAAGAAAATGTGTGATGACTGTAAAGTTATTAAAAGAAGAGGTATTGTAAGAGTAATCTGCAAGAACCCTAAACATAAACAGAGACAAGGATAACCATGGCTCGTATTTCTGGTGTTGATTTACCTAAGAAAAAGAGAATAGAGTACGGTTTAACGTATATCTATGGTATTGGTCTTCATACTTCACGTCAAATTCTTGACGCTACAGGTATTGACTATAACAAAAGAGTTTTCGAACTCAATGAGGCTGATGTAGCTGCAATTACAAACGAAATCCGTGCTAACCATATGGTTGAGGGTGATTTACGTAAAAAAGTTGCAATGGACATTAAAGCATTAATGGATTTAGGAAACTACCGTGGTCTTCGTCACCGTCGTGGTCTTCCGGTTCGTGGACAAAAAACTAAGACAAATGCGCGTACTCGTAAGGGTAAACGTAAAACTGTCGGCGCAGCGTAAGGATTAAAGCATGGCAAAAAGAAAAGCTGTTAGAAAAAAAGTAGTAAAGAAAAATATCGCTCGTGGTATCGTTCATATTGCAGCATCATTTAACAACACATTAGTAACTATTACTGATGAGATGGGAAATATGATTGCTTGGAGTTCTGCTGGTAGCCTTGGTTTTAAAGGTTCTAAAAAATCTACTCCGTTTGCGGCGCAAGCAGCAGTTGAAGATGCAGTAGAAAAAGCAAAAGTACATGGTATCAAAGAGCTTGGTATCAAAGTACAAGGTCCTGGTTCTGGACGTGAGACAGCAGTTAAATCTGTTGGTGCTATCGAAGGAATCCGTGTTACATTCATGAAAGATGTTACACCATTACCACACAACGGTTGTCGCGCACCTAAGCGCCGTAGAGTTTAAGGAGATTACTGATGGCAAGATATAGAGGTCCAGTAGAAAAAATCGAAAGAAGATTTGGAGTAAGCCTTAACTTAAAAGGTGAGCGTCGTTTAGCAGGAAAATCTGCTTTAGAAAAGCGTCCATACGGTCCAGGGCAACATGGTCAACGTCGTAAAAAAGTTTCTGAGTACGGTTTACAACTTAATGAGAAACAAAAAGCGAAATTCATGTATGGTATTTCTGAAAAACAATTCCGTGCACTGTTCGTTGAAGCAAAACGCCGTGATGGAAATACAGGTACAAACCTTATTACACTTATCGAGCAGAGACTTGACAATGTAGTTTACAGAATGGGATTCGCATCTACTCGTAGATTCGCTCGTCAGCTTGTAACACATGGTCACATCTTAGTAGATGGTAAAAAACTAGATATTCCTTCTTACCGTGTTAAACCGGGTCAAAAGATAGAAGTGAAAGAAGCTAGTAAAAACAACAATCAAGTACAACGTGCTATTGAACTTACAAACCAAACAGGTCTTGCTCCATGGGTTGACATCGATGCTGAAAAAGTATTTGGTATCTTTACTCGTCTTCCAGAGCGTGAAGAAGTTGTTATTCCAGTTGAAGAACGTTTAATCGTTGAGCTTTACTCGAAATAATAATTAATAAAAAGGGCGTAAAAGAGATGAAAAAGATTAAAACTACACCACTTGCTCCTCAAGAGTTTGAGGTAGAACAAATTAGTGAGAATGAAGCTAACATTATGGCATATCCGTTTGAGACGGGTTATGCTATCTCTTTAGCTCATCCACTTCGCCGTTTTCTATTAAGTAGCTCAGTTGGCTATGCACCAATCGCTATTAAAATCGAGGGTGCTAAACATGAGTTTGACTCTGTTCGTGGTATGCTTGAAGATATTTCTGATTTTATATTAAATCTTAAAGAGATTCGTTTCAAACTGGGTAACGATGCAACAGAAGCAGAGATAAACTACAGCTTTGCAGGTCCATGTAACATTACTGGAGCTGATCTAAGAAATGATGAAGTTGAAGTGGTAACTCCAGAAGCTCCACTTGCTACATTAAATGAAGATTCAACGCTGAACTTTAGCATTAAAATTGCTCAAGGTATCGGATATGTTGCGAGTGAAGATACATATGAAGAGTTAGAAGATGGATATATCGCACTTGATGCTTACTTCACTCCGGTAAGAAGTGCTACATATAAAATTGAGAATGTACTTGTAGAGGACAACCCTAACTTTGAAAGAGTTGTTATGAACATCAAAACTGATGGTCAAATCTCTCCAATCGATGCATTTAGAAACTCTTTGGAAGTAATGTATGCACAATTAGCTGTATTTAATTCAGAGATTAGTATTAAAGCTCCAACTACTATTGAGAGAGTTGAAGAGTCACCAGACCTTAAAAAACTAACTACTAACATAGATAGTCTTGGTTTAAGTGCTCGTAGTTTTAACTGCCTTGATCGCTCAAATATTAAACTAATTGGTGAAATTGTACTTATGAGTACAAATGATCTCAAAAATGTAAAAAATCTTGGTAAAAAATCTTACGATGAAATCGTAGAAAAAGTTCAAGAGTTTGGTTTTACAGTTGGTGCTGATTTAGAAGATGATGTAGTAACTGCACTAAAAAAGAAAATTGAAGCAGCTTCTTAAGAAGCGCTAATTAAAGAGGAATAAGATATGAGACACCGTCATGGATATCGTAAACTAGGTCGTACAAGTGCTCACCGTAAGGCACTTTTAGCAAACCTTAGTATTTCGTTAATTGAACATGGTAAAATTGAGACTACTGCTGTAAAAGCTAAAGAGCTTCGCTCTTACGTTGAGAAGTTAATCACTACTGCTGGTAAGGGTGACTCTAACGCTCACAGAGCAGTATTTGCTGCGCTTCAAAACAAAGAAGCAACAAAAAAATTAGTAAACGAAATCGCTCCACAATATGTTGAGCGTACTGGTGGTTACACTAGAATTACTAAAACTCGTATTCGTCGTGGTGATGCTACACCAATGGCATTTATCGAACTAGTATAATCGACTAATTTCTTTATCAGGGCTTTTGCCTTGATAGTTACTTTCTTTAGAGTTATGACTCTAAACTTTCCACATTCTAAAATACTTTACAATCTAGGACTATATTATGAGTACTTTCGCATTTGGAACATATAGGGTCAGTGATGAAAATCTGCTACATATTGAAGCATTAAAAGAGGCCATTGAAGCAGGTGTAAGGCTTATTGATACCTCTACAAACTATAGTGATGGCGGAGCAGAACGTGCTATTGCCAAAGTAATGGCTTTATTTGAAGATGATATTCGAGATGAGATCAAGATAGTCTCAAAGTTTGGCTATATTCAAGGCTCAAACCTCACGCAACATAAAGAGACGCCTTTTGAAGATGTCGTGGAATATTCACCGACTTGTTATCACTCTATTGCAAAGTCTTTTTTACAAAGAGAACTCACGGAGTCTTTAAAACGTCTGCAACTCAATTCACTTGATTGTTATCTGATTCATAATCCTGAGTATTTTATCTACGAAGCACTTAAAAAAGAGATGCCGCGTGATGCAATGCTTGATACAATGTTTGAGAGAATCTATGAGGCCTTTGTAGGTTTAGAAGAGGAAGTAAAAGAGGGTAGAATAAACTCCTATGGAATCAGTTCAAACTCTTTTGCAAAAGCTGAGAGTGACCCTGAGTTTTTACCTTATGACGATTTAATTACACTTGCACAAAAGGCGGCACGTGCAGTGGGCAATGCTGAGCACAGTTTTACAACTGTTGAGCTGCCGATAAATCTTTTGGAGCGTGAAGGGTTGAAATGTGCTGCATGGGCAAAAAGAAACGGACTGAGAGTTCTTTCAAACAGACCGCTTAATGCTCAAAAAGATGGGTTAATGTATCGTTTGGCAGAGTATGATGAATCAAAAGATTACTACCATACGCTCAATGAGCTCTTAGAGATTTGCGATAACGAACAGCTCAGGCCTCTTTATAATCTGATAGAGCAGATGGATATGAATAAGCACAAGTTCGGTTTTATCGGAGAGTATGACTCTTTTTTAGTTTCACAGATACTGCCACACATTAAAAAGACGATAGAGAAAATACCCCAAGAGGTTTTAGATGTACTTTTGGAGTATATTGATAGATTCCTACGTGAGTATAGAGATATGGTAGCTTATGAGTCGTCAAAAATGACAAAAACAGCTCTTAAAAAGTATTTTGAAGGGTGTGAAGTGAAGATGCAGGAGTGTGCATTACGTTTTTTATTGGAAATTGACGATATAGAGAGTATAATAGTTGGTATGCGAAAGCCAAGTTATGTACAAGAGGTCATGGCTTTAAAAAGCTAGGTAAAAATATTTTTTATCACTTGTTAAGCGATATTGTCATATTTTATGATTATAATACCCAAGAATTTAAAGGATAAATTAAATGATCCCATTTACTGATGAAGAGCTTATGGAGCCAGTGAAACATGTTATTGACAAGGTTCGTCCGTCTTTAGCTCTTGATGGCGGAGACATCGACTTTATAACGGTCAAGAACGGCAATGTATATGTACAGTTAAAAGGTGCATGTATCGGATGTGCAAGTAGTGGTTCTACACTGAAGTATGGTGTTGAGAGACAGTTAAGAATGGATATTCACCCGGAACTTTGTGTCGTCAATGTTCCATTTGGAATGGAAAACGATATAGATAATTTATAAATTTTAAAAGTAAAGAAGAAGATGAGTACAATAAGCAAATATAAAATTTTATCACAAGCAAAAGAGAGTTTTTCCAAAGCAGACTATAAGAGTGCGTTGGAAAAATTCGCTGAAGTTTTGCAAAACTATCCAAATTCAAAAGAGGCCTATAATGGCGTAATTCTTTCAGAAATGGCTATGAGTGGTGAAACAGGTGCGGAGGCACTATTTGATTATTATGAGATATTAAAAGAAGAAGATAAAGAAGAAGCTGATGCAGTCATGGAAGAGATATTGCAAAATATGGACGGTACGCTTGACAAACTATCAGAAGCTTTTAATCAACCCTTGCGTGAGCGTATAGAGTTTGAAGATGGGATTTTATACAGTGATTTTAAAAAACTGCTTGACGAGGGAGCTGACTTTAAAGAGACTTTTGAAAACATCATGTTCTCTACACGTGTCATTATCACTGAAAAAGAGGATTTTGTAGACTTTTTAGATAAATTGATTGAGCATGGTTTTTCAGAGATGGCACTAACCTATTTGGAAAATGCACTGAGTATTTACCCTAGTGATAAACTCTTGGCAAAACTCTTAAAAAAACTTGCTCAAGGTAAAACTATTGAAAATTGAACTTCCAAATCAAGCTTATAAATATGTAACAGAGAATTCACAGGAGTGTGACAGCGAGACAGCTTTTGTTCTGACAACACAAAATGAAAAATATTTAGATGATGCAAAAGCACATAATGCACATTCCATTATTAAAATAGCAGATATTGCAGAGCTCTTTGGAGTCGATAAGATTAAAATCATCGGTATTACCGGTACCAACGGAAAAACAACAACAGCAAGTGCGATATACTCTTTTTTATTAGACCTTGGCTACAAAGCAGCTCTTCAAGGGACTCGTGGTCTCTTTATGAACGATGAAGTTGTTGAAGGCAAAAGTCTTACAACGCCTTCGGTTTTAAATACTTACAGACACATCTATCAGGCAGTAGAAGCGGGATGTGAGTATTTTATTATGGAAGTAAGCTCTCATGCAATCGTTCAAAAGAGAATCGAAGGGCTTGATTTTGAGCTGAAAATCCTTACAAACATCACACAGGACCACCTTGATTATCATAAAACACTTGGTGAATATATCTCTGTCAAGAACTCCTTTTTCCAAGATGAGAGCAAAAAACTTATCAATAAAGATGAAGAGAAGGCCTCGTTTAATATTAAAAATGCGTATACATATGGCATAGAAAATCCGGCTACTTATAGACTGATGGCATATTCACTCAATGACGGCAGCAGTGGAATCATCCAACATTTTCAAGAGATTGTTCCTTTTACGGCATCACTGCATGGTTTTTTTAATCTCTACAACTTGATGGCAGCCATAGCTGCAACACACCTTATAACGGACAAAAGTTTAGAAGAGGTTGCGGACGTTGTGGATAACTTCGCCGGTGTAAGTGGAAGAATGGAACAAGTCTGTGCTGCACCGAATGTTATTGTTGACTTTGCACATACTCCAGATGGTATGCAACAGGTTCTCAATGCGCTCAAAGAAAAAGAGTTGCTAGTTGTATTTGGTGCAGGTGGAGATAGAGACAGATTAAAACGTCCACTTATGGGCCGAGTAGCTGCAACATTGGCAAAAAAAGTCTATATTACGAGTGATAATCCTCGTCATGAAGACCCTGATGTAATCGTAGAAGATATACTAGAGGGTATCGAAGACAGAAGCAATGTTGTTGTAGAACTCAATCGTAAAAAGGCCATTGAGATGGCACTTGATGAACAAGAGGGCGATGAGGTTGTCGTCATTCTTGGAAAAGGGGATGAGAACTATCAAATTATTTATGATGAGAAATTACCTTTTGACGATAGGGAAGTTGTAAGAGAACTTCTCAATATTTAAGTATACAAAAAGTCAATATTATTAAAATCTAAAGTTTATACCGACATAACCAATATTTAAGTGTGATGAAGGTGTGAGTGTAGAGTTAAGATCAAGCTTTTGATAGGAGATATTTTTATACTCATATGCAAGTTCTAGATCAAAATGCTCGCTGATTGGGATGAAAAAGCCAGCTCCTAAATTAAATGAACCATAGGTAAGTGAACCGTTATGTAGATCTGCAGGAGTCTCAAGATACCCTCCTCCAAATCCTGCTTTAAGGTAAGGGTTGACATAGATACCAAAGTCCCATGCTTTTAAAAGCTCTACATTAAAACCATATTTTTTCCCATCGTTGGAGTCGAAGATACGAGAATTATTGTCTACATAATCAAATGATAGTTCAACTGCATAGGCTTTTCTGTCTCCATATCCTACTTTAATCTGTGCAGCATTATTGTCAATCGTCCAGTCATCTTCACCATAAGTGATTGTTTCACTATTGTATGCATAACCGGCACCAAAATAGATTTTTGACTCGGCATTGAGCAGTGAAGTGATAAGCAGTAAAAGCAGTATAATTTTTTTCAAAATAGTTGTCCCAAATTTTTTCAAAATTATATCTTAAAAATATGAACTTATTTAGTGATGTTAGAAAATAGGCTGATATTTTTGATATAATTGCACAAAAATTTTAAGGATAATTTCTATGGGAATTCCACAACCGGCATTTTATATTTTCAAATGTGAGCAGTCAGCTCCTCCAGGTATGCCAAAACCATCATGTGTTACACCACAAACTCAAGACCTTTTTCAATATCTTGCACAAAAATTGATGCAAGAGGGAATCATGGGTACAGTTCAACCGATTCGTACTTCATGTATGAACCGTTGTCAAATGGGACCAGTTATGCTTGTTGAGCCAGGTCATACAATGTATGCAGGATTAACTAAAGAAAAAATTGATAAAATAGTACAAGAGCATATCCTAGGCGGAAACGTTGTTGAAGAGTTTGTAATTGACTCTGAGATGTGGGATGAGCCAATTAGCCCGGCTGATATGAAAAAACAGATGGGAATGTAGGAAAAATAATGACAATAGAGATGTTGTACAGCAAAATCCATCGAGCTACTGTGACAGATGCCAACTTGAACTATGTTGGCTCTATTACGATAGATGAGGAGCTTTTAGAGGCTTCCAAGATGCGAGTTGGACAAAAAGTAGAGATACTTAACATCAACAATGGTGAAAGATTTTCTACTTACATTATCCTTGGTGAGCGTGGAAAGCGTGATATCTGTCTTAACGGAGCAGCTGCGCGTAAAGTTCACAAAGGTGACAAAGTCATCATTGTTGCCTATGCTACATATGATGAGAAAGAGCTTGAAACATACAAGCCGACTGTTGTTTTACTTAATGATGAGAACAACATTGACGAAGTTCTAGAGAGTATCTAATGTTTGGGGATATGGGTGATTTAAGTAAAATGCTGCAAGGCTTTGAAGAAAATGCCCAAAAGCTCAAAGATGAACTTGCAAGCAAAACTTTTTCTGTTAAGAGTGGCGGTGGTATGATAGAGCTTACACTTAACGGTAACGGTGAAGTCATTGATTTAAACATCGATGATGAACTTTTAAGTGATAAAGAGTCTCTACAGATTCTGCTTATCGGTGCGATTAATGATGCAAACAAGATGGTTCAACAAAACCAACAGCAAAGTGCTCTTGGCATGCTAGGTGGTATGGGCTCGTTTGGTGGAGCAAAGTAGGTGTTTTTTCGCCTCTTTGTTCTTGCTTCTCTTCTTTTTATAAATCTATACGCCTGTAAAGGCGGTTATGCTGCCTGTGTGGCAAAAGTAAAAGATTCTCACGCAATACAAAACAATACTTTACAAATCCCTCTTAAAAAAAGTACAAGACTGCTTTATACACATAGTAAACCAGATGCAAAAATTTTAAAATATGACCCTTTTCTCTCACTTTATCTCATAGAGGACCCAAAACCTTTTGCATACCCTTTTGATATCAATATGCGCTTGCAACTAGGCACTGCAATGGTGACAGACAAAAGCTCACGTGAGGGAAAATTTATTGAAAATCAGATAGGACTGAACACTTTGGCACGTTACAGTGAACCACTGCTGATTCCATCACTGCTTACGAGTTCTTGCTGTTCACTCGAAGGTGTAGTAACTTCTCGTGACATCATCCAAAAAGAGTATCTTAAACATTTTATAGATGCAAAAAAGAGTGAATATGGTGATATTGGTATTCGTGTGAAAAACGAGAAAGGCTCTGTTATTGTCACTGCAAGTGATCCGTTTTTTGAACACAATCCTTTTCAAGTGGGTGACTGCATAGTAGTTTTTGATGGAAGAAAAGTAAAAGCAGCCTCAACACTGATGCGTATGATTCTTTTTAGTAAAAGAGGTGTGAAACACAAAGTAAAAGTAAAAAGAGGTAATCAATATCTTACCTATATAGTCACAACAAAAAAACGCTATGGTGGCGGTGAACTCAGTGATACATTTTTAGAATCACGGGGGCTTTATTTTGACAGAGCACTCCGACTGATAAGCATAGAGAAAAAGTTCAAAGGCTATGGCATCAAAAAAGGTGACAGACTCATTCAAATCAACGGTGTGAAGATAAAAAGCCAAAAAGAGTTGCGTGAGTATCTTCAAAAAGCCAAAGACTACTCTTCTTTACTTTTTGAGCGTAACGGCTTCCAGTTTTTTGTAAATATTAAGTAGAAAAAAAGTACAATTTCACATGCAAAACTTCGAGCAATTTTTATTAGATAATTTACCACAGTCAAAGAGTATTCACCCGACCTATGAGAGTGCCCTGCACAATATGCTCGAAGCTGGCGGAAAGCGTTTTCGTCCTGCACTGCTTTTAGGCGTTGTCAAAGCCTATAATCCTCTGATGATTGAGTCTGCCTATCATGCGGCATATGCAATAGAACTGTTGCATACTTACTCCCTTATCCATGATGATCTGCCGGCAATGGATGATTCACCTCTGCGCCGTGGACATCCAACACTCCATGTCACTTATGATGAGGTAACGGCAATACTCGTTGGTGATGCGCTTAATACCTACTCTTTTGAACTGCTGAGCAATGCTCCTTTTTCAGATGAGATAAAAGTAAATCTCATCCGTGAGCTCGCACAAAACGGTGGTCTTAACGGTATGGTACTAGGTCAGGCAATAGACTGTTATTTTGAGAACAAGCCTTTGGCTCTTGAAGATATAAAAACACTCCATACAAACAAAACTGCCAAGCTTATAGCTGCGGCATTGAAGATGGGTGCACTCATTGTTGAGCGTGAGAATGAAGCAGATGAGCTTTATGATTTTGGTATAAAACTTGGTCTGCTTTTTCAGATTCAAGATGACATACTCGATGTAACACAAAGCTCTGAAGAGGCAGGCAAACTGACAAACAATGATGAAGAGAAGAACTCTTTTGTAACGATTTTAGGTTTAGATGAGGCTCTGCGTGAGGCGAATCTTTTAGCAGATGAATTAACAAAAAGTATGCAGAGTTTTGATGAGAGCCTACAGCGTGAGCTCTCACCAATACTTACAAAGTACATTAATAGACATAAAAACTAAGGATAGATGATGAGTGATAATGCAATGCGTCAAAAGATGGCAAACAGTATAAGATTTTTAGCAGCGGACATGGTTCAAAAGGCAAATTCAGGTCACCCGGGTGCACCTATGGGACTTGCAGATATTGCAGTGGTTTTAAGTGAGCATTTAAAGCACAATCCTAAAAACCCATCATGGTTAAATCGTGACAGACTTGTATTTTCAGGTGGACATGCAACAGGTCTTATCTACTCACTCTACTATCTTTGGGGATACGGTTTAGAGATTGAAGATCTTAAAAACTTCAGACAGCTCGATTCACTGACACCGGGACACCCGGAATTTGGACATACTGCAGGTGTTGAGATCACAACTGGACCACTTGGTCAGGGTGTGGCAAATGCGGTTGGTTTTTCAATGGCTTCAAAATTTATGGGCGCACAGGTAAACAGCGAGACTGCAAAACTCATTGACCATCACGTTTATTGTCTTTGTGGGGATGGTGACTTGGAAGAGGGCATCAGTTATGAAGCATGTTCTATCGCAGGGCACAATAAGCTTGATAACCTCATTCTTATCTATGACTCAAACCGCATAACTATTGAGGGAAATACTGACCTTTCAATTTCAGAAGATATCAGAGGCAGATTTGAATCTCAAGGCTGGGAAGTTTTAGAGTGTAATGGACATGATTATGACGAGATTGATGCGACTATCACGCAGGCAAAAAAAGCTGACCGTCCTGTAATTATCATCGCAAATACTATCATCGCAAAAGGTGCAGGTCCACTAGAAGGAAGCCATCACTCACATGGAGCACCGCTTGGTGAAGATGTTATCGCTGATGCAAAACGAGGAGCTGGATTTGACCCTGAGAAAAAATTCTTTGTGCCTGAAGATGTAATGGCGCGTTTCCGTTGTGCTATAGAAGCAGGGGACTTGGCAGAGCGTGAGTGGATTCACTCACTTAAAACTGCACCGCTGATGGAGCAAAATGAAGCTTTAGAGGCACTCCTTAACCATGACTTCTCACGCATTCAGTGGCCTGAATTTGACAAAGCGGATGCGACAAGAAACACAAATGGAAAGATTTTAAATGCTATTGCAAAAGCAATTCCTGCATTTATTGGTGGTTCAGCAGACCTTAGTCCATCGAACAAAACATTTTTAAATGATATGGGTGTATTTCCAAAAGGAAAAAACATCTACTTTGGTATCCGTGAGCATGCGATGGCTTCCATCGCCAATGCAATGGCACTTTATGGGCCATTAATGCCATTTACTTCGACATTCTTTGTCTTCTCAGATTACCTTAAACCTGCAGCACGTATTGCAGCACTTACGGGTATTCAGCAGTTCTTTATCTGGACGCACGACTCTATCGGTGTTGGTGAAGATGGACCAACACACCAGCCTATCGAGCATCTTTCACAATTCCGTGCACTGCCTAACTTCTATGTATGGAGACCGGCTGATGGACGTGAGAATGTAGAGGCTTGGAAAAAAGCATTGACAATGGAAAAATCTCCATCTGCTTTTGTCTGTTCACGTCAAGGTTTGGCTGTTTTACCTGATGCTGTTACAGGTGAGGCAAGCCGTGGCGGATATCTTCTAAGCGCTGATGATAATGCAGAAATCACTCTTATGGCTTCAGGAAGTGAAGTGGAACTTGCACTCAAAACAAAAGAAGTTTTAAATGCAAAAGGCAAAAAAGTAAATGTTGTTTCTGTACCGTGTTATGACCTCTTTATTGAGCAAGATAAGGCTTACATCGACTCTATCATTAAGGCTGAAACGAAAAAAGTAGCGATTGAAGCTGCTCGTGGATTAGAGTGGTACCGTTTTGCTGATGAGGTTATCGGGATGGATACATTCGGTGCTTCAGCTCCAGCGGCACAACTTTTTGAAAAATTTGGCTTTACTGCTGAGAAAATAGCACAAAAAATATAAAATAACTCTCTAGATTCTGTCTGCATAAGCAGGCAGTGTCATTATTCTACTATCTACAAACCCACGTCCAACTGTAAAGTGATATAAAATCTGAAACTTATTGTTCTTGAGCCCCAAAAGTGAATGCATCGTATCATCAAGATAACATCCGATACCCGTACCGCTAAGTCCTTGTGAGGTTGCTTCAAGATAGAGCTGTTGCCCAATCACTCCACACTCCCAGTAGAGTTCTTTGTATCTGTGTGGTCCATAATTGACTATCTCTTCTGAAAATCTACAAAGCATTCCCAAAGAGAAACTCCCGTCACTTGCTATATCTTGCGAGCAGCTGATGGCCTTTGATGCAAAGTGGTAGTCATCCTCTTTTAAAAAGTAGAGGTTCTCTAAATCACATGTTTGCCATAAAAAGTCACTGTGCATCTCTGATTGGAGGCTCTCTTTGTCTGCTTCATCTCGGAGTAAAATATAAAGCCCGCTTTTATATCCATCTACTCTATGAACAAATATACAGAGATGTGCTGCATTTCTCTTACCGTCAAGTGAGCCGTTTACACTGGCAAGTATGGTGTGAAACTGCTTCTGCGTGATTGTTGAGATATCACTCTTCATTACGTGAACACTTCTGCGTTTTAGCACAACCTCTTTAGACTCTTTTGTAGGCTCTCTTTGTACGGAGAACTTTTGGAGCTCTTTTTGTGGTATCTCTTTTGTAGAGGTTGCTTCGATGATTTGTGGAATTATCTCCCATTCATGCATCGAAGGGCTTAACTTATTGGCAATGCCTTCGTATCTATCTGGCAGAGCAGTGATGAGCTCTGAAATATCGCTCTTTGGAGATATCTCTGTTGGAGAGATGGCCAAAACCATATCGGGATGTTCTGTTTCGAAAAAGCGCTCTTTTTGGTCCAGCCCTAAAAGTTTCGCCATCACTGCATCATCTAGCGAGTCCAGTCGCGTTGTATGCCACCCTAACATCTTTGCAGAGAGCACAACACTCTGCCATGCATGCCCTGCATCAAGGTTAACATATCGAAAAGCTCGCTCGCCATATTTCCAGACCTCTCTCCATGCAATGCTAGAGAGGGCAAGAAAAAATGTTCCTTTAGGAAATTGTTGCCATATATCACTCTCAAACTTAGCCAAAAGTTCTAAAGTGTGCTCTTTTGGAGCATAGTGTATGACAGATGAGTGCTGCGATATATCAGCAAGTGCTGGCAGAATCAGATAGGCTTCTGTTGGATGTAGGTTCCCACTTGAAGCATTACACCGCACTGCCCACTGGCTTGTGTTAGAACTTTTCCAAGCTGCTATTGCCAAAGAGAATTGCAGTAGTTGTGAGAGTGCTTCTTTACAGAGTGGAGCAGAAGGATTATCGGCATCAAGTAAAGAGTAGGGAATTGTGGCATTCTCTATAGCAAGAGGAAGTACTGTTTTTTGTGTCCCTTGATACTCACGGAAAGGATCTGGTTGCGTACTCCAGTCCATATAACCGAGTGAGCGTGCATATCTTTGCTGTGAATGTTTTGTGACTTCATGGTAATGAAAAACCCTGTTTATATCTTTATTCATACTTTTATTTTCTTAAATGCAAGAGAAAATTTTTTCGCTAGAGATATTTGTAACATTATTTAAAGATAGTCAAGCGCTTTGATGCCTACAAAGATAATGCCAAGAAAAAGAAAGGAGCTGATCAGCACAAGAGCTGTTACAACTTTTGGTCGGCAGTCATAGAGGGATGCCAGATTGACATTGGCAACTGCTAGCGGCATAATGAGCTCTATAAAAATGATGCCTTTTATCATGGAGTCTAGTTCAATGTTATAAAGAACCACAAAAGCAATAAGCGGCAGCAGGAGAAACTTAAAACCCAGTACCCATGAGATGAGCGTTTTGTTTATCTTGTTGATTTTTGTACCATAGAGGTAGATACCAAATAAAAAAAGCTGCATTGTTATAGATGCATAGGCTCCCATCATAAGCATCTTCATAATGGACTCATTTGGTTTGTAGCCATTCACGCTTAAAAATATTGCGAGTATTGCTGCCCAGAGAATAGGCAGCTTTATAATGTTTTTGAGAGATGTTTTTACATCAAAACTTCCGCGTGAGTAGAAATAGACACCTATTGTGTAGACAACAAAGACATTGACAAGGTTAACAACCGTTGTGTAGGGGATGGAAGCCTCTCCAAAGATGGCGATGTTGAGAGGAATACCTAAGTTTCCGGTATTGCCGATGATGGCTACTACCATGGCTATGGAGTACTCTTTTTTATGGCTAAAGAGATGGTGTGCAAAGAGTGCTGAAAAAATCAGCGCAATAACAACTATGACAAGATAGAGTGAGGGCGCATAGAGCAGTGTAATGTCAACCGGATGCAGCAGTAATCCCCAAAAGGTTAGAAAAACCTGTAAAAAGTAGATATTTAAGAGTGTGATGGTCTTATCATCGATTTGTTCTTTAAAAGTTCTTTTGGACAAGTAGCCCATAACGATAAAAACATAAATACTTAAAATTGAAAATATAATTGAACCCATGTTAAAAGTCTAGTATAATTTCACTTATGAATACAATAGAAAATATAGAAAAAACAATAAAAGAGAATATGGCAGTGATGCTTTATTTCTCAGCACCGACTTGTAATGTCTGTCATGCACTCAAGCCAAAGCTGCTTGATGCGATAGAGAAGAATTTCAAAGAGTTTGAGATTATCACTGTCGATGTCTCCGTGGAACAGGATATCGCAGCACACTATAGTGTCTTCGCGATTCCGACGGTACTTATCTTTTTAGACGGTAGAGAGTTTGTAAGAAAATCTCGTCATATGTCCATCGATGAGGTCATAGCTGAGATAAAACGTCCGTATGAGATTATGACCTCATAAAGGCGATAAGTGCAGCTGTGATGGCAACATTGAGTGATTCAACCCCACGTTGCATTGGAATCTTGATGGAGTCATTACAGAGTGCAGCAACCTCTTTGCTCACTCCCTCACTCTCATTTCCAAGTACATAGATACTTCTCTTTTTCTCTTTTATACTGTAGATATCACTCTCTGCGTGAGAAGAGAGTGCGTAGATGTTAGCATCGTCAAGCTCACGCAGCAGATCTTCAAGTTTGTCACAAAAGTAGATAGGGAGTTTAAAAAGTGTTCCTGCACTGGCTTTTACGACCAAAGGGGAAATCTTTGCAGAGTTTTTCTTTGGAAGGATGATACCGTCAACATTTCCTGCAGCACAGCTTCGTATAATCATTCCAAGATTTTGTGGATTGTGAATGCCATCAAGAGCAATGAGCCGATAAGAGTCTAGTTTTTTTATCGTATCAGTACTTTGGTAACTTTTTGAAACTATGTCTATTGCTACGCCCTGGTCCTGTTTGGCATTTTTGGAAATGCGTGAGAGTGCATTTTTGTCATGTTTAGTGACTTCGATACCACGATTTTTTGCTAAGGTCAGTATCTTTTTAATGGAGCCGTCAGGTTTGTTTGAGTTTGCCAAATGAAGTTTGTGAATAGTTATGCTCTCATCTTGCAGCATCTCAATGACAACATTTCTGCCATAGAGTGTAATGACTTTTTCAAAAAAAGCCTTTTTATCTTTATACTCTTGTGAATCACTCATCTTTTACTCCACTATATTGAAAACTATTTCAGTTTTGTTTTTTGTCTTTTTAATCTCATGGACACTCAGCCCTTCTATCTCAAGGCTGTTAAACTCCTCAAGTGATGTGATATTGGCACGTGCTACCTCACGCAGGACTATGCCTCGATACGCTTTTGCCCAGTGAGAAACTGTTTTACCATTCTTTAAAAACTTGAGTGTCGTGTAGGGTTTTGTCACTTTGTAAAACTTGTCATAATATCCTGCGCGCAGGTCTAAAATATCATGCTCACTCAAGTAGAGGTCAAGTTGGTAGGAAAAACGCTCTTTGTAAAACTTCTCAGGAGCAATTTCTCCAATAGAGTTTCCCTGTTTCACTTTATAGTTCGCAATGGTGTCGCCTCCAAGGAGCGGTCCGTAGAGGTTTGAAAATATAAGTGTATGCTCACGCAGGTATGCCTGCGTGAGGCTATCTTGCTCACTGTATTTGAGATAGTCATAAGCCACACCGGCATAACGCTTTATGGCATGCATAAGCGGTGAGTTGAAAATATCTACAATATAAGGCTCACACTCAGAGAACTTTTTAAATCCAAAGAGTTTTTTTATAGCCTCTTCATCACCTGATAGAACTATATCATTGTATGCTTTTAAGATCTCGTCTCTTGCATGTGTCGCTCCAAAGAGCTCTTTAGGAGTTTCATTACCCCCTGCATTTTTTCCTTCTGATGGTGAAAAAAGTATTTTTAACATTATAGTTTTTTGTCCTCAGTAAATTTTTATCTAATTATATCTACATAATGGTATAATGTTTGCAAATGATTCAAGAAGTGTGTATGAAAAACGAGAAAAGTATTCAAGTATTGGGAGCATTTGGGACAAAGGCCAAAGGCTTTGGTACGACATCATTTTTAGTGAATCCGACCACTGCAATAGATGCGGGGAATTTACTCGATGCTTTAGAAGAGCGCTCTATAGAGATAGAAAATATTTACTTGACACACTCACACCTCGATCACATTGTCGATATCGCTTACATATTGGACAACTACTTTAGCCTTCGCACAAAAACACTCAATATCATGGGTTTACCTGAAACGATTGAAGCTGTAAAAGAGAGCTTTTTAAACGATACAATCTGGCCTGATTTCTCTACTATCAAACTCTATGGAAAAGATGAGATGGTTATCAAATACATTGAGATAAAAGAGGGAGAAGTATACCAGATTTCAGAAGATGAAACAATTACACCTTTTTTGACAGACCATACAGTGGCAAGTTGCGGATATATCTATACAAAAGAGAACAACTCTATTATGATTACAGCAGATACCTATTCTTTAGAGAATGTGCAAAAAATCATAGAGAATGATAAATGTATAACGAGCCTGATTCTGGAGTGCTCTTTTTCAAATAATATGAAAGAACTCGCTATTGAGAGTAAACATCTTACTTCTGAGCTGCTTTTTGAACAACTCAATAAGTTCCAAAGAGATGATTTTTCACTCTATATCAATCATATAAAACCGACATATCGAGAAAAAATCTACAGTGAGATAGAAGATTTCAAAGGAAAATGGAAGCCAAAAGTTTTAAATGATAAAGATTTTATAACTTTTTAGCAAAAACTCTTGACATTGAAAATATTTTGCACTATAATTCTGGCTCAAATTCGATGCCGACATAGCTCAGTTGGCTAGAGCAGCTGATTTGTAATCAGCAGGCCCGGGGTTCAAATCCTCGTGTCGGCACCATTGAATTTTGAATATTAGAAACAGTGTTAGACCAGAATATGATACAGTAAGTATCACGGATGGTGGGATAGTCAAGTGGCCAACGACGGCAGACTGTAAATCTGCTCCCTATGGGTTCAGAGGTTCGACTCCTCTTCCCACCACCACTCAAAGAAAAACACGCGGGTGTAACTCAGTGGCTAGAGTTCCTGCCTTCCAAGCAGGCTGTCGAGGGTTCGAATCCCTTCACCCGCTCCACTTTGATTCTGGAAGCTGAAGTATAATTTCACCTTACTTCATAATGACTATATATTATTTATACAAATATCTATATAGCAAAAAATCTAATCACATTTACTAATATTTTATTATATGTAAAGAATCATGCAATGATTTCTTGAGTTTGATAATAACTGTGCTTATGTGGCTCAGTGGTAGAGCACTTCCTTGGTAAGGAAGAGGTCGTGGGTTCAATTCCCATCATAAGCTCCATCACGAAACTATTTAACAAATTTAAGAAATAATTGAATGATTTTTGGATATAATTCCATTTCAATTCACAAATTAAGGTCGGAGGACACTATGGCAAAAGAAAAGTTTGAACGTACTAAACCGCATGTTAACATCGGTACAATCGGTCACGTTGACCACGGTAAAACAACACTAACAGCAGCTATTACTGCAGTACTTGCAGTTAAAAATGAAGCACAGTTTATGGATTATGATCAAATCGATAATGCTCCAGAAGAGAGAGAGCGTGGTATTACTATCGCTACTTCACACGTAGAGTATGAAACTGACAAACGTCACTATGCACATGTTGACTGTCCAGGTCACGCGGATTATGTTAAAAACATGATTACTGGTGCTGCACAAATGGATGGTGCTATTCTTGTTGTATCTGCAGCGGATGGTCCAATGCCACAAACTCGTGAGCATATTCTTCTTTCTAAGCAAGTAGGTGTACCATACATCGTTGTTTTCATGAACAAAGAAGATATGGTTGATGATGAAGAGCTTTTAGAGCTTGTTGAGATGGAAATTCGTGAACTTCTTGATCAATACGAATTCCCGGGTGATGATACACCAATTACTGCAGGTTCTGCATTAAAAGCACTTGAAGAAGCAAAAACTGGTACTTTAGGTGAGTGGTCTGATAAGATTATTGCACTTATGGATACTGTAGATGAGTACATTCCTGAGCCAGAGCGTGAAACTGATAAAGATTTCTTAATGCCAGTTGAAGATGTGTTCTCAATCTCTGGTCGTGGTACAGTTGTTACTGGACGTATCGAGCGTGGTATTGTTAAAGTAGGTGACGAAGTTGAAATCGTAGGTATCAAAGATACTCAAAAAACTACTGTAACTGGTGTTGAAATGTTCCGTAAAGAGATGGAGCAAGGTGAAGCTGGTGATAACTGTGGTATCCTTATTCGTGGTATCGCTAAAGACGAAGTGGAGCGTGGTCAAGTTCTTTGTAAGCCAGGTTCAATCACACCACACACTAAATTTACTGCTGAAATCTACGTATTAAGTAAAGACGAAGGTGGTCGTCATACTCCATTCTTCAATGGTTACCGTCCACAGTTCTACGTACGTACAACAGATGTAACAGGTGCAATCACTTTACCAGAAGGTACTGAGATGGTTATGCCAGGTGATAACGTAAGCATCACTGCTGAGTTAATTCACCCAATTGCAATGGAAAAAGGTACTAAGTTCGCTATCCGTGAGGGTGGACGTACTGTTGGTGCTGGTGTTGTTGCAGAGATTCTTGAGTAGTTTGGATTTTTCCAAACTGCCCAAATCCTTCTAAAGGTAAACAATAATGAGAGAAGCAATTCACTTAGGTTGTGAGAAGTGTACAAGACGTAACTACCACACAACTAAAAATAAAAAAACTCATACTGAAAAATTTTCAGTAAGAAAATATTGTAAATTCTGTAAAGAACATACAATGCACAAAGAGATGAAACTGTAAGGTTTCTTCTAAATTAAGGCACTGGTGCCGCGGGCTTCCTGTCGAAGGAAACCAAGCGTTAGCGTAGATGGCGGAATTATTTCCGACATCGTCACTATTTAGTAGGGGTGCCCTAAATTTTTTACAAAAATTTAGGCGTGTAGCTCCAATGGTAGAGCACCGGATTCCAAATCCGGGTGTTGGGGGTTCGAGTCCCTCCACGCCTGCCACCCATTTATTATTAGTAGAGCTTGAGAGCTTTATTTATAATAAATGACATTTTAAGTATAATGGAAAGAATTCATGGAATTAAGTAAACACATTCGCAATGCAAAACTAGAGTTAAGTAAAGTTATCTTTCCTACAAAAGGTCAGGTAAAACAAGCATATATCGCTGTAATTATTGTTGTATCGGCAGTAGCAGCATTTTTGGCTTTGGTTGACCTTTTAATGTCATCAATAATGTCAGCGATTTTAGGTTAAGGAGAAAGTTATGGCACATCAATGGTACTCAATCCAAACCTATGGAAGTGACAGAGCAGTTAGAGATGCAATCTTTAATATGATTGAAGAGTATGGTCTTCAAGACAAAATTACAGATGTAATTGTTCCAACAGAAGATGTTATCGAAGTAAAAGATGGCAAGAAAAAAGTAAGTGAGCGTTCACTCTATTCTGGGTATGTATTTGCAAGAATCGATCTAGATACTGAGATTCAGCACATGATTCAATCGATTCCAAAAGTATCTGGATTTATTGGCGAGGCAAATGTGCCAACACCTTTAAGTGAACATGATATCAATGTTATACTTGATCGTGTAAATAATCGTGCAGCACCAAAACCAAAAGTATTTTTTGACAACGGTGAAACTGTTCGTATTATTGACGGACCGTTTGCAAACTTTACGGCAACTGTAGATGAGTACGATTTAGAACATGGTACTCTCAAACTCAATGTATCAATTTTCGGAAGAGCTACTCCTGTAGATATCTCTTATACGCAAGTTGAGAAAATCATATAATTTAAATTCATAAAAAGGAAACAAAATGGCAAAAAAAGTCATGGACTATATCAAGCTACAAATTGAAGCTGGTAAAGCAAACCCTGCTCCACCAGTAGGACCGGCACTTGGACAACGTGGTGTTAACATCATGGAATTCTGTAAGGCGTTTAATGAAAAAACAAAAGATAAAATGGGATTCAAAGTTCCTGTTGTTATCACTGTTTACAATGACAGAAGTTTTTCATTTGTTACAAAACAACCACCAGCATCTGAGCTTTTAATGAAAGCAGCAGGTCTTAAAAAAGGTACAGATAATCCTCTTAAAAACAAAGTTGGATCAATCACACGTGCACAATTAATGGAAGTTGTTGAAGCAAAAATCGAAGATTTAAACACTGATGATAAAGAGATGGCTGCTAACACTTTAGCTGGTTCAGCTCGTTCAATCGGTATCGAAATCAAAGACTAATTATAGTCAAAAATCATCGACCACAATGATTTAAAACTCTGTGGCAGAATTATTATGGAGAATTTGTTATGAGCAAAAGATATAAACAATTATTAGAAAAAATTGATAATACAAAATCTTACAGTGTTGAAGAAGCTACTTCTACTGTTAAAGATTTAAAAAGTGCAAAGTTTGACGAAACTGTTGAAATTGCTATGAATTTAAATGTAGATCCGCGTCACGCTGACCAAATGGTTCGTGGTGCAGTTGTACTTCCACACGGAACTGGTAAAACTGTTCGTGTTGCTGTATTTGCAAAAGGTGCTAAAGCTGATGAAGCAAAAGCTGCTGGTGCTGACATCGTTGGTACTGATGACTTAGTTGCACAAATCAAAGAAGGAATCTTTGATTTTGATGTTGTTGTTGCTGCACCAGACTGTATGGGACTTGTTGGTCAAATCGGTCGTATTCTTGGGCCAAAAGGTTTAATGCCTAACCCTAAAACTGGTACTGTAACTCCAGATGTTGCTACTGCTGTTAACAATGTTAAAGGTGGTCAAGTTAACTTTAGAGTTGACAAAAAAGGTAATATCCATGCAGGTATTGGTAAAGCTAGCTTTGATGCTGCACAAATCAAAGCGAACCTTGAGAGCTTTGTTGTTGCAATTAACAAACAAAAGCCAGCTTCAGCAAAAGGTCGTTACATCAAAAATGCTGCACTCTCTTTAACTATGAGTCCAGCTGTTAAACTTGATGTAGTTGAGTTAGCTGACATCAAATAATTTTCCACCCTTATGGGTGTGAAAGTTTTTATTTTGAGATAGTCTTATCTCAGAGTAAAGATTTTCATTTTTGTGGGAATCTGGATAACTTGGACTAAAGATAGATGGGGGCATCTACCGAGTTGGTAGTGAGCTTAATCGTTACCTTTCACCCCTCTTGAAGTTATGTCTGGAAAGGAGAACTAAATGCTTAAGTCAAAAAAAGCTGAAGTAATTGATCAATTAACTACTTCATTTGCTGACACAACTGCAGTTGTTATCTGTGACTATAAAGGTTTGACAGTAGGTCAACTAGAAGAGTTACGTAAAGCTGCACGTGCAAAAGACACAAGTGTTCAGGTTGTTAAAAATACTTTAGCAACAATCGCACTAAACAATGCTGGCATGAGTGGTGTTGAGATCAAAGATACAAATATTTTCATTTGGTCTGATGATGTTATCAACGCTGCTAAAATTGCTGCTGATTTTGCTAAAACAAATGATAAGTTTGTCATTAAAGCTGGTTACTTAGATAAAGAACCTGCAGACGTAGCTAAAATCGAAGCGTTCGCTAAACTTCCTGGTCGTGATGAGCTACTTGGTATGCTTGCTGCAACTTGGATGGCACCAATTACAAATCTTGCAATTGGTATCGATGCACTACGCAAGAAAAAAGAAGAAGAGGAAGCTTAATAGCTGACTCTAATGTGGCATAGGTCACAAAAATTAAAAATATAAAAATAAAACAAGGAGCTATAATATGGCTGTAACTAAAGAAGACGTATTAGAATTTATTTCTGGTTTATCTGTTCTTGAGCTTTCTGAGCTTGTAAAAGAATTCGAAGAAAAATTTGGTGTATCTGCACAACCTGTTGCTGTTGCTGGTGTTGCTGGTGACGCTGGTGCTGCTGCTGGCGCTGAGAAAACTGAATTTGATGTAGTACTTACTGATGCTGGTGCTAAGAAAATCGGTGTTATTAAAGCTGTTCGTGCTCTTACTGGTCTTGGACTTAAAGAAGCAAAAGAAGCATGTGAAGCATTACCATCTACAATCAAAGAGGGTGTAGATAAAGAGACTGCTGAAGAAGCTAAAGCTGCTTTAGAAGAAGCTGGTGCTACAGTAGAAGTTAAGTAATTTCACTTAACAATTTGTGAGGGCTTTGCCCCTCCATCTTTGGGCGCTTTAGCGAAGAGAGAAGACTCTCCTCGCTAAAGTGCCCTTATGTCGTTTATAAGCACTGTAAAAATCTCTTGATTTCCAAGAGTACTTAAAATCTATCTGGTGACGACTAGATACGATATGCTTGAGATATTCAAGCCCCTAATTAACAACTTATCGAGGTAGCCTATGTTAAACACTTTATATTCCGGAAACCGTCTTCGTGTAGACTTCTCTAAAACTCCTCAAGAAATTGAAGTACCAAATTTACTCCAACTCCAACAAAGTTCATATGAAACATTTTTAATGTTAGACAAAAAAGATAGAACTGCTAGTGGAATTGAGAAAGTATTTCAATCAGTATTCCCTATTCATGATGCGCAAAACAGATTGACTGTTGAGTACATCGGTTCAGAGGTAACAAACCCTAAATATACTGTTCGTGAGTGTATGGAGAGAGGTCTTACATATGCTGTAAGCCTTAGAATGAAAACACGTCTTGTACTTTGGGACAGAGACGAAAACACTAAAGAGAAACTTGGTGTAAAAGATATCAAAGAACAATCAATCTTTGTTCGTGATATTCCACTTATGACAGATAGAACTTCTTTTATCATCAATGGTGTAGAGCGTGTTGTTGTAAATCAGCTTCACCGTTCACCTGGTGTAATCTTTAAAGAAGAAGAGTCAACTACTGCTGGAAACAAACTTATCTATACAGGTCAGATTATTCCAGACCGTGGTTCATGGTTGTACTTTGAGTATGATCCAAAAGATATTCTTTATATGAGAATCAACAAGCGTCGTAAAGTTCCTGTAACTATTATGTTCCGTGCTCTTGGTTACTCAAAACAAGATATCTTAAAACTTTTCTATCCTATTCAGACAATTAAGATTGATGAGAACCAATTCTTAATGGATTTCAATCCAAAAGATTATGCAGCACGTCTGACATATGATCTTATGGATGCAGATGGTAAAGTTCTTGTTGCATCTGGAAAAAGACTCTCTGCGAAAAAAGCACAAAAATTCATCGATGATGGACTTAAAGAAGTTCAGTATCCTTTAGAAATTCTACTTGATCGTTATCTTGCAGAGCCTATCATTGACCCTGAGACTGGTGAAGTTCTTTTTGATACGATGACACACATTGATGAGTCAAAACTCAAAAAGATGGCTGAAATCGGTGTAAGTGAATTCAAAATCGCCAATGATTTGGCAGAAGGTGTTGATAGCTCAATCATCAATGCATTCAATGCTGACGCAGATTCATTGAAACTTCTCAAACAAACGGAAGAGATTGAAGATGAGAATGATTTAGCTGCGATTCGTATCTACAAAGTTATGCGTCCAGGTGAGCCGGTAACAAAAGAAGCTGCGAAAATTTTCGTAAATCAGCTTTTCTTTGACCCAGAACGTTATGACCTTACGCAAGTTGGTCGTATGAAGATGAATCACAAACTTGGAATGAACATTCCTGAGTATGTAACAGTACTTACGCATGAAGATATCATCGAGTCTGTAAAATATGTTATCAAAGTTAAAAATGGTCAAGGTCATATCGATGATAGAGATCACTTAGGTAACAGACGTATCCGTTCAATCGGTGAGCTTTTAGGAAATGAGTTACACAACGGTCTTGTGAAAATGCAAAAAGCGATTCGTGACAAGCTCTCTACTATGAGTGGTCCAATGAATGAGCTTATGCCGCATGACTTAATCAACTCAAAAATGATTACATCGACTATCATGGAGTTCTTCTCAGGTGGACAACTTTCTCAGTTCATGGATCAAACGAATCCACTTTCTGAAGTTACACACAAACGTCGTCTTTCAGCTCTTGGAGAAGGTGGTCTTGTAAAAGAGCGTGCCGGATTTGAAGTGCGTGATGTTCACCCGACTCACTATGGTAGAATCTGTCCGATTGAGACTCCAGAGGGTCAAAACATTGGTCTTATCAATACTTTAGCAATGTATGCAAAAGTAAATGAGCATGGTTTCATTGAAGCACCATACAAAGTGATGAAAGATGGAAAAATAACAAATGAAGTTGTTTATCTGACTGCTACACAAGAAGAGGGCAAAATGATTGCTGCTGCTTCAAATAAACTTGATGAAAACGGTCAGTTTGTTGAAGATCTGATTGCAGTACGTCAAGATGGAGAGATTTTACTTCGTAAACCGGAAGATTGTGAATATGCAGACCTTTCATCACAAATGGTTGTTGGTGTTGCTGCTTCACTTATTCCGTTCCTTGAGCATGATGATGCCAACCGTGCACTTATGGGATCGAACATGCAGCGTCAAGCAGTGCCACTACTTCGTGCAAATGCACCAATGGTAGGAACAGGTGTTGAGAAGCTCGTTGCTCGTGATGCATGGGAGTGTGTAAAAGCAAAACGTGCCGGTAAGATTGAAAAAGTAGATGGAAAACATATCTACGTTATGGGTGAAGAAGATGGAGAGATTTTCATTGATTACTATCCATTACAAAAGAATCTTCGTACCAACCAAAACACATGTTTCACGCAAAAACCAATCGTAAATGTTGGTGATATCGTTGAAAAAGGTCAAATCATCGCTGATGGTCCAAATATGGACCAAGGTGAGCTTGCACTTGGTGTAAATGCTATGGTTGCTTTCATGCCTTGGAATGGTTATAACTTTGAGGATGCGATTGTAATTTCTGAGAGATTAATCCGTCAAGATGCATTTACTTCAGTTCACATCTATGAGAAAGAAGTAGAAGCACGTGAGCTGAAACACGGTGTAGAAGAGATTACTCGTGATATTCCTAATGTTCGTGATGATGAGCTTGCTCACTTAGATGAGTCAGGGATCGTTAAGATCGGTACAACTGTAAAAGGTGGAATGATTCTCGTTGGGAAAGTATCTCCAAAAGGTGAAGTAAAACCAACTCCAGAAGAGAGACTTTTACGTGCAATCTTCGGTGAGAAAGCAGGTCATGTTGTAAACAAATCACTCTACTGCCCACCATCTATGGAAGGTGTTGTAGTAGACATCAAAGTGTTCACGAAAAAAGGGTATGACAAAGACCCACGTGCACTCGAGCTTGAGAAAGAAGAGCGTGATTATTTAGAGCGTGAGCACTATGACAGACTTATCATGATTGATAAAGAAGAGATGCTTCGTGTAACAAAACTGCTTACACGTGAGCCTCTTCAAGCTGATATCAAAATCGGTGATACTGAGTATAAAGCCGGTGATGTGATCAATGGTGAAGATCTCAAAGAGGTAAACCGTTTTGCAATGAATGCAATTGTGAAGTCATTCTCACAAGAGATTCAAGATGAGTACACAAAAACGAAAAACCATTTCCAAAAGCAAAAGAGAATCTTCCGTGATGAGCACGAAGAGAAACTCTCTATTTTAGAAAAAGATGATATCTTACCAAATGGTGTAGTGAAGTATGTAAAAATCTATATCGCTACAAAACGTCACCTAAAAGTTGGTGATAAGATGGCAGGACGTCACGGAAATAAAGGTATTGTTTCTAACATTGTTCCTGAAGTTGATATGCCATATATGGAAGACGGACGTTCAGTAGATGTATGTCTGAATCCTCTAGGGGTTCCATCTCGTATGAATATCGGTCAGATTTTAGAGATGCACCTTGGTATGGCAGGACGTGAACTTGGTAACCAAATTCAAGAAGAGTTTGAGAAAAAACAAGCAGATTTCATTAAAAATCTAAGAGAGAAGATGATTACTATCGCTGATGTTGCAGGACTTATGAATGCATCTAAAGTTATCGGTGATATGGATGATGAGACTTTCTTAAAATATGCTCGTGACTGGGCAAAAGGTGTTAAATTTGCAACACCTATCTTTGAAGGTGTCAATGCTGGTGAATTTGAAAAGATTTATGAACTGGCAAAAATGGATGCAGATGGTAAAGTAGTACTATTTGACGGTAAAACTGGTGAGCAGATAAAAGAGCGTGTAAACGTTGGTTACATGTATATCTTAAAACTGCATCACTTGGTTGATGAGAAAATTCACGCGCGTTCAACTGGACCATACTCACTTGTTACACAACAACCAGTTGGTGGTAAAGCACTCTTTGGTGGTCAGAGATTTGGTGAGATGGAAGTTTGGGCACTTGAAGCATATGGTGCATCAGCAGTTCTTAAAGAGATGCTTACAATCAAATCGGATGATGTTGATGGACGTGTTCGTGCATACAAAGCACTTACTCGTGGTGAATTAGTACCAGCTTCTGGAATCCCAGAAACACTATTTGTATTAACGAAAGAGTTGCAAGCGCTTGCATTAGATGTAGAGATTATGGATGAGGTGGAAGACGATGAGTAGATTAGTACCCGTAGAAGTAACAGAAGAGAACAGACCAAAAGATATTAAGCAACTGCAGTTTCGTTTGGCATCACCTGAAAAGGTACTTTCATGGAGTCATGGAGAAGTAAAAAAGCCAGAAACAATCAACTACCGTACGCTTAAACCTGAGCGTGACGGTCTATTTTGTGCAAAAATTTTCGGACCTGTAAGAGATTATGAGTGTCTTTGTGGTAAATACAAAAAGATGCGTTACAAAGGTGTTGTATGTGAGAAATGTGGTGTTGAAGTAACATCTACGAAAGTTCGTCGTACTCGTATGGGTCACATCGAGCTTGTAACTCCTGTAGCACACATTTGGTATGTTAGTTCATTACCATCTCGTATCGGTACACTTCTTGGTATCAAGATGAAAGATTTAGAGCGTGTACTTTATTATGAAGCATACATTGTTGAAGAGGGTGGTGAGGCATACTATGATGCTGAAGCAAAAACTCCTGTTCTTAAATATGATGTTTTAAATGAAGAGCAGTACAGAACACTTGTTCAGAGATTTGGTGAATTAGGATTTAAAGCTCGTATGGGTGGTGAGGTTATTCGTGACCTTCTTGACTCAATCGATTTGGTTGATCTTTTTACACATCTTAAAGAGGCTATCGGTGAAACAAAATCAGAAGCAAAAAGAAAAACTATCAATAAACGCCTCAAAGTTATTGAGTCTTTCTTAAATTCAGGAAACAATCCTGCATGGATGATGCTGACGATTTTGCCGGTTCTTCCACCAGATCTACGTCCACTTGTTTCACTTGACGGTGGTAAATTCGCGGTTTCTGATGTAAATGACCTTTATCGTCGTGTTATCAACCGTAACCAGCGTCTAAAACGTCTTGTAGAGCTTGAAGCACCAGAGATTATTGTAAGAAATGAGAAGCGTATGCTTCAAGAGTCTGTAGATGCACTTTTTGACAATGGTCGTCGTGCAAATGCAGTAAAAGGTGCGAACAAACGTCCACTGAAATCACTTTCTGAGATTATCAAAGGAAAGCAAGGGCGTTTCCGTCAAAATCTTCTTGGTAAACGTGTTGACTTCTCTGGACGTTCTGTAATCGTTGTTGGTCCGGACTTACGTATGGATGAGTGTGGTCTTCCGAAGAAGATGGCACTTGAACTCTTTAAGCCGCATTTGATTGCAAAACTAGAAGAGAAAGGTTATGCAACAACTGTTAAAGCTGCGAAGAAGATGATTGAAGACAAAACAAATGAAGTTTGGGAGTGTCTTGCTGAGATTGTTGATGGTTATCCAGTAATGCTTAACCGTGCACCGACACTGCATAAACTTTCTATTCAGGCATTCCACCCGAAACTCATCGATGGAAAAGCTATTCAGCTTCATCCACTTGTTTGTGCGGCGTTCAATGCTGACTTCGATGGTGACCAGATGGCTGTACACGTACCATTAAGTTCTGCTGCGATTGCAGAAGCGAAAGTACTGATGCTTGCATCTATGAATATCTTACTTCCTGCATCAGGTAAAGCGATTGCTACACCTTCACAGGATATGGTCCTTGGAATCTATTATATCTCTTTAGAGAAAAATGGAGTAAAAGGTTCAAACAAACTTTTTGCAAATGTTGATGAGATTCGTATTGCACTAGAACATGATGCACTTGATATTCACGCAAAAGTAAGAACTCGTGTTGATGGTCGTATCATTCATACAACTGTAGGTCGTCTTTTAATTAAAGCAATTCTTCCTGATTTTGTTCCGGCTGAACTTTGGAACAGAGTTATGAAGAAAAAAGCGATTAACGAAGTTGTTGATTATGTTCAAAAGCATGGTGGTATTGGTGTTACTGCATCATTCCTTGACAGACTGAAAGATTTAGGTTTCAAACATGCGACAGAAGCAGGTGTATCGATCTCTGCTGATGACATCCGTGTTCCTGATATGAAAGCTGGGAAAATTACAGAGTCTAAAAACAGAGTAATTGAGATCCAAAAGCAATTTGAAGCAGGTCTTTTAACAGAACAAGAGAGATACAATAAAATTATCGATGTTTGGACAGATACAAACAATACACTAGCATCAGAGATGATGGATTTGGTACAAAACGACAAAGACGGATTTAACTCTATTCACATGATGGCAGACTCTGGGGCTCGTGGTTCTGCGGCACAGATTCGTCAGCTTGCAGGTATGAGGGGTCTAATGGCTAAACCTTCTGGAGAGATTATTGAGACACCGATTATCTCAAACTTTAAAGAGGGTCTAAACGTTATTGAGTACTTTATTTCAACTCACGGTGCACGTAAAGGTCTTGCCGATACAGCACTTAAAACGGCAAATGCGGGTTACCTTACTCGTAAGCTTGTTGATGTTGCACAAAATGTGAAAATTGTTGAGCATGATTGTCATACACATGAAGGTATTGAAATCTCTGATATTTCAGATCAAAATACTCTGATTGAGTCTTTAGAAGACAGACTAAACGGTCGTGTACTTGCTGATGATGTAATCGATCCAATCTCAAATGAGATTCTTTATGCTGAGGGTACACTGCTTGATGAAGTATCTGCAAAAGTTATCGCAGAGGCTGGAATCAAGACAGCACACATTAGAACACCAACAACATGTAAAAGTGAAGATGGTATCTGTGCACTTTGTTATGGTGTCAACCTTGCAACAGGCCATATTGTTCGTCCTGGTGAAGCAGTTGGAATTATTGCTGCTCAATCAATCGGTGAGCCGGGTACGCAGCTGACACTTCGTACATTCCACGTTGGGGGAACTGCATCAAGTACAGCACAAGAGCGTCAGGTTATTGCAGAAAAAGAAGGTTTCATTCGTTACTATAACCTTAAAACGTACAGAAACAAAGAGGGCAAAAACATTGTGGCTAACCGCCGTAATGCAGCTGTTTTACTTGTTGAGCCTAAGATCAAAGCACCGTTTGCAGGTACTGTAGAGATTCAAACGATTCACGATGAAGTTATCATCAGTGTAACATCTGGAGATGATACAGTAAGATATGCATTACGTAAAAATGAGATTGCAAAACCAAATGAACTTGCAGGTGTATCTGGACAGATTGAAGGAAAATATTACTTCCCATATGAAAATGGTACAAAAGTAGAAGCAGAAGATTCTATTGTTGAGACTATTAAAGATGGTTGGAATGTACCTTCACGTATTCCATATGCGTCAGAGCTTTTAGTTGACAATGGTGCTCCAGTAACACAAAAAATCTTTGCTAAAGAAGAGGGTACTGTGAAGTACTTCTTACTTAAAGGTGATTATTTAGAGAGATTTGAAGGTCTTAAATCTGGATACGAAGTAGTTGAAAAAGGTCTTTTTGCAGCTATTATTGACTCAAATAACCGTGAAGCAGTACGTCACTACATCGCTCGTGGCTCTGTTATTGTTACAGATGATGATGAAGCTGTTGATACGCAAACATTAATCGCAAAACCATCATCAGATGAATCAGTTGTGATTGCAGAATGGGATCCGTACTCAAATCCAATTATCTCTGAAGCAAACGGTGTTGTTAAATATGAAGATATCATTGTTGGAACAACGGCATCTGAGCAGTTAGATGAGCTTACTGGTAAGACACGTCTTATGATCAATGACCATATCTCTTCAGAATACAAGCCGACAATCGTGCTTGCAACTGAAGATGGTGAACTGTTACGTTATGCGATTGAGCCAAAGTCATCTATCTTTGTTGCAGATGGTGCAGAGGTGAAAATTGCTGATATCTTGGCAAAAACACCAAAAGCATTACAAAAATCATCAGATATTACAGGGGGTCTTCCACGTGTATCTGAACTTTTTGAAGGTCGTCGTCCAAAAGCAACAGCACTTATCTCTGAGATTGATGGTGTTGTGAGCTTTGGTAAACCACTACGTGGAAAAGTAAGAATCGTTGTAAGCAATGCTGATAACGGTATCATCAAAGAGTATTTTGTAGATAAATCTCATGAGCCTGTTGTAAATCCTGGTGACTTCGTTCACGCTGGTGAGAGACTTACTACTGGTATTATCTCGTCACATGAACTTTTACGTATCATGGGTGTCAAAGCACTCTATAACTACCTTGTATCTGAAGTACAGCAAGTTTATCGTTCTCAAGGGGTTAACATTGCTGATAAACACATCGAGGTTATCTTTACACAGATGTTACGTCAAGTAAAAATCGTAAAATCTGGTGATACGAAATTTATCGAAGGTGATTTGGTTTCTAAAACGAAATTTGCTCAAGAGAATGAAAAAATCATGCGTCTTGGTGGTCGTCCTGCGATTGCTGAACCATTCTTGGTTGGTATCACACGTGCTGCAGTATCAGCTGATAGTATTATCTCTGCTGCATCATTCCAAGATACGACTAAAGTTTTAACTGAAGCTGCAGTTTCAGCAAAAGTTGATAACTTAGAGAACTTAAAAGAGAATGTTATTATCGGTAGAACGATTCCAGTTGGTACTGGTATCTATAAAGATCAAACAGTTATCTTTGAAGAGCAAGAGGATTAATCCTCTGCTTCTCACGCAAACACTTCTTCACAAAACAAACTCATTTCTTTAATTCCTTCTTAAAATAAGCTTACTTTAAATAGATTTTCTGTATTATTCCGTGTCTATAATTCTCTAAAATTTATCATGAATTTTAGGAATTACATTCTACTGGAAAAAATTAAGTAAAGGAATTGTATGCCTACAATCAATCAATTGATTCGTAAAGAGCGTAAAAAAGTAGTTAAGAAATCAAAATCTGCTGCTTTAAAAGCTTGTCCACAGCGTCGTGGTGTATGTACTCGTGTTTATACAACTACACCTAAAAAACCTAACTCGGCTTTAAGAAAAGTTGCAAAAGTTAGATTAACTTCAGGATTTGAGGTTATTTCATATATCGGTGGTGAGGGTCACAACCTTCAAGAACACTCTATCGTACTTGTACGTGGTGGTAGGGTAAAAGATTTACCTGGTGTTAAGTATCACATCGTTCGTGGTGCACTTGATACAGCTGGTGTTGCTAACCGTATGGTTGCTCGTTCTAAATACGGAACTAAGAAGCCTAAAAAATAATCTGAGATTATTTTTTTAACAACAATATATATTCAAAGATAGCTACAGGGCTTACACGATTAATTTTACGTAAGTTTTGAGTAAATTTGAAAAAATTGAAGACAAGGAAAACAAATGAGAAGAAGAAAAGCTCCCGTTCGTGAAATTATGCCGGATCCAATTTATGGAAGCAAAGTTTTAACGAAATTTATTAACAAGATTATGTTAGATGGTAAAAAATCTGTTGCAGAAAAAATCATCTACAGTGCTATGGATATCATTAGCTCACGTGGTGAGAAAAGTGGTATTGAAACATTTAATGAAGCTATTGAGAATGTTAAACCGATTATTGAGGTAAAAAGTCGCCGTGTTGGTGGTGCTACTTATCAAGTTCCAGTAGAAGTACGCCCAGTACGTCAGCAATCACTAGCTATTAGATGGTTAGTAGATGCAGCACGTAAAAGAAATGAAAGAACTATGGCTGAGAGATTGGCTAATGAGTTTATGGATGCAGCAACTGATAAAGGTGCAGCGTTCAAGAAAAAAGAAGATACATATAAAATGGCAGAAGCTAATAAAGCGTTTGCTCATTATAGATGGTAATAGGAAATTAATATGCCAAGAAGTCATAAATTAGAAGATGTAAGAAACATCGGTATTGCTGCTCACATTGATGCAGGTAAAACAACAACAACAGAGAGAATTCTTTTCTATACTGGTGTTGAGCACAAAATCGGTGAGGTTCATGATGGTGCTGCTACTATGGACTGGATGGAGCAAGAGCAAGAGCGTGGTATTACAATTACTTCTGCTGCAACTACTTGTGAATGGCAAGGGAAACAGATTAACATTATTGATACTCCGGGACACGTTGACTTTACTATTGAAGTTGAGCGTTCTATGCGTGTACTTGATGGTGCTGTTTCTGTTTTCTGTGCTGTTGGTGGGGTTCAACCACAATCTGAGACTGTATGGAGACAACGTAACCGTTATAAAGTTCCTTCAATTGTTTTCGTTAACAAAATGGACAGAACGGGTGCAGATTTCTATGAAGTAGAGAAGCAAATTCGTGAGCGTCTTAAAGGTAATCCAATGCCTTTCCAACTGCCAATCGGTGCAGAAGACAAGTTCGAAGGTGTAATTGATCTTGTAAAAATGAAAGAGATTGTTTGGGATGAAGATGCAGCAATGGGTTCTGCATACCACGAACAAGATATCCGTCCAGAGCTTCAAGAGATTGCTGACGAGTATAGAGAAAAAATGCTTGAAACACTTTCTGAAGTTGATGGTAATGACGAATTTGCAATGAAGTTCTTAGAAGGTGAGGAGATCACTGAAGATGAGATCAAAGCTGCAATCAAAGCTGCAACACTTGGTATGGCAATCGTTCCAATGACTCCAGGTACTGCATTTAAGAACAAAGGTGTTCAGACACTTCTTGATGCTGTTGTAGATTATTTACCTTCACCAGTTGAGGCAGAGCCTATTACTGGTACTATGATGGATGATGAAACAAAAGAAGTTGTTGTAGAATCTACAGACAACGGACCATTTGCTTCACTTGCATTTAAAATTATGACTGACCCATTTGTTGGACAGCTTACATTTATCCGTGTTTACCGTGGATCTTTAGAGTCAGGTTCTTATGTTCACAACTCTACAAAAGATAAAAAAGAGCGTATTGGTCGTATCATGAAAATGCATGCTATCAAGCGTGAAGAGGTAAAAGAGATCTACGCTGGTGAAATCGGTGCGGTTGTTGGTCTTAAAAACACAACGACTGGTGATACTCTTTGTGATCCAGAAGAAAAAGTTGTACTTGAAAGAATGGATTTCCCGGATCCGGTTATCTCTGTTGCGGTTGAACCAAAAACAAAAGCTGACCAAGAGAAAATGGGTATCGCACTTTCTAAACTTGCTGCAGAAGATCCATCTTTTAGAGTTCACACTGATGAAGAGACTGGTCAAACAATTATCTCTGGTATGGGTGAGTTACACCTTGAAATCATCGTTGACCGTATGAAACGTGAGTTCAAAGTTGAAGCAGAAGTTGGTGCTCCACAGGTTTCTTACCGTGAAGCGATTCGTGATGAAGTTGATGAAAACTACAAATATGCGAAACAATCTGGTGGACGTGGACAGTATGGTCACGTTGTATTCAAAATGAAACCTGCTGAAGCTGGTGCTGGACTTGTTTTCCATAACGATATCAAAGGTGGGGCGATTCCAAGAGAATACATTCCTGCAGTTGAAAAAGGTTTCGAAGAAGCTATGCAGGGTGGTGTACTTGCCGGTTATCCAATCGAAGATGTTGAGATCAGTCTTTATGATGGTACTTACCATGATGTCGATTCAAATGAAATGGCATTTAAACTTGCTGCTTCAATGGGATTCAAAGAAGCTGCTAAAAAAGCAAATCCTGCGATTTTAGAGCCGATTATGAAAGTTGAAGTTGAAGTTCCTGAAGAGTATATGGGTGATGTTATCGGTGACCTTAACCGTCGTCGTGGACAAGTTAACAACATGAGTGACCGTGCTGGTAACAAAATTGTTGATGCTTTCGTTCCATTATCTGAAATGTTTGGTTATTCTACTGACCTTCGTTCAAATACTCAAGGACGTGCAACATACTCTATGGAGTTCGATCACTACGAAGAAGTTCCAAGAAATGTTGCTGAAGAGATTATCAAAAAACGTAACGGGTAATTTCTAAACCTCTTTTTATTTGCAACACTTTTGTATGAAAGTGTTGCAAACTTCATTCTTATTTAATAAAAAATAAAAAATTTGTTATAATTGCCTCAAAAAATATAGGTAAATTTTATGCGTAACTTTTTTATATTTCTACTACTGAGTACTCTTTTGTTAGCACAGAACCCGGTTGCTTTTGCCGCATTAGGTGATGTTATCTATAATAATGTCGATAAAATCGAAAAACTTAAAAATATTGATGAGTATAAAATCTACGATAAAAAGATAGATAAGTATGTAGAAGATGTAAAAAAAGCAAAAGAAGAGGGTTTTGCTTTAGAGACTGGTTCTAATGCTGTTTCAAAGAAAGCATACCTTAATAAGCTGCGTGAGCTTGTAAAAACAAATGACTTTTTTGTACGCTCGGTTGCAAGCTCATATGAAGCTGCAAAAAAACATGAAAAAAGCAGACTTTTCTCACAGATAATCAATACAGGTCTCCTTGATACCCAAGAGCGTAAAAAAGAGATAATTGACTACTACTTTGCACATCAGGAAGATATGAATGCAACAGGACTGATTCAAACATACCTAGATGAAGATGCAAAGTTAAGAGCAAAAAAAGAGGCACAGCAAAAAAGAATTATGTCGAAAAAAGAAAAAGAAGCTGAGCGTATTCGCCGTATCAGAGAAAATGACAAGCGTGAAAAAGAGCGTTTGGAGAAAAAACTCCAAGAAGAGCTAAAAAAGAAAAAAGAGGAAATCAGAGAGTATCAAAAAAAGGAACTCTCTAAAACCATTTAAAGGGCTCTTGCTCGTTTGGTCTGCCCTCTAGCGTGAGGTAAGGCTTATACTCTGCTTTATAGGCAAGTGATGGACACTCTTTTACATAGTAGCCTAAATAGATCCATTTTTTACCAGAGTTTTGTGCATATTTTATTTGATTGTACAAAGAGAGCTTACCAAGAGAGTACGATGCAAATTCCGGGTCATAATAAAAATAGATGGATGAGATTCCATCTTCTAAAATATCTATCAAATCAACTGCAATGAGTTTGTTTTCAAAGAAGTAGAGTACTTCATATCCAAAATCTTCATGTCCATTAACAAAAGAATTATAGTAATGATCAGGTGAGGTTTTATTATAATCCCATCCTTTTTTTTCATGCATATAAAGATGATATTTTTCAAAAATTTCCAGATGTTCATGAGAGAGTGTTGGTTTTTGAATGTAAACACGTAAATCTTTGGCTTTTCTCATCACTCGTCTTGCAGATTTTGAAAAGCTATAGTTCTCTACATCAATCTTAATACTTTTACACTCATCACACCCCTCACATATAGGTCGGAAGTACATTTTACCAAAACGTCGAAAGCCTCTTTCAATAAATTCTTGGCACGAGTGAGCTGAACAATTATCGATGACTTTGTAATGCATAGTCTGCTCTTTTCCTTCAAGGTATGAGCATTTATCACCCAGTAAAAATTCTTTAAGTAGATTCATACTCCGATTTTGACATAATAAAGTTTACACATAGCAAAAAAAGGAACGATAGTTTGGAATTTTTTAAAAAACATCAAAAAGAGATAATACGAGTAGTTGGAGCACTGTTGTTAATAGCTGGATTTGTGATAAACTTTTGGGTAACACCTCAAAAAGCAATGAGTGCAAATGAGATTGCTGCTGCAAACTTAGCACGTATGCAGGCAAATGTTGTCGGTAGTAATACTAAACAGGTCAAAAAGCAAGTGGATACTTCTCACATTTCAAAAGCACTTCAAGCTACACGAAAAAAGCAGATGAAGTATCTGACAATTTTTTCTATGATACTCGGAGCACTCTTTTTAGCATATAGTTTTTTAAAAAAGGAAGAGTCCTAAGAACGATTTGTCGCTATTAAGACACCTTCTATCATCTTGTCTATATCTCCATCAAGAATAGCGCTTACATTAGAGTAGGCTTCATTAGAACGTGTATCTTTGACCTGCTGGTAAGGCTGCATGACATACGAGCGAATCTGATGTCCCCAACCTATCTCACTCTTGGCAATGCCTGCCTCTTTGGCTTTTTGTTCTTCAAGTTCCAGCTCATAAAGACGTGATTTTAACATCTTCAGTGCTGTTGCTTTGTTCTTATGCTGAGATCTGTCATTTTGGCACTGTACAACTACGCCTGTAGGAATATGTGTGATACGAATAGCAGATTCGGTTTTATTAACATGCTGTCCACCAGCACCACTTGCACGGTAGGTATCAATACGGATATCTTTATCTTCGATAACAATATCAATATCATCATCGATTTCAGGTGAGACCATGACAGAACTAAATGAAGTATGACGTTTTGCATTGGAATCAAATGGAGATATGCGAACAAGTCTGTGGATGCCATTTTCCACTTTTAAGTATCCATAAGCATTCTCACCTTTGATAAGAATAGTAGCATCTTTAATGCCTGCCTCTTCTCCTGTCTGATAATCCAGTACTTCGACTTTAAAATCATGTCTTTCAGCCCAGCGTTTATACATACGAAGTAGCATTGCGGCCCAGTCTTGGCTCTCTGTTCCACCAGCTCCGGGATGGATAGACAAAATAGCATTATTGGCATCACTCTCACCGCTTAGTAGTACTTCTATCTCCATAGCACGAATCTGTTCTTCTAACTGTGGAGCATCATCATAAAGAGCCTGTAGAGACTCTTCATCATTCTCTTCTTTTGCCATCTCATAGAGCTCTTTGGCATCTTCTACAGCAGATTTTGCAATATTGTACTTTTCAAGTTTGCGTGAGAGCTGGGTTTTTTCTTTTTGAATCTTTGCGGCACGAGCTGCATCATTCCAAAATTCAGGATTGTTCTCAAGCTCTTCTATCTCACGCAGACGAGACTCGATTTTTTGTGGCTCTACAACATCTGTAATATTTTGCATCTTAGTTGTAATATTTTTTAAAAGTTCTGTATATTCGTAATTGTCCATGCTTAGCCTATATGAAAAAATCTCTGATATAATTGCACCATTATATTATATTGGGACTTAAAATGAAGACTATTTCCTCTGCATTGGAATTAAAAGCATATCTGAGAAATGAGAATAAAACCATAGGCTATGTACCAACTATGGGAGCACTCCATGAAGGGCATATCACACTTATCAAAGAGGCTAAAAAAAATAATGAAGTAGTTGTAGTCTCCATTTTTGTCAATCCTACACAGTTTTTAGCGGGAGAGGATTTAGATAAATATCCTCGTCGTGATGAAGCAGATAAAAAGATATGTGAGCTTGCAGGTGTTGATGTTTTGTTTATGCCGCAAGCTGATGAGCTCTATTTTGAAGATGAAGTAAAGATTGTCGCTCCAAATGTTAGAGGTTATGTACTAGAGGGTGCAACACGTCCAGGACACTTCAGTGGAGTACTGCGTGTTGTGATGAAGCTTTTAAATATAGTAAACCCGACAAATGCTTACTTTGGAAAAAAAGATGCACAGCAACTCAACTTAATTGAGTTAATGATAAAACAGTACTTTATGGACGTGAATATTGTCCCGGTTGATACAGTAAGAGATGCAGATGGTCTTGCACTGAGTAGTAGAAATGTCTATCTCTCAAAAGAGCAGAGGCAAGAAGCACTCAAAATTCCAAAGTCACTCTATGAGGCTTCAAAAATGGTAAGTCGAGGCATAGTGAATGTCGCAGAGATTAAAGAGCAGATGCTAAAAATCTTAGAACCACTTGAGATAGGTTATGTTGCAATACTCTCACGTGAGTTTGAGCCAATTGATGAGGTTGTGATAGGGGAGAGCATTATACTCGTTGAGGCTTTAGTCGGCGATACACGCTTACTCGACAATATTTGGCTCTAAGTATCCTTCTTCTATCATAACATCGACTGCTTGTTTGAAAACAGGAACGGCAGTTTGGGCAGCGAACTGGCTCTTTTTTGGTTGGACAACGATAACACCGATTGTATAGTTGTGAGTTTTGTCATTGGCAAATCCGATAAAGGCAGTATTGTATTTTCTTACATATTTGCCTTTTTCAACAATATGTGCAGTACCGGTTTTACCACCAATTTCCAAACCAGGCGTGATGGCTTTTTTTCCTGTTCCTTTATTGACTGTTTTGATAAGGATTTTTTTCACTCTTTGGGCAGTAGCTCCTCGTAGGACCTGCTGTTCTTCAAAAGGTTCTATCTTTTTTTCTTGATGATATTCATCAATATAACCAGTGACAATCTGCGGTGTTACCATCTTCCCGTTATTGTTAAAGACACTGTATGCTCGCATTAACTGCATGAGATTTGAACGAATCCCATAACCGTATGCACATGTTGCTTTGTATATCTCATTTTCCAATCGTTTTGAAGATGGAATAAAGCCGACTTTTTCATAGATAAGATCAGGTGTGGACTTTTGTGCAAATCCAAACTTTTTAAGACCATTGTTAAACTCATATCCTGAGAGCTTTTGTGCAAGTTGTGCAATCCCAATGTTTGATGAGTAGACGATGACATTTTCAGCACTCAACCAATCAAATTTATGCTCATCTGTGATGACTTTTCTTCCCATCTTAAAACGACCGTTGTGGCCATTGACCAGATCATAAGGATTTACAAGTTTATGTTCAAGCAGAAGAGAAAAAGTGATAGGCTTTAAAACACTTCCCGGTTCAAAACTATACTCAATCATTCCCGAGTTTAATGAAGGGTAGTCTTTTTTTCTAATTGACTTTGGAAGATATCTGTTTGAGCTAGCCATACTGTAAACTCTTCCTGTGTGTGAATCCATAATGGCTATCATAATCTCTTTTGCATTGAGTTCTATTTTCATAGTGTCAAGCAGTTTTTCTATACGAATCTGCAATGCGACAGGAATGCTTAACTTAATATCTAAACCATTTATCTTTGGTTTTGTAAAACTCTCTTTATTGAGGATGATGTAACCGTTTACATCACGTTTGCCACGTGAGAAACCATCTTGACGAGCAGCTAAATCAGCATCAAATCTTTTCTCTAGCCCTTTTACCCCTTTGATGGCCGTGTAACCGTTGTCTTCTACTTTGTGAGGATACCCGATAATCGGAGTAAGAAGATTGCCATAAGGGTATCTGCGACTCTCTCCACTCTCAATGATACTCAAACCATGAATGGAACGCAGTCCTGTTCGTGGGTTTTTCAGCTCTAGAAAAACTTTAAAACGGCGTAGCTCATAAGAGAGCTTTTTAAGGTACTGTGCCTGAATTTGAGGAATGTTGTAACTTAAAACTACTACACCTTTGCGACGCGAGAGACGTTTTTTAATGGCTTTTGATGTCATACCGGAGTAGATACTAAAGAGCTCTATAAAAAGTTCTCTTTTTTGTGGGTCAATATAACGGGTATCAACGACTGCTTTGTAGAGTTTTTTTGTTGTAGCTATATGGAAACCATCTGCAGAGATAACAGTGCCTCGCTGTGCACGTGAAGACTCTTTTGTATAGAGTGATGGAATATGACGGCTTTTGACAACAGTAAAAAGAATAACACTTAAAAATGCTATAAATGCTAAAGATATAAGAAGATAGAGAAGGAGAATTTTCTTTGATTTGTTTCGATTGACCATTAAGTTATTAGAGTTGTGTTCTACCTATCTCTTTGTATGCGCTCAGTGCTTTGTTTCTGATCTCTAGCATAAGTTTCATACTTGTTTCTGCTTTTCCAATCGCTAAAGCTGCTTGATGGAGGTCTTTTACCTGCCCCGTCGCTAAGTCTGCAATAGCCTGTTCACTCTCTTTTTGCATATCATTGACTTCATTGATAGCAGATTTGAGGTGCTCGGCAAAAGCTTCACCACCTGTTTTTGCTAAAGACTCTTTTTGTTTTAGTAAATCAGCAGTAGATGTTGATGAAATCTCATTTATATTACTCATGCTTTTCTCCATAAATTATTGCAGTAAAGATATCGCAGAATTTGCCATATCTTTTGCACTCTGAAATGCTGCAACGTTAGCTTGGTAAGAGCGGGTTGCTTCTACCAAATCGGCCATTTCCACAACAGGGTTAATGTTTGGATAGGCTACATAACCGTTCGCATCTGCATCAGGGTGGTTTGGTTCATACTTCATAAGTGGTTTTGCATCATCACGTACCACTTTATCAACTATAACACTCATTATAGCAGGATTTACCTTTTTGCCAAATTGATTTTCATCCAATGGATCTGAATATGCTGCACTTTTTGTTTTATCAGCCAACATATCATTATATACATCATTAAAGTTGATTGCTTTAAAGATGACCTCTTTACGACGATAGGGTCCACCTTCATCAGTACGTGTGGTTTGCGCATTGGCAATATTACTAGATATTGCATTTACTCGAACACGTTGCGCAGAGAGTCCATATCCGCTGATATCAAAACTGTTTAAAAAATCACTCATTAGTTAACCTTTGCAGAAGCGTCAATAACACTTGTAAAAATTGCTGAATCTTTTTTGTTTGCCATTACAAGGGCATTGAACATGATAGAGTTTTTACTCATCTCTGTTGTTTCAACATCCAAATCCACTGAGTTTCCGTCATTACGTGCCATATGTCCATCTCGGAAATATAATGTCGGTTGTAAAGCACTTCCTTCTTCTTTTGGTGTTAAATGTTTCGCATTCGTACGAGCCATTTTCAGTTGATGTGAGTTTTCTTTGTAAAGTTCATTTTTTTTAGCAATCAGTGCTTCTTCAAAACGAACATCACGCGGTTTATAATAAGGAGTATCTGCATTGGCAATATTAGATGCTATTATATCTTGACGAGCTGCACGATAGTCCATAGCCTGTGCTAAGAGACCATGTGTTTTAGAGATTTCAATACTCATAAATACTCCTTGTTGAGATGTAACACTAAACAAGCAATTTTTATTCCAATTATTAATTAATCGCTGTAACCTGAACAACTCTTTGGAACCCAGATTTTAATCTGGGCTATATGTGACTTTAAAGCCTAAAATACAAGGCTAAAATCTCACTTTCAAGAAGAATCAGTGCTTTTTTGTTGAATTAAATGTATCACAATATGGCGAGTTTTCGGTGAACTTAGATGAAGTTTACTACTTTTCAGGAAATATTAATAAAAATAGTCTCATAATAGTCTTTAAGATTACAAGAGTAGTCCAAATTTTTTAATTACAAGGAGTTCTTATGAAAAGAGCTGGTTTTACAATGATCGAATTGATCTTCGTTATCGTTATCTTAGGTATTTTAGCAGCAGTTGCTATTCCAAAACTTGCAGCGACACGTACGGATGCAGGTGTATCTAAAATGTCTTCAAATATCGCAACTGTGGTTAGTGATGCGGGTGCATATTGGACTGCAAATGGTGCATGGCCAACGAATTGGTCTGATGTAACGAATGTTTCGCTTCAAACAGCAGCAGGTGGTACAACACAATCTACAGTTATTACTGCTTCAGCATTCCTTAATGCGGGTACTACTAATGCTAATCAAGGATGTTTTCAGTTGGATACTACGACTGATGGAAACTTGACTGTTACTGCACTGGCAGCAGGAACTGACCCTGTTTGTGTAGGTGCTAAAGCCGCTGCATTAAAAAATAATATTTCTGCTGCAGATGGTACAGCAAAGGTTCATAGTTTTGGCGGAACAAGTGTAACATACTAGTCCAATATTATATGAAATTCTCACTCTTTGAGAGTGAGAATTACTCTCTTCTTTACCTGTCTTCTAAATATTAATTTCAAATTTTACTTATTAAAATTATGTTACTATTGTGCATGTTTATTTAAAGGGGAAATTGAATGAAACATGGATTTACGATGATAGAACTTGTCTTTGTTATAGTTATTTTAGGAATCTTAGCGGCTGTTGCTATTCCAAAGTTAATAGCAACTAGAACAGATGCAGAGATTTCTAAAGTTGCAGATAATATAATGACTGGTGCGGGGGAAATAGCTTCTTATGCGATGTCAAATGCGAAAACAGAAAATGATTTAAAACTTATGTCGAAGGGAATGAAGGTTTTAGAATCTTCAGGTTATGCTACACTTACTACAAAAAAAGCTGTTATCGCGATGGGAAGTGTCAGTAATTGTTTAACATTAGAAATACTGACAGGTACTACAGATGATAATTTAACCATCTCTTTAGGTACCGCTGGAAATGATACTAAGTGTTTGGCTCTTCAATCTGCAATAGATGCTGCAAAGTATCCAATGAAACTAAGGGGAACGAATGTTACATACTAAAAAAGCTTTCACGATGATAGAGATGGTGTTTGTCATCGTTATTTTAGGGATTTTGGCAGCAATAGCAATACCAAAATTTGCAGCTACAAGAACAGATGCACAGATAGCTAAAGGGCGTTCTGATATTTCTGCCATACGTTCAGCTATTATGACGGAGCGTCAAAGTAGACTCATAAAAGGAGATTCTAGCTGGATTCCACAGTTGAGTGATAACAATACGACACTTTTTACAGGGAGTGATGCTAATCATACCCTCCTTCTCTATGGTGTTTCATCCGGAAATACAGATGGGCATTGGAGAAGAGCAGCAATCAATACGTATGTATTTCGTGTAGGTGGGCAGGATTGTACTTTCACTTATGACGGTGCAGGAAAATTCACTTTAAGTGCTGCACAGCCTGCTATCTGTGATAATCTTGTAAACTAATAAATAATAAAAATTGTATTACTACAAAATCTCTATCATAGGTTCTCCTTTAGAGCCATTTACTTATTCAAGCTCTGATAATATTTCTTCTGGTACCCTTCTCGTAGTAGAGTTTAATAATCGACAAAAAAAGGGTGTTGTCATTGAAAAAACCCAAAAACCAGACTTTGAAACAAATGAGATTTTAGAAGTTCTGGATCTTTTTTACTCTTTAGAGCAGATGAAACTTGCGAGGTTTATTGCTTCATATTATATCTGTTCACTTGGTGATGCTTTTTCTTTGATGGTTCCATTTCAAGAGAAAGAAGAACAACAAGAAGATACGCAGAAATGTTTTGAGAACTCTAAAATCATACTCTCTTCAAGACAGGAAAATGCATTCAACTTTTTAAAACAGCATAAGGTTTCTTTACTTTTTGGAGATACCGGTAGCGGTAAGACAGAAATCTATATGAAATATTTTGAAGAGGTTTTAGGTGAGGATAAGAGAGCACTTTTCTTAATGCCCGAAATCTCTCTGACACCGCAGATGTCTAACAGACTGCAAGAACATTTCGGTGGGCATTTTGTTATCTGGCACTCTAAACTCACCCCTTTACAAAAAAGAAAAGCACAAGAGAAGATAAGAAGTGGTAAAGCAAAGATTATTGCAGGGGCGCGTTCTTCTCTCTTTTTACCTATTAGAGATTTAGGGCTTATAGTTGTGGATGAAGAGCATGATGAGAGTTATAAATCATCCGCGCGACCACGTTACAATGCACGTGATATTGCAATTTATATGGGAAAGATCTATGATATACCTGTAGTGCTTGGAAGTGCGACACCATCACTTGGTTCTTATGTGAAATTTCCTCACATTAGGCTCAAAGGTGGACATTTCAGTTCAAAAAAAGAGTTTATCTATGAAGCGCATACTGAAGAGATTACACCTTTAATCGAGAGTCACTTACGTGAGGTTTATGAAAAAAAAGAGCAATCCATTGTTTTTTTACCCACTCGTGCAAATTTTAAGTATTTGATTTGTGGAGATTGTGGATATACCTTTGAGTGTGCATTCTGTTCTGTTGGAATGAGTCTGCATCAACACTCACGTGCACTGAAATGTCACTACTGTAATTTTACACAGGCAATACCACAGGTTTGTCCTGAGTGTCACTCTTCTCATCTTGTCAGTTCAAGACTAGGAACTGCCGAGGCTATGAATATCATAGCAGAGCTTTTGCCAAGTGCAAAACTTGAACAGTTTGACAGAGATACTATCACTACGGCTGCCAAGTTAAAAAAAATATTGAAGCGTTTTAATGATAAAGAGAGTGATATCTTAGTCGGTACGCAGATGCTTAGTAAAGGGCATGATTATCATGATGTAACTTTAGCAGTTGTTCTTGGGATGGATAATCTTTTAAGTATGCCAGACTACAGAGCTCGTGAAAAAGCGCTCTCATTACTCATTCAAGTAGCAGGGCGCAGTGGTCGTTCCAAAGATGCAAAAGTGATAGTGCAGAGTTTTAATGAGGATTTTTTTCGTACCTATATTGAGAGATATGAAGATTTTTTAGAAGAGGAGAAACTCTTTCGCCAAGAACTCTATCCTCCATATAAGAAACTTTGCCGCATTCTTTTTGCACATAAAAATGCCCAAAAAGCACAAGAAGCTATGCGTGAGATGGAAGGAAAATTGCGAAATTTTCAAGAGTTAGAGATTGTAGGTGCAAAAAAATGTGCGCTTGAGAAAGTAGCGAATAAATATCGTTATGAGATACTGCTACGTTCTGCTAAAAGTACTGATATTATACAAGCTGTACGTGCTTCTATGGTACCGTTGGCAGAAGTGGATATGGATCCTATAGAGTTTGCTTGAGTTTTGTGTTGAAAAACCAGTAAAAAGCTAAAGAGACACCGGTTGTTTTTTGATAGGACTCATCAAAAAGAAAATCTTTTGCATTTTCATATGCTATGCTGATAACCTCTATCTCTTCATCATGAATCCCGCCACCCTCATTTACTCGCATACTCTCATCAATTTGTGCGTAATAGAGTGTCTGATGTGTTCCAGATATGCCAACAGAGGTATAAAAGGAGCTGATTTTTTCAATATTTTCCAGTGGCACATCATAACCACACTCTTCTAAGATTTCCTCTTTTGCTATCTGAACATTTGAGCATTTTTTATCAACGATACCTGCACAGAGTTCATACATATAACCATCATCAGGATTTTTATTGAGTACTGTTACCCGTAACTGTTTTACAAGGATAAAAGCATCTTTTTCTTTATGGTAAAGAAGCACTGCAACACTATCATGACTGATAACAGCCTCCCATCGTTTTTTAATGCCTTTTTGAATATAGTTTATCTCTATGGGCTTGATGAACTTTGTCTCTTTGAGCTCTTGGATAGACTCTATTTTATCCATTGTTTTTGTCCATGAAATGAATGTAAGAGATATTTTCAAATGGTGGGAGCTTTTGAAAAGGTGTTTGGTTGCCCAGATGAAGTTCAACACTCTCATCATAATTTTTCTTCAGACGTAAAAATGCTTTTTTCTCTTTGCCTCTGAGTTTTTTTGTTGTAACTTGTACAACACGCAGTGGATTAATGGCACGACCGCGTTTTCTAAGTTCAAAATGCAGATGTGGACCGGTTGAACGGCCGGTATTGCCTACATAGGCAATGGTCTGTCCTTTTTTGACATATTTACCACGATGTATGCCTCTACGAAAAGATTTTAGGTGGGCATAGCGTGTTTCATAACCGTCATTATGTCTTATTTTTATAAGGTTTCCATAGCTACCAAGCCGTGCAGCATAGACAATTCGCCCGCTTCCTGCAGCTATCACGGGAGTTCCTCTTCGGGCGGCGTAATCAACACCTAGATGGGCTTTCCATTTATGCAGAACCGGGTGCCATCTTCTTTTGGTAAAATAGGATGAAATACGCGCACCACGAACAGGACGAGCGAGTAAAAACCCTTCAACTTCATGTGCTTTTTCATCATAATAACGTCCATCATCATTGAGATAGATATAGTGGCGTTTATGATTCATCTCTATCATGGCAACTTTGAGTGTAGGCATGGAAAAAGGGCGTCCTAGACGGTACTTTTGTTCATAGATCATTACAAGTCTATCGCCTTTGCGGATGTCATTTTTAAAATTAAGAGAGTGTTTAAAACTTGCAACAAAGATTTGAGCGAGCTTTTTACTCCCTGTCTCTTTTAAAATATTGTACATTGGAGAGCTCGTAATTATTGTACTGAAGGCTTCTGTTTTGGTGGTACTGATAATTGGGATGGCTTCAAATTTGTAAGAGTTTTTATCTTTATAGATGTGGATTTGCAGTTCATCATTGAGTGGAAGTAGGATCTGTTCTATTAGACCATTATCATCTTTTAAAATTTGATAATGCACTCCAGCACGCATCTCTTCTGTAAGTCTTTGGTCATCTTTGTCAAGGTTGTAATAGAGCTCTCGAATAGGAAGATTGTGATTTTCTAAAAAGATCAGATAGGTTTCCCCGTTTATCCATCTATACCTTTCCACAACGGAAGAAAAGAGGGATGTTGCCAGTAAAAAAAGTATGAAAAATCGTATCATTAATATTAGCCTGAAATAAATAATGTGCAAAGATTATCAAATTTTTGATTAATATGAGGTTTGTTTGATATAATCGCACTATATTAATAGAAAGTTGAACAATGAAATATACGATTTTACTCATTTTGATGGTTTCACAGATGATGGCAGCTGTGATGAAAGCCCCAATTCTTACTGTTGACAATGATAAAGCACTTGCTACGATAGAGATTGACCATATTGATGTAGGAGTGAGTGGTTTTGTAGTCCATCATATCACACCCGAGCACAGTGTGATTTTGAAAAATGCAACAGTTATGGCATATGATAAAGCCAAAAAAATTGCAACAATTAAAATGAGTGAATTTAATGCACTCCGAAACAACTCTCTGCCATATGGAAAGTATAAACCAGAAGTCGGTGATACGGTAGAGCTTGCTTTTGGGTACTCTCGTGCGCTCTTAATCGCTCCAACTGAAGAGATATATCATCAAATCTCAAAAAGTGTGCGTATTCAGTGGATACATCCAGACCTTTTTGCAACGGTACTCTCTTTTGCTGGGCATCCGACACCGCTTCAGGAAGATTTTACGAGTTTTGCAAATGCTGCAAGTGTTGGACTACTTTTTATCTACTTGGATAAAAAAGTCTATACAGTGGACATTAAGAGTTTTACAATTTTAAATATTACAGATGCCTCTTTTGAAGCCAAGAAAAAACAGACACCTTTTTATACACGTGTAACAAAAATCGATGCTGCTTGGTGGGGTGAAGGGAGTGATGAGATGGAGAATTATGCTCCGCACTATTATAAGCTTTTAGTGCAGAACAATAAAAAGAACAAAGCACTCTATGAGATAGTAAAAAGTCATAAAGAGTTAGTAGATTTAGTTACTGAATTTAAGATAGGAAAATAGTATGATTGAAGCAAAACATTTAGAACATTTTAAAACTATTGTAGGTGATGAGAATATCTACAGTGATAAAGCACATTTAATTGCATACTCTTATGATGCGACACGTGAGCACTTTGAACCTGATGCTGTACTTTTTCCTCGGAATGAAGAGGATGTCAGTGAAATTTTAAAGTACTGTAATGAGCATAAAATTGTTATCGTTCCACGTGGAGCGGGTTCAGGTTTTACTGGTGGGGCACTGCCGAGTTCCGGCGGTATTGTACTGGGCTTTGAAAAACATATGAATAAAATCCTTGAGATTGATATGAAAAATATGGTTGCTATCGTGCAACCCGGTGTTATCAATATGGATCTGCAACGTGCAGTTGAAGAGGTAGGGCTTTTTTATCCGCCGGATCCGGCATCTCAGGATTATTCGACTATAGGTGGCAATGTAAGTGAAAATGCCGGTGGTATGCGTGCTGCAAAGTATGGAATTACCAAAGACTATGTCATGGCAACACGTGCAGTACTCCCAAATGGTGATGTCATTAAAGCTGGAAAGCGAACTATCAAAGATGTTGCAGGCTATAACATTTCAGGTATTTTAATAGCTTCTGAAGGAACTTTGGCAGTTTTAACAGAGATAACTCTCAAACTTATTCCAAAGCCGAAACTGACGAAAACGGCGATGGGAATCTTTCCAACGGTAAATGATGCAATGGAAGCGGTTTATAAAACAATGGCAAGTGGAATTACACCGGTTGCTATGGAGTTTTTGGATAACTTGACGATTCGTGCAGTTGAGCAGACCTTTCATAAAGGACTACCAGTAGATGCCGGTGCTCTTTTGGTTACTGATGTTGATGGCAATTTGGAAGATGATCTGAACTTCCAACTTGACCAGATTGAAAAGGTTTTTAAAGAAAACGGATGTTCTGAATTCCGTCGTGCAAAAGATGAAAAAGAGGCGGCTGATATCTGGTTTTCTCGTCGTAATGCTTCTCCTGCACTCTCAGTTTACGGAAGTAAAAAACTTAATGAAGATGTAACTGTTCCGCGTGCGGTACTACCAGAACTTTTAGAGAAGTTTTATGCCATAGCTGATAAGTACAGTGTAAAAATCCCATGTTTTGGACATACGGGTGATGGAAATGTGCATACGAATATTATGGTTGACGGTAGTGACCAAGAGCAGGTGAAAATCGCTTATAAAGCGATTGAAGAGGTGTTCCAAGCGACAGTTGACCTAGGTGGGACACTCTCAGGTGAGCATGGAATAGGACTTGCAAAAGCACCATATATGAAAATGGCTTTCTCTGATGCCGAGATGGAACTTTTTAAATCCATTAAAAAAGCCTTTGATCCAAATAATATCTTAAACCCTGCAAAAATGGGACTTGATTAAGACGATGCATCATTTAGCTCGAAAAATCTACAAAGAGGTCAGACAGTTTGTTTTGGCTTTTGTAGATAAAGAGCTGACACTTTTTGCAGCAAGCCTTAGTTTTTATACTATCTTTACTATCATTCCTCTGCTTTTAATAGTGCTGACACTGCTCACTTCCATGCCGAGTTTTGCAGAACATTATGAAAATATCAAAAATTTTATCTTCTCAAATCTGATGCCGGTACAATCTGAGCTTATTATGAAAAATATAGACAGTTTTGTGGCAAACTCTGCGAAAATGGGAGCCTTTGGGCTTTTAATGATACTTGTTGCATCCCTGATGTTTTTTAAAAACTTTGAGTATATAGCCAATAAGATTTTCCATGCAAAATCAAGAACCCTTTGGGAGAGCATAACAACTTACTGGACAATGCTTACGCTCACGCCAATTGCCCTTGGTATCTCTTTTTATATTACAGGCTATATTGCAGCACTGATGGCTTCGAATTCGCTCACTTCCGGACTCAATATTTTGCCACTTGTTCCGTACTTGATTATCTGGGGGCTTTTCTTTTTGATATTTCAAATAGGCCCAAATGCCAAAGTAAATCCAAAAGCATCAGCAATCAGTTCATTTGTAGTCTCCATCATCTTTAGTGCAAGTAAAAATGCTTTTATCTACTATGTTTTTTTGAACAAATCCTATACTACGATGTATGGCTCTTTTGCGATTGTGATGTTTTTGTTTTTATGGATCTATGTCTCTTGGATTATCTTTATCTACGGTCTGAAGTTATGTTATATGATAGATCGAGTATATAAACACACAGAGGCAATAAAAAAGCAGTAGATAAAGTGCTTCTTTTTTAAAAACAGCCAAAAGCGAGAGAAAAATCTCCCCATATAAGACTATATTTGGAACTGCTATTTTCACTGCGTGAGGATTGAGTTGCAGTAAAGAGATAAGCAGTGAGTCAAGCAGATCTCCAAATCCAATCAAATGAAGAAAAATAGAGAGTGGATAAAAAAGAGTAAAGAGTGATGTCCAAAGAATCGAGAGTGGGTGATATAGGCTGAAATTTCCAAAGATGACTAAAGAGTATGGTAGCATCATCAGATAGACCCAAAAAGGAAGCAGAAGAAATTGCCATAGCTTGTTTCTTTGTTGAAAATAGATAAGAAACAAAAAGATATAAAAAACACCGCTGAGACTTAAAGCAAAACCAATACTAAAGAGCAGTCTTGGGAAAAAGGCAATGAGTAATAAACAAGTCAGTAATAGTGTTTGCAGTGAGATGATTTTGATACCTTTCTCATAGAGTATAAATCCGGTACAGAGCATTGCAAAAGCTCTCAGAAGTGATGGTGGTACATCTAAAAAGAGCATATAGGTAAGCAGAACAAAAGTGATAATGAAAAAAGTGTCACGTTGTGCACTTCTATAGGGAAAGTATCTGTTTTGTAAAAGTCTGTAAGGGTATTTAATAAGAAAATACAGAAGTGCTGAGAGTACACCAAGATGAAAGCCACTTATGGCGATAAGATGTGATATACCAAGGTTTGAAAAAGTCTGCTGAAGGTGGTATGGTAGTGACTTTGCCAGATAGAGTGCTTGATAGATAGCGCTTGCATCATTCTCTGCATGAGCTTGGGTAATAGCAGTGGTAATGTTTTCTTTTATAGAACTTTTCGTATCAATTTCCAAAATTTTACTAAAGGCAAAGAAGCCTTTGAGGTACTCTAAAAAAGTAATTTTTCCTGCCCATACCTCTAGGAGAATATTTTTGTCTTTATAGTTTGGCAGATTTTTAGAGGCTGTTGAATAAAAAGTAAAACCATCAAAACTTTTTATCTTTAACACCTGATAGGTTTTTGTTTTGCCTTTTTTTGTAACTTTTGTTTTTGTGTATTGTTTGAGGATTGTCGCGTCTACTAATTGAGAGTCAAATTTTGTGAGTTGTTTGTATTTGTAATATTCATAGGAGAGAGAAGTTGTAAAAAGTAGGATAAAGAGAGTAAGAAGATAGAGGTAATCCTTTCTTGAGCTTAACAGCTCAACTCTCTCTAAAGAAGCCATCTAGATAGGTGGCATCTCAACTTGTGGGACATCAACCTGAGCTGATTTTGTATCGACATTTTCATAGACTGTCTCAACAGCTTGGGCAAAGCTTGGTGCATCAACAAAACGGGTAAGTTTTTTCTGAAAGATGAGTTTTACATGGCCTGTTGGACCGTTTCTCTGTTTTCCGATGATGATCTCAGCCTCTTCTTCCTCTTTTTCAACATAGGTTGAGGTAAACTCTTTTCCTTCTGCACGTGCTGCTTTTTCTCGCTCTTTTTCTTCTTTGTAGAGGTATACATCATCACGATAGACAAAAAGGATGATATCGGCATCCTGCTCAATCGAACCAGACTCACGGATATCACTGAGCATCGGACGTTTATCATTTCTGCTTTCAAGCCCACGGTTAAGTTGTGAGAGCGCAACAATAGGCATCTCAAGCTCACGAGCAAGCATTTTAAGCCCACGTGAGATCTCACTTACTTGGAGGTGTCTGTCTTGGTTACCGATCCCTGACATAATTTGGAGGTAATCAATCACGGCTATCTCAATTTCTGGATGCTTGTTTTTGAGTTTTCTAAGTTTACTTCGAAGTTGATTGATATTGACACTTCCCTGATCATCAACAAAGAGCTTGGCCGAGTTCATTCTGTCAATGGCACCATTGAGTGAGCTCCACTGGTCATCATTCATATCACCGACACGTAATTTCTGTAGAGGAATAGATGTCTGAATGGAGAGCAGACGTAGCATTAACTGCTCAGCCGGCATTTCCAGTGAGAAAAAGGCGACACCTTTGCCTTGATTGATAAGATTGTTTACCGTATTTAAAATAAAAGATGTATTGTGCGTTACCGTCATATCTTCAAGCAAAAAGAGGTGGTTCCCATCAAGAACAAAGCCATAGTAATCATCGACTTTGTCATATTCAACTTTTATGCCTGTGTGAAGATGTTCTCTTTTTGAGAGTAGTTTTCTTGCTTTTTTACGGGCAATTTTAGTTGGTATAGTATCAAGATGACCGAAAATTCTGAGTCGATAGACATCACATACATAGTTTATTTTTTTGATTCTGGCTTTTTTTGTCTTCAGTGAAACACGAAAGCCCAGAGAATCAGCTAAAAATTTAATTTGCTGCGCTAGTTTTTCATCTTTTTGGACAATTTCAAATACGTGATGTTTGTCATCATAATAACCGTCACTGTCGATAAGACCGGCTAAAAGTTTTAATCTGTTTTTTTGTGAATTTCGCAAATAGTCATGTGGAATATGTTTACAATTGAGCACACCCAAATCACGCAGTTTTTTTTGTAAAGAGTTGTCTTTGTATTTTGATATACCTCTTTTCCCTGCTGTAATGGAATATATAGGACATTTCTCTTTGTTATTGTGTTGTTTTGTTACTTGCAAAGAGAGTTTTTTTGTATAGTCTTCTAAAAAGTGAACAACTTCTTTGTCTTGTGTAGCGATACCAACATTGCTTACAGTGCCGTCTCCAAGCCAAATTCCTAAAAAGTATGGATCAACAGGAAGTTGTGTTTTTGGAAAATCAATGGCTACTTTATAACCCTTATAGTTTGAGTGGAATTTTTTACTTTTTTTGTTGTACTCTTTGATGGAAATGTTTAAAATATCACCATGCTTGTGTTTGCCTTCGTTACGTGAGCGTTTGAGTGAGAGAATATGTGATTCGTTGACACGGTAGTCTATACCTTTATTTTGACGTACCCAGTACATTTTTTCACGACCACGGGCAAGTGAAAGGACTCTTCTTGGTGTTGAATCATCACCCATCAATTCATCACCAACAACAACATCTTCAACATTTTTGAGTGTGCCGTCATACATGACAACTTTTGTACCTCGTCCAAGGCATTTCCCCATCGCAGGCCGTGCAGCGATGATGACAAGGTCACCTTTACCAAAACCAGTTGTCATTTTGTTTAGCTCTTTAAAACCGGTATCTACCCCAACGAGTACAGAATTGCCACGTGCTTTCATCTCTTTGATGTACTCCATCGTGTCAAAGGTCATCTTTGGAGAGTCTTTGAAGTCACTTGTCTGATTATCCTGAGTGATCTCATAGAGCTTTTTTTCTACGATGTCAACGACTTCTACAGATGGCAGCTCTTCTTCTACGGTTACTCGTTTTATCTCTGTTGTGAGTGTTAAGAGATGGCGTTTTAGCGATTTGTCTTTAATCTCATCGACATAGGCTTTGGTGTTAGAGATTGGGTTTGCAGCTAAAATCTCAAGCATTACCTGTTCATCAAATTTCTTTGCACGAATCAGCTCTTTTTTTATAAACTCTTCATCGATTGGCTGGTCTTTTTGCAAAAGAGTCAACATCGCTTGAAATATATCTTGATGCGCAGGAAGGTAGAAGTCATCTTTGTTGAGTATGACACTTAGCTCATCAAACTGGCTTGGCTCGAAAATGATAGAACTTAGAATTGAACGCTCAAATGCTAAATTGTAGAGATTATCTTGCATTTTATTCTCCTGCCATTTTTTCTATTTCACTGACAAAACAGTCAACCAACTCTTTTTCATCAAGGTTTGCAACGACTTCCCCTTTGACCATAACAAGTCCTTTTCCTTTACCGTAGGCGATGGCGACATCTGCGTGAGCTGCTTCACCGATGGCATTGACAACGCATCCCATCACGGAAACATTCAGTGGAGTTTTAATGTGTTTTGTACGTTGTTCTATCTCAGCAACTGCACTTACTAAGTCTGCTTCTATACGACCACAGGTAGGACAAGAGATGATATTGAGCCCATCAGGCATCGCTCCACTGTCTTTAAGGATTGCACGACCGACATTTATCTCCTCTTCAAGCTCACCAGTGATGCTGACTCGTATAGTATCACCGATACCATCAAGTAAAAGTGCACCCAAGCCAATGGCACTTTTTACTGTTGCATGAAAGATAGTGCCCGCTTCTGTAACTCCTAAGTGAAAAGGATAATTATTACGAGGGCGCAGCATTCGATAGGCATCGACTGTACGTTGTACATCACTTGCTTTGAGCGAGATTTTAATATCATCAAATCCCAAATCTTCCAAAAACTTGATGTTATACTCAGCTGAAGCCACCATCGCTTCTGCCGTAGGACCATACTTGTTATCGAACTCTTTTTCCAAACTTCCTGCATTGACGCCGATGCGGATTGGCAGGTTTCTCTCTTTGCAGGCTTTTACTATCTCTTTTATCTTGCTTTTATCACTGATATTTCCAGGATTAAAACGGATGCAGTCCACTGACTCTGCAGCAATGAGTGCGAGTTTATAGTTAAAGTGGATGTCTGCAACAAGTGGTAGAGAGATCTGCTCTTTTATGCTTTTAAGCGCAAGTGCATCTTCCATATCAGGTACTGCTACTCTGACAATGTCACAGCCTGCAAAATGCAGACGATTTATCTGCTCCACTGTTGCTGCAACATCGTGTGTATTTGAATAGGTCATAGACTGAACAGAGATAGGTGCATCACCACCGACTGTAACATCTCCGACATAAATTTTTTTGGTTGGGTATCTCTTTATCATAGAGAGATTTTATCTTTTTTTATATGAAGAAGTGCTTTAGAGGAAAAAAGTCTGCTTATAAGGCAGACTTTTTGCAAGGGTTTTAGAATTTAAAATCAAGATTTGTGTAGATATAGCGACCTGGTTCGTTCATCAACATTACATCTGTTGTACCGCCAGTGACTAAGATAAGGTCTGCATATGTATTGCTCTGTGCATATGTTTTGTTAAGTATATTATTTACACCTACAGTAAGGTCAAATTTTCTATTAACCGCATGTTTTACTTTTGCATTTAAGATTGCCCAGCCAGCAAGAACCTGTTCACCGTTCTCGTCATCGATTGTGTTCCATCTGTCACTTGCACGTACTTCAAGTGTTGCGATAGAATTATTTGCATATTCATAGTTCAGTGCCACATTTCCACGCAGTGGTGCCATATCTGCTAAGTTTGTATTTGTCTGTCCGGCAAGTGCTTTGTCTTTTTTACCACGTTTATAAGAAACTCCCATATCAACACTCATATCATCTGTGAGATAGATAGAAGCAGTTGCTTCTCCACCATAAATGTATGCATCTATATTTTCAAACGCATGTACATCTAGAGTAGATGCATTATTGTCTGCATCTTTGTGATAGTAGATATAATCTTTGAGTTTTGAGTAGAAAGCTTTTATTTTAAATTGAAAGTTAGCAGTATTTGCTTCATAGCCTAAATCTATTTCTTGATTTGTAGTATCTTTTAAATCATGAGTCCCTACTTCATTACCCGTAGAACCTAAAAAATAGAGCTCTCTAGCATCTGGTACACGATAAGCTTGTCCAATACCAAAGAAGATCTTATTCTCTTTATTGATATGATATGTCCCTAAAATATTTGCCCCCACAGAGTGATAGTTATTATCCTGGTAGCTGTCATTTGTAATGATGGTATCATCCACTCTCGCACCGACGGAGAGATTAAAAGAACCATATTTTTTATCGAGTTTTGCAAAAAGTGCACTGTTCTTTGTTACTGCATTATCAATACTTTTTCTATAACCAATTGCTGCTGCTGAGCCATTTTTTTCATAGTGTCCGTCCCATTTTCGTTTACTTGCATCAAGACCAAGAAGAAGTTGGTAGGAGTTGATATCAAAACTGTTTTTGAGTTTAATTCCATCCATATTGGTGGTGAGCCAGTTTGTCACTACTATGCCTGTATTTAACGAAGACATTCTATAATCTGTACCCATTGGATGGTCAACATCAGAGTGATAATATTGTAAGTTGATATTTTTGTATGTATCACTGATACTGTCGATATTGTACTCTACACTGTAGATATTTGAGTCATCATAAATAGCATCCATTTTGGAGTTTGCATAAAGAACATCATCACTTCTGTTTGCTGTAACGCTTAGACGCAGTTCTTGATTTTCAAATGTTTTAATAAAAGCTTTTGCCATCGCACTATTTTTAGTATAAGCCGGCATATCATAATAAGCAGGTTGTAATCTAGGGTCTTTTGAACCAGTGAGTGTTGTTGAGTTGGCAGCTTGGTATTTGTCAATTTGCTGTGCTAAAGAGTCACCATTTCCATCATGATACTGATCAGCTGATTCTGTAGAGACTGTTGCAATCATACGGATAATGTCATTGCCTCCACTGAATGTTGCTCCGAATTTTTTGTAGTTCCATGAACCAAAACCAAGATTAACAGAGCCTTTGAAATCTTTTGAGGGTTTTTTTGTGCTTATTTTTACACCACCGCTGAGTGTTCCAAAAGAAGTAACATCATATGGTCCTTCGATAACTTCTAGCTTATCAATCTGATTTGCTACAACGTGAGAAGCAGGGGGATCCATTCTATTTGGACATGCACCATAAACCTTTGTTCCGTCAACTTCTACTGTGATGTTGTCACGTTTTTGTCCACGAATGAGGATATCATTAGCAATGGCACTGCGACGTGACATATCAATGGCAGGTACATTGTCACTGAGTGCCTGAGCAAGATCAGCAGAAGTTTGTGCCTTCTGTGCGACATCAGTTACAACTGTTGCTTCAACATTAATGGGTTCTAAAGCTACATCAGCAGAGTAGAGAGCTGAGACAGCTAGAAGCGAGAGAGTAAGTGTCTTTTTCATTATAATTCCCTTGTTTTTATCTTAAATAATAATTCTAAATCTTTGAGATAAGATTTCTTTATTGATAATAGTAAAAGAAGTGTTAATAAAGTGTTAATAAAAGAAAAAATTCTGCTAAAATTGCATTATGAGTAAAAGTGAAAAGATACAAAAAACAATCACCATTGCATTAGGATTTGCCTTGGCAACCTATCTAATTATGAGTGGTATGGCGATACTGAACAGTGAAAAAAAGGCAGATGAAAATAAGACCGGCAGAATAGAGAATCTAAAAAAAGAGTGAGACCTGCAGACCAACACTTTTTGCAAAGTTCATTGTTACACAGTGCAGTGAACCGTGTTGACGGATAAGTGTAGAACAATCAATGCCGATAACTTCTCTTTTTGGAAATGTTTTTTTAAAAACCTCAAGAGCTTCCCTGTCTTGAGCTACATTATAAAGTGGGACAAGTACAGCACCATTGACAAATAAAAAGTTTGCATAGGTTGCAGGCAGTCGCTCTTCTTCATAGTAAAGTGCATCAGGCATCGGTAAGGCTATGAGTTTGAGCCCTCTCTCTTTTGCTATCATTGAGAGCTCTTCTTCCATCAAATGCAGCTCTTTATAGTGTTCATCCGCTTTATCTCTGCATTGTACGTACATAATGGTATCTTCATTGATAAAACGGGCAAGTGTATCGATATGTGAATCGGTATCATCACCGGCAAGATATCCATGGTTAAGATAAAGTATATGCTCTGCTCCAAAATACTCTTTTAGGTTCTGTGTGATTTGGATGTTATTGAGCTTTGGATTTCGGTTAGGGTTGAGCATACATGCTGCTGTTGTCAAAACAGTGTCTTTGCCGTTACTCTCAACAGCACCACCCTCTAGGACAAAGTCTAGCTTTTGCACAGGCAGTGTATAGATATCTTTGATTGTTTGAGACATTGCATTGTCTCTGTCTGCTTCAAACTTTTCTCCCCATGCATTAAATGTAAAGTCAAGCAGTTCTGTCTTACCGTTTTCTCTCACACATAAAGTAGAGCAGTCTCTTGCCCATGTATCATCAGTTGCGTACTCTGTAAAAAAAAGATTTTTATGCGATGCAAAATGTTTTTGTGTCGCTTCTTTATCTGCACAGATAACGAGACAGTTTTGAAACTCTTTTATTGTGTTGATAATATCTATAAAACAGTTCTGTGCCTCACGCAGATAAGGTGCCCAATCTGTTTGTGCGTGAGGAAAGATGATTTGTGTGAAACCTTGTTCTTCAAACTCTGCGATTAATCGTTTTTTCTCAAACATACTGTATAATTTCCTATGGCTTACATAACATTGAATAAACAACATTTTTTCAACAACTTAGATATTATTGCACAACGAAGCAAAGGCAAAGATAAAATAGCACTTGTTTTAAAAGATAATGCGTATGGTCATGGTTTGCGTGAGATGGCAGCTATGGCACAGGAGTACGGTATAAGCAGAGCTGTTGTCCGCTCCTATGTTGAAGCAAAAGAGATTGAAGAATTTTTTGATTATATTTTGGTTTTGGCAGATACTCCACAAGAAAAGAGTGCGAAAATTTGTTATACGATAAATGATTTAGACTCCATCTCAAAGTTTCCCAAAAAGACAAAAGTAGAATTAAAAGTAAATACAGGTATGAATAGAAACGGTATTGAGATGGATGAGCTGCGTGAGGCATTTTTCTTGATACAAAAACAAGAGTTAGAACTAGAGGCTGTCTTTACCCACCACAGTTGTGCTGATGAAGATCAGTCTGTTTTTGAACAACAAAATAAAAATTTTGCGCAGGTCAAAAAAGAAGTAACAGCTTTGGCAGAAGCATTTGGAATGAAAAGGCTTCGTTTTCACTCTGCCAACTCTGCAGCACTTTTTCAAACGGATGATTTTACAGAAGATATGGTACGCGTAGGTATCGCTGCCTATGGTTGTTTGGAGCTCTCTGGAAATGTTGATGCAGAGGCCTTACAACCTGTATTATCGCTCTATGCAAAGAGAAATTCAACACGTCATCTGGACAAGGGTGTATGCATAGGATATGGTGCTAGCTATACAACTTCACGTGAGTGTCAAGTGGGAAATTATGATTTTGGGTATGGCGACGGTTTTTTACGAGCTTGTTCTAACAGGTATGAGACACCTGAGGGTATCTTGTTGCTTGGCAGAATCTCCATGGATAACAGCTCTTTTTTATCCGTTGCAGAGGAGCTTTTGATTTTTAATGATGCAAGAGTGGTAGCACGTGCAGCGGGGAGTATCAGCTATGAGATATTGACCGCGCTTAAACCCTATCTTAAAAGAGTTATTTTAGAGTAAGAGCGGTGCAGGTCTTCCGATATAGTATCCTTGAATAAAATCTACACCTAAGTCAGAGAGTAACTCCAAAGCCGTTTCATCTTCAACATACTCTGCAATTGTTTCAAGACCAATGTTTTTCGCAAAAGATACAATGGTATGTGTAATTTTTTGCGCATTTTCATTTGTGGTTATATTTCGGATGAGAGAGGCATCAATTTTGAGATAATCAACATTGAGCTCCAAAACATGAGAAAAGTTGGAGTATCCGCTTCCAAAGTCATCGATAGCGATTTTCGCCTGATACTGTTTCACCTCTTTGATAAAGTTTTTAATATCTTCATAGTTCTCTATCTCGTGACTCTCTAAAATTTCAAAAACAACTCTTTGTGGTGTTGCATAGGCAGCGAGTTTTTCTAAAATAAAATGAACAGTTCTCTCATTGCGGATATCATCTATGGAGAGGTTGATTGAAAATTCATACTCCTCTTTTTTTTCAAAAAAAGCAAATGTTTTCTCTATCATGATATGTGTGATATGGTGATAGAGTTTTGATTTGATGGCAATATCCAAAAAACTGTAGGGTGTGATAACATCACCACTTTGTGTGATAATTCTGACAAGTGACTCATACTTCTCCACCCGTTTTGTGTGGAGATTGTAGATAGGTTGAAAATAAGGATGAATCTTATCATTGACAATGGCATCTTTAAGTAGCGATACCCCTTGTATATTTTTATTTACTATCTCTGTCGTGTCTACAAGATTGTCATAAATGATAAGATTTGTTTTTGCATTTTTTGCGACCTGCAGTGCCATGTCTGCTTTTATGATCAGGTCATCTTCGTTGGAAGCGATACCACAGCTGACAGTTATAAAGATAGCATTATTGGCAATAAGGTACTCATTTTTTTGAATCTCCTGTAGCAGTTTTAAGATTTTTTTTATGAAGGTATCAGTATCGATGTTCCATAAGCTAAAGACAGCATACTCATCACTAGGCAACTTGTAGACTATTGAGTGTTTATCATTGCAAAAAGCATCAATTTTTTTTGCTAAGAGTATGAGTAAAGCATCTCCGACATTATGTCCGTAAAAATCATTGATATCTTTGAAACTGTCAATGTTTATAAGGGCAAGGTGTTTATTTTTTTTCTCTTGGGTGTTATTAATGTCCTCTAAAAACTGTAATCTGTTTGGCAGACCAGTCAGTCGCTCACGTACAAGTGTCTCTTTGAGCTTTTTTGTTTGCATTCTGATTGTTTGACGTAAAAAAGTATTTATCTTTTTTGATTTTTTTGCGATAGTATAGATAATAAAAAAGAGAATTAAAAAGGCGATGATGTCATAAATGACTGAATAGATGAAGTGGTGAAAAAAGTAGTTGTTGAGTTTCTCTTTTGGCAGTTTAATGCTTAGTATGCCTCGAAGCTCTCCAAGCTTGTAGTCATATGCTTTGTCATAACGTTTTTGGATAAATGCAGGAGCTTTCTCTTTGGAAGCATGACATTGCAAACATTTTGACTCCATGATCAAAGCAGATGCATATTGATAGTAGTCAGGATTCTCACTGCTAAAGTACTCTTTTTCCATAGGATGTTCTTTAAAGTACTCGATGGCTTTTAGCTCCTCTTTATCCGCTTGGTTTTTTGGGTCTCTTGCTCTGTCTGAGACTGTTTGCAAGCTGATGGCAAAGGGGTTGTTCTGTGAAAAGGATTTATTGATATAGTAAGAACTGTAAGCCGGTAGCCCTTTTAGAGTCTCTTGATTGAGAGGAATCGTTTTATCAAAATAGAGTTTTTGGTAATAGTTTCTATGCACCATTGCATGAGATTTTAAAACCTGTGCCTCTTTTTTTGCAAACTCTTGAATCTGCAGCTGTGTATCGTTATAACTGTAAAAAATTCTCAGGAGTACAACCAGTAGAAAAATAGATGGAACAATATAGAGGATTTTATGATTTAGATATTTTTCCATTGGATTACCTTATTGAGCGATTATAGCTAATTTTTCAATAAAACTTTCTTTTTTGGACTCTATAGCTTAGAATAATACTCTTCTTGCCTGAAAGTATTTTGCTCTCCAGTAGGGATTATGAATATTAGAAAGAATCACACCATATTTACTTGAGGCATGAATAAAGGCTCCTTTTTTAAGGTAGATCCCTGAGTGTAAAACATGGTAGGATGTTTTAAAAAAGAGAATATCGCCCTCTTTTAAAGCCTTTTTTTGGACTTTCTTTCCTACTTTTATCTGCTCTTTTGTTGTTCGTGGAAGCTCGATATGAAAGGCTTCTTTGTAGATGGTTTGCACCAGTGCAGAGCAGTCTATGCCACTCTTGCTCTCTCCCCCGTAGCAGTATTTGACTCCTGCCCATTTTTCGTATGACTCGTAGAGTTTCTTTGTGATATGATTCTTATTTTCTAAGTTGTAGCTTGGCTTGTTTTGAATGTTTAAAGAAATTTTTTTATAGGGTTTTGGTGAAGAAGAACAGGATGAGAGTAGAAAAACTGCTAAAAAAACAAGAAGCTGTTTCATAATACTTAAGAACTTATCTTGACAATCGCTTCTGGAAAAAGTACACCGTCAATCCCTAAGAGTGCCATCTCTTCAATTTCACTCTCTTGAGTGATATGTACCAGGATTTTTGCATCAAAGAGGTAGTTCTCTGCTATATTTTGTGCTGTTTTTGCCAACTTCTGATGTACGACTATGTAACTCGCCCCTAAAGCAGCAGCATAAAGAAGTTCTGTAATGTTTGTCACTCCAAGTCCAAAAGCGATATGGTTGCTGCTAAGATGCTCAATAATATCAAGATTGCTTTCATCAAAGTCCAAATAGATTTTAGAAGATGGAGGTGTCTTTTGGAGACTTTCACTATCAAAGATATGAAAAAATTCATCATTTTTAATAAATCTATGTCCAAAAATGAGCATTATTTTCCAGCCTTTTTTATGCATTCATCAGAGCAGTAGTATTTTCCACTGCTTAAAATAGACTCTGAAATCTCAACATAAACACCACAGTTGGCACATTCGACCATTTCGTTTGCTTGTGGCTTTTGTTCTTTTTTCTTGGCTGTAGTGCTGCTTTTTTCTACATTCTTTTGCTTAAAAAACATAATATAGACGATGTAGATAACGGCACCGACAAGTAGTGCTTTTAGTATCATAGACTCTCTCCTAGTAGTAAATAATGTCTGTTGTGTCTCTCTATAATTTTATGTGCCATGCCCTGTGAAGCTTTTACTTCATCAAAGACACGCTCGCCTTTGTAGAAGAGAAACTTTGTATCTTTATCCCGTAGTTTTGTACTGAGATCTAAGAGCATTTTTGTATCTGTTACTGCACGTGAGGTGATCAGTTCGAAAATCTCACTCTCCATCTCTTCGACTCTTTTTTTGACTATACGGACATTTCCAAGACCCAGATCCGCTTTTATAAACTGTAAAAAACTTGCCCTTTTCGCAAGTGGTTCAACAAGTGTTACTTCTGTATCAGCAAGAGCAAAAGCCAAAATCATACCAGGAAATCCGGCACCTGTACCAATATCAAGCAGAGAATTTACTGTAGGTAAAAAGCTGACAGGAAAGAGTGCATCGAAGATAAACTCATCAAGTGTTATTTCATCTTTTGCACCTGTTAGGTTGTGAATTTTATTCCACTTAAAGAGGTGATCTTTATACTTTGTAATATTATCAAAAAAATTGTCTGGCAGAGAAATATTCTCTTTTTCTACACGTGATTGTAAATTCATAGGGTATTTTATCTTAAAAAAACTCTCAAAATGATTTATCTGTAAAATTTAAAGTTATTTTTGCCAATGTTTTTGGCATTGTACATAGCTCGGTCTGCATATTTTACAAGTGTTTGTCCATGTTTGGCATCATCTGGATAGAGACTGATTCCTATACTGCAGGTTACAATGAGTTTTTTATCATGGAACTCTATTGGTATTCGTATTGATTCTATAAGAAGTTTTGCAATGGTTGCCACACTCTCTTTAGAGTCAAACTCTTCTAAAATAATCAAAAATTCATCTCCTGAGAGACGTGAGACTGTATCGGATTCTCTCACGCAGTTTTGCAGACGTTTTGCTATCTCTTTAAGTACGATGTCTCCTACTTCATGTCCATAGGTATCATTGATATCCTTAAAATGATCAAGATCAACAAAGAGCAGTGCAAATTTTGTATATTTTCTTTTTGCTTTAGCAATTGCCTGCGTGAGTCTGTCTTCAAATAAGACACGATTTGGGAGTTTTGTCAGCGTATCATAGTGTGCCTGATAGGCAAGAGTCTCTTTTTGTTTGAGTATTGCAGATTGGGCCTTTTGTGCATCTGATATTTGAATATCAAAGATAACATAGGCCTCTTTATTGTTATAGCTAATCTTATGCATAAAGGATTGAACTCCATAGCTTGAGCCATCTTTGCGTCTGTGTTGAGAGATATTTGTTGCATTGCCATTTTTGAGCATCAGCTCTTTAAATCGTGTGACTGTTTCATGTATCATTGAGGTGTTTATGTCATAAATATTCATAGCAAGGAGTTCATCTTCACTGTATCCAAGCGTTTTAATCACACCGTCATTGACATAGAGGTAATGGTCTGTTTTGAAATCGACAATATAGATCTCTATAAGTGAGTTTTTCATGATACTTGCAAGCTCTTGACTTGTTAAAAGGAGCTGTGAGAGTTCATTGGTCTGTTTTTTTACCTCTTCTTCCAAAAGACTCTTTTGTTTTTTTAAGAGTGAGTTGAGTATCTCATTTCGTTGTTCATACAGATACAAAAAGGTCATACTTAAAATGATAGGAATTGTGATGTAGAAATATTGGAACATTGTATATTTTGCATCTGAAAACTGTTCCAAGCTCAAAATTGCAAGTACAGAGATGGCAGAGAAAAAGAGACCTACTTTCTTCCCTTTGAGAAAAAATGCGGCAAGAATCAAAACTATGTACCATGTCGTACCGATTATACCAATGTTCCTAAATGTAAATGTTATAAGAAAATAAAAAAGAGCCAAGAGAAGCGGAATGGAGATGTTGATACTCTTTTTTGACCTTCGTGCTGTTATGAGAGTGATAAGTGAAGCCACTACTGCTCCAGTATCAATGATTGCCTGGACTTCCTGATGTGAAATGTAGCGTAAAAAAGATAAAAAACTCAACATGACAATGATAATGGTAAGAATGGAATTGACAAGTATAAACTGGAGTTTAAGCTCATACTCTTCTTCTTTAAAATTAAAACCGCTTAGTAAAAAGTTTGTAATATTTATCATCAAATAAACCTTCTAATGCTTCATTGTACTCAAATATATATAAAATATATATAATATGTTGAATTTTATGACTGTGTAGATGACCAAAAGCCTTCTTGCATTTTAGTGAGCAAGAGAGGACTTTCTATAAGCGCATATTTCTTATATGCGTACAAGCACATTTTTACTAAAATTGATTAAGAGAAGATTTTTTTCATAGCATTGAAGAAGATTTTAAAGATGCCTTTGTTACCAACAAGATTGTCTATGAAGTCATCATAGCTAAGGCCTTTTTCTTCTAAAAATCCTCGAAGGTATTTTTCACTTCCTTCCATTCCGCTCTCTTTTTCAATTTCCAAAAGTTTTTGATAGATAGGTTCGATAGCTTCAACTGCTTTGCGAGGGGCAGCTTTTCTAAAAGCAGTGTGGGAGATGATTTCATTGGTAATAGGATCTACTTTTGGCTCAAATTCAGTTACAACCCAGTAGTAGCTACCGTCTTTTGCTAGATTTTTCACAACAGCCATGATATTTTGGGCTTTGTTAATTCTGTCCCACATCATTTTAAAGACAACTTTTGGCATGTCAGGATGTCTGATTAGTGAATGGGGTGTACCGATAAGTTCCGCTTCACTGTATCCTGAAATTTCTACAAAATAGTCATTCCCATATTCTATTATGCCTTTTGGATCGGTCTTTGAAACAATATAACGTTTTGGATTAAGTTGTATTTCGTGATTAATCGGTTCTGGACGTTTCATAAAAGTTCCTTATTTTTTTAACTTATGCTATTATATACTTTTTTAAAGGTAAATTTCAATGAAAAAAGAACAAAGTGTTAATTCTGTACAAAAAGCAAGAGAGGCCCATCTATTGCAAATGGAGAAGATACATGCAATTATTGAGGGGAAAAAGGTTAATAATCCTACTGCCGTTTCAAAAAAAGAGTGTGACTTTGGACATTGGATTTATGATGAGAAAAATCATGTACGAGAGCTTATTGGAAGTCAGTTTTATAGTAAACTTGATATTTTACATGAGCAGTGGCATAAAGAGTATTTTAAAATCTATAACATTTTTTTCAAAGAAGAGAAAAAAAGAGGACTCTTTTCTAAATTTTTGGGTAGGAGCAGTGTGGATGCTTTGGAGATTGACAAAGCAAAGCTCTATTATGTCGAACTTCAGGCAACAACAGATGAGCTTTTAAGAGTACTTGCTGCTGCACAGAGAAGACTTGAAGCACTTCCAGAGTCTAAGTTTCATTAGACCTTTTTAACAGTTTCGTCATTTTATATCTGCTCAGAGGTTGTGAATAGTAATAACCTTGAATTTTTTTACATCCGTTTACAAGCATAAACTCTTTTTGCTCTTTTGTCTCTACACCTTCTGCAATAATATGAAGATTTAAACTCTTTGCAATAGCAATAATCGCTTTTGTAATGGCTATATCATCTTCATCGTAAGGAATCTCTTTTATGAAAGAGCGATCGATTTTTAGTTTGCTCAGAGGTAGTTTTTTAAGATAGGAGAGTGAAGAGTATCCGGTCCCAAAGTCATCAATGGCAATCGAGATCCCTATGTTACTTAAACGTTTAAGCTTTTTAATGGACTGTTCAGGGTTTTGCATTACCTGACCTTCTGTGACTTCAAGCTCAAGCCATGAAACCTTAAAGTTGTTCTCTTGCATTGTTTGCAGGAGATCGGTAATAAAATTATTTTCATTAAGCTGTTTCATAGAGAGGTTGAGTGCCAGTTTACCAGGGTTGAGCCCTTGTGCATACCAACTGCTAAATTCCTGCATCGCCTGTTTCATTATAATTTTGTCGATATCAATGATAAAACCGTTTTCTTCAGCCATGGGAATGAACTCTGAGGGAGGCACAATACCCACGTGAGGATGTACCCATCGAACAAGCGCTTCCATACCGATAATCGTTTCTGTCTCTGCATTATATTGTGGTTGAAAATAGACTTCAAACTGATTCTCTTTGATAGCAATACGCAGGGAATTTTCCATAATGACCTTTTCAAAAGCCTGTTGTGTCATCTCAGAAGAGTAGAACTGGAAATTGTTTCGTCCTTCATCTTTTGCTTTGTACATCGCTGTATCTGCATATTTTAAAAGGTCTTCTTGTGTCTCGGCATCATTGGGGTAGATACTGATACCAATACTGGAAGATATATGGAGAGAATGATGTTTTGTCTCAATAGGTTTTTTTAAGCTGTTAATGAGTTTTTGCGCAACAGTTGCAGCATTCTTTTCACTTTTAAGATTTTTTAGAATAATAGTAAACTCATCACCGCCCAAACGTGAGAGTGTGTCTTCCTCACGCAGCACTTTTTGGAATCTTTTTGCACTCTCAATAAGGACCTCATCTCCAATATGATGCCCAAGCGAATCATTAATCTTTTTAAACTGGTCGAGATCAATAAAAAGAAGAGCAAATTTTTCCTCATTACGTTTTGATGTAATGATCGCCTGTTGCAATCTGTCTTGAAAAAGAGTACGATTTGGAAGGTCCGTAAGGGTATCATGATAAGCTTGGTACTCTAAAAGTTTTGCTTGTTGATGATGCTCTTTTTCCAGTGCGATAAGTTCACTGATGTCCGTATCAAAGATAACAGCAGCATCCTTCCCGTGGTATGCGAGTTTATAGATATAGGATTGGACATGATACTCTGTTCCATCTTTACGCTGGTGGATAGTACGATTTAGAACCTTTTCCCCTTGTTCTATCTTTTCTTGTAAATAGGCAATTTTACTTTTTTCAAGATAAGGATTGATATCACGGACAGTTTTTTGAAGCATCTCTTCATTTGTATAGCCTAGAGCTCTGCAAGCACCTTTGTTTACATAGAGATAGCGGAGTGTTTCTAACTCAATGATATAGATTTCGTTCGAGGAGTATTCCAAGATTGCAGCGAGCTCTTTTGCTTCTTCTTTGATGTTGGTAATCTCTGTAATGTCCTGCGTTGTACCTATCAGTTTTAGGGGTTGTTTATTCTCATCAAAAATCACTCGTCCATTTATAAAAAGGTCAATAATAGTGCCATCTTTTCTGCGTGCTTTACAGGTAAATTTGAGTACTTTTCCTGTCTGAATGGCTTCTTGGAGCAGAGTCTTTGCATCGGTGATATATTCTGGAAGAAGCATGAAAAAAAATGTATCTATAGAGACCTCTGTGCCCTCTTTGAGACCATAAATCTTATAGCTCTCTTTAGACCAAACGGATTTTTTCGTTTTAAGGTCAACTTCCCAGCTTCCAAGTCCTGCAATATCTTCAAAGTGACGAAGTACACTCTCTCGTGCTTTGAGCTTTTTAAGAGCAATTTGGGGAGTATCTTTTGTTATATCTATTGGCATATGTTACTCTTTAAAGAAGATGACCCATGGCATCACGTTTTACATCCAAATAATCTTCATTGTATTGGTTGGCTTTCATAACTATTGGCACTCTCTCAACAATTTCAACATCAGAGATAGCATTTATCTTATCTGGATTATTCGTAAGTAGTTTGATCTTTTTAATGCCAAAATGATGGAGTATAAAAGTGACAATCTCATAGGTGCGTTCATCTGCCGCAAAACCAAGTTGATGATTGGCTTCTATGGTATTGTAACCTTTGTCTTGAAGAGCATAGGCATTTATCTTGTTTAATAGACCAATATTACGGCCCTCTTGACGCAAATATATAACCATACCACCTTTTTCATTGATGAGTGAAAGGGCATACTCGAGCTGATCACGGCAGTCACATTTTAAGCTTCCTATCGCATCACCTGTAAGACACTCTGAATGGACCCGAACAACAGGTATTTCACCCAACTCTTTTGCATATATGACAAGGTGCTCTTTTTGCCCCTCTTTAAATGCCTTTACTTTAAAATCGCCAAATCGTGATGGTAAATTCGCTACCTCTGAAATCTTTATATTCATTAATTAATCTTTAAAATGGTAAAATCTTTTCTTCAAACACTATTATAATCAAATATAGCAAAAAAAGGGTTTAAAAATGTTTCAAAGATTCCGTCGTACTCGGCTCAATCCACATCTGCGTGCATTAGTGCGTGAGACACATGTAAGAGCAGATGATTTTATCTATCCGCTTTTTATTAGAAGTGGAGAGGGTATTAAAACAGAAGTAGCTTCCATGCCGGGTGTTTATCAGATGAGTATTGATATGGCCATAAAAGAGTGTGAAGAGTTGAAATCTTTGGGACTTTATTCCATTATACTGTTTGGTATTCCTGATGTAAAAGACTCTATTGGAAGTGATGCGCTTTGTGAACATGGTATCATAGCATCTGCCGTACGTGAGATAAAACAAGCACATCCCGATATGTTTATTGTGACAGATTTATGTTTTTGTGAATATACGGACCATGGGCATTGTGGTATTATTGATGAAGAAAAAGAGACCGTTCTCAATGATGCAACACTGGAGATCTCAGGGCAGCAGGCAGTCATTCATGCAAAAGCAGGTGCAGATATGATAGCACCGAGCGGAATGATGGACGGCATAATTGAGACTCTGCGTGAGGCACTTGATGAGGCAGGATACAGTGAACTGCCTATTATGGCATATTCGACAAAATTTGCTTCAGGTTATTATGGACCGTTTCGTGATGTAGCAGAATCAACTCCAAGCTTTGGTGACAGAGCTTCTTATCAGATGGACCCGGCTAATCGTCGTGAAGCAATCGCAGAGTCTATCAGTGATGAAGCTCAAGGAGCTGATATACTTATGGTAAAACCGGCTCTTGCATATCTCGATATTGTACGTGAGATAAAAGACAATACAACACTTCCAATGGCAGTTTACAATGTAAGTGGTGAATATGCGATGCTGAAGTTTTCCGGAATGAATGATTTGATAGATTATGAGCGAGTAGTTATGGAGACAATGGTGAGTTTTAAACGTGCAGGTGCGGATATCATTATCTCCTATCATGCCAAAGAAGTGGCAAAAATGCTACAAAACAGATAAATTAAAGAAAAGTATACTAAAATTACTGATAATAAAAGACAGGATTGTATCGTGAGACATTTTTTAACACTCAAAGATTACACAAAAGAAGAAATTTTAGAGATAATACATCTGGGCCTTGAGATAAAACAAGATCTGCAAGCCGGAATTTATAAAGAAGAGCTAAAACACAAGACATTAGCGATGATTTTTGAGAAATCTTCTACACGAACTCGCGTGAGTTTTGAGACGGGGATGTTTCAGCTTGGCGGTCATGCACTCTTTCTCTCCAATCGTGATATCCACTTAGGACGCGGTGAGCCTGTAAAAGATACGGCACGAGTCATTTCACGTATGTGTGATATGGTAATGATACGAACGTACGAGCACTCTATGATAGAGGAGTTTGCACGATATTCAAAAGTACCTGTCATTAATGGTCTGACAGATTCTTATCATCCTGTACAGCTTTTGGCTGATTATATGACAATGATAGAACATGGTGTAGCAGAGAATGCCGTGGTTGCTTACATCGGTGATGGAAACAACATGACACACTCATGGCTCTTTTTAGCTGCCAAACTGGGTTTTGAATTACGCATTGCAACACCAAAAGGGTATGAAGTAGAGGCTGAGGTACTGCATGAGGCACTTGCATTTGCAAAAGAGAGCGGGGCTGTTATCAAAGTTATGAATGATCCTAAAGAAGCGGTTCGTGGAGCAACTATTGTAACAACAGATACATGGGCGTCCATGGGTCAAGAGGATGAAAAAGAGCAGCGTATAAAAGATTTTGCAGGTTTTATGGTAGATGGTCTGATGATGTGTCTCGCAGATAAAGATGCGAAGTTTTTACATTGTCTACCTGCGTATCGTGGTCAGGAAGTCAGTGAGGAGATTTTAGAGTCTCACGCAGAGATAGTTTTTGTCGAAGCAGAAAACCGTCTTCATGCACAAAAAGGTCTGATGGTCTGGTTGGATCAACACAGAGACTAATTTTTAGTCTCTAAATCCATCCTTTGGCATTTTCCAGGATGGCTTTATTACTTGTATCGTATGCTTTGATAATAGCTGAGATTAACGCAGTTCCCTGATCGAAGTATTTATCTGGATCGACTTTATTCGGAGTTTTTAGCAGCTTTTTTTGTGCAAAATTTATATAAGATCTTACACCTTTGTTGATAGTTGTGAGTTCATTATTTATATTTGCTCCTAGTTCACCTGGATGCTTTGCAACGATTTGTGTCATCTGATTTTGAAGTTTTTTATTTAAAGACTGCAGCTCATAAGCAAGTGCTTGAATATTTTCAATATCACTCTTGGTAACTTTGCCTTTTGCTGCGATACCTGCTCCCAAACCTCTCAGTCGTCCCGTATATTCTGTCATAGGAAGCATAATCTCCATCATTACCGAAGAGATGTCTTTTCCAAAAGGTGTGAGATCTTTTGCAAAGCGTTTTGAGACACTTTGTGCAAGCATAAGTGTATGGTCTATCTGCTCTGTATAAGCAGAAAAGGTTTTTTGTGGATCTTGTTTAAATGCTTTACGGTTGAGTTTTATCAGTGCTTGAGATATTGCGGTTGCACGTGAATTTATAACAGGGTCAGCTGCAAGTGGGAGTGATTCCATATTGCCAATGGCCCTTTTCATATCATCTCTGCTGGTAAAAACAAGCAGCATTGCTGCTGTATTACCATTGAGATAAGAGTTTGTTAAACCCCTTGTCTTTTGTGTCGCTATGATAAGGTTTTTTAAACTTTCTATATATTTAGAGGTATTTTTCTGATCTTCATTACTGAAGAAAGATCTTGCCTGTAAATTAAAGAGGAGTAGTAAAATAAGTACAAGTGAACGCATTGTGACTTCCTGTTATTGTTTCAAGATGTTATTGTGGTTATGCGTTATTGTACCTAATTAACTTAATTAATACCTTATACCAGTGACAGTTCTTATTTTTTCTATCATTGGTAGTGCGATCTCTTTGGCTTTTGTTGCACCAAAATCAAGAATATCTCTTACTTCATCCTGATGTGCTTGGTAGTAAGCTCTTTTTTCTCTGTAAGGTTTGAAATACTCCCAGATGACATCATGCAGGTAAAGTTTAAAATGTCCATGACCCTCTCCACCACGTTTATAGCGCTCTTGAAGTTCTCTGCACTCATCTTCATTTAAAAAGAGTTTTGCCATATTGTAAACATTACAGTTTTCATACTCTTTTGGTGCTTCCATCGGAACATTTTCAGTAACAATTTTTTTAATAGTTTTAAGCTGTTTTTTTTCATCACCAAAGATGTTTACCGTGTTGTTGTAGCTTTTTGACATCTTTTGACCATCAATTCCAGGAACTGTTGCAACATTTTCTTCTATCTTAAATGTTGGAAGTTTAAATATCTCTCCATACTCATTGTTAAATTTCACAGCGATATCACGGGCAATCTCCACATGTTGGATCTGGTCTTTTCCAACTGGAATGATGTCCGGAGAGTAGAGCAGAATATCTGCTGCCATCAGGACTGGATAGGAAAAGAGTGAATGGTTCGCAGCGATGCCTTTGGCAGTTTTATCTTTGTAACTGTGAGCACGCTCTAAAAGCCCCATCGGTGTAAACGAAGAGAGTGCCCAATAGAGCTCTAGTACCTCTTTTACATCGGACTGTACCCAAAAAGTTGCTTTTTTAGGGTCAATTCCCAAAGCCAAAAAGTCAGTTGCACTCTGCATAGTAAGTTCTGCTAGTTTTTTCCCATCTTTGACACTTGTCATCGCGTGATAGTTCGCTATAAAAGCAAAAGTATCATTCTCTTTTTGTGCATCGACCATCTGTTTAATAGACCCAAAATAGTTTCCAATATGCAAATCACCTGATGGTTGAATACCAGTTAATACTCTCATATCTCAAATTCCTAAATAATTTTTTGTGTATTATACCCATCTCAGCTTTATTTTGTTATTATATATCTAAATATAAGGGCCCAAATGTGCTCGTAATAAAAGGATTTATGATGATAGTACAATATCGTGCAAAAGATATTAATTTAAATGATGCAAATAAAGCACACATTGAAGCTGCAGTAGAGAAATTTAAAAAATATTCATTGGATTTAACACGTGTTATGTGTAATGTAATGGCTCAAAAAGATGGTGTTAGTGTTGAGTTCGAGATTCATGTGGCACATGCTGCGCCAATCGTCATTACAGAGAATGATAAAGATTTGGATGCTGCGATCGATATCGCAATTGATCGTGCAAGTAAAGCACTTCGTCGTCTCCATGATAAAATGAAAGATCATAAAGCATCTTCAATAAAAGAATTAGATGTAGTTGATGCATAAAAGTGTATCGGCTCTATTGATTTTCTTTCTTTTAGCCTTCTCTATAGAGGCTAAAGAGACAAAAAAGTACTCTTTTCGGGTTGCTTACGGATATGCAAGTGAGAAAGATTTGGGAGATATCCTATTTACTTTAAACTTTTCTAGACATCCAAGAGATTTAAGTACAGTTGCCGTGGATGGCGGTTACCTTCTTTATGAAGCAATAGGAGATATGCCTTTAGAACTGTATGCAAAAGGTGGTTTGTCTTATTTTTATGAAGATCAATTTAACAACACCTATGAAGCTATTGTATATCTAAAGCTCATCTATAATCTGGATTTTTATGAAAATAGAGTGCGTTTTGGTTTTGGTGAAGGTGTCTCTTATGTAAACGACAAGTTAGAATCTGAAGTCATTGAAGCAAGAGTAGAGAATGATAAAACTTCTAAGTTTTTAAACTATCTTGATATCACTATAGATTTTGATATCGGAAGAGTGACGGGTGTCAAAGCTTTGGAAGATGTCTATTTTGGTTATCTTTTAAAACACCGTTCTGGAGTATTTGGTCTCTACAACGGTGTTCATGGTGGGTCTAACTATAACTCTTTGTATATAGAGACGAATTTTTAAAGGCAAAAATATGTATGATTGGATACTTTGGTTTCATGTGATCTCGTTTATCTCGTGGTTTGCAGTACTGTTTTATCTACCACGGCTCTACGTATATCATATGGAACATATAGAGAACAGAGGTTTTGTTGAGGTTGTTAAGATTCAAGAGATGAAACTCTACAAGTACATTGGTGTGCCTTCTATGTGGTCGACAATTATCAGTGGAGCTGCTCTTATCTATATGGGTGAGTGGATGCGTTCACCTTGGTTGCATGCAAAACTACTCTTTTTAGCTCTTTTGATAGCGTACTTTTATTCTTTAGATGTAATCCGTAAGCGATTGCTTGAAGATAGATGTACAAAAAGTGGAAAATTTTTCAGAATGTATAATGAAGTACCGACAATTTTAATGCTTTTAATCGTCGGTATGGTAGTGTTTAAGCCTTTTTCTTAAAACAAAAAGGCTTCTATTTTTTACTCTCTTGCTCTTCTTGTTGCATACGTTTAAAAAGTACGACACCCAAAGTTGTTAGTGCTGCACCTGAAAACAAAAAAACAATCGCTAGTGATATATTCATCATCTCTCTCCTCTTCTTTTTGCTTTAAAGAGCAGTGGTGTCCCTTCAAAGTTAAATGTTTCACGAAATTTATTTGTCAGATAACGTCTGTAGGTAAAGTGAAGCCCTTTTGGTTTGTTCATAACGATGGCAATCTTTGGAGGGCGTGTCTCATACTGTGTCGCATAGTAGATACGAATAACTTGACCGTGCATACTTGGGAGTGTATGGCGGCGAAGCGCGCGTTCAAGAACTTCATTGACCTGAGATGTCGAAATTCTTTGTGAATAGTTCTCATTGATCTGTAAGATCATATCATGGAGTTTATCAACCCGCTGACCGCTTTTTGCAGAGAGTGTAATGATAGGTGCATAGGAGAGAAATTTAAATCGCTCACGCACCTCTTTGATGATTTTATCATGTTCTTGTTTGTCTGCGATATCCCATTTATTTAGAACGATGATACAGGCAAGATGATTATGATCAACAAGTCCTGCGATTTTCTCATCAAGGTCCAAAAATGGCTGGCTTGCATCAAGGACAACGAGTGCCATATTTGCATTCTCTAACATTGCTTTTGTACGCATAAGAGCATATTTTTCAATCCCTATGATACGTCCCCGGCGGCGTAGTCCTGCAGTATCGACAAAAGTAAGCTGTTTACCTTCATACTCAACCGTCTCATCGATCGGATCTATGGTTGTTCCCGCAACACTACTTACTACAGAGCGTTCTTCCCCTAGAAGAGCATTTAAGAGTGAACTTTTACCAACATTTGTACGTCCGATAATGGCGATTTTGATGTGGTTAATGTCATTTTCATCAAACTCTTTGATGTTGTCATTGTTCGCAAAGATTGAGTCATCTTCAACTTCATCTTCATCCTCGTCCCAGTAGTAAAAATCATCATCTTCATCTTCTTCATACTGTGCAAAGAACTCTTCATCACTGAGCTCCTCTCTTTCTTCATGCACAACTGTGATTTCATCTTCTTCTTTGATGATATCTTCATCAGGGAGTTTTTCATATATCCAATCAAGCAGTGCTACAGTATTTCTGTTATGTGATACTGATATACCAAAGATATCCCCCGTACCAAATTCATAGAAATCCCAAAGCTTCTCTTTCATTTTATCATTATCTATTTTGTTGACAACAAGGGCTATCTCTTTACCCATTGACTGAAGTTCATAAAAGAACTTTTTATCTTCATCTTCAGGGATGCTTTTCCCATCTACCATATAAAGGATGATATCTGCTGCATAAGCAGCTTTAAGGCTCATCTCTTTTATTTTGTCAAACAGCTCACAACCTTTGTCTAGTCCACCTGTATCAAGAAGAATTGCTTGCTTGTCATTGATGACGACATGCTTTCTCTTTACATCACGAGTTGTGCCTGCAAGGTCTGATGTGATGGCATCTCTGTTTTTTATAAGTCTGTTAAAGAGTGAACTTTTTCCAACATTTGGACGTCCGATAATGGCAATTTTTTTCATGGAGTGTAACCTTATATAAATAATAATGAAAGCGTATTAGTTTTTTTTGAAATTATATCTAAATAATGAAAGAAAAGGGTCTGTTGAGGTTTAAATACCCTGCGTGAGGGTATTTAAAAGAGGGGTTATTCTGTAGGAAACTCTTTGTCAAGTTGCTCTAATGCCTGTTTTGATTGAAACTGCTGCCAGAGTGCATTATCATTTTTAAAGCTTGACTTGATAGCTTTTTTCACCTCTGCATTGATACTTTCTTCAGGAACAGTTACAAGCAAATAGATAGCACCTGATGGAGCTTCCCAGTAGTCAATTGCCTTAGAGTTTTTCAGATCAACTTTTGCAAGCTGTTTTGTGACGGCAGTTGTTACTTTATCAACTGTCTCAGCTGAACCGTTACCAGTTGCACGTGTAAAACCTTCTACTTTATCTTTTACCTCTGTTTGGATCTGTTGTGCAAGTGATGAACGGCCGTTCATAAGTGCTACTCTTCTCATATGAGCGATGCCTGCAGCAGACTTCTCAGCAACACCGACACCTGCGTAATAACCTTCAACTTGAGGAATACATGTCCATCTCGGTGCTAAAACATTTTCTATTTTACATTGAAAAGTTGGATTGTAAGCCTCTTTTTTCGGCTCTGGCTTCTTGTCACTACATCCTGTGATTGTCAGCAGTGCAACAGCTATGACAGCAGTGTTTTTGACAATATTTTTCATTAAACTAATCCTTCTTGTAAACTTAAGTAAAGATATACTAACATAAATATTTAATAAGAAATATTAAAAAAAAGAGAAAAAATAGAGATTAAGGAAAATTGTGAAGCAATATTATGGCTATGCAAATTTTAGAGATGATACAAGACAACTGATAGAAAGAGTCAAAGATTTTGAAGCCGAGGCAATAGTCACAATAGCACGTGGAGGCTATACACTTTCACATGCTATGGCTGAGGGTTTAGATATCCGTGATGTGCAGAGTATTCGAACAGAATTGTATGACAAAGAGTGCAAACGAGAAACATTGAGTCTTTTTGGAAGTTGTGACTTTAAAGTCAAAAAGGTGTTGGTTGTAGATGATATTGCTGACAGTGGAGAAACATTAGCATATATTATGGAGTATCTGCAAAAAAACTTCTCCGATGTAACTTTTAAATCAGTAACACTTTTTTATAAGAAAACATCTATTTACGAGCCTGATTTTTGGGTCAATGAGGCAAATGCATGGATAGAGTTTTTCTGGGAGAAAGATTTTCTTTAAGGTTGTCTGTGTCCGCTATGGAGTTTGTTAAAGTCCGTATCATAGATATATGCGGCGATATCCTCTAAAACATCTTTTTCATAAGCAATGTGGGGCATTAGCTCATGTTTTTTGATGGCATCTTGCATGATAGAGGTCTCACGTGAGGGGTTTGCTACCCACTCGGAGAGGTACTTTACAAAATCTTGCTTCTTTGGAAATGTACTTATATATCTTTTGCGTACTTCTATCATAGCCGGAGCAGACTTCTCTTCAAGCTCAAAATGGCATGTTACACAGTTACCGTGAAAGAGCAAGGCACCCATCTCATCTGAAGCATGTAGGCTAACAAGTGTAAAAAGAAGCATTAAAAGTTTTCGCATTTATCCTCGTGCCTTTTTAATCATCTCATAAGCCTGATTGATCTCTTGGGTCTTTTGGGTCGCTTCTTCTATATAGCTCTCACTTTTACCTTGAGACTTGATGATGTCAGGATGATATTGGCGTACAAGTTTTCTGTAGGCTTTTTTGATCGTTGCCATATCATCATTTGGAGATACACCGAGAAGTTTGTACGCATCTTCAAGAGATTGTTTTGGCTGCACATTTTGCATCATCTGCTCAAACTGATCAAAAATTGCGTGGTATACATTTGGGTCAAACTGCATCGCTTCTGCAATGGTTGCGAGAATTGTCTCTTCACTTTTGGTGACTTCACCATCTGCAAAACTAAGCTGAATTAAAAACTGCATAAATTGATGCTGCATTGCCTGGGAGCGTTTTGTTGCGTGAGAGAGTGCGTGAGCTAAATGTTCGATGTTATCCGTTCTGTTTTTCTCTTCGTTGAAAATATCTTTGAGTATCGCTTTTGCCTTGTGTGGCTCTGGGAATACAGAAGATATATCATCAAGCATATTCGATATAAGTTCGGCCTCAAGTGCATCAACCCGTCCGTCTGCTTTGGCAACTTTTGCACTAAGGGCTACAAAGAGCCCCAATTCATTCTTTTTCAGTGAATCATAGGAGATAGAGAAATCTTTAAAGGTCTCTTTCGAGTACGTTTCATACCTTGCATAACTTTTAAATACATAATAAAAAATAGCACCAAGAAGCGTAAGAAGTAGTATATTTCCCATCAAGTTCCTTTGTAAAAGAGGTCTGTTGTTTTTATGTTATTATACAGATGAAAAGAAAATAAAAAGCAAGGAGTTTATCATGGTAAAAGTACTGAGTGATGATACCCGTAAAGATTTCCTAGGATTTGAGCTGAGTGGGATTGTTACAGCTAAGGATTATGAAAAAACATTGATTTCTGCTGTGCAAGAGAAACTCAAATCAACAGATAAACTCAGAGTACTTTATCATGTAAAAGAGGATTTTGATTCTTATGAGCTCAAAGCGATGTTTGATGATGCAAAAGCAGGAGAGAAGTTTTGGAATAATTGGGAGAAAATTGCTGTTGTCAGTGATGTTTCATGGATAATCAACGCTGTAAAGATATTTGCTTTTATGCTGCCTGGAGAGATTAAGACTTTTTCTAATGCTGAGCTAGAAGAAGCGAAGGAGTGGTTATTTTCATAAAATGATACAATTCGCTTTATGAAACGTCTTAGAAATTTAAACAAGGGTGTAAAGTATATGCTGATAGCTAGCTTTACATTCGCAATTATGGGGGCTTTTGCCAAGCTTTCAAGCCAGTATATGAGCTCACTTGAAGTGGTCTTTTTTAGAAATATTGCCGGTGTCATACTCATCGGTCTAGCCGTGCTGAAAAAACCGATGCAGCATCAGGGTGGCAAACCTTTACTGCTCTTTTTTCGTGGCTTTATGGGATTTGTAGCACTTTTGGCCTTCTTTTACAACATTGCACATATCTCTCTTGGTGATGCAATGACCTACTCAAAGACATCTCCTATATTTACTGCAATTTTTGCCTGGCTTTTTCTGCGTGAGAAGCTTGATCTTAAGGCTTGGATAGCTGTTTTTGTCGGTTTTATCGGTATCGTGTTTATTACACAGCCTAGTGGATTTGGATTTTCAAAATATGACCTGCTAGGAATATTTTCCGGTGTAGGTGCTGCACTGGCTTATACTTCTGTACGTGAGCTAAAAAGCTACTATGATACACGAGCAATAGTGCTTTCCTTTATGCTTGTTGGTACTATTGGTCCTGTTGTGCTCTTTGCTGTATCTCCATATATTCATATGCCAGAACTTGATTTTATGCTTGGGGAATTTGTGATGCCAGAGGGCATTGTCTGGGTTTATGTTATAGCGATGGGACTCTTTGCAACACTCTCTCAAGTGCTGATGACAAAAGCATATGGGGAGACAAAAGCAGGAATTGTCGGAGCGGTAAGTTATACGAATATACTCTTTTCAATTTTAGTTGGACTCTTTCTTGGTGATGCACTTCCAAGCCTAAGTACGAGCTTTGGAATCATTCTTATTGTCTTTGCTGGAGTGATGGTGGCAAGGGCTAAATAGATTTTTACAATAATTTGGCTATAATCTCTTACATTTTTTTAAAGGGCACCTCTAAAAATTCTAACAGTCCTCAGAGGGATAAAACAGAGCAAACTTGTGAAGAACTTTTTTTGAGTCATAGCTAAAGCTATGATGATGAAAAATTCTTTGCAAGTTTGCTCTGTTTTATCCCTCCCTTCGGGCAAAAGAGAAAAGTCCATACTCTGCGTTAATCTTTTTTAACTTAGCTACGGCTAGGTTTTCAAAAGACTGCCTTGATTATGAATTTTTCTCTTATGCTGAGGATTATTAGAGTTTTTAGAGGTGCCCTAAAGGGTATAGATGAAACTTTTGGCTGGTCCTTGCGTTATTGAAAGCGAGGAAAATATTTTTAAAATTGCGAAGTCTTTGGAGAAGTATCAAGAAGATAGCACGATAGACTTCTATTTTAAAGCGAGTTTTGACAAAGCAAACCGAACATCACTGGAGTCTTTTCGCGGGCTTGGAATGGATGAAGGGCTGCGTATACTACAGAAAGTCAAGGATGATTTTGGCTATAAAGTAGTAACGGATGTGCATGAGTCTATTCAGGTTGCACCTGTGGCAGAAGTTGTAGATATGCTGCAGATTCCTGCTTTTTTATGCCGTCAAACAGATCTGCTTGTAGCATGTGCCAAGACAGAGCGTGAGATAAACATCAAAAAAGGGCAGTTCTTAGATGCCAATGCGATGCAGTATCCGCTCTTAAAAGTGCTCCAAACACGTGGTTGTTCTCAAGCGACATATGAGAACTCACAAAAGCACGGAGTATATCTCTGTGAACGCGGTAATACTTTCGGCTATGGCAACTTGGTTGTTGATATGCGAAACTTGGTACTGATGCGTGAGTTTGCACCAGTCATCTTTGATGCAACACATTCAGTACAACGTCCGACTGCAGAGAACGGTAAAACCGGAGGAGACAGCTCAATGGTTCAGTATCTCGCAAGTGCTGCTGCAGCTGTTGGAGTTGACGGTTTCTTCTTTGAGACACACTTTGATCCAAGTATTGCACTCTCAGATGGTCCAAATATGATAAAACTTGATGAGCTCGATGCTCTCATAACAAAAATCAAAAAAATTCAAGAAATTAAATAAAGGAAGTAAAGATGAATCTAATCGAAGGTAGATTAAAAGTAGTAAACGGTAAAAAAATTGCGATAGTAAGTACAAGATGGAACCATTTCATCGTTGACAGACTTGTAGAAGGTGCAAAAGATGCATTTGACAGACATGGTGGAAAGCAAGATGACTTGACACATGTTTTGGTCCCGGGTGCCTTTGAACTTCCAATGGTAGTAGACCAGCTTCTCTCTAGCGGAAAATATGATGCTATATGTGCACTTGGTGCAGTTATTCGTGGTGCGACACCGCATTTTGACTATGTAAGTGCAGAAGCAACAAAAGGTATCGCTACAATGAGTCTAAAATACCAAAAACCGGTAAGTTTCGGACTTCTTACAACTGATACTATCGAGCAGGCAATCGAGCGTGCAGGAACAAAAGCAGGGAACAAAGGTTTTGAGGCAATGACGACAGTTATTGAGATGTTAGACCTTTACGAAGCTCTATAAAAATGCACTAGTGCATTGGGCTTTCTGCCGAAGAAAACCCAGTGTTAACGTAGGTAGCAGGATTACTCCTGATACCGTACAAAATGAAGAAGGGGGTTCCCTTCATTTTATGTAATAAAATTAAGGAGTTATGATGGCAACAAGACATCATGCAAGAATGGCTGTTGTCAGCCTTTTGTACGCGTTTGATTTAGGCAATGGCAATACTTCAGAACATACAACAGAGATACTAGAAGAGAAAAAAATTCGTAATAAACAGCGTGATTTTGCACTTGATCTCTATGAAGGTGTAATGGAGCACTTAGAAGAGATAGATAAGGCAATCACCCTGCATTTGAAAGATTGGGATTTTGAGCGTTTGGGTGCGATTGAGCGTGCAACTCTTCGTCTTGCTGCTTATGAAATCTTATTTGGTGATTTGGATTCTGCTGTTGTTATCAATGAGGCAGTAGAGATTACAAAATCTTTTGGAACAGAGCAATCTCCGAAATTTATCAATGGTGTTTTAGACGCGATAGCAAAAGATAAAAAGTAAAAATATGAAAAAAATCGTTCTTCTTGCAGTGCTTCTTGCAACATATGCTTTTGGAGCAAATCAGTGTATCGTCTGTCATAAAGGCATCGAAGATATTCGTGATAGAAACTCTTCGATGATGCGCTCGATTTTGCGAATATCAGAGAAAGCTGGACATCCTGGAAATGACTGTATCGTCTGTCATGGAGGAAATCCAAAAAGCAAAAGTAAGAAGTATGCACACAGAGGAACAGTAGAGTACTTTAAGAGTAATCCAGGCCCAAAAGAGTACTATCCCGCACCGGCAAGCTCTTGGATAAATCAAAATACATGTGGTGTTTGTCACCCTAACCAGGTAGCGGCACAGATGAACTCTTTGATGATGACCGAACAGGGAAAGATTCAAGGAGCGATGTGGAGCTTTGGTGCCAAAGAGGGCTACACCCATGTCAATGGAAACTACAAAACAAAAAATCCGGACGATCCGCATAAACGATTAGGTACGGACACTTACCGGGTCTATATGGAAAAGCTTGCAATGATGGAGCCGCAGGGTTTTCCAACAGAGATGAAAGAACTCCCCGCCGCACCTACAGTTGAAGAGATACACAAAGACCCGTCACTTGCAGTTTATACCTACCTCCGTCAAGAGTGTCTGCGTTGTCATACAGGAAGTAAAGGTCGTTACAGACGAGGTGATTATAGAGGAATCGGGTGTGCATCATGTCATGTTCCTTATTCAAATGAGGGCTTTTATGAAGGTAATGACAAAAGCATCAAGAAAAAAGAACGCGGTCATATGCTCTCGCACCAGATTCAATCTTCACGCAAGGTAAAAGTTAAGATCCATGATGTAGAGTACAGTGGTGTACCGGTTGAGACCTGCTCAACATGTCATAACCGTGGAAAACGCATTGGAGTGAGTTATCAGGGACTTATGGAGACAGAATATCAGTCTACTTTTGATGCCGAGGGACATGGACAGCCAAAGCTCCATACGAAACGTTACCTGCATATGAAAGAGGATGTACATTACAAAAAAGGGATGTTGTGTCAGGATTGCCATACATCAAATGACCTTCATGGTGACGGTTTTTTAGCGGGAGCAAACCTGGGAGCTGTTGAGATAGAGTGTCAGGATTGTCACGGGACTACAAAAAAATACCCTTGGGAATTGCCAATAGGGTACTCTGATGAATTTTCTGAAAAAGAAAAAGTCGGAAAACCAAGAGGTGTGACACAAACAGTTGCAAAATATCTCAAACAGGGCTACCTTCCAAAAGACAAAGGTGATGGTTACATCTTGACAGCACGTGGAAATCCACTTCCAAAAGCCGTTAAAAAAGGCAACAAAATCATCATGCATCTGGCTTCTGGCAAAGATATCGAACTCAAACCGCTTAAGCTTTTAAAAGAGGAAGAGGCACTCTCAAAAGAGGCACTCGTTGCTATGGATGTCGTTGAAGCACATACATCTGAGATGGAGTGTTATACCTGCCATGCAACATGGGCACCACAATGTTACGGATGTCACGTCAAAGTTGACTACAGCGGAGGCAAAAAAAATCCGGACTATCTAAAAGCCTCCCATGATCATGATATGCATGGAACAACAGGTGGTATGCGAGATCTGAAGAAGTACCTTGTTCCTGGAAAGGTAACAGAGACTCGCTCTTATCTGCGTTGGGAAAATCCTGCTCTGGCACAAAATGGGGAGGGACGTATAACTCCTGTTATTCCTGGGTGTCAGACAACTATTACCGTAATTGGTAAAGATGGAAAAGCACTACTGCAAAACTATATCTTTAAAATTCCAAATGTAGAAGGTACAGGTAAAGAGGGACAAAATGCCATCGATATGGCTCCTGTTCAACCTCATACCATTCAAAAAGAGGCACGTTCGTGTGAGAGCTGCCATACTTCAGATAAGGCACTTGGACTCGGTGTCGGTGGTGGGAAGCTGGGTGCTGATCCGAGCAAAACAACGATTATGGACTTGATGAGTGCAGACGGTAAGATAGTACCAAAACAAGTAGATGAGCAGATTCCAGCAATCCCAAATCTGAAACATGATTACTCACAGTTTGTTGATGAAAATACAACACAGTTAATGACGGTAGGGCATCACTGGAAGCTTTCGCATCCATTGCAAAAAGATGAAAGAGACAAGCTTGACCGTCGTGGAGTATGCTTGTCCTGTCACCAAGATATTCCAAAGGGTAACCTTGCTGTATCGGCAATGACGCATATTGCTCAGATGGCAGAGCTAAAAATTGACAACAAAGAACATCAAGGAATTTTAAATAAGATACTTAATCTTGGTGCATTGCTTCAAGTTACAGGTGGAGGGTTTATAATACTTCTGATTTTATATGTTATCTATAGAAAGTTCATAAAGCAAAAATCGATTAATCCAATGAGTAGAGGATGGAAATAGTGAAAAGAATGATAGTCATGTTGAGTCTGGCAGTTGCACTCTTTGCAAATGATATGATCATAAAAGAGAGTCACTGCAGTGTTGATGCAACGATAAACAATATAATAGATGCACCAAAACTTGTGCAAAAATTAAATAAAGCACTTGATGATATCACAACAAAAGCGGGACAATGCAAAAGAGACTAAGCAAAGAAGAAGCACTTGATCTAATCAGAAATGCAGATCTTAAAACTTTAGGAAAGATGGCAAGCGAGCGTAAGCGTGAGCTCCATCCAAAAGGAATCACTACTTTTGTCATAGACAGAAACATAAACTATACAAACATCTGTTGGGTTGATTGTAAGTTTTGTGCCTTTTACAGACATGAAAAAGATGCTGATGCCTATGTACTTACCTTTGATGAGATAGATGCAAAGATAGATGAACTGTTAGAGATCGGTGGAACGCAGATACTCTTTCAAGGCGGTGTGCATCCAAAACTAAAAATCGAGTGGTATGAGGATCTGGTAGAGCATATTCATCAAAAATATCCGACAATTACGATTCACGGATTTAGCTCGATCGAGATAGATTTTATCGCCAAGGTCTCACGCATCTCTGTTGAAGAGGTACTAGAGCGTCTAAAAGCAAAAGGTTTGGCTTCTATTCCGGGTGCAGGTGCAGAGATACTCTCAGACAAGGTACGAGATGTCATCGCTCCTAAAAAGATTGATGCAGATGTGTGGGTAGACATCCATAGAAAAGCCCATAAGCTTGGTATAAAAAGTACAGCTACGATGATGTATGGAACAGTAGAGAGTGATGAGGATATCATCGAACATTTTGATATGATTCGTCGTCTTCAAGATGAGACAGGCGGATTTAGAGCCTTCATCATGTGGAGCTTTCAAGGGCAAAATACAGAGCTTTTACGCCTCATTCCAGATATGGAAAAACCATCATCAAACCGCTACTTAAGACTTTTGGCAGTTGCACGGCTCTATCTTGACAATGTAGTAAATATTCAAAGCTCATGGGTAACACAAGGACCTTACATCGGACAGATGGCACTGCGTTTTGGTGCAAATGATTTGGGTTCAACTATGATGGAAGAGAATGTTGTAAGCTCTGCGGGTGCTGCATTTTCCATGGCAAAAGATGAGATGGTTCACCTCATTAAAGATATAGGTGAGACACCGGCGATTCGAAATACTGCTTATGAGACTTTAGAGATATTTGAGTAGATGAAAAAAATAGTATTAGCATTTTTATTGATAGGACAGATTGTAATGGCAGCAAAGATTGATAGTATTGAAGTTAAAGGGATAACGATTCCTCTGATTTTTGAAGAAGATGTGCGTTTACCGATTGTAAATACACAGATAGTTTTTACAAATTCAGGAAGTATAACAGACAAAAAGATAGCAGGTCTTGCAAAGTTTTCTGCAAAGATGCTCAATGAAGGCTCACGTGAGATGGGTGCAAATGGATTTGCCGAAAGATTAGAGTCCAAAGCTATTCACATTTCAGCATCGACGGGGAGTGAAACTTTTGTTATTGATACAGGCTCACTTAATGAGCAGTTTAAAGAGAGTATGAAGTACCTCAAGATGCTTTTAGAAGAACCAAACTTTACAAAACGCTCATTAGAGAAAGTAAAGACGATGACAATGGGTGCAATCTCACGCAAAGAAAATGATTATGACTATGTAGCTTCCAATGCACTCAAAAAACTGCTCTTTGATGGAACGGTTTTAGCACAGCCCTCAGCTGGGACACTAGAGAGTGTCAAAAGCATCAAGCTAAAAGATGTAGAGAGCTTTGTAAAAGAGCATCTTGTTCTCTCACGTGCTATTATAGTCGTTGGTGGGGATGTGGATATCGAAGATATCAAAAAGCAGATGAAAAAAGTGCTTAAAATTTTGCCAAAGGGCAAATCTGAACCACTGCCTCACTATGAAGCAAGCAGTGATGCAAAGACAGATATCTTAAAACGCACAACAGAGCAGGCATATATCTACTTTGGTTCACCATACAATATGGCCGTCAATGATGAAGATTACTATAAAGCAAGAGTAGCGACATTTATCTTGGGAACTGGTGGTTTTGGAAGCAGACTTATGGAAGAGATACGTGTAAAACGTGGACTTGCATATTCTGCGTATGCCCGTGTGCATGTGAGTAAATCAGTAAGCTATTTTAACGGTTACCTTCAAACGAAGATAGAGTCACAAAATGAAGCAAAAGAGACGGTAAAAGAGGTCATAGCAGAGTTTGTTGCAAAAGGTGTAACCGCAGATGAGTTAGAGCAGACAAAGAAGTTTTTACTCGGAAGTGAACCACTGCGTGTAGAGACAATGAGCCAGCGCCTTAACCGTACTTTTATGGACTACTATAAAGGTTTTAAACCGGGACATTCTCAAGAAGAGCTAGAGAAGATTAAAAATCTTAAACTTGCAGACTTAAACAAGTTTATAAAAGCACATAAAGAGATATTAGAATTGTCTTTTGCTATTGTGACGAAGTAAAGAGATACTCTTTGCTTTACAGACTTGATTTTATCTTATGGGGTATGGATAACAGTGGACTTGAATTATAAGTGAACCGTTTGTTTAGTACTTTTTGATATATCAGGAATATATAATATGTCATTAATATTTGAATTTTGAGAGATAGGTTCACCTATTATTTCCAAGGATTTGTTAGGGTATATGCTTAATAGTTGTTTTTGTATTTCCTTTGCCAAATAATATGCTAAAGATGGTGGTACAGCATTTCCTACCATTTTATAACCTGCACTCAAATTTTTATAATAAAATTTATGATTATCTGGGAATGTTTGAATTCTAGCACATTCTCTAATGCTAAGTCTTCTATATAAATGTTCACTATGAGGAACAAATATTCTTTTATTTTGCTCCACAAATTGCATTTTAGGAGCTTGCGGATGAAGTGGAGCATGTCTTCCACCTGCTTGTATTGTAAATGATGGTTCATCCCAACTTCTGACTCTATTTCTTGACATAAACATTGATGAAAAACCACCAGTCATAAATTCATGATTTTCAATCTTACAGTCATCACCATTTGTATAATTTTTATCTTTCGCAGGTAAAACATTATCTTTTAAATCAAAAATTACATCTTTTAAGAATCTTTTTTTTGAAAATGGTTTTGGGAATTCAAAGGTGATATTTAAATCTTTTCTAAATCCAATAAAAAATACTCTTTTTCTATCTTGTGGTACTTTATAGTCATGAGCATTTAAAAGCTTGAATGATAAGTTGTATCCACTATCAATAAAATGATTTTTAATATTTTCTAGTGCTTCACTATGGCGACTTGCTAACATACCAGAAACATTTTCAGCCAAGAAGAACAGAGGTCTTGTATCTCTTAAAACCCTAATAAATTCAAAAAATAGTTGTCCTCTATGATCATTTATTCCTTTAAGCTTACCTGCTTCGCTCCAGCTTTGGCAAGGTGGTCCACCTATTAAACCAATAGCATCAGGAATATCACTTGATGGAATGTTAACAATACTTCTTCTATCTAGTTTAGTATTTGGAAAATTTTTTTCAAATGTTTCCCAAATCTCTTTGTCGTATTCATTTGCCCAAATAGTTTTAAAACCTGCTTTTTCAAAACCTAAATCTAATCCACCAGCTCCAGAAAATAATGATATTATATTCATTTACTTTCCTTAATTGAAAGTTTATTTGTAAATAAAGTTTTTGGCGCTTTTAATAAGTTAATATCAAACTTTAAAGATGGTTCAACTCTTGAACTTGCATTATGTATTCTAAATGAAAGTTCCCAGTCATTATTTAGTTTTATGATAAGCGTTGTTTTAGTGTCTTTTTTATAGTTAATACTAATTATTTTAGTGGGTAAATTTACTTGAGGTATTTTAAACTTAGGAATAATTTCTTTAAATGGCAGATTTAATGTTCCATGTAAGTTATATGCTTGAATTTCTATATTATGTTTACTTTTGATAACTTTATAAAAATCTTTATTTCCTATTAGGTATTCTACTAAAGTAGAAGCAACTTTTGCTGGATTAGTGTTATATATTTTGAATAATTCTTTTTTAAATGCTTCTAATACTGGGTGATATATGGATGTGTGATAATCTCCTAAGGATTCCCAAGTTTTTGTTTTATTACTTTCTTTTCTCATTTTATCAAGAGAATCAAAGATAGGTTTTACTTCATCAAAATAAATATTAGATACAGGTATTCCAAGCCACTTTTTTCCAAAATCAATTTTGTTTGAAAGTCTTGAATGTTTTATAGCTTTATGATTGTTTTTCGCAGATACTCCTATTTCCCACTTTTGTAATAAACGAATAGCAACAATATCTCTTACATCTCCATCTTTACCTTTATCATCTGTTAATATTTCTAGTTGTAAAATGTCATTATCATCAAAGCTATTTGATAGTCTAGGTTCAATATCAATTAAAAAATTTACTGCAAAACTAGCGTAAAGAGAGAATTCACTTTGTATAAGTGTACCAAATGAGTCAAAATGTTTTTTTGCTGTTATATATGCTTTATTTTCTATAACTTCTACTGCTGTACCTCGTTGTAGTTTTTCTTGAAATTCTTTTAAAATGGCATATTCAAATGCTTTTCCATTTTTTGTTTGAGTTGATTCTTTTCCCATCAAATTTCCAATTAATTATTTAAGATTTGTTATGATAACAAAAACTCTCTTTAGAATAAATGTTAGCTTATAATAAAAAAGAAGTATATACCAATTTTATTGGATTTTTAGAAATATGTCAAATTGCAAAGTTTTTAATTAATTTTTGAGATTTTTACTATTATTCTTAAATATTGATTGTGTGTTAATGTCCAAAAAACAGTAATAATATACCAACTGTTTCTTAAAGGAGTGAAGTTGTGAATGTTATGGTTACAAGATTTTTTAATAAGAGTTACGAAATTAATATGGTATAAACATTTATAAAAAAATAAAACGGCAGGGCATGGCACAGACACTTATAGGGCAGATTGACAGGGTTCTTTTTGAGGGGGATGACGGTTTTTTTATTGCGGTACTAAAGTCCGGTGAGAAAATCAGTGGTGTTTACTATGAGAGTGCCATTGAGAACATCAAAGGTTCTGCTATTACGCTAGAGGGTGAGTGGCATGAGCATAAGAAGTATGGACGCACCTTTAAGTTTGACTCCATAAAGGTAAATCAAAACGAACTCTTTTTCTTTCTCAACAAAATCATCAAAGGCTTTACCAAGAAACTCTCAGCAGATCTTATAGAGCATTTTGGTTCAGAAGAGCTTGTCAATATCTTAGACAATGACATTGAGCGGTTGTTGGAGTTTAAAGGCATCAAAGAGAAGCGACTCAAAAAGATTCAAACCTCTTGGAAAAAGTTTCGCTCGATGCGTGAGCTTGGTGAGTTTTTAAGCCCTTATAATGTCTCTCCAACACTCCTAACTACTATTGCAACTGCTATGAAAGATGTGAGTGAGCCCTGTTCTAAAATCAAAGAAAATCCTTATATACTAACTTCCATTTCCGGTATCGGCTTTAAACGGGCTGATGAGTTGGCACTGAAGATGGGTGTCAGTGCTGAGGATGAAAACCGTATCAGCTCGGCGATGGATTATGTGCTTTTAGAATATTGTGAAGCAAATGGAAACTCCTGTATTGAAAAGTCACTGCTCTTTAGCGGACTTGATGAGCTGCTTGGTTTTTATCAAAAAGAGTATCTTTATGAAGCGGCTTTGGTTGAGCGTGTGAGTGAGGGAAGCATTGTCCTTATGCAGCACGATAGACTCTCTCCTGCACGGCTTTATGATGCAGAGAAGTTTTTGTATGATACTTTTACCAAGCGAGCTAAGCTTGACAGTGGGGGATTTGTAAAAGATCTCGACGCATTTTTGGTAGATTCAGAGCTGAAACTTGGTGAGCAACAGCGAAAAGCAGTTGAGATCATCAACAATGGTGCAAGCATCCTTTTCTTGGTTGGTTATGCAGGAACAGGAAAGAGCACAACTTCCAAGACGATTTTAGAGCTTTTAAATACCCGTTATGACAACAAAGAGATTATTACCTGTGCACTTAGTGGTATTGCAGCGCAGCGCATTAGTGATACAACAGGGTTTGAGTCTGCTACGATTCAGTCACTGCTTGTTAAACATGAAGAATCAGACAAGTTTCCCTACTCGGTAGTTCTCATTGATGAAGCCTCGATGATAAACTCGACACTCTTTGCACGCTTAATGGGGAAAATCTCAAATAAAGCCATTGTTATAATTGTAGGGGATGATGCGCAACTACCGCCTATTGGGGCTGGAAATGTGCTGAGTGACGTGCTTACTCTCAATCTTGCTCCCATTGTAAAGCTCACGCAGATATACAGACAGAGTGAAGATCAGGCCATTACGCTCATTGCCAATCAGATCCGACAGGGTGAAGTACCACAGTATAAAGGTGTGTATGAGGATTTTGAATTTGTAGATGTCAATATTGCCAACTATTATGCTCTGAAAAATCAGCTCACGCAAGAGGAGCTTAAAGAGCTACGTGAGAAGAACTCTCAAGATATCATCGCCGAGATGTTGCACCGTGTAGTAGCAAGCATTGAAAAAGCACGCTATCGTCTGAACAATAAGCAGATAAAAGAGTATCTAAACTATTTTCAGGTCATTACGCCGATGAAGGGCGGCACGCTTGGTACGACCAATCTCAACAAAATTTTGCAGGAGTATTTTAACCCCAATCCTAAAAAGTGCATCAAGCGTGGAGAGTTAGAGTTTCGTCTAATGGACAAGGTCGTGCATACCAAAAATGAGAATATGACCTCATGGAGTTCTGAAGGGTTTAAAATGGGGGAAGACTCAAATGAAAGACGAGTCTTTAATGGTATGAGCGGACTGCTCTTTCGCATCGATGAAGAGGAAGAACAGGCCTATGTCTTTTACCCAAATGAAGATATCGTTGTAAAGTATGAGTATGATGAGCTAAAAGCATACCTGATGCTCTCCTATGCTTTGACAATCCACAAAGTACAGGGCATGGAGTATGACATTGTTGTTATTCCAATGAGTTTTACGCATTTTATCATGCACAACACGAAGCTTATCTATACAGCCATCACACGCTCAAAACATCGCTGTATCATCATAGGCGAGAGTGGGGCTTTTGAGTCAGCCTGCAGACGTGTGGCAGTAACAGAGCGTGATACCGTGCTTTTAGAACTTGGGAAAAGTTAAGGGCACCTCTAAAAACTCTAGCCTTCTGAGGATGATTAGAGTTTTTAGAGGTGCCCTTAATCTATTTTCTAAAGAAAAGATTGATACAGAAGGATGTATGATTAGAGTAAGAGCTTAGTTGCAAAAGGAGTCTCTTATGCTAAACAGTTCTAAGATAAAAGCTGTTTTATGTGACATTGGTGGTGTTTTGTATGTTGGAGATAAGCCCATTGACGGTGCCATTGAAGCAGTGAATGCCATAAAACAAAAGTACCCCATCCGATTTTTAACTAACACAACCCAAAAAACTTCTTCTCAGGTTGTAGAAAAGCTTCAAAAGATGGGCTTTGATATAGATGCGCAAGAACTCATTACTGCTCTAGATATAACGAAGCGATTTTTGGAAAACGAGAAAAGTTCGGCAGAGTTTTTGTTGACAGAGGATGCAAAGAAGTTTTTTACTGATCTGCAGCAGTATCCTAAAAAATATGTTGTCGTGGGCGATGCACAGGAAAACTTCTCATACCAGAATCTTAATCGTGCTTTTCGTATGCTTATGGAAGATGCCCAGCTGGTTGCCATTGCAAAAAATCGCTATTTTAAAGATGCAGATAACAAATTGAGTATGGATGCTGGTTGTTTTGTAGCAGCTTTGGAGTATGGTGCTGCAAAAAGTTCACAGCTTTTGGGAAAACCAAGCCGTTCATTTTATCATTTGGCATGTGAAGATTTGGGAGTAAAACCGAATGAGTGCATGATGATAGGAGATGATATCGAAGGTGACATTCGGGGTGCACAGGAAGCCGGACTGCAGGCTGTACTGGTAAAAACAGGTAAGTTTAATTTGAAAGATCTGGACCTTGGAGTTCATCCTGATAGTGTTATAGACTCTATCGCTGATTTTCTAGAAGTTTAAAACCAACGATATTGTCAGATTATTTCAAAGAAGTTTTTTATTTAGTGAAGAGCTTTTCTAGCTCTGATGCATCTTTGAGATTTTGAATATTTGTAATTTTTAAGTTATCAAGAGTAACAACAACGATGCTCTCTTTATTCATTTCTTTTGTGAACTCTGCTGAGAGTTTGTCATCATTGATAAGAAGGATTGGGAATTTTAACTCTTTTAAGTCAGGTAAGATAAACATACTTTTGATAATTCCCGGTGCTGCACTGACATCTGCAACGTAAACAGCTTTATGTTCTGCTAGAAAATTGGCAGGTTTTGACTCTAAAAATTCATTACAAGCGTGTCCTGTCGGTTTTGAAAAAGAGAAGAAAACGATTTTTGTATCTGCCGCGATAGTTGCCGGTTTTTCATTTTGGTCTTTAAGTTTGATGTCTGTCAAACTTTTGCCTACTGCAAGTTTTGCCTCTACATTTTTGTTCTCTTCTGATTTTGAACTACATCCTAAAAAAAGCAGTGTAATTGCCAAGATAGCGATAATTTTTTTCATATTTTCTCCCGTATGATTCGATTTATGTAAGTCTACTAAAGTGTTGTTGAGATTATAATACGAATTATATTTACTTAACTCCTTTAATAGTTTCTAAAGTAAGCAATTTTATTGTAGAATTTGGATGAAAAAAATCAAAGGAGTACCATCATATGGCATGGGCAACAGCAAGACATATTTTAGTAGAGAGTGAAGCGAAGTGTAATGAGTTAAAAGAGGAGATAGAAAACGGAGCGGATTTTGGTGAGATTGCAAAACAGTACTCAACATGTCCATCTTCAAGAAACGGTGGTGATTTAGGTCAGTTTGGACCAGGACAGATGGTGCCTGAGTTTGACAAGGCGGTATTTAACGGAGATGTCGGTGTGGTTTATGGACCGATTCAGACACAGTTTGGTTATCATCTTTTAGAAGTAACTGCGAGAGGTTAAGGAAGTATCAATGGTAAAAGTAGCAGCGATTCAGATGAGTATGAGTGAAGATAAATCTGCAAATGTAAATAAGGCAAAAAGACTCGTGCGTGAGGCTGCTAAAAATGGTGCAAATATCATACTTTTACCGGAGCTTTTTGAAGGGCTTTACTTCTGTAAAGATATGGATGCAAAGTACTTTTCATGGGCTGCTCCTCTGAAAGATAACAGACTTATAAAAGAGTTTCAAACACTCTCACGTGAGCTTGGGGTTGTTTTATTGGTCTCTTATTTTGAAAAGGCCGATGCAGAGTATTTTAACTCACTTGTTGTTATCGATGCTGATGGTACATTGATGCAAAACTATCGAAAGACACATATTCCGGATGGTCCGGGTTATGAGGAGAAGTTCTACTTTAAACCGGGTGATACCGGCTTTCAAGTCTATGAGACAAAGTATGGGAAAATTGGCGTGGGAATATGCTGGGATCAGTGGTTTTGTGAAACTGCACGAGCATTGACACTGATGGGTGCAGAGATTATTTTTTATCCCACAGCCATCGGAAGTGAGCCGGAGATCCATCTGGACTCAAAAGAACACTGGCAAAGAGTACAGATGGGACATGCCGCGACAAATACGGTACCCGTCGTGGTAGCAAATCGTTATGGAGTGGAAGTGGGTGAGAGCTGTGAGCTTACTTTTTACGGTTCATCATTCATTACTGACTATACAGGTGCGAAAATAGCCGAAGCCTCACGTGACAAAGAGGAGATACTCTGCGCTGAATTTGACCTTGAAGAGAATGCAAAACAAAGAGAGTACTGGGGACTTCTGCGTGATAGAAGAAGTACTATGTATGCAAAGTTGTGTGAAGAATAATATCTTCCAAATCTTCTAGTTTTGCATGAGTGATATCTTGAAATTGTGAGCGGTTAAAGGTCTGTTGTCGTTTTGCAAGCTGAGCAGTATGGGTAGAGATGAGTTGGAGCATCTCTTCTTTGTCTATCTTTGCATCTAAAAAGTCCAATACTTCTACAATCCCGATGGCTTTCATAGCGTTTGGAACTCGTGTATATTTTTGTTCGAGATATGCCACTTCATCGATAAGTCCCATATCATACATCTGCTGCGTTCTTTTTGTAATACGCTTACGCAACACTTCACGCTCCACATCGATGTTGAAAATTGGCAAATCTTTTATAATCGGCTTGGCAGGATTTTTTGAAAACCACTCACTAGGTGTCATTCCTGATGCTTCTAAGATAAGCAGTGCTTTTTCGATGCGGTAGCGATCATTGGATGCTATTTTTTGCATATATGCTGCATCTTTTGTAAGTAACGCTTCATAACTACGTGTGAGATTTTGGAGCTTTTCTTTGACACGCTCCTGCGTGAGCTTTGTAATCTCTGGAAGAGGAGAGAGCCCATCGAGCAGAGATTTCAAATAAAATGAGGTACCACCGACAATGATGAGGTTTTTATCATCTTCTTTACATTTTCGTACAACATCATGGTAGAGCCGTATAAAAATCTCCACACTAAAGTGCTCATTTGGCCAGAGTTCATCAATACCAAAATGCTTTATCTCACGCAGCTCCTCTTTAGAGGGTTTTGCGGCAACGATATCTATCTCTTTATAGATACTGAGTGAATCGATAGAGAGAATGTAAGCATCTATCTCTTTAGCGATTTTGATGGCTAGATCACTTTTTCCCGAAGCAGTAGGACCGATGAGTGCTAGTTGTTTCATAAGCGGATTATAACACAAGTTCAAACTCTGCATAGAGAGGATTATGGTCAGAGATATCTTTTGTATCAATGGCTTCTGCACGGAGAACTTTGATACCACGATAGTAGATATGGTCAATCTCTTGAGAGAAGATACGTTTTATATGGTGTGGATTTTCAGGCTCAAGTTTCTCTAAAGAGAGCTCTTTTTGAAATGCTTGCAGAAGTGCAAATCGTTTTTTGCTCCAGTTGTTAAAGTCCCCTGCAACAATGAGTGCGCCGTCAAGTTTTGCAATAGTGGTGGTTATTTTCTTTAATTCATCAGCAAAAATTTTATGGCTTACAAAATTAATAGCGTGTAGATTGACAATGTGAAGCGTTTTATTACTGCAGATTTGATGTTTGGTGATAAGCAGACTTTTATGTGTGATAAAACCAAGCTCTTTTTTTGTCGTGCGTCTGTTTTGAATCGCTTCAAGTGCAAAGTTTGTGGCAGTACAGACACCGTAGCAGTGATGTTTTGTCTCTATATTTGCAGCAAGAAAGTAGGCGTGTTTATGGAAGAAAAAAGTTGATTTTTTCGGGTATTTTACCTCTTGGAAAAGTAAAATATCACTCGGATAACTCTGCATCAATGCATGAAATTTTTTCTCAAAAGCCTCTGTTTGGTTCTCTTTATGTAGATTCCAGACTAACAGAGAGAATCTGCAAGCAAGAGGCTTTTTTGCATGGAGTGTGTTTTGAAGAGAGGTTCTTGTTGCAAACATTGTTAGAGTATCGGCGAAGTCAGTCTTGCCAGACGTGTGATGAGTTTAAATGCAAAAGGCATTTTCTCTATATCAGCCATTTTAACTTCAGATGCGTGTTTAAAATCATCTTCAAACATTTTCTTTACCTCTTGTGTAAACTCCTTATTTGCGATAAGAGCTGTGATTTCAAAATTAAGGCGAAGTGAACGGTTATCAAGATTTGCTGTACTGACAGCTGCGTGAGAGTCATCTAAGAGCATTGCTTTTTGATGTAAAAAACCATCTCTGTATCGAAAAATCTTCACACCTGTAGAACTTACTGTCTCAAAATAGGTAAAAGAAGCAAGATAGATAAGCAGGTTATCCGCTTTTTGTGGAATCAGGATGCGAACATCCACACCGCGAAGTCCTGCCAGCTGTAAGGCTTTTATGATAGCACCATCAGGTACGAAGTAGGGGCTCGATATCCAGATGCGCTCTTTTGCAGCATTAATGGCCTGCAGGAACATCAGCGAAGCAGTCTCTATCTCATCAGCAGGAGAAGAGGGGATAATAAGAACTTTTTTATCTGCGTTTGTTGCAGGTCTTGGTATCCATTGCAATTCATTAATGAGGTATTCTGCGGCCCAAAACCAGTCTTCGATAAATGTCTTTTGAATGGCAATGGCTGATGGACCTGTGATTTTTATATGGGTATCTCGCCAGTGTCCAAATCTTTTACTTTTAGAGAGATACTCATCACCGATATTATGCCCACCAGTCCAAGCAGATTCACCATCAACGACGACGATTTTTCTGTGGTTTCGAAAGTTGATTTGAAATCTGTTTTTTATTCCTTTTTGTGTATTAAAAGTATAGACCTCGATGCCAATACGGCGCATTGTCTCAATGTACTCATCTGAGAGTTGATAGCTGCCTATCTCATCATATAAGAAGTAGATATTTACTCCTTCTTTTGCTTTTGTGACAAGAGCTTCTTGGATCTGTACACCAAGTGTATCATCACGAACGATGTAAAATTCAAGAAGTATATAACTTTTTGCTTTTTCAATGCCTTGTAAAATACTTTGAAATGTTACTTCTCCATCGATGAGCAGCTCAACATCATTTGCATGAAGATAGGGCATTTTTGCCAGTTTTTGGGAGGCTTTTTCCAAAAATCCAAGAGATTCTTTAGCGGGTCTGTAGCTTTGTAGATGGGTGACAATTTTATGAAGTTTATTACTTACGAGTTTTTCAGCCTCTTTTCTGGCTGTGGTGTAGCCGTTGAACTTGCTTCTGCCAAAAAGCCAGTAAAGAGGTACGGCAATATAGGGAAATGTAAGTAGTGAGATAACCCATGCGATGGCACCTTGAGAGGTTCTTACCGTCATAACGGCATTGAGTGCAGAGATGATACCCAGCAGATGAAAAAATGCTAAAACATAGAGTATCATCGGTAACATTGCTACTACTTTTTACTTTCTTGAACTATTTGGGCATCTTCTGTTGTTTCAGTAAGAAGTTTTGGCTCTTGCGATGGCTGTATATTACCGCTGAGTGCTTTGATGAGTTCACTCTCTTGCTCTTTAGCGAGTTTACCGCTGGCAACGGTATCGATGATTTTTTCAGCGATACGCATACGTGTCATATTCTCCTGCTGATGAAAATATTTGTTAAGGTTGTCCTGGTAGGCTCGAAGCTGGTCATCATGTTTGCGCTTGAAGTAGAGATAGACAAAGTAGCTGATGATGACTAAAAGTAAGAAAAGTATCAATAGAAGATAGCGTTTTATCTCCATCGAATCAGCCCGCTCCAAGTCACGCAGTTTTGCCTCAAAGGACTCTTTTTTAGCTTCAGCTTCGAGTTTTATCTTCTCTAAAAGTTGCTCTTTTTCCAGTTTTGCCAAAGTTGTCTGTGACTCAATTTTAGCAAGTTCCTGCTCTTTTTGTGCATCTATTTTTTTGAGTTGCACCTCTTTGGCAGCGGCTATTTTTTCTTCAAAAGCTTTTTTCTCTTGGAGTTTTTTTGCAGCTATCTCTTCGGGAGATTCACCAAAGTTACATGCACTAAGAAAAAGTGTTAGCAGGAGTAAAGATATAAGTTTCATTTTTGCCTCAATTAAGGTTGTCTGTGAGATATTTTACTAAAATTTTTGTTAATTTACTTTGTAGTATAATTAGCCTAAAAAGAACTCTATATATATAAAAGAAGTTGCATGAAGCAGTATAACTACATCTACGATACACAGGATGCTTTTTTGAAGTATATTGATTCTCTTGCAATAGAGAAAGACTCCAGTACTGTTCTCATTCAACTTTTTAGCTCGCAAACATACAAACAGATACAAAACAATTTAACAGAGATCCTTGAAGTACTGCCTCACGCAACACTTATCGGGACATCTACTGCAGGTGAGATTATTGCAGGGAAGATGATCAACAGAAGTACTGTTTTAAGTATTTCCGTATTCCAAAAGAGTAAAATAAATGCTTTTTATGCCATAGAAAAAGACTCTTATAAATTAGGTCTTACACTCTCAAAAAAAGTTTTTCATAAAGATACAAAATGTGTTATCAGTTTTTTGGATGGACTTGGGCATAATGGTCAGGAGTATCTTCTTGGCTTAAATTCTATGAACTTTAACAAGGCTGTCATCGCCGGTGGTATGGCAGCAGATATGCTGGACTTTCAAAAGACATATACGATTTTTGGCAATAAAATATTTTCCGGCGGCGCTGTTTGTGTTGCTTTAGAAGGAGAAGATTTAGAAGTACTGCAGGATTATAATCTTGGTTGGCATGCAGTCGGTCCTACCTTTGTCATAACAAAATCTGAAGGTGCCAGAGTCTATGAGATAGATAACCGTCCTATAAAAGATATATATGCAGAGGTATTAGGAGAGTTTGCAGTTGAGAATATGCCGGCTTCAACCATAGAGTTTCCGTTGATTTTAGAAAATGATGATATGCTCATAGCACGCTCAATGCTGAGTGTTGCAGAGGATGGCAGTATATTGTATGGTGGTAATATTGAAGAGGGTTCTGTTGTACGCTTTGGAATCGGAAGCAGAACACTTGTTAATCAGTACAATCCAAAAGAGCAGCTCAAAGCATCAGAAGCGCTGCAGGCATGTTTTATCTACTCCTGTATAGCAAGAAAGATGTTTTTAGAAAAGGATTTGGAAAAAACTTTCCGCGTTATTGAAAATACGGCGCCAACAAGTGGTTTTTTTACTTACGGGGAGTTTTTCTTTTACAAGCAGCAGACAAAACTGCTCAATATTACGACAACTTTGCTTTTTTTACGTGAAAAAGGGACACAAATACTGCCACATCACCCGGTAGGCAAAGATAATATCTACAATGCATCCAAGACAGACAGTGCACTCTTTAATCTCATAGAGTATGTGACAAGAGAGTTAAAAGAGCAGGAGAGAGGTTTTCGAGCCTCTAAGTTCAAACTTGATGAGTTTTTAAAAGCACTCGAGAGTAGTGTCATCATCTCTCGTACAGATACAGATGGAATCATTACCTATGTGAATGAACAGTTTGAAAAAATAAGTGGCTATACACGGGATGAACTTTTAGGTAAAGCACATAGTATCATACGTGATCCGAATGTTCCCGATACCCTTTTTGCACAAATGTGGGAGACCATTACAAAAGGGGAGATTTGGAAAGGAGAGTTTTCCAACAGAGCCAAAGATGGGTCTGTCTATCATGTAAAATGTTCCATTATTCCGATTCATGATGAAAACAGTAATGTCATAGAGTATATGGCTATTCGTGAAGATGTTACTTCTTTGGTCGAGAGTAGAAAAAAAGCAGAAGAAGCAGGTGCTGCACAGGCGATGTTCTTGGCCAACATGAGTCATGAGATTCGTACTCCTATGAATGGTATTTTGGGTTTTTCCGAACTTCTTGCAAAAACAGACCTTGATGCAACACAGGAAAAATATGTCAAAGTCATTGGAAGCTCAACCAAGATACTGCTTGAGATTGTTAATGACATCCTGGACTCTTCAAAGATAACAAATAAAAAAATCGTTCTTGAAAAAGTTCATATCAATCCGTTCGAAGAGTTTATGACGACATATGAGCTTCTTAAAACAGTCGCACAGGAGAAGTCTATAAACTATACAATTGAAATTGATGGGAAGATTTCAAAATGCATCTTAAGTGATGCGATGCGACTGCGACAGATAAAAATAAATCTGCTTTCAAATGCCATCAAGTTTACACCCAAATTTGGTGAGGTCGCATTTAAGGTCTCTTTGATAAAAACAGAAAAAAAGAAGCAAACCCTCCGTTTTAGTGTTGAAGACAGCGGTATCGGGATTCCAAAATCCAAGATAAAAGAGATATTTAAACCTTTCTCACAGGCAGATGCATCGACGACAAGAAAGTTTGGAGGTACTGGTCTGGGTCTTAGTATCAGTTCTGATCTGATCAAGGCTTTTAACAGTGAGCTTAAAGTGACATCGCAAGAGGGAAAAGGAAGTAAGTTCTACTTTGAGATGACTTTTGATCTGTGTGAAGAAAGGGAGCTAGAAGATACACAGTTTGTAGAAGAGAATGTTTGTCAAAAAGATGAAGATTGTGACAGACTACACTTGAAGGTTTTAGTAGCAGAAGATTATGAGGTTAACCGTATGCTTATTGAGTCTATATTTCAAAAGTATAAAAATATTACGCTTGATTTTGCTGTTAATGGTAGAGATGCTCTTGATAAACTCAAAGAGCAGAAATATGACCTTATCTTGATGGATATCAATATGCCGGTACTCAATGGCATCGATGCAACAAAATATGTGCGAGAGAATCTTCATTTAGATATACCTATTGTTGCATTGACGGCAAATGCTCTTGAAGGTGACAAAGAGAAGTTCTTACAATGCGGTATGAATGATTATTTGAGTAAACCTATTGATGTGACTGCTTTGGAAAATATTTTATGTAAATACTCAAAAACAGACAATGAGATGGGTCTGCTTTTAATTGAAGAAATTTTAGAGAGTTTAAAGAGTAAAATAGGCTTGAGAGAAGCGGTCTCTGTAAAACTTTTACGTACATTTTTAGAGAGCCTCAAAGAGGAAGTTCCAGAACTTGAAGAGGCCATCAAACTAAAAAATATAACACAGATATATAAAATCGTCCATAAGTTAAAAGGAGCTGCGAGTGCACTCTATATCAGTGATATTTCTGAACTTATGAGTGGTATTGAGAAAGATGCAGAGATGAAAATTCTAAGAGATTATGAGCTTGAAATTGATCAGATGTATATGTATATCAAAACTTTAGAGAATGGTCTGTCAAATATCATCTAAGTTTAAATCACTTTTTGATAAGATATAACATAAACACAAAATATGGGGTGGAATTTGCAAAGACTGATACAAAAAGCAAAAGATTTTAACGAACTAGTCATGTTTGAACACTCTATATTTTCACTGCCGTTTATTTTCATCGCTATGGTTGTTGCAGCAGATGGATGGTTTGGTTTTGGACTGCTCATTTTAGGTGTTTTAGCAGCACTGAGTGCTCGAAACTTCGCAATGGGTGTGAACCGTTATGCTGACAGGGACATAGATGCAAAAAACCCTCGTACTGCAACGCGACCAAATGTAGATGGGCGCCTGGATGCAGTGAGCATGATGATATTTATAGTTGTTAATGCACTCATTTTTATTGCTGTTGCCTATCTGATAAACTCTTTGGCCTTTGCACTCTCTCTGCCTATACTCTTGGTACTTGCATCATACTCTTATTTTAAACGTTTCTCTTCTTTGGCACATGTTGTTTTGGGGCTTGCCCTTGGTCTTGCACCGATTGCCGGTGTTGTAGCCGTGAGTGCTACGATTGAGCTTTGGTCTGTTTTACTCTCTTTGGGAGTGATTTTTTGGGTAGCTGGATTTGATCTGCTTTACTCTTTGCAAGATATCGATTTTGACAAAGACAATAATCTCTACTCCATTCCCTCGCGTTACGGAGCAGAGGCTACACTCTTCATCTCGGCACTCTTTCATGCTTTGGCAGTTCTTTTTTGGATTTTATTTGTTTGGGCAGCTGACCTTGGCTTTTTCGCTTATGTAGCAGCATTTGGAAGTGGATTTGTTCTATTGTATGAGCAGCAGTTGGTACGACGTGATTTTACGCAAATTGACAGAGCATTTTTTACAGTAAATGGCTACTTGGGCATTGCCTTTTTTCTACTGATAATAATTGATAGGATAGTCTCATGAGTCAACCTCGTTTAGTCCCAGCACCGATAAGTATTGCATTCTCAGAGGCTTCACTGGATAAGGAGGCATATGAGAGAGAGTTTCAACAGCTCAGTGAGAGTGATGATGACCCAATAAGCCAGTGGCTAAAACTTGCAAAAGCAAGAGGTGATACGGCTGAGACAGATCCTGTGCTTTTAAATCTTGTCGTAGAATTACATAGAAAGATAGACGCGTTAGAGGCATTTTTGAAAAATGAGACACCAAAACGGGTCTCCCTCACGCAGGAAGTGGAGATTGAATCCATTGGGTTTGAGCATTTCAAACTTAAAGAGCCACTGCTGCAAGCCGGGAAGATCTACTATGGGCGTGTAGCGATGCCTGTACACCCTAAACGTGATGTCGGACTCTTTTTTAAAGCGTTAGATTCACAACTGGCAGAGACAGTCCGTATGCATGAGAGAGATGAGAAAGAGTGGGCGGCTTATATGACAGCACGTGAGAGAATTTTAATTCGTCAGGCAAGAGAGAAAAAACAGTGAACTTAGAAAATTTTCAATTTAATATTGAGTATATTATTGTCATTATGGCGGGAGTTATTCTTTACCTGCTCTATTATGTCTACTCAAAAGATTCCGACTACTCACGTAATATCCGCTCAGTCGCTTCTGTGGTAGAAGATCTAAACAGAGAGATATTTTACTTAAAACGTGAGCTTAAAGAGACAGAATCTGCTATCAAAAAAGCACCATCGCGTATGAGTGATGATGAGATTTATCAAGAGATAGAACGCAGTGTCTATGATATGGTCCAACCGCTTTCACTTGCACTCAAACAGATACAAAATAACATTGAGAGCATTGAAGTAGAGATAGAGTCCCGCATCGCACAATTAGAGAGTGGCGTGAAGCAGATTAGCATTCCTTCTTCTATTCATGGCAATGATGATGAAAAAATTATCTCCTTGTTTCAACAGGGGGTATCGATTGATACAATCGCAAAAGAGTTACATATTTCAAAGCCCGAAGTTGAGTTTGTTTTAAAAATCAACAAAATAAAGTAGATTGATGGGTGCAGACAGACAGCTTTTTACACTTGTAAGTATCCTGATAGGACTCAGTATCATCCTCTCTTATACACTCACGACTTATACGGTACTGCTTTTTGGCGTCAATGAGTTTCACTTTGTCATCCGCCAATCCATTTTTGCATTTTTGGGTATTGGTATCATTTATACTCTTTCACAACTTAATCCGGACAAGTGGCTCAAACCTATCGGTTTTACGCTCTTTTTTGGCTCTTTGATTTTAATGATAGCGATGCCGTTTTTACCTGAGACGATAGTGAGTGAGGTAGGAGGTGCAAAGCGGTGGATAAAGATCGCAGGTTTCTCTTTGGCACCTGTTGAGTTTTTCAAGGTCGGTTTTGTCTATTTTCTTGCATGGAGTTTCTCACGCAAGTTAGGGCATCATGATGGTATGGGACTCAAAAATGAGTTTAAACGATTTCTGCCTTATGCGGTTATCTTTATTATGGCGATGTTTATCATTGCCTTTTTACAAAAAGATTTGGGACAGGTCGTTGTTTTAGGTGCAACCTTGCTTTTTATGCTTATCTTTGCAGGAAGCAGTTTTCGTTTTTTCCTTACTATCTTGGGTGGGATTTTCAGCGCAGTTGTTGTCTTTATACTAACAGCCGAGCATCGAATCTTGCGTATAAAATCATGGTGGTCGATAGCGCAAAACTCTGTTTTGGAACTCTTGCCGGATGCCATAGCAGATAAATTGCGTGTACCTGTTGAAGTAGAACCCTATCAGATAGGAAACTCGCTCAATGCCATTCATAACGGTGGCTTTTTCGGTACGGGTCTTGCAAACGGAACATTTAAACTTGGATTTTTGTCAGAGGTGCATACGGACTTTGTCTTAGCAGGTCTTGCAGAAGAGTTTGGTTTTGTCGGGCTTTTATTCGTTGTCGTGGTATTTATGTGGATGCTACAGCGAATTTTTAAAGTAGCCAATCGTGTGGAAGATACAAGTCTATACCTTTTTAGCATAGGAATAGGACTTACTTTGGCATTTTCGTTTTTGGTAAATGCCTATGGAATCAGTGGCATCACACCCATTAAAGGGATCTCAGTTCCATTTCTTTCCTATGGGGGTTCTGCTATGCTTGGTGCTTCCTTTGGAGTTGGGATGGTGTTGATGGCTTCCAAAAAAGCAGATATGAGTTAGAGGCTACGATATGAAATTATGTGTAACAGGCGGTGGAACAGGCGGGCATTTGATGATAGCAGAGGCGATTGTAGAAGCTGCTGTAGCTGAGGGGCATGAGTGCATCTTTATCGGTTCAAAAAAAGGGCAGGATAGAAAATATTTTGAACACGGCAGCTCATTTTCGCATGTCTATTTTTTAGATACGACAGGAGTTGTCAATCAAAAAGGGCTTGGAAAATTAAAGGCACTCTATAAAATATTAAAAGCACTTCTTAGCTCACGCAAGATACTCAAAAAACATAAAGTAGATGCCGTTTACAGTGTAGGTGGTTTCTCTGCTGCACCTGCCTCTTTTGCGGCACTTACACTTTATAAACCTCTTTTTATTCATGAACAAAATGCAGTTACAGGACGACTTAACGGACTGCTAAAAAGATATGCAAGAAGTTTTGTTTCTGCTTATGATAAAGAGTCTCCAATCAAAGGTTATCCTGTCAAATCGGTTTTTTATAAAACGGCACACTTGCGCCAGCAGTTGCGTACCATCATCTTTTTAGGTGGAAGCCACGGAGCAAAAGCTATCAATGATTTGGCTTTGAGTATTGCTTGGAAGCTGAAAAAAAGAGGTATTGCTATCATTCATCAAGCGGGTGAAGCTGATTTTGAGAGGGTAAAAGAAGAGTATGAAACACTTGGAGTTGAGGCAGAACTCTACGGCTTTACAAAAGAGTTGCCATCTCTTATAAACAGAGCAGATATGGCAGTCTCACGCAGCGGAGCTTCAACACTTTGGGAACTAACAACGAATGGTTGTCCTGCTCTTTATGTTCCATACCCGTATGCAGCAAGAGATCATCAATACGACAATGCAAAGTTCATTGTCGATAACAATATGGGCTGGTGTGAGCGAGAAGGCGAAGGGCTCAAAAGCAAACTGCTCTCCATCATCAAAGAGCCACAGCTTAAAGAAAAGAGCCAAAAACTTTTAGAGTACGCACAAAAAGATGTGGCTCAAAAGATGATAAAAGATGTAGAAGCGAAGATACAATAGTTAGGTATAATACTTATAAAAGAACTCAAAAGAGGCAAAGATATGGATAAAAAAATTTTAGCTACACTGACAACGCTTAAAGAACGTCTGCGTGAGGATGGATTTATCATTGATGGTATTTTTGGTTCTTTTGCACGTAATGAAGCGACATCGCTAAGTGATTTAGATATTTTGTATCATCTTGAGAGACCTTTTTTTGAAAAATATGAAGGCTTTAGCGGTTTTAAGCGTCTTGATGAAATTAAAGAGTATATCTCAAGTAAAACTGCAAAAAAAATAGACTTGGCACCAAAAAACAATCTTTCAAAAACTGCGCAAAAATATATTTTGGATGAAGTAATATATGTCTAATCGTTCGCAACAGGCAAAGATTGATTTTATTGTAGAGATGATTGAAAATATTGAGATTATCACATCTCGGCATAAAGGTATTGTCAAAGCTTTAGAAGATGTGGAAGGATGGATTGCAATACTTATGGGTTTATCGCAAATAGGTGAAACTCTGAAAAAGTTTGATGATACAGTTATTGAAAAATATGATTTGAAAAAAGACAGAGATGGTGCTTACTATACGCGTAATTATATTGTACACGATTATGAAGGTGTCGATTTAGGATTTGTTGAGAGTATTGTAAGAGATTATTTGCCAAAACTGAGAGAAAAACTTGCACACATTTAATAAAAATCAAAATATTATGCTTCTTATCAAGGAAAAAACCAAGTGATCCATGAACTTGCACAACAACTTGTTGATCTGATATTTGACTGGGGGTATTTGGGGATATTTATCATGATGGCGATTGAGTCTAGTTTTATCCCTTTTCCTTCTGAAATAGTTTTGGTTCCGGCAGGATATCTGGCCAGTTGTGGGGATATGAGCATCTCTTACATTATGATGAGTGCTATTTCTGGAAGTTTGGTCGGGGCATTTGTGAACTACTATCTTGCCTTTACACTCGGGCGTAAATTTTTACTGCGATATGGCAAATATTTTTTTATCTCCCCGGAGGTACTGGAGAAGATGGAGAGCTATTTTAAAAAACATGGGCATATCTCCACTTTTTCAGGCAGGCTTATTCCGGGTATTCGTCAGCTTATCTCCATTCCCGCCGGACTCGCAAAGATGAATCTTTTAGAGTTTAGTGTCTTTACAACACTGGGTGCTGGTATCTGGGCTTTGATACTGACACTTTTAGGGTATTATATCGGTGAAAATCAGGAACTTATAAAAGAGTACTTAAAAGAGATAACTACTCTTGTTGTTGTGTTACTCATAATCATAGGCGCGCTATACTATCGTTATCAAAAAAAGAGAGAGTCAAAGTGATAAAAGAAAATATGAACTATATGTTTGAAGCCGGTTTTTTAGGAACACGTGCACCGTTTTTTATGGATGTGGTGACACTTATCGTTGCTTGTTTGCCTCTACTTGTTTATGTGGCGGTTTTGTTTGCAAAGAGTAAAAAGTACAAACTCCATACACTTTTACAAAATGTTATCTTTGTTTTTTCTGTTGTTGTCATTACTTACTTTGAGCTTGGTGTACGAGTAGGTGGAGGTTTTAAGGCATTTATCGTTGATAGTGGAGTTTCTCACACATATGCTTCAGTTGTTTTGGGTGTTCATATTTTGATAGCAACCATTACTTTCTTTTACTGGATACTCATTATGATTCGCGCAAATTATGAGTTTGTAAAAAAGCTCATCCCAGGACGAGCTTCCAATGCCCATAAAATCTTGGCAATCAAGACATTCACAGGCATTGTCTTTACATCATTTAGCGGTATTTGGGTTTATCTGCTATTATTCGTCTATTAGAAATTCAAGGAGTCAACTATGTTAGAACTTGGTCAAAAAGCACCGGATTTTTGTCTGCCAAATCAGGATGATGTCGAGATTTGTCTGCGTGATTTAAAAGGAAAGTGGGTAGTGCTCTATTTTTACCCAAAAGACAATACTCCTGGATGTACAATCGAAGCATGTGAATTTACAGAAGCTGCACCGGATTTTTCATCACTTGATGCTGTGATTTTAGGTGTGAGTGCAGACTCTACCAAAAAACACAGAAACTTCATCGAGAAGAAAAATCTAGGTATTACACTGCTCAGTGATGAATCAACTGAGATGATGCAAAAGTATGGTGTGTGGCAGCTGAAAAAAAATTACGGCCGTGAATATATGGGTATCGTTCGCTCAACATTCATAATAGACCCAGAGGGTGTAGTACGTGTTAAATGGGAAAAAGTTCGTGTGAAAGGGCATGTAGAAGCTGTTAAAGAGAAGCTTAGTGAGTTGAAAAACGCATAAACTAAAAAGAGAAAATCTCTTTTTAGTATCTATAGCGTAGATAGAAACGGATATCTTGTGCTTTATCTACATAGTTAGAAGCATTTGTCATATTGTTTGTGATTTCAACAGCATTTCCTGTTGTATTACCAAAGAAACCATTACTTCCGGCATATTTATAATCTATATATGTATAGCGGATTTGAAGTGATAAAATATCTTCAACCAATGGCTCTGTGAAGTATGCCTCGTACGCGTCACCACGAGCGGCTACTTTTGAACCGATATTTGTATCTTCTGCATAAGTGATACTTCTCCAGTACTGTGTACCATGGTTGTACTCAAGTCCCCAGCGTCCCTCCTCAGAGATAAGTGAAGGAAATTGTGTTCCAACCCATACAGAGTAACCTGTTTTACTCTCTCCCGGATTTGAAACAAGCATACCCTGATCAGCGTTAGGATCGGTGATACTCATTGCACCACTTACAAAGAAGATAGTGTCATCTAAAAAGTCATTGATACCATCACCTATACCATTAGCTACTACATTTGCAGTAATAGAGTGTAATCCCCCTACTGTGTAGAATTGATTTTGAGGAACTCCACCGACAAAAACCTGATCGATTAAATTACTTGCATAGTAATATTGAGAATTAATGCTGTATTGACCATCATCATAAGGGACAAAGATAAGACCAATTAAATCAATATTTGGTTCAACATCAGTATCATTTGCATATGGTGCTGCAGTGAATTTATGAGAAGCATTACTCATACCTCGACCGGCACAGAATTTCAGATACATGCCATCAGCACCTGTAATGTTTTCCAGCCCAAATTTTGCACTAAGACCATCGAATTCAACATTGATACTGTGTCCCATTGGTGAAGCTGCATGGTCATCATCTCTAAGGTTGATAAGATGGCCGTTTGTTGATGGACGACGACCGACACTGAAGGTCCACGGTATATCAGCTCCTAAAAATTCACTATCTTTATAGAAGAAGTATGCTGAGCGAACTCGTACAATATCATCGTAAGCATTTTCATTCGCTATCCAATCAAAGTTTTCAAAGTTATATCCTATCGTATCATTGTCAGTTCTCTGTCCAAAAGCTTTATTGTAAGCAAGTTGCCCCGTAAAACTAAGGTGTTGTGTCGCTGCCCAGTTCATGTTCATCCATAATCTGTTTGTCATAAAGGCATCATTTTTCTGTTTGCTACCATCTGCCATTTTATAATCAAGATTTTCGATTGCAAAACGATAGTCAACACCAAATTTTAGGTGGTTTCCATTTGTGTTTCTGTTAAGATCACTAATGTTTTCCTGTATTTCGGCAATTTGATCTTCTATGCTATCTTCTTCGTCATCATCCTCTTCATCATCAGATTCAGCCTGATTTGCTTGCGCAACTTCTTCTTCATCACCATCTTCATCGCTTGTTGCTTTAGATTCTTGTGATTTTAAACTCTCTAGCTCTTGTTGCATCTGCTTCATCTGAAGCTCCATCATCTGGATACGATCATACATAGACTCTGCACTTAGGTTGGTTCCAAGAATTGTCGCAGCAGCCAGTGATAGTAGTAAAGGCTTGTTCATCTTTTTCCTTTTTCTGTGATATTGTTGTGATACTATACATCATTAATTATAAAGATAGTTTTAAATTTTTACTATATTACTATAAATATTAATTATATTTTGTCAGCTTATGTCTATTATTAGCAGAGTAAAACAAAAGCTAGATTTAAATAAATTTTTAGTATAATTCACGGATTTTTCTTCTGTAATGCACAGTCGAAAATATTAACAGGTTATGTCAAAAAACCGGTGCAACTTCCTCTCTAGGGAGTCAATGCTCGACATCTCCAAAGCCAACCGGTGAAAACAAGGGAACCGCTTTTTGCACTGCAAAAATGTTTCTTTAGTAATTCTGGCTCATTATGAAGCCCTTAAAGGACCTTAAATGGTAACTATGAAAGACCTATTGGAATGTGGTGTACACTTCGGACACCAAACTCGTCGTTGGAATCCAAAGATGAAAAAATTCATCTTCGGTGTAAGAAAGAACATCTATATCATCGATTTACAAAAAACACTTCGTTACTTCCGTAACACATACCAAATCGTAGTTGATGCAGCAGCAGAAGGACAAACTATCCTTTTCGTTGGTACAAAAAAACAAGCACGTAACTCAGTTCGTGAAGCTGCGATTGCATGTGGTATGCCATATGTAGACAACAGATGGTTAGGTGGTATGCTTACTAACTTCCCAACTATTCAAAAATCTATCCGTAAACTTGATGTTATCACTGAGATGCAAGAAAACGGTCAAATCGATCTTCTTACAAAGAAAGAGGCATTAATGCTTTCAAGAAAAAAAGAGAAGCTTGAGATGTATTTCGGTGGTATCCGTGATATGAAAAAACTTCCAGATATGCTTTTCATCGTTGATGCAGTAAAAGAGCATACAGCAGTTCTTGAAGCTCGTCGTCTTGGTATCCCTGTTGTAGCTCCACTTGATACGAACTGTGACCCAGACCTTATCACTTACCCAATTCCTGGTAATGATGATGCTATCCGTTCTATCCAACTTTTCTGTCGTGAAATGACAGCAGCGATTAACGAAGGTAAAGCTCTTCGTGATGGTCAAGGTGAAGAAGTAGAACAGACTGAAGAGGTTGCAACTGAAGAAGCAGCGACTACAGAAGCTCCAGCAACTGAAGAAAAAACTACAGAGGAAGCGTAATTATGGCAGCAGTAACAGCAGCAATGGTTAAGGAGCTTCGTGCAGCGACTGATGCTCCGATGATGGATTGTAAAAAAGTTTTAGTTGAAGCTGACGGAGATATGGAAAAAGCAAAAGAGCTTCTAAAAGAGCGCGGTATCGCTAAAGCAGCTAAAAAAGCTGACCGTGTTGCAGCAGAAGGTCTTGTTGGTTACAAAATGGCTGACGACTTCTCAAAAGCAGCAGTAGTTGAAGTAAACTCTGAGACTGACTTCGTTGCACAAAATGAAGGTTTCCAAAATCTTGTAAAAGATACAGTAGAAGAGATCTACAACAATGAGCCAGCTGATGTTGAAGCACTGAATGCTTCTGCATATGGTGAAACTTTTGTAGAGACTGTTACAAAAATCGGTGAGAAGATCGAAGTTCGCCGTTTTGCAGTAATGAAAGCAGAACCAACTGAAGCGATGAATGGTTACATTCACTCAAACAACCGTATTGCAGTTATCGTAAAAGCAAAATGTGACTCTGAAAAAACTGCAGAGTGCATGAGAGATACGCTAAAACAAATTGCAATGCACGCATCTGCTATGAAACCGACAACTCTTTCATATAAAGATTTTGATGCTGAGTATGTTGAGAGTGAAACAAAAGGTCGTATCGAAGCACTGAAAAAAGAGAACGAAGAGTTAAGCCGTCTTGGTAAACCTCTTAAAAACGTTCCAAAATACATCTCTATGATGCAACTCACAGATGAAGTTATGGCACAAGCTGAAGCTGACATCAAAGCTGAGTTATTAGCAGAGGGAAAACCTGAGAAGATTTTAGACAAAATCATTCCTGGTAAAATCGCTCGTTTTATCTTAGATAACACACTTTTAGATCAAGAACAAGCACTTCTTGACCAACAATATGTTTTAGATGATAAATTAACTGTTGCTGAGGCAGTTGAAAAAGCTGCTAAAGCATGTGGTGGTACAGCTGAGATCACTGAATTTGTTCGCCTTGAAGTTGGTGAAGGAATCGAGAAAAAAGAAGACGACTTCGCAGCAGAAGTTGCAGCACAAATGGGTTAAGCTTTAGGCTTAACTCAACCTCTATTAAATATTCTCCCCTTTTTTTAATCAACTCTTGCTTTCATTCATGATATAATCATCCAATGATAAAAAATAATGTAAAAAAAATTGTGGTCATTGGTGCTGGATATGGTGGTGTAAGATTAGTTGAAAAACTCTCACGCAATCATAGTTATGAGATAGCTCTTTTTGATAAGAACCCTTATCACTTTATGCAGACGGATGTATATGACTTAATAGCCAATGAAGTAGATTTTGCAAAAATTATTGTTGATTTGTACACTTTATGCAGTGGGCTTGGTGATAATGTTTCTTTCTATAATCAAGAAGTAAAAGAGATAGACTTTAGTCATAAACGAGTTTTTACTGATACACAGAGATTTTCTTATGATTATCTTGTTATTGCTGTAGGAGCGAGAACAAAGTTCGTAAAAAGCATTCAAGGACTTAACGAGTATGCACATGGAGTCAAAGCATTACACCGTGCAATGTATTTTAAACAGAAGTTTGAGATGTCTCTTTTTCGAAAAGTGGATGCAAGTGGGGCAAAGTGTGATCCTTTAAATATTGTTATTGCAGGTGCAGGACTGAGTGGTGTGGAAATCGCAGCACAAATGGCCTCTTTTGCCAAAGAGTTCTATTGTAAAAATCATTTTTTATGTAGAAAACTCAATATTGTGCTTGTGAACTCATCCCAGAAGATTTTAAAAGGTATGGATATTTTTTTGGTAGAAAAATCAGAAAAAAGATTGCTCAACTTGGGTGTGACTATTAAGAACAATGTCCGTGTTGCGTCACTTACAAAAGAGTATGTCTATTTGAGTAATGGAGAGAGCATTGCTATGGACTTTATGATATTTGCAGGAGGTATTGAACCAAACGGGCTTATCTATAAACTTGATTTGCAAAAAGACAAACGAGGGTTCCTGTTAACAAATGAATTTTTACAAACACCGCAATATAAAGAGGTTTTTGTTATAGGTGATGCAACAATCCTACATAAAAATGAGAAGATTATCGCGCCAACGGCTGATGTAGCAGAACAGATGGCTGATATATGTGCTACAAATATAGAGCTTTTAGATAAAGGCAAGACATTACGAAAACACTCCATAAAATCTCGTGGTATATTAATCTCTTTAGGAAGAAATTATGCTGTAGCAAAAGTTTTTGGTCTTTTTTTTGATGGGTATTTTGCCTATTGTATGAAAAAATTTGTCGAAAAAAGCTATGCATGGCATTTGGATAGAAAATCGAAAAATGGCTGTCAGAAAATATTTAAATAAGCTAGATTTGAATATAATCTTTTCATGAATCTATTATCTGCAACAAACTTATCGCACTCTTTTGATTATGAACTTTTTAACAATGTTTCACTTGAACTTAATCGTAAAGAGAGTATTGCTATCATAGGTATTAGCGGGAGTGGGAAATCGACACTCCTGCACCTTTTATCAACACTTTTAAAGCCTGACAGTGGAACGGTTGAGCTTTTAGGGGAAGATATACTCTCTATGAAGCCAAAAAAACTTTCACTTTTACGTCGTAATGAACTTGGACTAATATTTCAATCACACTATCTTTTTAAAGGATTTAGCGGATATGAAAATCTTGAAGTGGCTGAGATATTGGCAGGGGAGCCTATAGAAGAAGAACTTTTAGAGCGTTTAGAGATAGAACACTGCATCCGCCAAAAAGTAACTGAGCTCTCCGGAGGACAGCAACAACGTGTTTCCATCGCAAGGGTTTTAACAAAAAAACCGACAATAATATTTGCAGATGAGCCAACAGGGAATCTTGACAAAGTAACAGCAGGGGAAGTGATGGAGCTCTTCTTTGAGTATATTCACAAACACAAAGCAGCTATGGTCCTTATTACACATGATGAGACCTTGGCACACATGTGTGATAAGGTTTATAAATTAGAGAATAAAGAGCTGATAAGAGTGAAGTGATGGAGTTGGCACAAATATTTAATGAAGCAAATGCCGTTGGTTTTATACTGCTTTATTTTCGTTTTGCTGCACTTTTCATTGCTGTACCTATCTTTTCACATAACAACATTCCTATGAACATCAAAGCGGCAATGGCTTTTTTCTTTACAGTGGTTTTTTACGCCTCTATGCCTCCTGTGCAAATTGCACTTACTGTTCCTTCTATCATCATTGCAATTTTGGGTGAATTTATGCTTGGACTTGTCGTCGGTGTTGCTCTGCAGCTTGCTTACAATATCATTACATTCGCAGGTGGACAGATATCGTTTATGATGGGGTTTTCCATGGCAAGTGCCATTGACCCGCAGTCTGGTATCTCTATGCCAATTATCTCACAGTTTCTTTCTCTGCTTGCATTAATGGTACTCCTTGCACTTAATCTGCATCATTGGATGCTACTCTTAATTGACCATAGTCTTAAAACCGTTCCTTTGGGTGGATTTATGATGAGTAATGACTTTTTTAATTATATTATCCATGCAACATCAAGTATGTTTTTAGTCGGTTTTATTATCGCTTTTCCTATCATTGCACTCTCTTGGTTGGCTGATATTATCTTTGGAATGCTTATGAAAACTATGCCTCAGTTTAACCTTTTGGTTATTGGTTTTCCTATTAAGATTATGGTTGCATTTGCTGTTCTTATAGCAATACTTACGGCAGTTATGCTGATACTCAAAGGTCAAATCCAAGAAGCTTTCAATGCTTTGGAGATGTTTTTTTAGTTTTTTTAGGGTACAATAATATGATTTTAAACAATCATAGATGCTCTCATAAGGAATATGCGTGAAGATACTACTGTTGAATGATAACCCGGTTGTAAACAAATTAGTTACACTAAGTGCACAAAAGACTTCAGACGAGTTAGATATCGTCCAAAGTATTGATGATATAGTAAACGATTCCTATGATTTGGTAGTAGTAGATGACAGCATAGGTGGTGATGAAGCTTTAGATGAGTTAAGAAAGAAACTTACTTTTTCTAAAAGTTTATATATCTGTGCCCGAGATGCACAAAAGAGTGAAAAGTTCAACACAACACTCAAAAAGCCATTTTTACCGACAGACCTTGTGGAGCTTTTCGCTATGTATGACAAAGAGATAGAAAAAGGTGAGGATCTACCAGAGACGCAGAGTGTCGAAGAAGTAGTGCAAGAGAGTCAGGAGAGTAGAGTAGAAGAGCCTGCTGAAGAGATAGAAGAGCTAGAGAGTTTGGATGTAGATAATATGCTTGAGCTGGATGAACTGGACGGGATTGATGACTTGGATGAACTTGATGATTTTGAAGAGATAGCACTTGATGAACAGGTAGAGTTTGATAGTGAATCATTGGAACTGGACATTGATGGTGCTACAGAAGATACAACACTAGAACTTGATGAGTTTGATGAAACACTCATAGATGAAGAGTCTTTGGATGATGAAAACCTTGGAGAGAGCGTTTTAGATGATGAAGAAGCACAAAAGGTAAAAGATCTTCTTGATGAAACAAGTGTTGATGCTGGAAGCTCTTTGGCTATTGATGATGTGCCAGAAGTCTCTGATGAAGAGAGTGTTGTCAAAGAGTATGATCTTGCCCTTGACATGGAAGATGAAGCTGATGTCAATATTGGTGAAGAGCCAACTGAGGAAGCGGAGTCTTTAGAGATGGAAGGTGAAGGTGAAAATCTTACGCTTGAAGAGTTGGAGAGTGAGACTGTTGAAGAGCTTGAGGATATCGTGGATGAAGCGCTAACAGAAGAGTTGGCTCTTGAAGAGGAAGACATAGAGTATGATATGGCATTGGATTTGGAAGATGAGGCCGATGCTGATATTTCAAAAGATGATGTGCTCTTAGCAGTGGATGATCTAGATGAAAATGTTGCAGAGGATAGTGTTTCTGAAGATGAGTTGTTCAGTGAGTTTGATGAGAACAGTGAAGATGAAGAATCAGCAGTAGAAGAGAGCAGCGAAGAAGTTGCGCAAAGTGAGGATGCAGCTAAAGATATGTTCGAAGAGCTTGGAATCTTTGATGAAGCTGTTGACGCAGATGAAAGTACAGAAGATGAAGCGAAATCAGTACTTGATGAGACTCTTGAAGAACTTGAGTTGTCAGATGAGGAAGAAGAACCTGAACCTGAAGAGACAGATGAAGAAGATGCTATAGAAGAAGTGATGGAAGAGGAAGTTGCTGATATCGAAGATAGTGAGGCTCAAGAAGATAATGTTGAGGATATAGAGCAGCAGATACAAGAGGCTGTTGAAGAGTTGAGCGAAGAAGATTTAGAGAGTGAACTTGATGATGAAACACTGCTTGGTATCGCAGCAGCAGAGATAGACGCACTTGATAGCTTAAGCTCTAAAGATCTCAAACTTGCTCTTGGAGAAGAGATAGAAGAAGAGGAAGAAGAGATTTCTGAGCCAGAAGAAGAGAGCCCAGAGGTAACAGCAGAAGATGTTGAAGAGTTACTTGAAGAAGCTGAAAAAGAAGTTGAAGATGAAGAGAAAATCGAGGGAGTTGAGGCACTGAAAAAGCTTTTAGAAGCACTGAGTGATAAAGATGTAGCAGCCTCAATGAAGGGAATGAAAATTACAATAAATATAGAGTTGGATAATAAATAATGAGTAAAATAAATGGTGCGGTTTTAGTTCTTTCAGGTCCGAGTGGAGCAGGAAAAAGCTCTTTAATTCATAAGATAATCGATGATATCGGAGAGTGTTACTTTTCCATCTCGACGACAACAAGACCTATGCGTGAGGGTGAAGTTGAGGGTGTTGATTATCACTTTGTTGACAAAGAAGAGTTTGAGCGTGAGATAGAAGAGGATCAGTTTTTAGAGTATGCTGTTGTTCATGGTAATTATTATGGAACTTCACTACGTCCTGTAAAAGAGGCACTTGGTGCAGGAAAACTTGTTATCTTTGATATTGATGTTCAGGGTAACTCTGCTGTTCAAAACAGGCTTGGAGATATTACAACTTCTGTATTTATCACACCACCAACACTCTCAGAATTGAAAAAACGTCTTGAAAATCGCTCAACTGATGTACCAGAGGTCATAGAGAGACGTATAAAGATGGCACGAAAAGAGATTCAGCGTGTATCAGAGTATGAGTATCTGCTTATCAATGATGATTTGGATGTTGCAGCTGATAAGTTGCGTATTATCGCTACAACCGCTCGTTTTAAGAAATCAAATGATGAGATCAACTTATTTGTAAACCAATGGGAAGATGTGTAAGCTCAGTGAGCTTATTTATGTAAGAGAAGTTACAGAAAAATAACGATATACTTCATCACTTAATTTTAAACAAGGAAATATACTATGGGAATGCCTAGTGGAACAGAGTTACTACTTATTTTTGGAATTATCGTACTGCTTTTTGGTGCGAAAAAGATACCAGATTTAGCAAAAGGTCTTGGTAAAGGGATCAAAAACTTCAAACAAGAGATGAAAGAAGTTGATGAGGTTGAGGTAGAAGCTCCTAAAAAAGTTGAAAAAAGTGAAGAGGTAGCCTCTAGCGAAGAAGCTCCAAAAACTACTACACAAGCGTAAGCCTTGAAACAACGTGTATCGGCGCTACTGCGCGAAAAGTTAGGTCGTGAAGTTGTTTTAGAAAAGCCACGTGACCGCTCTTTTGGTCACTTTGCTACTCCTATTGCTTTTTCTCTGGCAAAAGAACTTCGAAAATCTCCTATGGTTATTGCCGATGAACTTGCTTCATCTTTTGAAGATGCAGATGAGTTCTCAAGTGTAGAACCTGTAAAGGGTTACTTGAATTTTCGTCTCAGTGAAGACTTTTTAAGTGAATATGCTTCTTGGGCATTAGATAACCCACAAAAGTTTGCAACACAAGAAAAAAATGAGAAGATTCTTTTAGAGTTTGTCAGTGCAAATCCTACAGGACCATTGCATATCGGTCATGCAAGAGGTGCCGTTTACGGTGATACACTCTACCGTCTTGCAAAACATCTGGGTTATGATATTACTGCCGAGTATTATGTCAATGATGCAGGAAATCAGATTGATCTGCTTGGGCTTTCCATTCAACTTCATGGACGTGAAAATCTTCTTGATGAGACGGTAGAGTATCCTGAATCTTATTATCGTGGAGAGTATTTGGATGCACTCTCACGTGATGCTATGGAGAAGTTCGGTGCTGAGATTTTCCATGATGAATCACGCCGCCGTGAACTTGCAATGTGGGCTAAAGATGAAGTGATGAAGATCATCGTGAAAGATTTGGCAGATACGAACATCCATTTTGATACTTTTGTTTATGAATCCACGCTTTATGATGACTGGGATAGAGTTATGAAGAAGATGGGTGACGGTATCTATGAAAAAGATGGTAAAGTCTGGATAGCCTCTGAAGCAAAAGGCGATGAAAAAGACAGAGTTGTTGTGCGTGAGGATGGTCGTCCGACTTATCTTGCAGGCGACATCGTTTATCATAACCAAAAGTTTGAGCGTGGATATGACCACTACATCAACATCTGGGGTGCGGACCATCATGGCTACATTGCCCGTGTAAAAGCTGCGATTGAGTATCTTGGCTATGACTCATCTAAACTTGAAGTACTTCTTTCTCAAATGGTAAGTCTTTTAAAAGATGGTGAGCCATACAAGATGAGTAAGCGTGCCGGTAATGTCATTTTAATGAGTGATATTGTTGAAGAGATAGGAGCTGATGCTCTACGCTTTATCTTTGCAAGTAAAAAGAGTGATACTGCACTGGAGTTTGATCTCTCTGAGTTTAAAAAAGAGGATAGTTCAAACCCAATTTTTTATATTCAGTATGCACATGCCCGAATCAAGACACTCCTTTCAAAAAGTAAGCTCAGTGAAGAAGAGATAATGAAAGCAGAGCTCAAAGGTCTTGGTGAAAATGCAGATGTGCTTCTTTTTGATGCACTTTTACTACCTGAAGTTGTTGAAGATGCATTTTCTACGCGTCAGGTACAAAAGCTGACAGATTATCTCAAATCATTGGCGGCATCTCTGCATAAGTTCTATTATGATGTGCGTATGATTGGTACGCCTAATGAAGCTAAACTCTTGAAGTTGATGCTTATTGTGGCACTAAGCATTAAAACGGGACTTTCATTGATGGGAATTGCGGCAAAAGATAGAATGGTAAAAGAGGACGAATAAGTCTCTTTTACTGTTTGATCTCAGGGTAGAGCTTTTCTACCTCTTTGATATACTTTTTTGGAATCTGAATTAAAATCGGATTTTTCTCTTTATCTAGCCACTTTATAATCTTTTGTAAATCTCTTTTAGACATTGAAGTGCATCCGACAGTTGGATGATCTGTTGATTTTTGAATATGAATAAATATACATGAGCCTCTTTTTGCCACTGCATGAGGGTTATGTGCTACAACTATACCGATTTCATACTGTCCATCGCCTCTACGCATATGCTCAAAGCTCTTTTCATCTCCATGGGCTTCTATGATTTGGTTGTAAAAAGGGGATTTGCTATCATCCACACAGATAAGTTTGTTGTCTGCATAGAGATAAGGCAGTTTTGTTTGTGTGGTTGGTGCATATCCAAAACTCTCAGTAAGCGCAAAGACTCCGGCAGGTGCTTTTTTATCACCTTCATATTTTAGAGGTTCATCCTCTGCGTGAGCTATGGTTTTGATGCCGATTCCCCATCCAAGACCATTTTTCCCAAGATTGACCTCTATATCACTACAGACTTTTTTCTCTCCCTCAAAGCAGGAGAGCTTGGCTTTTGGGCTGCTAAAATCATCAGCAACGACTAGGAGTATCTGTTGTGATGAAAACAACAATGTTGAAAAACTTAGTGTAATTAAGAAACTTTTTATCATAAAGTATGGTACTATTACTATTATATGAAGTCAAGAGCAAAAAGGCAAAAATATTATGAGTATTAAAATAAGACAGGCAAAGGCTGAAGACGCGCCTTTTTTAGCACAAATGATGTTACAAAGTTCGAGAGCTGGGAAAAAAGATGGACTTTTCGATTTGGTTTTTGAAACAAATGATAATGCACAACTTTTAGAAAAACTCACAAAACTTGCAACTACCGAGGCAAAAAGCCATTGTAACTATAGAAATTTTTTAATTGCTGAAATGGATGGACAGAGTGTTGGTACACTATGCAGTTATGAACCTCGTAAAGCGACAAAAGAGGTCTTTATCAAAGCACTTCAAGAAGTTGGATGTTCCCAAACAATAGAAGAGACACTCAGCATTGTGTATGAGTGTGAATTAGATATCAGCCGCACAGCAATCATGTTTGATTTTATGGAAGAGCTTGAGGGCTGCATCGATGTTGGAGTTCTCAAAGCTCTTATGCAGAAGTCACTCCTTACTGCACGCTTAAAAGGTTACAGTATAGCACAGACTATCATTGAGATTGGCTCTCTAGAAGCAGAACTTTTTTATAAAAAACTCGGTTTCACTCCTGTTGATGAAAAAGAGTGTGAACGCTATAAAGAGACTTTTGGTCGTAGCGGACTCAAACTGCTCTCAATCGCATTTTAGGATATATCCATAGAATTTTCAGCCTTAAGTGTTCTGCCTTCGCTCTTGGCAATAGCACTTGCTCTTTATTCGCGCAATGTGCTTTTATCTCTTTTTGGTGGTGTCTTTTTAGGTCTTTTTTTACTTCAAGATTTTTCTTTTTTTGCTACGCTTGATGCTACGCTTTCTCTTTTTATCTCTTTACTCTCAGAAGCTTGGATAGGAAAGACTTTGGCCTTTGCTGTTTTAGTTGGAAGTGTGATGGAACTTATAGAGAGAAGTGGAGGTATCAATGGTTTTGTGGAGTATATGACACAAAAATCCAAACTTGTTGCATCTCCTCGTTCTGCATTGATGGTAAGTTATATCATAGGAGTTGTGATTTTTATAGAATCATCCATCACCTCTTTGATTGCCGGTGCAGTTGGCCGTCCTCTTTGTGACAAGGAAGGTGTGCCTCACGCAAAGCTGGCCTACATTTGTGACTCCACATCTGCACCTATTAGTTCACTGATAGTGCTTAACGGTTGGGGAGCTTTGCTTTTAGGGCTCATCGCTACTCAGATTGACTCTGGGCTTATCAGTGGTGAGAGTGTTGATTGGCTTATTAAAAGTGTTGTCTATAATTTTTATGCCATATCAGCACTGATAGTTACTTTTTTGGTTATTTGGTTTAACATTGATATAGGTCCTATGAAGGCAGCTCTGCCATCCAACTCTCACGCAAGGCTCATGTTCAACAAAAGTGCACCGATGCACTATATGATAATGCCGATTATAGTTATGATTGTTTCTGTCTTTGTTTTTTTATATCTTACGGGAAATGGCAATATTTTAAAAGGAAGCGGTTCAAGCTCCATCTTTTACACAATGCTTACTACACTAGGGTTTATGTATATTTTGTATGTCATGAAAGGAAAAATGAGTACAAAAATATATCTGCTCTCAAGTTTTAAAGGAGCAAAAAAGCTCTTTGGCATAGCAATGATACTTCTTTTTGCTTTTGCCATAGGAAAAGTGACACTGCAGCTCCATACCGGGCTCTATCTTGCATCTCTTGCAAGCAATAATCTCTCCCCTTATCTTCTAGCAGCAGTGATTTTTTTACTGAGCTCCATCATATCATTTTCAACAGGGACAAGCTGGGGGACATTTTCGATTATGATTCCAATAGCAGTACCGATGGCAGTGGGACTTGATGCCAATGTTTCTCTTGCAATAGGAGCTGTAATTAGTGGTGGTGTCTTTGGAGATCACTGCTCACCCATCTCAGATACGACGATTATTTCTTCATTAGCAAGTGATTGTGAAGTTATAGAGCATGTAAAGACGCAGCTCCCGTATGCTCTTATAAGTGGAGTGGTCGCAATTATATTGTTTATAGTGTTTGCAATTTTTGCTTAGGAGTAGATATCTTTTCGAAAACCAATACGTAAAACAAGTAAGATAATTGCATCTCCATCAATACGAAAAAGTACGCGGATTTTTCTTGCTACGATAAATCTGTATTGTGAGTCAAACTCACTCCCTTTGAGCTCACGCACTTTTTTAGACTCTTTTAAAATCTCAAAATTATCTGCAAGATAGTGAAGCTTGTTTACAATTAGAATCTGATCCGGTTTTGCAAAAGATTTCAGGTCTTTGAGAGATTTTTCGGAATACTTTATCTTCACAGCTCAATGCCTAATTCTTTATAAACATCTTCACTCTCATAAACTTTCATTTTGCCTGATTTTATATTTCGTGTAACTGCATCAGCAACGATACTGTCAGTATAGTCAAAATAAAAATCCAAAGCATTCTCAACTATCTCTTTTTGTGATTTGTGCATAGCTGAAGCAACTTCCTCTAACTCTTTTGCCAAAGATTCATCAAGTGATATAAGTTTTTTTACTGTTGCCATTGTTTATCCTTTTGTATGTCTAATTATATATCTAAAATCATATCTTGTCAATAAACTATGAAGTATTCGAAATTTAGTAATGGAGTTCACTTTTAATAAGAGTTTTATTTGTAAAGTGGAAGTATGTTTATTGTATCGTTGTTTAGCGTATCTCTAAAAAAGCTAGAGATACACCAAGGAGAATATTATATTATTTTAAGATTTTTATTTGCCGGTTTCTTCTAGTGAATTTTGACTACAAGAACCTTTTTTTGCCATGTCAAGCTCAGAAATAGCTTTTTTTGCTTCTTCTTCATCAACTGTAGGCACGCATCCCATTTGGCCACCCCGCGCATTTT
>NZ_SDID01000052.1 GCF_009192995.1 Sulfurimonas indica | reverse complement strand
GAACCTGCGGTTGGATCACCTCCTTTCTAGAGTAAAGAGCAATCATTCGTTTGATTGGCTCACTAAAGAAGAAGCATTAAAATGCACTCCAAGTGAGGCACTAAATGCCGAATCGGAAATCTCACAAAACAAGGGAACCGCTCACGAAGTGATGTTTCTTTAGAAGATGTTATTTCTAGTTCACTTGCTTGCTTAGTTTTCAGTGATCTATGTTATTTTACAAATCACTACAAAAAGTTTTACAGTCATGGGGAATTAGCTCAGCTGGGAGAGCGCCTGCCTTGCACGCAGGAGGTCAGCGGTTCGATCCCGCTATTCTCCACCATTAAAAATTAAACTTTTTATGTTCATTAAATTACAATTGTTAAAGTCAACAACTTTATA
>NZ_SDID01000051.1 GCF_009192995.1 Sulfurimonas indica | reverse complement strand
CTTTACCACCTTCCATGATAGCTTTTGCCATTTTGTCGGCAGCTTCTGGGGTATAGCCTTGACCTTGAATATATTCTTTTAATGCTCCTTGCTGTGCTTTTTGTTGCATTGTTGCTTTCAGTGCAGCATCTCTTGCTTGTGTAGCTGCATACTTGTCTTCTCCGCCTTGAGCAGTAATTGATTTATCTAAAGATTGCTGTTTGGCTTTTTCACTAGCTGCTGCATTTCTATCATACATATCCGGATTTACTTGATAGTTTCTTCGAACTCCTCTTGCTTGTCCATGCATAGAATCAGATTTTGATTTTTCAATATCTGTCATATCTTTTTTAAGTTGAGATAAGTCGCCATGATATTTTCCTTTTTGAAACGCATCCCCTTTGGCAATCTCACCGGCAACACCCATAGCTCCAACACGCTTAAT
>NZ_SDID01000050.1 GCF_009192995.1 Sulfurimonas indica | reverse complement strand
GAGACAATATTACGGATGCAGCAGTTGCAGACAGATACAGAACTGAACAAAAGATTGGTTCTGATTTAGGTTTTACAGGTGCAATGCAGTCCGCTGGAGGTGGTAATGTTGCTTTTAGAGGTGGTCAAGTTGAAGGTGCAGTACAGGCAGCCAATGTTGAAGCAGAAAGTGCCAATTATGACAAAATGGGTTCTATTCATTCAGGTGCAGCAAAACAGGCTTCTAAAAAGTTGAATTCTATGGCTGCTTATGGAGACAACATCTCCGCACCTGATGCGAACTATGCCGGTACATTAGAGGGAATTAAATCTGCTCATTCAGACATTGGAAATGTGAAAGCTGTCAAGAATGATGTTAATGGAATGAAGCATTTCAAAGAAGGTGCAGAGATGTCTGCAAGAATGCAAACCAACAAAATGATGGGTGTCGGTATGTATTTTGATGGAAAAAG
>NZ_SDID01000005.1 GCF_009192995.1 Sulfurimonas indica | reverse complement strand
AAAATGCGCGGGGTGGCCAAATGGGATGCGTGCCTACAGTTTGATATTGGAATTAAGTGATTCAATCGGATTAGTCGTATAAATCAGCTTTTTTATAGCTTCTGGATATTTATAAAAAGTTGCAAGTTCATTCCAGTTAGATTGCCAAGACAGAGTAATATGTGGATATTTTTTACCCCAAATATCATTAAATTCTGTAAGGGCAAGCTGTCCATCTTCTTCAGTAGGTGCAGTGTATATTGCTTTTAAGTCATTTGCAACTGCTTTTCTATCTTTCCAAGACACATATCTCAAAGAGCTTCGTATTTGATGCACTATGCATCTTTGAATTTCAGCTTTTGGGTAAACTGCTTGTATTGCTTGATTAAATCCATTAAGACCATCTATAGCAAATATAAGCACATCCTCAACACCTCGGTTTTTGAGTTCATTAAGAAGTGTGAGCCAATATTTGCTTGTCTCATTTTCTCCTATCCAAATACCAATAATCTCTTTTTTACCATCAAGGGTGATGCCAAGCATTATGTATGCTGCAATATTTTTAACAACTCTATCTACTCTTATTTTTAAAACGGTTGCGTCCATAAAGATAATTGGATAGATCGCTTCAAGTGGACGATTCTGCCACTCTTTTGCTTTTTCAATAATTGCGCTTGTGATATTGGATATTGTCTGTTCTGAAAGTTCATAGCCATATAAATCATCAAGGTGATGCTGTATATCTCTGACACTCATACCTTTGGTATAGAGTGACAAGATTAAATCTTCACTACCATCAAGAAGTCTTTCTCTCTTTTTTACCAGTTGTGGTTCAAATGAACCATCTCTGTCTCTAGGTATCGCTACATTAATCTCACCATATTTTGATTTTAAGGTTTTTTTACTATGCCCGTTGCAATAATTCGGGTTATCTGATGGTTGATATTTGTTATATCCTAAATGTGCAGTCAACTCCTCTTCACTGGCTGTTTGCAGTGCCTCTTTGAGTAAGCCTTTGAATTCATCTAAAATTCCATCAAGGCTTATCTCCTTACCTTCTCTTATCTGTCTTCTTAACTCTTCTTTATTTAATAAACTCATTATGTAAATCCTTAATAAATTTATATTTGGTACTATACCAAATATTCTCATTTTTAGAATTTACACAGTTATTTTTACACTACCAGAGGCAATGATTTTCTGCATAGATGTGAAAATCAATTTTGTTTCTACTTTTGCTTCTGGAAATATCTTTTTCAGTTGACTTGCATCACCACCGGTCAATATAATAGGTAAATTATGTGAGAGCACTTCATCCCGTAAAGGTTTTAAATAGGCATAACTGATTGCATTATGGGTATTCTTTGGCAAACAGCTCATATCCAATTCAAAATTTATTGTAGTTTCCAAAACAGGAGAAATATTTTTATATGCGAGTTCTATGGCTTTTAGTCCAGGATAGATAAATCCTCCTTCAAATGCTCCATTATGAACCACATCAACGGTTATCGCAGAGCCGGCATCAATGATTATACCATTCTCAACTGCTTCTATGGCAAAAATTCTGTCAACACCCATTGTCTCATAATATTTCTCCCAATCAATGAAAGAGGAGAGGTCTATCCAATTCTCTAAAAGATGTAGTTTTTGAGAGACAGCTTTATTTACAGAGATATAATAAGTTCTCTCTTTTATAGTTGAAGGATCAAATGTATCTACATCCTTTTTAAACTCTTTATCACCCTTTAAAAAATGATATGAGGTATTTCCAATGTCACACAGTAACATTACTGGATTTTCCAGCCTGCTTCTTTAAAGGCTTTTGCAGCTTTAGAACAAAGCGGTGCATCGATGAAAAGAATCTTATACTTAAAGTTATGTTCACAAAAAAGTGTCAGCTTTGCATAAATCTCTTCAAATTTATGCACATCTTTCATCAAAATTCTACTCTTTTGACTTACTGCAAAAATAGTCCAAAAATAACCATTAACATCAGTTGCTTTATAGATTTTGATTCTGTTTCTAATACCTAAATCCTTCGGTGGGATCTCTTGCATCTTTTTAAAAATTTTACCCTTTTGTCTTAGGGAATCAACAACCATCTGCATATCTATACGACATCCTTTACGAGTATTTTTTCATAAATGCTTCACAATCTACTTTTGAAAGTGCTTTTGAATAGTAGAAACCTTGGATATTATGACATCCTGCTTGTACTAAAAACTCAACCTGTCCTTCTGTCTCCACACCTTCAGCAATTGTCTCAAGCTCTAAGTTTCTTGCCAAATCAATAATTGTTTTTACAATAGCAGCATCATCTTCATCCTCAGGTATCTCCATAACAAAACTTCTATCAATTTTTAGTTGAGAAACTGGAAGTTTTTTCAAGTAAGACAATGATGAGTAACCTGTACCAAAATCATCAATGGCAATAGAGATACCAAGACTTCTAATAGAGCGTAAAATGTCAATAGAACGTTCCGGATCTTTCATAATCTGAGACTCTAAAATCTCCAGTTCTAAAAATTTCGTATCTACACGACTCTTCTCAACGAGTTGGTAAAGCTCACTTCTAAAATCTTCACTTTCAAGTTTTTTCGTAGAGATGTTGATGGAGAGTTTTCCAGTATTATATCCAACGGCTCTCCACTCTACAAGTTGTTTTACACAGTGTTCCAGCATATATCTGTCAATCTCTACAATTAATCCTATCTCTTCAGCAAAAGGAATAAACTCTATAGGATAAAGTAGACCTTTTGTCGGATGCTTCCATCGAATAAGTGCTTCAAGTCCTACAATACGCAGTGTTGTTGCATCTATTTTTGGTTGATAGTAAGCTTCAAACTCACCCTTACGCAAACCATTTCTGATATCGGCATCTAATTCTAGTCGTTTTCTGACTAATTCCGTCATTTTCTCATTATAAAACTGATAGGTATTTTTCCCGCTATCTTTTGCTTTATACATAGCTGTATCTGCATTTCTCAGAAGGATATCAGGATTCTCCCCATCTTGCTTATACACACTGACACCCACACTGAAAGTTGTATGTATCTCTACACCTAAGAGTAAAAATGGTTTTCGCATAACATCAAAAATCTTTTCAATAACTTTTATAACACTTACCTGGTTGGTATTTGGCAGTAAAACAGTAAATTCATCTCCACCTATTCGAGCTACGGTATCATCTTCTCTCACACATGCAAGCAATCTAATTGCAATACTTTTAAGTAGTTCATCTCCGACATCATGCCCATAGGTATCATTGACCTCTTTAAATCTGTCTAAATCCAAAAAGAGTACAGCCAAAGATTGATGTTCTCTTTTAGCATGTTTAATACCTTGCTTCAATCTATCAAGGAAAAGGTTTTTATTTGGTAGTGCTGTCAAAGCATCATGGTGAGCAAGATATTTCATTTTCTTGCTCTGTTTTTGTAGCTCTTCTGTCTTTTCTTCTACAGCATACTCAAGTATCTCATTTTGCTGCTGTATAAATCGCTTATAATTAACATTATAGATAATATATAAAAAGAGCAGTAAAAAGAAAAAGATCAATACAAGTGTTTTAATAATATTATCTCTTGTCTGATATATCTCACTTATATCTATTTCACTCAGTGGTTTTGATATGATGAAATAGGCCATCGGACGATTATTAATGCCATCTACTTTAAAAACAGTAAAAAGGTAACCATTTTGTTCATCAATTTTATAGTCATCAATGTCTGTAAAATAATTGATATTTCGTTTTTTTAAGATATTAAAAATATGCTCATTACTGTGTGGATTAGCAATATAATAATCATTAATAAAGATACCTGAAATTGAATGTGTAAGTTGTTTTTTGTACTGTTTATCAACAACTATGAGAGTCTCATAACCCTTACTTTCTAGTTTGGTAACAAGTGAGTTAAACTTTGCTAAAGTCTCTATAATACCTATAAACCTGTTATATTTATCATAAATAGGAACCATTGATTTAAAAGTTAAATCAAATTTTCCTACACTAATTTTCGACATAACCTTTGGGAGACGTATCATTTTTGCAACATCCAAGCGAATACTCGCTACATTATCACCTTTTTGCGATGTCCAACTCCTATAAACACTTACACCGTTATCATCAATGATTTGAAACCAGACATTATCTAAAGATGTATATTTTTGGAGTAGCGATGAAAGATTGTTGAGTGCCAATTTACTATATTGTTTTGTTCTTATTATCTTCTTGACTATTTTATCTTCAGAGAGTGTCAAACAGACAAGCAGTACAGCTTCAGACTTCTCACGTATCAACAATTCAAGATCATTACGCATCTCTTTTGAAATTTCGAGATATTTTTTAGCCTTTAAGTCATCTACACGCTGTGTAGTATAGATATAGGAAAAGCTAAATATAATTGCCAGTAAGATAAAACCGACTAAAAAAACTCGAAACCCTCTGTTCATATAGTATCCAACTGCCTTATTTACTTAAACCCAGTTCGGCAAAGAGTGTCTCAAAATATTCACTCACTTCTAACAACTCTTCTTTTAAAAGACCAAAAGCCTTATCTTCTTCATACCACTCTTCAATACGTTTGACACTGTCACTTTTTTCATTGTCACTTAACTCTTTTGCCTTTGTAACAGCATCTTTGATTTTTTCTAAATGTTCTCTATGTTTATGTGCGCTCATTCTTTTTCCTTTTTAATAATTGTTATATTTTCCAGCTTCAATATCTACACGGATTGCATCTATTTTTTCTTGCATCATATCAATTAAGACCTTAGCCGCTTCTTTATCATCAGCCTCAGGAACATCCCAGTCTGTAATTTTCATATTTACTTTAAAAAGAAGCTCTAACTCTTTTTGAATCTCACCTTTTCTACTTAGCAACTCTTTGATAACCGTATCTTGCTGACTCATTTTTTCATCCTTCTTGTTTATTTCAATAAGTATGTCTTTTCATCCTTTCTCATAAAAATTGTACTCTTTTATTATAAATTATCACTTAACAACACCTTTGTTTTTCTTAGTAAAAAGAATAGTTCCCAGAAGCAAAATCGTGATAAACACTGCACCAGAAAGCGAAAAGTTTATCGCAACATAAAAACTGTACCGTGACCAGATAAGACCTATCAACAAAGCACCAACTGCACTGAAGATTGCAATACCCCCATAAAAAACACCATATACAAAACCTTGGGAGATCGCATTTTTAGAGATATATACACGCATAGCATTTAAAGATACAACAGTAAAAGCTCCAAAGAAAGCAAATGACAACCATACCAACTCATACTCCATCGATAGAAGTGAGAAAATCCCAAAAACATACGCAAACAAAAGTATGATTTTAGCACCCATTTTATCTATAAGTACTCCGCTGTAGTAACTTAAAACCACTTGTGTCAAAGTTGAAGTAATAGCCAAGAGAGGAATCTGTGAAAGTGTCATTCCAACATCTTTTGCACGCAGTAAAAAATATTGGTCACTCATAAAAAACAGTAGAAAGAAAAAGTAACTTCCTAAAACCCAAAAAAGCCTATAATCCTCTTTTTGAATTACAAAATTACTTTTTTTCTCTTTTTTCGGTGTATCTTTTACAAAAAACAGTACTATAAAAACACCCATCATTCCAGGTAAAAATGTCCAGGCAAATATACCTCTGATAAGCGTTTCATTCTGTATAGAAGAGAAGAAAAATACGAACACAATGATGAGTGAGCCCAGCATCTCCCCTGAGACATCCATCATCTTATGAAAACCAAAACTCTTCCCCTCTTTCTCTTTTTTACTGTAACTACTGATAAGTGCATCTTTAGAAGCACTTCTTATGGCTTTTCCCATCCTCTCTAACGAACGAAGCAATGCAACAGAAGTATAGGAGTATGAAAACGCAAGCAATGGTTTTGTGAGTGCAGATATCAGATAGCCCCCTGCTACAAAAGGTTTGACTATCTGATACCTGTCACTCAAGTATCCAAACAGAATTCGGAGTGCATACGATACAAATGTTGCAATAGCGATAATATAACCAAGCTTGTCAACACCCTCATCCAAAACATAAACTACAAAAATAGGTAGCAATGTCGTCACCATAGCTGACGCCATATCTGTAAAAAAACTGACCCAACCAATCGCAATAACATTCGAATCAATGTTTTTCACAGCTACACCTTTTATAAAATGTGAATATCCTTTGGAACATCACTTGATACCACTTTTTTATTTTCTATCTTCAATATTCTATCACAAAGTGGCAGCATTGCTTCATCATGCGTTACCATAATTACAGCCACATCCTGCTCTATAGCTATCTTTTTTAACATCTTAACAACATCAACAGAACGCGCCAGGTCAAGTGCGGCTGTAGGCTCATCTGCTAAAATAATCTCAGGACTGTTTGCCAAAGCACGTGCAATGGCTACCCTTTGATTTTGTCCGCCTGAAAGTTCCGATGGCATTGCTCTGGCTTTATTACCTATATCAAAATATTCTAAAAGTTCCTTTGCCTTTGCTTCCGAATCTTTTTTTGATACTCCATTTGTTTGTGGGACAAGTGTAACATTCTCTATAACATTTAAAAAGGGAATGAGATAGTGTGCCTGAAAGATAAAACCTATCTTCTCACGCCGTATCTTTCTCGTTTCACGTGTAAGCCATTTATTATCATAAACCTTATCATCACCAAGCCAAATTCTTCCACTTGTTGGTTCTTCCACACAGCCTATCATCATAAGTAGTGTTGTTTTTCCTGCTCCACTCGGTGCAATGAGAGCTACGAGTTCACCTTTGTCAACTTGAAAATCTGCCCCTTCAATAACACGAACAAGATTGTCACCACTACCAAAATGCTTTACAAGATTTTCAACTTTTATACTTTGTTTACTACTCATACTTAACCACCTATCGCTGCAGCAGGATCAGCAGAAATTGCTTTTTTCACACCGATAAATGAGGATAAAATTGATGCGATGATAACAACCAGAAAAAGCATCCAGGCATCAGGAATCTCTAAAACAACTCTCTTTGGAAATTTCGTATAGATAAGATGAGAAAACATATTACCAAATATAAAAGCCAAAAATCCAAGTAGCAGTGTTTCTTGGACAATCATTTTAATAATTATACTGTTTGGAATCCCGATTAGCTTCATGATCGATATCTCTTTCATCTTCTCCAAAGTCATCGTGTAAATAATTAATGCTATGATAATGGTAGAGACAACAACCAAAATAGCAGTAAAGAGTCCTATCTGTTTCGAAGCTCTCTCGATAAGGTTTTTTGTCAATATAGTTTTTTGTTCTTCTCGAGTATAAACACTTTTATGCTTCCACCGTTTGATATCATCTGCAACTTTATCAATAGAGTAACCTTTGTGCAGTGTTACAACAATACTATTTACCATATGAGAATCACCCCCGCTAAGACCACGTGCTCTGTCATTACGAATACGTGAGTTTGAGTATAAAAACTGCAACTCCTGGGCATCTTTTAAGCTGATATATACCAGTGGGTCACCGCCTGAAGAAACTGTACCGTGAGTGACTCCAACTACAGTATAGATATTGCGCCCTAACGGTATTTTATCTTTGAGTTTAAAACCAACTTTATCACTGACAACCATCTCGTAATGACTTCGTATTACACCTCTTCCGGCAACAATGCGTTCAGGGTTTATCGGGTTAATAGTACCAAAAGGATCAAATCCAACAGCAACAACACGCACCTGCTTAAATTTTGACGGTAACTGAATATTTTGAAAAGTCAATGCTGCAGTCTTATCTACTCCATCTATTACCCGGAGTGTGTTTTTCAAATCTTCATGAATTCGTGATGCTTCAGCAAAAGGTCCCAATGTATTTTCTTGAACTACCCACAGATCGACATTCAAATCATCAAGTAACACCTCCGCATCAACTATCATCCCACGATAAACACCTATCATGATAAGCACAATGCCAAGTAGCATACCAACACCCATAGCAGTAACGATAAACTTACCAAATGTATGGGCTATATCTTTTTGAGCAAGATTTATCATCAGTGTACTCTTGCTCCCTCAAAAAGAGGTTTTTTATTTTGAGCAGGAAGAATAATTTTAACTTGATTATCTATATTTGCAACCGCTACTTCATTGTCTGAAACAGCTAAGATTTGCAACTCTTTAAAACTGGCTCTACCATCTTTGTCTACCCAAACTCCTGTAACACTTTTTTTATGCACAAGAACATTTAGAGGAATTTTAAGAACATTTTTTAATTTTTTTGTTGCTATGAGTACTTCAGCCTGTTCATTGATATAAAAAGGAATGGGCAATTTCTCAAACATGACATCCACCTCACGCTCACCTGTTACGGCATCACTCTGAGGTACAATGCGGCTAACATAACCTGAAAACTTCTCATTTGAACGAGAACGTAGTGTAATCTTGGCCTTTTGTCCTACTTTTATATTGCCACTTATTTTCTCATCTATGTAAGCTTTTATCCAAACAGTTTTAGGATCTACTATTTTTAAAATAGCCTGCGTTGGCACGACACTCTCTGCAACATCAGCCTCACGTGCAATAATGTAACCATCTACAGGTGCAGTGATTTTATAGCGTGAGAGCTTTACTGCCAGCGCTTCAGTACTCTTTTTTGCTCGTCTTACTTCTGCTTTTGCAGAATCAATACGTGCCTTTGTTGCTTCAATTTGTGCATCAATAGCATCTAAATCAGCCTTTGCTTTATCATACTCAGATTGCGAAGCAAAAGATTGTTCTTTTAGTTTTGCATAACGCTCATATGTCAGTTGCACAAGATTTTTTTGAGCGATGAGACTCTGCAACTCTTTTTTGAAAGCTATTAACTCTAATGAGGCTTTTTTTACCGCTATCTTTGCCTCTTCTAGAAGCTGTGGTAGATCAACCGGGTCCATAACAACCAGTAGTTCTCCTTTTTTTACCCACTCCCCTGCATCTTTTTTAATCTCTAAGATCTTCGCAGCACTCAAAGCATTGACAGCATAGATATTTTTAGCCCCAACATTGCCTATGCCAAAAACATAAACATCCATAGCTCCTCTTTGCGCTCTTACTTTTACATAAGTACTTTTTGGAATATAGACTTTGTTATAAAAAACACTGCCTACTATGAAAAGTGCTACGAATATAATGCCGTATTTCATCCATCTATTCATTATATTTTCCTTTTAAATAATCAATTCTGTCAATACTGAGTGTTCTGTAATAATATGCTTCTAAAAGTCCAAGTTCAGCATTTAATACCAAAGAAGTAGCATCAAGAACTTCGATATATGTTGCCAACCCCTCTTTATATCTTGCATCCAACACACTCTTTGTATCTTTTGCTGATTTCAACTGTGCCTTTTTTGCTGCTATTGTCTTGGCATATCGTATAATGTCGAGCAGTAAGCTCTGTATCTCTTCTTTTAAAGCAAGCTCACGTGAGCGTCTCTGCTCTTTTGCTATCTCCGCACTGATTTGTGCTTTTTGTGCTTCAGCAGAGACTCTGCCACCACTGTAAAGTGGAACATTTAACGTTATTCCTGCAAGTTTTGTATCATATACATTTAAAGTGTCTAAGTGATTATAAGAAGCAACAATATCAACAGAGCCAAAATGTGATGCTTGTGCCGATTTATGTAAAAGTATATTTTTTTCAATATTTTTTTCATCTATTTGGAGTGTATAGTTATTGTTTAATATCTCTTTTTCTATACCTTGAAGTTTATGCAACTCTTTTTTCAGTACCTGTTCTTCTAACTCTACACCATCTGCTATCTTTTTATTCATATAAAGTTCAAGTGTAGTTTTTGCTTTTTCATAACTAGTTTCTGCAATTGCTAAATTATCTTTTGCTAGATAAAGAGCAGATAAGAAACGGCTTGCATCTGCCTGTGTTTTCAAACCCTGTTCTACTAAAGCTTCTGCCTGTGCATAGTATGCTGCTTTTGATTCTAAATCTTTTTTACGTACCTTTATAGCTTCATTTTGGACGACCATCAACTCATAAAGCCCTTTTACCTTAAAAACAAGTAGTGCTTTTAACTCTTTTAATGAGAGTTTGGAGATATCTTTATCAACTTTTGTAGCAGCCACCTTAGATGATGTCTTTTCAAAATCCCATACTTTTTGTTTTAGGTTGACTCCTGCATTCCATCCGGAATCATCTACTGTATGGAAAGTGCCATTTTGTGGTAAAACAAAGGTCTGTGCTGCATTATACTGCGCACTTAGATTAATTTGAGGAAGATAGTCTGCAAAAGCTGACTTATAAGAAGACTCAGACTGTTTTACTTTGAACTCAAAAGATTTTACATCAGGATAATTTTTTAAAACAGTATCTATACTCTCCTGCAGCGTTAAGAGTTCTGCATTGAGAAGAGAAAAGAACAATACAGAAATTAAAAATATTTTTTTCATTTCACACCTTAATAAAAATTACTTTTGATTCTGTATTATTGCATAAGCGCATTAAGGCATCGTTAGAAAGAAAAAAATCTTTACAGTTCAGTTATTCGTCATCCTCTTCACCAAAAGTATTGACAAGTCCTTTAATAAGCTCTTTTTTCTCTGTTTCACTTAACCTTGCTTCTGGATGAACAGGCAGATAAACGAGTGGAGGCATCTCTCCCTCACGCAGCTCCTCAGCGGCTTCATCACCTTTGTTCTTCTTTTGATGGAGCCAATTAGAGATATTAAAATGTTCTCTTCCTTCATCAACATCATGCTGTACTAACCAAGAGACAGGAGCAACATTACTATACCATGGCCATTTCGTTTCATTGGAGTGACAATCAGCGCATGCACGCATAAAAAGATCGCGTGTCTTTGGAGTATCCCATTGTGGTTCCTGTACTACCGGTGGATTTACATGGTCTCTGCCATAAGGCACAAGCTGTATGATAACACCCAGCAATATTACGGATATCGTTATTGTTTTTATTTTTGACATCTCTCACTCCTTGTGATTATTTATCAACAAATATAGCATAATAATATTAAGCTATCATTAACGTTTACTTAACATTCATTTTATAAAATACGAATAGTGTTAATAAGGAATGTTTTTTGCTTGTTAACATATATAAACTCGAAAGGATTTACTATGAATGTAAATGCAAGTGGTTCAATGCAACAGATGCAGATACAAAATATGTACGGTGCTGGTGGTGGACAAGGCAAAGGTGGTATGAAAGATATCATGCAGAGTCTCTCATCAGAAGACAGAAGTGCATTAAAAGAGCAGATGAGTTCACTCTCTCAAGCAGACAAACAATCAATGGTCGCTCAAATGAAAGAGGTTGATGCAACATCTATGAGTAGTGATGAGTATGCACAGACTCTTTTAGATATGCTCGACCAATTAAATACAGAACAATCTACTTCAAGTGCAGCATATGATTTCTCTACTTATGTATAAAATCTAAAGTGTTCATTTTAGCGAGGTTTGAAAACCTTGCTAAAAATAATTGCATATTTTCTTTTTGAACCATTTTTGATTAAGTTTATAGTAAATCCTGATTTAGGATGTCAATGTTTCTCTTTTTGTACGTTTTTGTATCTTCTATCAAAGAACTGACCACGAAAATATCTCCCGTAAATCAGCTCAAAAAGTACAGAGACGATGATAAAGGACATAAAAATCACAACTGCTCGAGGATTGGAGCTGTATGTGTGATACAGAAGTGTTCCTAATGCAAAAAAAGCAAAAATTGAAGAGAGACTCACGATAATTCTGTTTGCATCAATCTCTTTTTGCAACTTATAAGCACTGAGGTTTACAATAAAAAATATCAATAAAAAGCCGGCACTTCCGATAATCGCTATCTCTGTCAAATCTATTGTATTAGCAAGTATCAAACTTAGTACGGTTGTATAGAGCACTCCTTTGAAAGGGACACCTGACTTTTTCTCTTCATCCATTAAAGATCGTGGCAGTTTACCATCTTTGGCAATGATATATCCTAAACGTGCATTACCGTAAATAGTAGCATTAATTGCAGAAAATGTTGAAAGTAATGCGGCAGAAGCAACAAGTACAAAACCGACATGTCCCAATGCAGGTTCTGCAGCAATGGCAAGTGCATAATCTTTTGCTTGCATCAAAGCATCTTCAGAGACACTACCAACAGTAATGACCGATATTAAGATATAGAGTGCAATTACGATAATTACAGAAGCATAAAAAGCACGAGGAAGATTTTTATCAGGATTTTCAATATCTTCTGCAGAGTTTGCTATAAGTTCAAATCCTTCATATGCCACAAAAATAATCATCCCCGCAACGATGATGGAAAATGGTGTTCCCCAGTTCTGTGGAGACATACGCTCTGTATCAACATAAGAAGCACCCGCCACAATCACTAATATCAAAAGAGAGACTTTGAGAATAACGATGAAGGTCTCACTTTTACCGACAAAAGAGGCACTTACAAGGTTAATGACAGCAGGTAAAATAATAGATACAGAGATAAGTCCATGATACAGCCAGATACTTTTATATGTAAAAAACGTCTCACCATACGATGCAAAAGCCGTAGCATAAAGTGAAATTGTAACGAGGTAGCTCAGCCAAAGCATAAGGTTGACACTTCCGGAGAGAATATTATCACCAAATGCTTTATCGATGAAAGTAACTGTTCCACCTTCACTTTGATAGACAACCGAGAACTTTGCATAAGAGTATGCTGTCAAAATTGCGACTAAACCGGCAATTCCAAATGCAACAGCGGTTGCACCGTGTGCGAGTGATACAGCTTCACCTAAAACGGCAAAAATACCACCACCGACCATACCGCCAATCCCTATGGAAATAGCGCCTAAAAGTCCTATGCTTCTCATCTATTTCCTATGAAAAACTCTACAAATTATTCATAAAGTTTGGATATACTTTTTTAATTATATAGTAAATTTTACAACCAATACAAAAATTAAAAAATACATCAAGCAAAGAACAGCTCAAAAAGACTACTGCAATACCAAGTGAAATATCCCAGATATCAATATAATGTGAGACAATTAATAAAAAGACAAAAAAAAGTCCAAAGAAACCTGCAAGTTTTTTTGCACCACCGTCAGTAAACTTACTCTCTATTTTAAAAAAATCTTTTAAAAATGTAGCAAGCATATGAATGGGGGAGACTCCGGGATTTAAAAAGAGTTTCATAATAAAATCAAATGCTAAAAAATAGAGTATAAACACATTGTTTGTATAGAGATAAAGCATCACCAGCATCGCTACAAACAAAGAGCTGAAACGTGCAATATTTGAATCAACTTTTACAAAATTCAGTGGACAAACATTTGCCATAAAAAAATCACCTACCTTACGCTAAAATATAAATCAAATTTTAGTGATATAAACTTAAAATTCAGCTATACATTTTTCTTATACTTAGACATCCTATCTTTTCAAAGTTTTTATTACTGTTTTTATAGCTTTCATAGTACTCTCTTTTGCAAAGCAGCGACGCAGTGTACATGCAAGGTAATCATTATAGTTTTCTGCTTTTCTTAAAATGTAGGGATACCATATCTCTTCAATGTTTTTGCGTTGCTGTACAAGGTTTTTCTTTGAACTTTTTAGAACAACCATCCCATACTTCTGCATTAGGTAAGCTGAAGCCAAAGCAGGTACAGTACTCTGTTTTTCTTGCAGTTCGCTATGAAGATTTTTTAAACTCTCCTGCGCAAATTTTTCATAAGTAAACGAGGCTTTTAAAGCAGCAAGCTTTAAAATATTTTGCAGCATCTTAGACTGAGCGGAAGTATAGTACTTATCACTCAAATCAGCTTTTATATGTAAATCATCATCACTCAAGTACCAAATACCATTTTTATAAAACTTCTCTTTCGCCTGCTGTAAAAGATAAGCTGCAAAATCCAACCTTTTTTCATCATACTCTACTTCATAGGCAGCTATCAAAGCGGAGATAAAAAAAGCATAATCCTCCAAAAGCCCTTTTTGTGTTGGTCTACGTTTGGGAACAGTTTGATGGTACAAAGCTCCTTTATCAAACATTAGCTCTGTTAAAGCCTCTAGATGGTTTTTCGCTTTTAATGCATAGCTTTTATCTACAACTGAAGCTATGTAGAGGGCTTCTATCATCATCGCATTCCAAGCTGTATTTATCTTTTTATCTATAAAAGGATATGCTCTTTTCTCTCTTATCTTTTGCAACTCTTTTTGAAAGACTGTAAATCCTTTTGGGCGTTTATCTGTATAAAAGTTGATATGCACTTTGTCATGAAAGTTCCCTTCAAAACTAAACTCCATCGCTTCTTCTATGGCTTTTGCGTGAGGATTATGCCGCAAGGCTTTTTTAATCTCATCCTGTGTGAAAATAAAAAAGCCACCCTCTTGTGTATTAGAATCTGCATCACTAGCACTAAAATAATAGTCTTTATATAAAAAGTATCTATCAAGCATAGCGATACTCTCTTTTATGACATCTTTATAGAGTGGTTTTGCTTCTAATACATAGCCTCGTACATAAAGCGGTATCAACTCAGCCTGTGTATAAAGCATTTTTTCAAAATGGGGTATCTCCCACGCTTCATCGACACTGTAACGGAAAAAGCCGCCATCTACATGGTCATACAATCCTCGTAAGGTCATGATATCAAGCAGTTCAAAGTAGTTTTTCTTTAACTCTTTATTATCAGTAAGTTCAGCAAGTTGCAGTACTAAAGCAGTTTTTGCGGCCTGAGGGAATCGCTTACTTTTTCCAAAACCGACATCTTCACTGTCATACTCTTTTTTTATTGACCTTATTAAACTTTTGAGAGAGAGTTGCTTCTCTTTTGTACTTTTGGGGAAACGTTTTTGTATATGCCTATAGAGATACATATTTTTTTCTAAAAGTTTTTTATTTTCATAAATATTATGTAGTTTGAGGAGTAATGTATCAAATCCCTCTGCATAACTCTCATGTAAGGGTGGAATGTAGTTTGTTATGTAAAAAACCTTTTTATCTGCTGTCATAAAAAGATTGAGCGGCCAACCTCCAAATCGTCCATAATGTTTTTTATAAAGTTGTTGATAAAGCACATCCACATGTGGCAGCTCCTCTCTGTCTATTTTTATACATATAAAATATTTATTCAGTAGTTGCGCAATCTTTTTGTTTGAAAAAGACTCCTCTTCCATTACATGACACCAATGACAGGTTGCATAACCGATAGAGAGAAAAATTGGTTTTTGCTCTTTTTTTGCTCTTTCAAATGCTTTTTTTCCCCATGGCATCCACTCTACAGGGTTGTCTGCATGTTGCAAAAGGTAAGGTGATGTTTCTTTTTCCAGCTCATTTGTCAAAAGCTGTGTAGGTAACAGAAAAAAAATGAGAAAAAGCGTTACATATATTGTCTTCATTTACTGATTATACTCCAAATAATTAAATGTGATGCATTTGTGATATAGGAAAATAAAATATATGTTATAATCTCTACTTAAATTTCGAAACAATTTCAAAGGACAAAAAAAAAGATGAAAAAAATCATAAGTATTCTCTCATTTGCACTTTTACTCAATGCAAATGATACGATGACTGATGCACTTTCACTTAATCAAGCACTTGATATTCTAAAATCTCAAAACTTAGAGATTAAAGCTGCAAAGCTTGATATAAAAAGTGCTCAAGCAGAAGCTGACAGTGTATCGGGAATGAATTGGGGTAAATTAACTTTCACGCAAGATGTTGCACGCTCAGATGATGCCGGGAATGTCTTTGGATTTAAACTCACCTCACGTGAGGCGACATTTGGAGATTTTGGTTTTGCAGATTTTCTATCACCACCTCCAGGTACTACAGATATCTTAAAAGTTCAACCAAATGACTTAAACTATCCGGAAGATAGAAACTTCTTTCAAAGTAAGTTAAAGTATGAAGTACCACTCTTTACAGGTTTTGCTATCAGCAGTTACACAAAGATCATGAATGAGATGACAAGACTCAAAACACTTGATAAAGAGAAAATTCTGACAGAAAAAACATATGAGCTTAGAAAAAGCTACTATGATATGGCTCTACTAAACTCATCTATCAAAAACTTAAATAAAATTTTAGAAAATATAAACACTTTGGAAAGAACAACACAGACAATGATAGATGTAGGGTATGCAAAGCATGTAGACCTCTTGGAAGTCAAAGCAAAAAAGGGAAATGTTGCGAGACTTTTGATTCAGATGGAAGCAAACAAAAAACTGCTCTATCACTACATCAGTTTTCTGCTCAATCAAAAGGTTGATGCTATCATTCCACCTGCTTCTGAAGTTGCAATGCCAAACTTTACAAATGAAGAGATCCTAAAAAGAAATATCGATATACAAAAAGCAAATACAGGTTTAGAGATAAGAAAAAGTATGCTTGATGCAAGTCAGGCAGTTTACTATCCAACACTTGGTGCTTTTGGAGAAGTAGCAACAGCAGATGATACATTTTTAGGCGATGCAAATGACCATAAAGCATATACAGTAGGTGCAAGACTTACATGGAATCTCTTTAATGGTGGTATAGACAGTGCAAAAGTTGAAAAATCAAAAATCGAACAACTGAAAATGAAATCACAAGTAGAGCTTGCAAAACATGGAATTGCTCTCAAACTAGATAAAATACGTACAGAAATTGAAAGTTCAAATGCACAAATCGCCTCTTTGAAAAAAGAGTTAGAACTTGCAAATGCAATCTATGAAAATTATGAAGGCAGATACAAAGAAAAACTTGTCTCTATGAGCGATGTTATCATCAAACAATCTGCTCAGATAGAGAAGATTTTACAACTGCAAGTTGCAAAAAACAAACGTATAGAAAAAATATTCGCTTTAGAAAAATTAGCAAATGGAGATAAATAGATGAAAAAAATACTACTGATACTAGCACTTGGTGCTTCACTTATGGCAGAAGTACTTACACTCTCGGGAAGTGTAATCTCAGACAACCAAAAGATGATTACAAGCCGTTTTATGGGCTTTGTGACAAGTGTCAATGTAAGTGAGGGTGAAAAGGTAAAACGGGGACAGATTCTTTATACTATTGACTCACGTGAGATAGATTCAGCAAAACGTCAAGCAGAGCTCAGCCTACAAATGTATGAAAATCAATATACAAATGTAAAGATCAACCTTGAACGTCACAAAAGACTCTTAGAAAAAGATATGGTTTCAAAATATGAAGTTGAAAACCTCGAACTCGCAGAGAAAAACCTCAGAGATATGGTTGCTATCGCAAAAGCAAGACTCCAAGAGGTACAAAATCAGTATAAATATCTCATTATCAAAGCACCAAATGACGGTGTTGTTGTTGCTAAGAATATAAAAGTCGGTGAGATGGCAATGCCTGGTATGCCTGCTATCATCCTCTCAGACCTCTCAAATCTTAAAATCCTGGCAGAGATCAGTGAAACTAATCTTAATGCTATCGCTTACGGAAAAAGAGTCAAAGTTGCGATTCCATCTATCGGATTTAAAACGATTGGGAAAGTCAATGCTATTATTCCTAGCTCAAACCCTATGACACATACTTTTAAAATAAAAATCAGTTTCAATAAAAACAATAACCAAAAAATTTATCCGGGTATGTACGCAACAGTTGACATAAAGGTAGATTAAGATGAAAGAGAAAGATTTATCACATATCAAGGTCATCGATTATGCAGGAAAACTTGCCAAAGGATTTTTATACAATCCTTTGACTGCTCTTCTTGCGGTTTTTCTATTGGTACTGGGATACATCTCACTGGAAGTTATGCCACGTGAGGAAGACCCGCAAATTGCCATTAGTGGTGGTAGCGTTATCGTTGTTGCACCTGGAATGAGTCCTAAACAGATAGAGAAAGTCATCGTTGAACCACTAGAGCAAAAGCTGCGTGAGATTAAGGGTGTTGAGCATATCTACTCTATGAGTATGGAAAATGTAGCTGTTGTTAATGTTATGTACTACATCGGTCAGAACCGTGAGATATCAAACCTCAAACTCTATGATAAAGTTATGCAAAACATGGACAAAATGCCAAAAAGCATCATGCAGCCGCTTGTCAAACCATTTGATATCGACATCGATATCCCAATCCTGACTGTAGCCTTTTGGAAAGACAAAAACTCAAAACTTCCATACAGTAAGTACCTAGAAACGATTCAAAACCTTAAAAAAGAGATCAGCCAGATAAATAACGTCTCAAAGACAACACTTAAAGGGGCACATAAAGAGCAGTACAATGTCAATGTTGACCTTTCAAAACTCAAAGGTTATCACATCTCTTTGGGACAGATCATGCAAGGTATTGGGGCAATCTCTAAGATTGCACCTGATGTGGATGCCCCAACAGAAGATGGAAAACTTGTGGTCTTTGGCGTTAAAAATGCAGTTGAGAGTATTGAAGATGTTGAGAATATCATTATTGCTCAGTACATGGGAAGTCCTATATACCTTCGTGATGTGGCAACAATAACAGACGGTATAGATTTTCAAAACAAACAGAGTGCTTCACTCATTATGAAAGATGACAGCCAACTCTTCAGTACCCCTCAAATCACACTGACAGTTTCAAAACTTGCAGGCTCTAATGCTGTTTTTGTTGCAGATGATGTCAAAGAGATGTTAGAGAAGTACAAAGAGAGACTCCATCAACTAGGAATCAACTATAAAATTACACGTGACTATGGTGTAAGAGCGGATGATGCCGTAAATGAGCTTGTTCATCACCTTATCATCACTATTGCTATCATTGCTGTAATGCTGGTCTTTTTCCTTGGTTGGAAAGAGTCTCTTATTGTCACTTTTACAGTACCTGCAATTTTGGCAATCACGCTTTTTGTTGCTTATATGACAGGTCAGACTATCAACCGTATCACACTATTTGCATTCCTGCTTTCACTTGGTCTGCTTGTTGATGCCGCGATTATTGTAATTGAGAACATCCACAGACATCTTCATGACCATGACAGTGAACATAAAGATATGGATACACTGCTTATCAAAGCAACAGATGAGATCGGACGTCCTACAAACATTGCAACATTGGCAATTATCTTGACAATGGTACCTATGATGTTCGTTGGTGGAATGATGGGTGAGTTTATGAAGCCGATTCCACTCAATGTTCCAGTTGCACTACTTGCATCACTTATAGTTGCTTATATCTTTACACCGTATCTCAGTAGAAAGCTACTACGCCGTCAAGAGGATGGAGCCCACCATCATAAGATTGCAACAGAGGAGGAGAAGTAATATGCCACACCATCATCACAAGGGTAGAAAATTTGAAACTTTTGTATACAATATCTTAAACAACCCTTCGAAAAAAATATTTGTAATTATTGCAACACTTTTAGCACTTGTTGGCAGTATTATGATGCTTCCAACAAAGACTGTTGTAGCAAGAATGCTACCGGGAAAAAGTGCAAATACTTTTAATGTTTATGTAACAACACCTGCAGGAAGTTCCATTGAAGAGACACAAAAAGTTTCACAGTGTGTAATTGATCATCTTATCAAGGAAAAAGAGGTTACAGACATTGAATCTTTTTACGCTCAAGGTGCACCGCTTGATTATGCGGGGCTTGTAAAGGGAAGTGCTCTGAAACAGGGGGAACGTTTTGCAGAAATCGTTGTAAATCTTACAGATAAACATGAAAGAGCCGAAAAGTCTTTTACAATGGTACACAGACTCCGTCCCCAAATCAAAGATGCATGTGGCAATATCATAAAAGGAACTACAATAGCATTTATTGAGATGCCGTCAGGTCCTCCAACACTTGCATCTATTGCAGTTGAAGTTTATGGTCTTCACAACAATGAAGTACTGCAAATTGCACAGGATGTAGCAAAAATTCTTAAAGCAACGCCAAAACTCGTTGATGTCGATATTATGAGTGAAACACCATATGATAAGTATCAGCTCGTACCACTCAAAGATAAAATTGCAAAGAGTGGACTCAGTGTTGAGCAGGTAAATAACATTTTATACCTTGCTTTTAAAGGGATGAATGTTGCAGTTAAAAATACTATTGAACTAAACGATCAAGTCGGTATCTTTATCTCCTTAAGCAAAGATTCCAAAACGCTTTCTAATCAGGGACTAAGAACTTTAAGAGCAAAACTCAGCTCTTTATATCTTATGAATAAAAAAGGGATGATGGTCCCACTTACAGAGATTGTTGATATTGTTAAGATAAAATCAACACCGACTATCTATCATAAAGATTTGCGAACGATGGTCAATGTTACAGCTGAAACAGATATGGAATCACAGGTCTATCCTCTGCTTGAAGCAAGAGAGAAAATGATAGAGTACTTCCAGTCACATGGTTTTGAAGTAAAAAAAGCTCCGGGAATCTCTACTTATATGTTTGACCTGACACTGATTAATCAAAAAACAGGTCATGAATTTTTGCTTCGCTGGGATGGAGAGATGAAAGTAACACTTGATACCTTTAGAGACCTTGGTGCTGCATTTATCGCTGCACTTATTCTAATCTATCTTTTACTTGTTATCTACTATAAGTCTTTTGCTATCAGTGGTATCGTTCTTGCAGGAAGCTTCTTATCTATCATTGGTGTAATTGTTGGTCACTGGGTAGCTGACCTCTTTACAGTTGATGTTTTCTTCCTTACAGCTACGTCATTGATTGGTTTTATTGCACTTATGGGTATTAGCTCACGGAACTCTCTTCTTCTTATAGATTTTGCTAAATCTTTAATGGAGGAAAAAGGCATAGAGAAACGACATGCCATCGCCATTGCAAGTGCTACAAGAGCAAAGCCTATTATGCTGACTGCAATTGCCATTATCTTAGGTTCAGCGCTTCTTGCAAGTGATCCTGTCTTTGGTGGACTTGGAGTAGCACTTATCTCTGGAACAGTTGCAGCTGTTATTGTTTCACTTATTTTTATTCCAGTTCTTATGGATAATACAAAAGCTATCTAAAGACTTTTTATATCTTTCAGGCAAAAACCTGAAAGATATCTCTTTGAGAGGAACATAATATGAAATGGACAAAACAATGGGTCATTCTTATTGTCATCATTTTTATAATCTCCTCTCTTATCTCCTTTTTTTATGAAAACAAAATCAGTTCTCAAATAAAAGCAGAAAAACTGCTTAGCTGCAAACAAGAAAATTTATGCAAAGCGATTGAAAAATACCATGCTGAATGTTTTGAGAAAAGCTATAGAAGTTATATGAAAACAATGCAATTTTATAATGATGAATATAATGCTTGTATAAAAGAAAAAGTTTTACAAGAAAATAAGTAAAAAGCTATTCTCTGAATTTTATCCAGAGAATAGAAAGAAGAAGTATTATAAACGAGCGTAGCTTACGCTTTTACAAGCTTCAAGTGAAGCTAACTCTTCAAGTGTTTTGTCACTTACTGCAGTATCTACAAGAATAACTGCCAGTGCTTCTTTGTTTGCATTACGAGCAAGTGAGAAATCTGAGATGTTAACATTATTGTTTGCTAAAATTGTTCCAACACTTCCGATTACACCTGGTACATCAGAGTTTTTAAAGAGAATCATATCACCTTTAATTGCTACCTCATTATCAAAACCGTCGATTGATACAATACGCTGAACACCATCGTCAAAGATAGTTGCACGAATAGTCGTAGTACCCTCATTTGTAGTCAGTTTTACCGTAATAAGGTTTTTGTATACGATAGAGTCACCAAGGTTTTCAGCCTCAACCTCAATACCTTTCTCTTTTGCAACAAAGTCAGCATTTACATAGTTGATAGTCTCAGATGAGTGGCTCATAGCTCCAACTGTTACAAAAGTAGCAAGTGAATCAACATAGTTACCTATCTCACCGTTACCGCCAACTTTGATAGAGACGATTTTAGACTTGTTAATCTGAGAAGCCATAAAACCTATTTTTTGTCCCATCTCTAAGAATGGCTTTACAAATGGAGGAATTTTACTCTCATCAATCGGTAAGTTCATTGCATTTGGATATGCGATGCCTTTTGCAGCTGCGATTGCATTCTCTGCAGCCTGTGTACCGATGTTGTACTGAGACTCGTATGTATTTGCACCTAAGTGAGGAGATACTACAATGTTATCTAAATCAAGTAGCTTATTATCTGTTGCCGGCTCTTTTCCAAATACATCGATCCCTGCAAAACGAATTTTTCCGCTTTTAAGTCCATCATAGAGTGCATCTTCATTATACAAATCACCTCTTGCACAGTTTACAAGAACCACACCGTCTTTCATCTTAGCGATCTCTTCTGCACCGATGATACCGATAGTCTCTTTGTTTTTAGGAGTATGAATCGTAATAACATCACACCCTAAGATATCATCAAAGTTCTTTGTATATGTCATATCAAGGTCAGTTACTTTAGATGGGTTGATATATGGGTCATATGCTACGATATCCATCTCAAATGCTTTTGCACGTTTCGCAACACGACTACCAATGTTACCAAAACCAATAACACCAAGTTTTTTACCCTTAAGCTCATACCCGTACCACTTCTCTCGTTTCCAGATTCTTTGGTTTTTGAGATGGTCATGAGAGTATGGGAACATTCTCATACAAGAGAGCATATGTGTCATAGTAAGTTCAACTGCAGCGATTGTGTTTGCAGTCGGTACGTTCATAACGATGATACCTTTTTTAGAACATCCTGGGATGTCAACATTATCGACACCAACACCAGCACGAACGATTGCTTTTAGGTTTGTAGCATGTTCAATGAAAAAAGCATCAACATCTGTTGAACTTCTTGTGATAGCAACATCTGCAGTTGGAATGATTTTTTCAACAAGCTCTTTTTTATCAACATCTGCTGCCATAACAAAGTTGATAGATTCATCATCTTGAAGCATTTTTAGACCCGCTTCATGAATATGGTCACATACGACTACTGTATATTTTTGCATTTTAATATTCCTCTTTATATGGCTTGATTTGTGCCAAGATTTTATAATTTTTCAGTACATTAACTAAGGAGTGTAATTTACCAATATTTTTTGAATAAATAAGTAATTCTACACCCTGCTTATCTTTTTTTAAGAAGTATTTAAGTCCATGGCGTTTGAGCTCTTCTTTAAGACAAAAGAGTTGATATGGGTCTTTCAATACTGCTGATAATTTATAGGTAATAGTTTTAGTTATTTTTTCATTTAGATCAACTTCTACATACACTTCATTTACAGGATAAAAGTACCCTTTTTTCTGTGTTTGTGACAGATGATTGAGCCAAATCTTCTCTTTTGACTTTGGTGTGATTTCTTCGCTCTTTAGTTTGAGTGGTTCACTCTCTATCAAAACCTCTTCAGAGTTGATAGAGACAAGAAAAATAGTTATGAAGATGGCAACTCCCAGTGCTAAGAGAGGAGCAAACCATTTCATAATCTTTTGCATGAAAAGTTCTTATTTAAACTTATCTTTGATTAAGTCACCTAAAGAGTGTGACTCATTATCATTAATCTCTTCAAGCATTGCTTGATTTTTAATGTAATCTAATTTTTTAACAGAAAGACGGATACGATCACGACGAGTATCGATGTTAGCAACTGCTGCTTCTATCTCTTGACCTGGCTCTAACTCCTCTTTGTTCAGTGGAGCTAAATCTTCATCACGGATTAACGCGTCAACACCATCTTCTAAAGATACAAATACACCGAAGTCTTTAATATCACGGATAGTACCTTTTACGATAGAGTTTACTTTGTGTGTTTTAGCAAATTGATCAACAGGAGACTCTAAAAGAGTTTTTCTGTTTAAAGAGATCTTTTGGTCTTGCTCATTGATTTTAGCAATTTTCACTTCAACCTCTTCACCAGATTTCAGTACATCTTTTGCTTTTGTATTTTTGTCCCAAGAGATATCTTGGTTATGTAAAAGACCTTCAACACCATCGATGCGAACAAATGCACCAAAGTCAGTCAGTGATGTAACTGTACCAGTTACGATATCACCTTCGTTATATTTCTTCAAGAACTCATCAAATGGTTTTGGAAGAAGTCTTTTTAATGATACACGAAGTTTATGAGTTTTAGGGTTAATCTCGATTACTTCAACATCAATCTCTTGACCTACTTCTAAATAGTCACCCGGATTTTTAACATTTTTGTTCCAAGTGATTTCTGAGATATGTAAGAAACCTTCGATGTCGTTTCCTAAATCTACAAATGCACCGTAGTTTTCAATGTTTGAAACAGTTACAGTGATAGTATCACCTTCATCAAGCTCAGACTCTACTTCAGCCCATGGATCTGGATGAACTGCTTTGATAGAGAGTGAAAGGTGACGCTTATCTTTATCATAAGAGATAGCTTTTACAGTTACCGGATCACCTTCGTTATAAAGTTTTGACGGATTAACCGGCCCTTTATAAGAGATCTCGTTATAGTGAACAAGTCCATCAACACCACCAACATCAACAAACATACCGTATGAAGTGATTTTCTTGATAACACCTTCAACTACAACATCTTCTGCCATAAGTTGATCGATGATCTCTTTTTTCTTCTTACGCTCTTCGTTGAAAAGTTTTCTACGAGAAACGATGATTGAGTTCTCTTCCGGGTCGATTTTAACAACCTGTGCTTTGATCTTACGACCTACTACATCATCACTGTCTTTAAAAGCAGCAAGTGAACGTGGCATAAAGAAAGAGACTGCATCAGCTTCTACTACATAACCACCACGGTTTTTCTTTGTAATAACACCTTCGATTACTAAGTTTTCAAAATCTTCTTTGTGTGCATCAATAAACTCAATAGTTTTCTCTTGCTCTAACACTTTTTTGTAAGAGATTTTAGGACGCTCATTGTAGTATCCCATAATCATTACTTTGATTTTATCACCAGTACCAAATTTCAGTTCACCGTTCTCATCACGGATCTCATCTAAATTGATAATACCTTCTAGTTTATCACCTACACCTACTAATGCTCTGTTATCATCAGCCTGAATTTCTACTATTTCGCCTTCTACTATACGGCTTGTCTCTTGTTGTTTTTCGCTTGCAGCAAACATCTCTGCAAAATTTTCTTCTTCTTCAAATGATTCGTTATCGAACGCCATTGCCTATCCTCTGTTACATAAAAATTGCGTGATTGTAACTAAAATATGATTATATTGGTATTAAACTTGGGAAGTTTTGGAGAATTTAGCTTTTCCTGTTTCCATATTTTCTATGAAAACAAGAAATCTTTAAAGATATGGTAACAAGTGCCACAGAGAAAGGCGTGGGATCTGCAACACATGCAGATAATCTAAGAGAAAAGTATGGTGATGATTTAGAGGGTAAAAACAAAAAAGGGATGACACTCTCTGAAACAATGAAATCTATTGACAGTTCAAAGCTTGACTCACAAGAGGGACAGGCAGCAGGTGTGCTTGCCAATAAAGCAATTAATCCAAATATCTACTCAGACAATGCAATGTATGGAGAGATGAGCAATCAACAAAAAACACAAGCCAAACTTGATGCTCAAGGCGGTATAGGAGGTGCAGTTGGCATTGATGCGATGGAAGCCTCACAGAAAGCCTCACAGCAAAAAGGGGCCGTTGAGGGCTTACAAAGTGAAGCAGAGAAAATAGGTCAAAAGGTTGGCAAGAGCGCTGCTGAGGTGATGGAGGAGACAGCAGGAAAGTTAGCCGCTGGGAAACTTGAAAAAGATGTTGGAACCATTAAGGGTGCAGAAAAAAGAGGCGGGTATGAAGCAGCTTCATTTAAAGCAGGTGTCGAAGGGGGTGCAGGTATGGGAGCAGCCTATGACAACATGTCTGCAATGATAAAGAGTGAAGACCCTGATAAAGTCGCACAAACGCTTAAAGATAGAACTTCAATGACAGATACAAAAAGACACCTTATTGAAGATATAGGTACATTTGGGCTAGACAAATTTAATAAAGCGATGGGAACAGATTTCCATTCAGAAGGAGCGGCTGCAGCAGCTCTTTTAGGCGGAGCAGCAGTATCAGCAGAGGCATTTCAGTTGTTAAGAGGACAGAAAGGTCCGATTAGGACGACTGTTGGAGCAGCAGGGAAAGTTTATGATAAATTAACGGGAAAATCCACTAAAGGCATCCTTGACGAAGGCCCACAAAAATCCAATAGCCAACAAACCCAAAACACCGTAAATCAAAACGACGGCACCCATGGTAACTCCTTTCAAGATGATATGAAACATTATACCGAAGAATATGGAAAAAATAAAGAGGCATGGAAAAGTGAAGATCTTAACCGCAGACAACTTGAACAAAAAAGAGCCGATATTCTCGCAAAAGATCCGACTGCTGATGTTGATGGGCTCGATCGTCAGATAAAATCTTCTAAAGAGAAACTGTTTGAGTATGAGCGCGGGATGCAATCTGCAAATGCGGGCTACTCCAATACTCGTGCAAATGCAGTTAAAGAGCTGGAGAGATCCAAAACCTTAAAAAGTCTTGCAAAACATGGCAAATTTGGCCTTGCTGCTGCTACTGTTGCTGGAGCCGGCTACGAATTGTATGATTACCTTACAGATGGAGGAGCAGCAGAGGGTGTGTCAAAAGTTGCAGAGTGGATGACTTCTAGCCATGGGCCTAAAGGTGGTAGTGGTCAAACACCTGGAAGCAGTGGCTATAAATCGTCAGGTACAAACAATTCAAATATCTCATGGGGCAAAGCTGTTGAAACGGGATTGGATGCTGCAAACTATCTGGCGCCAGTTGCTTCAGCTCTTATGGGAAGCGATTTGGGCTCTGCAGAATTTAATAGTTTTTCTAAAATGAAATCTATGTCGCCAACGCAAGGAGCTTCTCCATCGTGGGTAAAAGACATAAAAACATATTCTCCTGCACCACAATATGCTCAAAATGCATTCTCAACCCCAAGAGGTTTCAATACAATGCAGGCAATGGGTGGCAAATCCGCTTACGGTGACATGACAGATGTGAGAAATGCAGGAGCAAGCATTCATAAAACAGATTATTCTGAAGCAATGGCAACTAAAATGCAAGATGTTAATGTCGGAATTGATTATCAGATTGAAGCACAGGAAGAACAAGCCGAAGTTTCAAGAGAGTTTATGGAAAAACTTATCAACAATGACTATAACTCAAATAAAGGGGATCTATAATTTATGAAAAAATTCAAAGCAGGAGCAAGTTGTGAAAGATTCTGAAAACGGTAAACCTCAATCTGAAAATGAAGAATTTGAAGAGATATCAAGCAGTGAAGATGAGGCAAGTCGCGACAATGGCAATGAAGATGAGCTTACACAAACGTCACAAGAAAACATTGATGAAAATTATTACAATGATGGATATGATGAACTTTATGATGAAGAGGAGGTGCCTAAAAAGAGAGGCAACATCTTAGTTGACCTGTTTAATAAAGTTGAAAGCTTCAAGCTTGATATGTTTAAAAAAGAAAAAGCTCTTTAATTGACACCTTTTTGAATAGCATCCACAACATTTTGGATAATCCAGTCAGGTGTGGAAGCCCCGGCTGAGATACCACATAGCTCTTTGCCTTCAAACCATGACATATCTATCTCATTTTCATCTTCGATATGATACGAATCGGGACAGTTTTCATGGGCTATATTAAAAAGCTGCTTTGTATTTGAAGAATTTTTTCCACCGATGATTATCATCACATCGGCACGCTTAGAGAGCTTTCTCGCGGCATCCTGATTTTCAAAGGTCGCATTACAAATAGTGTTAAAGACACGTACCTCTTTATAACGAGGAATAAGATAGTTTGCTATCTTCATATAGTCTTCAACTTTTCTCGTTGTTTGCGCAATCAAAGCAATACGCTCGTGAAGTTTTAACTCTTCTAAATCTTCCACTTCTGTCACAACGACAGCACCATGCGTAGCGTATGATTTTACCCCTTTTATCTCAGGATGCTTCTCATCGCCAAAGATAACGACACTGTACCCTGCTTCACTCATCTCTTGAGTGATCTCTTGGGGTTTTGTCACAAAGGGACAGGTTGCATCAACAACATCAACACCGCTCTCTTTTAAAGCTTTAAGCTCATCTTTGACTATTCCATGCGTTCTTACAATCGCCTTGTCACCTGGCTGGAATGTTGTAAAATCCTCAACAAGCCCTACTTTGTAGTCACTGTCGAGTCTTGCTATCTCTTTGGAGTTATGAATAAGCGGTCCATAGGTTGCCGCATTTCTATTCTCTTCTGCAATCTTAATCGCACGCTTTACCCCAAAACAAAAACCATAACTCTCAGCAAGTTCTATTTTCATTTTGCAAACTCCACATCTGTAATCTTTTGCAAGAGTTCAAAAAAGTTTGGAAAAGAGGTATTGATACACTCTAGGTCAGTTACTTTCATGCCACAACGAAGTCCCGCGATAATAAAGCTCATAGCTATTCTATGGTCTCCATCACTCTCAACCTCTGCTGATTTTAGCTCACCACCGACAATTCTATAACCATCTTTGTACTCATGCACTTCAATACCACAAGCACGAAGTCCTTCGACTACCGTTGCAATTCTGTCAGACTCTTTTACACGCAACTCTTCGGCGTTTTTAACAAGACTCTCACCCTCAGCACATGCCATAGCAATACTTAATGCCGGCAATTCATCAATAAGCCAAGAGATATTATCCTCTATTACAATACCATGTAAAGGAGCATGTTTTACTTTAATATTTCCAACTGGTTCATACTTGTTATCACGCAGTTCATAAGAGATATCTGCTCCCATACGTTCGAGTGCTTTAAAAGCCTCTATACGCGTAGGATTGAGCGTTACACCTTCGAGTGTTACTTCACTTCCCGGAGTAATAGCAGCGGCAACTGCAAAGAAAAATGCAGAAGATGGGTCAGCAGGTACTCTTATTTTAAGAGGTAAAAGTAAGCCCTCAAGCGGTGTAACAGTAGTTTTTAGTCCATCTACTTCAATCTTTGCACCCATTCCACGCAGCATTCTCTCCGTATGGTCACGTGAGAGTTCCGGTTCTGTATAGATACAAACACCATCGGCTCTCAGTGCTGCTAAGATCATACACGACTTCACTTGAGCTGATGCAATTTTAGACTCATAATCAAAAGCCTTCAGTGATGCACCGCGAATAGAGAGCGGTGCCAAATCACCATGCTCACGCCCGTCAATCTTTGCACCGATGCTGATAAGTGGAGCCGTTACACGCTTCATCGGACGACGACGCAGGTATTTATCACCTGTTAGGACAAAATGTCCCTCAGCTGAGCTTAAAAGCCCGCAGAAAAGACGCATTCCCGTTCCCGAGTTTCCACAATCTAAAATCTCAAATGGCTCTTTGATACCATCAGAAGATATTTTAATGGTTTTGCCGTCATCTTCAACTTTTGCACCGAGATTTTTAACGATTTCCAAAGAGTTTAAGGTATCTTCAGCACGTAAAAAGTTCTCAATTTCACTCACTCCGTCTGCAAGCATTGCAAACATTACACTTCTGTGCGAAATGGATTTATCGGGTGCGATTTCTGAGATACTCAGTGCAAAATTTTTAGCTGAAGTGACAACAACACTGCTCATTATCTTAATCCTATACCTAGTTGAGAACCTAACTGTTCTAAAATCGTTTCCATTACATTTGTTATTTCTTCTTCTTCAAGAGTTTTTGCAGCTGACTGCAGAACAAAACGGATAGAGAGACTCATATTTTCACCAAGTGTTTCATCTGTATATTTATCAACCGGATAAAAACGAACTAAGTTAGGTATTTCAGATGCTTCTATTATCTCTTTAACTTTTTCATACGGCATATCTTTTGGCATAATGAGACTTAAATCTCTAAAAGATGCCTGATATTTTGATCTTTTCTGAGCTGTTTTAAGCTCATAGCTTAACTTGTCAAAATCAAGTTCACACATAAATGTCATATCTAGATCATACGCTTTTTCTACTTCCGGATGTACTCTAAAAAGCTCACCGATCACTTCACCATTTTGTACTACTGCAGCACACTGGTAGATGTGTGAAAGTTTATGCTCTGTCGTATGCTCACGCAGTACTACATCACCGATAATATCTGCAATCTTTTGAACAAAATATGCAAAATCAACTTTTGCAGGTTTTCCTGTGTTACTCAGTGATTCATTCTCTCTTTGGCCACTGAAAAGAAATGCAGCTTTGAGCGTCTCTTCTCTTGTCGGTGAGAAAACAGAACCAACTTCAAAGAGTTTTACAGATGCATAACCATTTTTTACATTTTGTGAAGCTGCCTTTAATAGTCCTGTTAAAAGTGTAGGACGTAAAGTATCGAGTGTTTGAACGATCGGATTTAAAAGTTCAAGTTCATCTTTTGTTGTTTTAAACCCATAAGATTCCAACACTTTTTTCTCATCAAATACAAAGTGTACTGATTCAAAAAATCCGCTTTGTGCCGCTTTTTTTCTGTATACAGAGCGTTTTTTATAAGCAAAGTAGTTATCTTCGAGTCTGTTTGCCTCTTGGAGTAAGAAGGGTTTTGAAGGGATATTATCAATCCCGACCATTCTTACAATCTCTTCCACGATATCTTGTTTATTGACAATATCATGACGGAACTGTGGTACGGTAATGACAAAGTTGTCCGTTGAAGATTTTGATGTGTCAAAACCTAAGTTTTTAAGTATCTTGGCAATAACACTTTTATCAATCTCTGCACCGATAATCTCGTCGATTTCCTGTTTTGTCACTGTGACAATCTTCTCTTTGAATGATTTAGAGAGCTCTACCGTACCGCTGAAAGTAGTAGAGTTCGAATACTCCTCAATCAAATCAATACAGTAAGAGAGTCCAGCTTCGAGTTCAGGCTCACTTCCACGTGAGGTTTTATAAAACATTGGACCTGATTCTATCTTAGACTCTGCCATCTTTTTCGAGATAATGTCCGGTGGAATGTAAGAGGCTTCAAGAACGACAGTACCACTGCCATCTTTCATCTTCGACTCTTCTTTTTGGATGATTCCAACAATGGATGCAATCTCTTTTTGCTCATTTTCAATACATGCAAAACCATGTTCATCTTCGCCAAGAATCACTTTGCCCATCTTCTCATCATCATGTGCAAAAAAGTTATGTCTGTATGCTCTGAGTATTACTCCCGTAGAGTGTGTTACATAGAGCATCATAGACTCTACATCACATGCTCTGCTCTCTTCGATTTGCGCAAGTCTGAGTTTTACAATAAACGGCAGTGTGAGCTCTTTTAAATCCAGTGCTTTGTAGCGAAGATTTACATCCAAATCTTTTTCATGTACTAGTGAGAGTATACGTCCAATACCTCTTTTTTCGTCATTATCAGTTACCGTATACTCTTTTACCGGTCTGTCAAATGCAGCTGAAAGGTCACGTGCAACACCACGAATACTCAGACAGTCTCCTCTGTTTGCAGTAAGTTCTATCTCGATTAAATCATCATTAAAGAAAGGATTTTGATTGACTTCCTGTCCAAGTTCAAACTTTCCAATGCTGCTGTCAAGCTCCATAATTCCATTACCTGTATCAGGCAAACCTAACTCAGAAGAAGAACATATCATCCCCTCAGAGTCAACTCCACGCAGTTTTACAGGTTTGATAGCCATCCCGTTTGGCATTTCAGCACCGATTGTTGCAACGGCAACAGTGAGTCCTGCACGAACATTTGAAGCTCCACAAACAATCTGACGTGTTGCACTGCCGATATCTACTTTACAAACATTGAGCTTATCGGCATCCGGATGTTTTTCACATTCTAAAACTTTTCCGAAAACTATCTTTTTAGGAACTCTGTACTCATGAACACGATCTACTTCTAAACCAATGGCATTAAATGTTTTCGCAATATCTTCTGTAGAAATTCCCTCAAGGTCTATCCACTCTTGTAACCAAGATCTTGTAACTATCATTGAAATTGCTCCAGTAATTTAATATCGCCTTCAAAGAGTGAACGAAGGTCTCCAATCTGATGAATCAGCATTGCAAATCTCTCTACTCCAAGACCAAATGCATAACCGCTGACATCTTTATAATTAACCGCTTCAAATACATTAGGGTCAACGATTCCGCATCCAAGTACTTCAAGCCAGCCCGTATGTGAACATACACGACACCCCTCACCTTTACAAAAGACACAAGAGATATCTACTTCGGCAGAAGGCTCTGTGAACGGAAAGAACGACGGGCGAAAACGTACAGCCACATCACCGAACATATACTTCAAAAAGTCCTCTAAAATAAACTTCAGATTTGCAAAAGAGACTTTTCCGGCCTCATCAACCAAAAGCCCTTCAATCTGGTGAAACATCGGTGTATGCGTAAGGTCATAATCACGACGAAATACGGCACCTGGAGCTATCATACGAATAGGCGGTTTCGTCTCAAGCATCGTTCTGATTTGTACAGGAGAGGTATGCGTGCGAAGAAGCATCTCATCTTTAAAGTAAAAAGTATCTTGCATATCACGTGCCGGATGGTATTTTGGAAGATTCAGTGCTTCAAAATTGTGAAAGTCATCCTCTACCATTTTTCCGGTTTTTACTGCAAAGTTCATTGATGAGAAGTACTCTACGATTCTGTCCATCGTCTCCATTACCGGATGCAGTGCTCCTGCTGATGAAGAAGTGCTAAACATAGAGACATCAATAGCTTCTGCTTTCATAGCCTCTTTAAGTGCTTCAGTTTCGAGCACTATTTTCTTCGCTGTAAATTCATTCATCAGGTTTTGTTTGTGTGCATTGAGATCTTTTGCAAATTGCGCTTTTTGCTCATTTGGAACATCTTTCATCTTAGCGAACTCAGCTGCCAAGACACCTTTCTTTCCAAACAGTGCAATACGTATCTCTTCTAATGCATCAATGCTTGTTGCTTCGTTTATTTTATCGTACCACTCTTTCAATTGAGAGTCTCCATAATTGTAAAATTTTAGAGAGATTATAGCAAATATAATTTATAAACAGCTTCATTTAGCGTATTATGTGCTACAATAAGTCAAAAAAGAAGGAAAATAATATGTGTTTATTTTGTAAGATAGTCAACAAAGAGATACCTGCAAATATCATTGCAGAAGATGAGAATTTTTTAGCATTTCATGACATTAATCCAAAGGCACCTGTACATATTTTGGCTATTCTAAAAATTCACGTTGAGAGTTTTAATGAAGTAACACCAGAGACGATGGCAGGAATGACAACATTCATTCAAGAAGTAGCACGTGAGACAAAAATAGATGAGAGCGGATACAGAATCATTACAAATGTCGGTGAAAATGGTGGTCAAGAGGTAAAACACCTCCATTTTCATATCCTTGGAGGGGCAAAACTTAAATGGGGTCACTTCAGTGATGCAGACCCAAAAGACTTCATATAACACAATGTTTAAAACATTCGTAGCATCTGCACTCCTTATATCGTGTGCATCTGCTATATCCTCTTTTGACTCCTATAAAAAATCTCAAAAAAGCAATTTTGCGCAAGAAAAATCACAGTTTTCAGACTACAAAAAAGCCCAGCAAAAAGCTTTTAGCTCCTACATCAAAGAGTTAGAGAAATATTGGAAAAAACCAATAATGATGAGCAAGAAAAAACTCGTCTCCTATGCAAAAGACAAAAAAAGTCGTACTATCATAGACTTTGAACATAACAGACTCACCATTGAAACATTGGCAAAAGACACTCAAGAAGCAGAGCAAAAACTCTCTTTAGCTTTGGCACAGGCTGTCACTTTTAATACAGAAGATTTTTATAACAACAATGAATTTGAGCAGCAACTAGCAAAGATAGAAGCATCTCATAAAATAGCAACACCAAAAATTGATGCTGAACCTGTTTTAGCACCCATTTTTTTTAAAGAACAACCGACAAAAAAAAGTCTCTATCAGTTTGTGAAACACAATGTCACGCCAGAGAAAATTCAAATACAAAAAAGTTCAAAAATCAAAACAGACAAAGTCTATACGCTTACTATTTCTCTTCCAAAAGATGCAACAATCAAGCGCTCATTTATCTACTATGAGGATGTAAAACGAGAAGCAACAAGACAACAGATTCCACTTGCTTTGGTTTTTGCCATTATACATTCAGAGAGTAGTTTCAATCCGATGGCACGCTCTTACGTACCTGCATACGGGTTGATGCAAATCGTACCCCGTACTGCCGGGATTGACGCTTACTATCATCTTTATAAAAAGAAACGTCTTGTAGGGAGTTCCTATCTCTACAACTCCAAGAACAACATAAAAATGGGCTCTGCATATTTGCATGTTCTTTATTATAAATATCTTCATCACATCAAAAACCCGACAAGCCGTCTCTACTGTACTATAGCAGCGTATAATACCGGTGCAGGAAACGTAGCTCGTGCATTTGTAGGGACAAATGATACCTACAGAGCAGCACAAATGATAAACAGACTTACACCTGAGGAAGTCTATACAAGACTACTGAAGGATTTACGTTACAGTGAAGCGAAAAGATATTTGATGAAAGTAAGAAAAAGAATGAAGCTCTATAAGAAGATTTATGAGAGTTAGAGAGTTATCTCTCTAACTACAACAAGCATCGATCTCACCAAGATCGATATTACTGCCACCGCCACTGATAACTTTCTCATTTTCGCGAATCATCTTACCATTGTGTTTTACAGAGTAGCTTATCTCTGTTGTATCACGAATAGTATTGATAGTTGAACAGTATGTCTCAATTGAAGCCGCAACCCAACGAGCTGCCTGAACATCATCACCATCAGAGTTAAATGAATAATCAAGATGGAGTTTCACGAACTTTCTTGGATGATCTTCTGCACGTGTTGCATCACCCTCTACTACCAAATCAGTTACACTGAAACCTTGATTTTTTGGAAGTAGTACAATATCTGTAGCACTACAGGTAATAATTCCTGAGAGAAAATACTCTACCGGTGAAATGGTAGGACAGTCAATAATAAAACTTGACTTTTCCGTCTTTGCCTCAAATTTCATCGCATCTTTATGTGTAATCGTTACTTTCATATCACTTACTCCTTGTTTTGTAGATAATTTTTAAAATATTGTAGCTGTTCTTTTGTTCTCTCTTGTGCCGTTCCACCCTGTGATGTTCTTGCATTCATAGAGTGGCGAAGTCCAAGATACTCCATAACATCTTCATTGATGCGCTCATCTATCTCTTTTAAATATTTAAATTCTATTTTTGAGAGATCCACACCAAGCTCTTCACCTTTTGCTACTGCACGACCTGTAATAAAGTGTGCCTCACGGAAAGGAATGTTGCATTTCTCAACCAGATAATCAGCCAGGTCTGTAGCACTCAAATGCCCTATTGCACAGGCATTTTCCATATTATCTGCTTTTACCTGCATCGTCTTGATTGCTTCTTTTAAAATCTCCAAGGAAATCTCAGCAGTCTCCACTGCATCAAAGACACCCTCTTTATCCTCTTGCGTATCTTTATTGTATGCCAGTGGCAGACCTTTCATAACCGTTAAAAGCCCTACAAGTGCGCCATAGACACGACCAGTTTTCCCACGTAAAAGTTCCGGTACATCCGGGTTTTTCTTTTGTGGCATGATTGAGCTTCCTGTTGAGTACTCATCTGAGAGCTCAATAAAACCAAACTCATAACTGCTCCACATTACAAGCTCTTCTGATAATCGTGAGATATGCATCATCATTGTAGAGATGTTAAAGAGAATTTCCAGAGCGAAATCTCTGTCACTAACCGTATCCAAACAGTTCACGCTGACACTATCAAAACCTAAAAGCTCTGCAGTATACTCACGGTCAACATTATGCGGTGTTCCTGCAAGTGCTGCACATCCAAGCGGAGAGACATTATTTCTCTCACGTGAGCTCTCAAATCGCTCGATATCACGTTTGAACATTGACAGATATGCACCTAAATGGAAACCAAAGTTAATCGGTTGCGCATGTTGGAGATGTGTCATTCCAGGGATGAGAGTATCTGTATGTTTCTCTGCCACAACCAATATCTCTTGCATAAGTGCTTTGATAGCCTCTGCAATTTCACTGTTTTTTCTGAGAACATAACGGCGAAAATCAACTGCTACCTGATCATTTCTACTTCTTGCAGTATGGAGCTTTTTACCTGTGTCACCAATGATCTGCGTGAGACGTTTCTCAATACCCATATGCAGATCTTCATCAGATATCTTCCACTCAAACTCCCCTGACTCTATCTCGTTTTTTACTTGAGCGAGACCATCTTGAATCTGTTTAAGCTCCTCTTGCGTGAGGATACCCTGTTTTGCGAGCATCTGTGCATGTGCTAGTGAACCTTCAATATCTTCACGATAGAGTTTTCTATCATACATGATTGAAGCATTAAATTCATCTAAAAGATTTGAAGCACCCGCACTAAAACGGCCTGACCACATTTTTTCCATTATTATATCCTTAGGATTAAAAAGTTTGATATTTTATCAAAAAAGAGAGATTTTACAAAGGAGAAGAGAGCGTGAAGTAAAAAACTTCACTCTTTTTAATTACATGCAGGTACGTTTCCGCTATCTTTTGCATATTCAATTAAAAACTGTTTTAAATGTTTGGATTTTTTAACATATTTTCTACTTTTAAAATATTTCCAAGATTTTTTTGCTTTTTTGTTTTTCAAATGAAGTTCAGCAAGCGGTTTCCCTTTTTTCTTCATCCACTTTTTCCACTGTTTCATCTTGTATTTTGCAACAAAATTCTGTCCTGATTCATGACACTTGAGACATTTTTTAATAAAGACTCTTTGACCTTTATAAATTGCTGCATCTGCGGTACTTAACGATAAAACCGTAAGTGAAATCAGTATAAGTAAAAATTTAATCATCGCTATTGTATCCCCTAAAAATTTAACTTCATATTACATTAGAAATAATTATATTTTCCTTATATCACGATAATTTGATTTCAAAATAAAAAAAGTTCTATAATTGAAACTTCTTAAAAAGTGTATCATCAAAGTCCCATACACCTTTTGTCTTTAAATTGTCTACAACTTCCTGCGTACAGTCAACATCATCCGGCCACTCTCTTGTAAAACCGTCAAGTGCATTTTTATTCGTACCATCCACGCCTACAAGCAAACCTGAGACAAAAATATCACGCCCAGCATCAATGTTGTTTGTAACACGCCACACAAGCATATATGCATTACGAACATCATTTTTCTTTGCATCCACAAAAACAACGATACGCATATGTGGAGAGAGCGAAAGGAGTGCATCAAAATACTCTCTAACATTCTTACTCTTCTCTACAGCTATAACAGTGATAGGATTTTTTGTTCGACGCATAAACTGATGCAGATCAACTACATCAGGAATCAGTTCTTTTACTTTTTCTAAAAGCTCAGCATCACCTAAAAGCTGTGGAGCTTCTACACTGTTTGCTGCAGTCGCATCAATTCCAAGTTTACCTCCAACTAATGTCTCTGGAGAAGAGTGGTCAAGTGCATCGAGTATTCCTTCAGTGATAAACATAGATTTTGGTGTAAATCTATCAAGTACATAAGTCGCAAATGCTTCATAGTTCTCCAGCTTTGGAGCATTCTCATCAACGAAGATAGCATGCTTTACAAAACTCATCTGTCCAGCACCCCAAAAAGCGTGCATGAACTGTTTTGCATGCCCTTTATAGAGTGGTTGCATCTTAGCAAGAATTAGATTATGAAAACCTGCATTTTCCGGCATATGATAATCAAGCAGATCCGGTGTAGTAGTCTTTAAAAGCGGAAAGAAAATCTTTCCTGTTGCCCAACCCATATATTTGTCTTCCAAAGGTGGTTTTCCTACAACAGTTGCCAAAAATGTACGCTCTTTTTTCATTGTAATAGCAGATACTTCCATCACAGGGTATGGCTCTTCCAAAGTATAATACCCAGTATGATCACCAAAAGGACCTTCAATTTTGAGTTCACTCGGATCAACCCAGCCCTCTATGACATAATCAACATCTTTAGGAATATAAAGTGGTGTAGTAAGTGACTTTACAAGTTGTGCAGGAGTTTTTGTGATAAGTCCATACATAAGCAGTTCATTAACACCATAAGGAAGTGGTGCAGTTGCACACCATGTATAAAGCGGGTTACCACCGATAGCGATAGAGACAGGCATCTTCTTACCTGCTTTTTGGTACTGATCAAAAAAGTGCGAAGAGTCTTTATGAATCTGCCAGTGCATTCCCAAATGATTTTTATCATAAACCTGCAGTCTGTACATTCCAAGATTTACCATTGCACCATCAAGACTCTGTGTGTAGACCTGCCCCATAGTGATAAATGGTCCGCCATCTTGTTCCCATGTTGTCAAAACCGGCATTTTGTAAAGGTCAACTTCATCATCAAGATATTTTATCTGTTGGCACTCTCCCTCACCCTTAAGACGTTTAGGGAAAATATTTTTAAGTGAAAAAAGTTCACTTGCCATCGAAATTTTTTCCATTATTCCTGCAGGCGGTTTCATATGAAGCAGTTTTGTAATCTCATCAGCAACAGATTCTATCGTTCTGCCAAAAAGAAGTTCACAACGCTTGTAGGAACCAAACACATTCATCAACACCGGCTCTTCAAACTTTGTCCCCGTTTTTTTATCAATGACATTTGTAAAAAGAATTGCCTTACCACCATCCTCTTTTTTTACTTCTGCATAGGCAATATGTGGAATCTCTAGATAGATATCAAGCTCTTCGTCTATAGTTCTGAGTTCATTATGCTGTTTTAAAAGATTGATCGTTTTTTTCACTGTTATAACCTTTGTGGCATTTCATCTTTAAAGGCTGTTTTTTCAGCCTCCCCAAGCAGTTCAAGTGCACCGTTTGCTATCATCAGCTCTGCCATCTCTACACCAAGATTTGCACTCTCATTTACAGGAACAACTGCTCGCTCTTGCATAATCTTTGAAGCATCAGGAAAGCCGAGCATTGTACGAAAGACTATACTCTCTCCATCTCTTACAGCGTTACAGGCAACGGGTGCAGAACATCCTGCTCCTATCTTGGCAATAAAATCACGTTCAATCTGTGTACAGAGATGTGTGGTTTCATCATTGAGCATCATGGCTATCTCACGCAGCTTCTCATTACCCTGCACTATCTCAATACCAAGTGCAGCCTGTCCCATAGGTGGTATCATCATATCAAGAGAAAGCTTTTGAACATGTGGAATGTCTTTAAGCAGATCAAGACGATTCAAACCGATAAAAGCCAAAATGATTGCATCATACTGCCCTTCAGAGAGCTTTCTTAGACGTGTATTGACATTGCCACGCAAATCTTTTAATTTCAGATCAGGACGAACTTGTAAGAGTTGCATTCTTCTTCGAAGTGAAGTTGTACCAACTACTGCACCTTGTGGTAACTCATCCAAAGATGCATATTTATGGGAGAGAAAAACATCACTTTGGTCTTGACGCTGGGTTACAGCTACAAGCTCCAAACCTTCCGGAATATATGTAGGTACATCTTTAAGAGAGTGTACAGCCATATCAGCCTCTCCTCTTAGCATCGCATCTTCAAGCTCTTTTGTAAAGTGACCTTTACCTCCAATGAGAGCGAGTGGTTTATCTAAGACTTTATCACCGTTACTGACAATTTTGTTCAGCTCTACTTCTATCTCAGGATAGGCTTTTTCTACTCTTGCTTTAATATGATATGCCTGCCAAAGAGCAAGGTCTGATACACGTGTTGCAATTCTTAGTTTTTTCATCTATTGTACTTTCAAATATTTTTTCTTTGTATTGTCTACTTTTCCATCAAGATAGATCGTAGGTGTGCCTCCTACCATTACAGCATTAGCAATATCCAGATCACGATTGACCTGTTTGATAACTGCCGGAGTATTGAGATCTTTTGGCGTGAGCTTTGTTCCTACTGCTTTGTTAAAAGCTTTCAAAATCTTTTTCACATCTCTCTCTTGCGGATTGATTTGCACATGATAGAGCTTTTCAATGACATTTTTATCTCCTTGCAGTTCCGCTGCAGCAGCAGCTTTTACCAAATGGACAGAAGCCGGGTGGAGACGCTCTAGTGGAAAATGGTAGTAATAAACTGCAAATTTTTTCGGATCTTTTTTCATATAATCGAGTGCACCCGGTACAAAGCCTTTACAAAAAGGACAAAGCGGATCTGAAAAGATTGCAACTTTGTGTTTTGCATCAGGATTTCCAAAGAGCAGATTCTCTTTTTTATAGTATTCATCTTTAAATGGTGGTTTGACCAAGTCTGTCAAACTCTCTCCACCTTGCATATCTGTTAGCTCTTTTGTAATGATGCGACCATCAGAGAACCATATCATTCTCTGTTTAATGAGTCTCTTGGGCTGTGCCTTGAGATAGGCCTCAACATCTACTATATAAGCATTCCAGCCTGCTAACTGCTTAAGAGGCACTACATCAGAAACTGTTACATCAACAGATTTCAGTCTCGGGTTTTCCATAAATTTATCGTCTAAAAAGTCTTCTACCTTCTCACTTACATTGTTTGCATAGATAAAACTACTTAAGAGTAGTGTCGTGCTCAATAATTTCAACATCAATGACATCAGAATCCTTTTTTATATTTATATTTTCATCCTCAAAAGAGGTATTGCATCTGTTTGATTTTACATTATAACGGTTAACAATCATACTCGTAAAAGCACTGAACTGCAGCAAGATACCTACAATATCTGTCAAAAATCCAGGGATAATAAGTAAAATCGCACCAAAGAGTGTAAAAAGATTTAAGCGTTGAAACTGCTCAAGGTCAATGCAGTTATATGATACTGCCGTCATATTTTCAACAAGTGTATTTCTAAAGTTTACTAAAATAGAGATACCTATAAATGCAGTGAAAAGTATCTCAAAAAATGTAGCAAGGCCCCCAATCGCTGATGAAATATTAACAGAGACCAGGACCTCTAAAAAAAGATAAATGATAAAATAGATCATCTAAAGAAGTTCCATAATTTGTGCATAGATATCATCTGCCGGCACTAATGTTTTCTCAGTCGTTTGGCGATCATAAATCTGTACCGCACCATTTGCAAGCTCTTTACCGATAATTATAGTATATGGAAAACCTATCAGTTCCGCATCTTTCATCTTAAAGCCAAACCGTTCTTTTCTATCATCAAGCATCACTTCAACACCTGACTCTTGAAGTTGTCCGTAAAGCTTTTCACCCAACTCTACCTGAGCTTCATCTTTAATGTTACTGATCATAATGTTTACCATATATGGTGCTGTTGCTTTCGTCCATTTACAACCCTGTTCATCATGATGCTGTTCGATTACAGCGGCAACCAAACGACTCACTCCCATACCGTACGTTCCCATGATAAAAGGCTGAGACTTTCCATTTTCATCTAAGAACTCAGCTTTAAGTGCCTCTGAGTATGTAGTACCCAGTTTAAAGATATGCCCTACTTCGATTCCCTTTGTAAAAGAGAGCACTCCATCACAATGTGGACAGATATCACCCTCATTTACCTCTGCTATCTCAGCAAAATAAGCAACATCACTGAGTATACCCAAGTCAACACCGACAAAGTGATAATCTTGCTCATTTGCACCACAGATTATATTTGCAGCATCTTTGAGGTCAGCATCAATAACATGTTTTGCCTTGTCTTGGTCAAGTGGCCCGATAAAACCAGGGACCAAACCAATCTCACGCAGTTCCTCTTCATCTACATCAACAATATCGAGTGCATCTGTAGCATTCAGTGCTTTTACCTCTTGAAGGTTGTCACATCCTCGTACAAAGAAAAGAACAATCTCACTCTCATCTTCATAGACAACACGCTTTGCAACACATTTAATAGTATAGTACGGGTCAACCTTGAAAAACTCTGCAAGTTCATCGATTGTTTTTACATCCGGCGTTAAAAATTTATTGAAATTTGCTTCAGGTGCTTCAGGAATAACTGCTCTTGTACTTCTTTTTGCCGCTTCAATATTTGCACCATATTCACATTTTGAACAGACAGCTATTGTATCTTCACCACTATCCGCTAAAACCATCAGCTCTTTTGAACCAGACCCGCCAATAGCACCACTGTCAGCCTCAACGACTCTAAAATCGAGTCCTAAACGCGTAAGAATCTTTTTATATGCCGCTTCCATTGCATCAAATTCACGGTCCAAATCCTCTGTCGTTGCATGAAAACTGTAGCCATCTTTCATAATAAACTCACGTCCACGCATAAGACCAAATCTTGGACGTGCTTCATCACGGAACTTTGTCTTGATCTGGTAAAGATTTAATGGCAGATTTTTATACGAAGTTACACGGTTACGTACCAAATCTACCATCATCTCTTCATGTGTTGGTCCTAAAACAAAAAGATTCTCTTTTCTGTCTTTAAAACGTAAAAGCTCTTTTCCAAATTTCTCAATTCTTCCACTCTCTGCCCAAAGTGATGCAGGTGTTACAAAAGAGAGTTCAACCTCTTGTGCTCCTGCAGCTGCCATCTCTTCGTTTATAATATTTTCTATCTTTTTTATAACACGTTTTGCCAAAGGCATATAGTTATAAAGTCCGGCTGCAACTTGAGAGATAAAACCAGCACGTGCTAAAAAGATGTGACTTGGAAGTGAGGCATCATTCGGTGCCTCTTTCGTTGTGGGAATAAATGCTCTGCTTCTTCTCAAAATCTAATCCTTTTTTAAATGGTGTTTGTATTGGTCTGGGATATTGTCATGTTCATCATTTAAGATGTACTGCATCGCACCCGTTACCGTATCACTCTTTGCTTCATGGGAAGCTTCACGCATCTTTTTTGTCATATCATGCAAAAATCTCTTGATTGCCTGTTGAGCCATCTTTTTGGCTTGCATTTCATACTCTTTTGGAATAAATCCTTTTTTAAGAGCACGTTGTGTCTCCGTCTCTACCGCTTTGTCTGCCTTTTTGTAAATCTCTTTGATAATCGGCTCAACATTGAGTGCATCAAGCCATTCAAAGAACTCAACAACACTACGTCCTACAATTCCGTGTGCCTGACGTACATACTGTTCTCTCTCAGCTCTATTTGCTTCAACAATATCTTGAATATCATCGACTACAAAAAGATAGATATCATCTCTTTGGTTTATATCGATATCTCTTGGAATCGCCAAATCAAACCAAAATCTTTTAAAGTCTACATTTTCAACGAGTTCATTGGTAATGATAGGATATGAAGCACTCGTAGCCGTAAAGATAATATCAAATTCATTGACAGCCTTATGCAGATCTCCAAAATCATACACTTTTGCACTGCACTCTTGCGCAAGTGTTTCAGCCTTTTGTTTTGTTCTGTTTGTAATGTATGTCTCTACTCCATCCGAAACTAAATGTTTTGCACATATCTCACTCATCTCACCTACACCGATAACAAGTGCTTTTTTTGTATGCAGTTCACTTACCTGTTCTTTTATCTGTGTGATTGCAACAGAAGCAACGGAGACAGGTTTGGAAGAGATATCTGTATGGTTTCTTACTTTTGCAGCACATTTAAAAGCGTGTGAGAGTGCCCGTGACATCTTCTTACCGGCATAACCTTTTTCATGTGCAAAACGAAAAGCATCTTTAAGCTGCCCTGCTATCTGTGTCTCGCCGACAACCATAGAGTCAATAGAACTTGCCACTGCAAAAAGGTGATGAATCGCACTACTGTCATCAACGATCTCTGCCGTCTCTTTTAAGTACTCGGCTGAGAGCCCACCTTTAAAGGTAAGCAGTGTCATAATATGGTTCAATGCATCATCAATATCACTACAACAAACACTGATCTCCATTCTGTTACACGTTGCAAGCAGCATCGCTTCGCTGATAGAAGGAGACTGAACCAAACGCTTCAGGCAGCCCTCTTTCTCATCATCTGTATATGTAAACTTTTCTCGTAACTCAATATCGCTGTTTTTATGTGATAGACTGACTGTTAAATAGTGCATTAGTAACTTCTTTGTATCATGGTATCTAAGATGCCGACAAGTTCTGCATCCTCACGCAGAGCCTCTTTTGCTTCATTTGAGAGTGCAACTGCAAGTCCAAATGACTTCTCAATCGTTTTATGTTCATCCATTTTAGATTTTATCCATGCATTTTCATCTGCATCAAGCTTCTTTGCATGAGCAGCTTTAAGACGCTCTTTTTCATTACCCTCAAGTGTTTCATAAAGATAGATATACGGCAGTGTACATTTACCTTCAACATAGTCGTTCATCGCAGGTTTTCCAAGTGTGGCCTCATCCGAAGTGATGTCTAAAATATCATCGATGATCTGGAATGAAAGACCTAAGTTTCTTCCATAGAGTGCGTGAGACTCAGCATCTTTTCCTGCAAGGAGTGCTGCGGCTTTGGCTGCAGCTTCAATAAGTGTAGCAGTTTTAAGATAGAGCATATCCAGATATGCAGCTTCATCAGAGTTAAATGCCTCTGCCATCTTCACATCCATCATCTCACCTTTAGAAAGTGCTGTAACGGATGCTGCGATAGTACGAGCTACCTCTTTGTCAAAGTTAACAAGCTCTGTAAAAGCTTTCGAATAGAGAATATCACCAAGCATTACAGCCGTTTTACTGCCATCAGTTGCATTTACCGAAGCTACACCACGACGTGTATCTGCATCATCGATAACATCATCATGCAAGAGTGAAGCAGCATGAATAAGCTCTACGATAGCTGCTAAAAGTGGTGCTTCCTTTACATCTTTTGCAATTTTTAGTATTAGTTTCGCACGCAATCTTTTTCCGCCACTGAGTTTATTAAAAAGGCGCGTTACCTCATCATAATCTATCTCTTCAATCAATCTTGCTAATTCTGCTTCTACTCTTTGCATATATCTCTTCTAATTTTTATTTTTTAAAAATTTCAACTCAATCTGCATTGCACTGTCATACAGATAAAGCTCAAATTTCGCTTCATTTTTCTTGGCATCAAACTCATTAAACTTTAAAAGAAAATAGGGAGAGTTGTAAAAACTCTTCCCATCATTTCTTAAAACAATCCGAATCGATTGATTTTTATGATTTAGATACAACACATTTTGAGCAACGGATTTATCATACGAATGCAGTACGACAAGTCCGTCATTTACATAAAGTGTCCATCTAAATGCAAAAATTTTCTCTTTGTTTCCGTATTTTACAAGAATTTTCTTTTGCTCATCCTTTTTTAGAGTAATTTTAAAATCTTCTCTAAAATCATTGGCAAAAATGACACTGTTCAAGAGAAAAAAAAGTGCCACTAAAACTTGTAAAATCAACCTCACTTTACACTATTCGCTTTGTGAAAGTACTGCGCCCATAAGTTCAACATACAAACTTTTTGCTTTTGTATCACACGCATCTTGATGCTTGATATAGTACTGTTGTATAGCTCTCTCTATATCTTCACCAACATGCTCTTCTAGCATCAACTCCATCGTTGCTACCTTTTCTATAAAGTTTGCAAGTTCTTGTCTTACAATGTCATTGTTTGCATTAAAAACAACATCCATGAATTTTGACTTTGGAGAACCTCCAAAGATATCATCTTCATCTTCAAATAGTGCTTCGTACATCTACGTATCCTTTAATTTAATATTTATGCTGCGATTATAGCAACAATTACTTAACTATTTGGGTTCCTACACCCTCTGATGTAAAAAGTTCAAGTAACATTGAATGTTCTACACGTCCGTCAATGATGTGTGCCTTTGCAACACCCCCGTCAATCGCCTCAAGACAGGCATCTACCTTTGGTACCATACCGCCGTGAATAGTCCCATTGTCTTTAAGCTTTTCAACCTCTTCTTTTGTTAAAGATGAGAGTAGGTTCTTTTCATTATCTAACACACCCGGAGTATCTGTTAAGAAGATAATCTTGTTTGCTCCGATTGATTTTGCCACATAAGAAGCACACAAATCTGCATTGATGTTAAATCCGGGATGTCCCATCTCCTCACCCGCAGCAATTGGTGCAATAACAGGGATAAAGCCATCTTTTACAAGGTTTAGCACTACATCAGATTTTACCTTGTTTATATTACCGGTAAGCCCCCACTTCTCAAAATCTTTTGCTTGAGCCGTAATAAAGTGTGCATCTTTTCCACTGATACCTATCGCTTTTGCATCATGAGAATTGAGAAGGGAAACGATCTCTTTGTTTATCTCACCACTGAGTATCATCTCAACAATTCGCATCGTCTCTTTTGTTGTGACACGCTGTCCATCGATAAACTTCGTATCGATTTTCAAAGCTTCTAACATATCGGTGATCTTTTTACCACCACCGTGAATGATAACAGGTTTAATACCTACAAGGTGCATCAATAAAATGTCTTCGGCAAACTTCTCTTTTAGTTGTGGTGATGTCTGTGCTGAACCACCATATTTTATAACTACTATCTCTTTTCTAAATTCACGTATAAACGGAAGTGCCTCAAGGAGTGTTTTTACAGTCTCTATTTTTGCTTGCAATGCTTTATCCTTCTTGCAATATAATGGAGAATTTTATCTAATTTTATATTATTTACTGATAAATGCTACATAAATAACATTGTGATTGTCTTAATAGTATTATACTTTTGGAAGTTAGATTAAAAAAGGATTTATGATGTGGAAATATCCCATAGAAGAAGATTTATTTGAAAAATTCAGTAAATACTCAAAGATTACAGGTATTATTTTTATTATTTTAGGAATTGTGGGCATTGTTGAACCTGTCTTTATGACCTATGCAACAGTTACTTTTGTAGCATGGTTGATGATGTTTGCAGGATTTATGGCAGGCTATTTTACCTACGTTAGTAACAAAAGTGATATTTTTGGATGGTTGAAGAGCTTCATTCTCATTGCTATTTCACTCTTTATAATCTTTTATCCAATGAGCGGTGTGGGGACGGTAGGACTGCTTCTTGCAATATACTTCTTTATGGACTCCTTTGCAGGTTTTTCTCTGGCACTTTCTATGCGTCCTGCAAAAGGCTGGATATGGTGGATGATCAATGCAATATTCTCTATGCTCATTGGTATTTTATTTATCGTTGGTTGGCCGTTTAGCTCACTCTATCTTATCGGATTACTTGTAGGATTTAGCCTCTTTTTTGATGGTATCGCACTCCTGATTACAGGTTCCATCTTTAAAAAAATGTCTAAATAATATCTGCTTTGACTTTTACTTCCAGATCAAGAAGTGAAAGTTTCAGGCCAAAATGCTCTATCTTTACATAATCTTTATATGTTACAAGAAGTGACGTTGCACCATCCTGGGCTAATATCTTCTTAAGTTCCTCTTTTGAAAAACTATAATGATCAGGGAAATAGTGTTTTGCCACAATATTATCCGGCAGATATCTGTCTAGTCGTTGTGGTCTTGCTATGGCAGTCACAAGTGACATCTTTGCTGTTGCATCAACAAGAGTAACCTCACGGGAGAAATCAACATCCTCACGCAGAACCTTTACCTCTTTAGAACTCCATAAACGCTCACGATACGGTCCGCTTGGCAGGCAGAAACCATTCTTTGTAGCAACATCAATGATAATATCTCTCTTTTTAATATCATGTTTTGAATACGCATCATCAAGAAAAACGATATCACAACCTAGCTCTTTTGCTTTTATGATGGCCGGTTTTCTATCTTCACTGACAATGACCGTTGCGTGAGGCAGCTTTTTTGCATATATCATCGCTTCATCACCACTTGTTGCAACATCACACAGTATCTCGGTTTTATCTTTGACAATGACCAAACCTCGCGATACTCTTCCATAACCGCGTAAAATGATGGCAGGGTCCTTCTCTTTCTTTGCCAAAGCAGTTACAAGAGGAGTTTTTCCACTGCCACCGACTGTCAAGTTACCGACACTGATGATTTTAATACCAAAATCTTGGGGCGTTTTGAGTTTATATCGCAAATACATGATAAAGCAATAGAGCCATGAGAGTGGCAGAAGGAAATATGAGAGAAATTTTTGCAGCAGCGAAGGGTTGTAGAAGTACTTCTCAACCCACAAAACTACTGTTTTTTTCAAAGATATACTATACTCTTGTTTTTGCTATCTTTTTAATAGTAGAAATCACTTTTTCCACATCCTCATCACTCATATTTGCATAGATTGGTAAAGAGAGTACCTGCTGAAATGAACGAAGCGCAACTGGAAAATCATTGACACGCAGTGCATATTTTGATTTATAGTATGTTAAAAGATGCAGAGGAATATAATGTAATCCTGTACCTATTCCCTCCTCACGCAGAGCAACTGCAAAAGAGTCGCGGTTTTTATCTATTTTGATGATATATAAAGAAAAAGGATTCTCTTCGTTAATCATCTGTGGAACAGTAACATGCTCTACACCATCAAGACTTTCTGAATACATCTTTGCTATCTCTTTTTGGCGCTTGATGTTTTCATCTTGTTCTGTAATCTGTGCACGAATATAAGCAGCATTGAGCTCACTTAAAAGGTAATCATTTCCAATATCTACAACATCATAGATATATTCGAGTGCATCCTCATCACGTACCATTGCATGATTTGCAAGCAGTCTTGCACGCTCAATAATCTCATCATCATCTGTTACAAGCATACCACCATTACAGATGTTTTTCTTCAGATGCGGAGAGAAATTAAAGCATACTATATCCGCTCCTGTTGAGCCAATCTTCTTACCCTTATAGGTTGCACCAAGAGCATCACTCGCATCTTCAACAATTTTTACACCATAACTTCTACCCATAGCATAGAGACGTTCCAAGTCCACAGTCACACCACCAAGATGTGTTACTATGACAGCCTTGAGCTTTTTTGAGCTGTTCGCATCGAGATAAGCTTCAAGTTTGTCAAGATTGATATTGTATGTATCCTCTTCAATATCAATAAACACAGGTTCTGCATCAAAATGGCGTACAACTTCAGGAATACTCGGATGTGCATTTACCGAACAGACCACTTTGTCACCCCGCTTTAAATCAAGTGCCAACATCGCTAAATGCAGTGCCGCTGTTCCATGTGAAGTTGCCAGTGCATATGAAGCTCCAACATAAGCTGCAAATTCAGCTTCAAGCTCTTCTACCTGTTTGATATCTTCACCATCGAGTGCGTCACTCACATTAGAATGTGCCTCACGTGAGCTTTCATATCTGCTAAATGGTATTGTTATCGTTTTTTTCATACTTTTTCCTTTCTTATAGGGTTATATCCCGTGGATAATTAAAATCATGTCCCAATGTTCGTGATGTAAGCTTTGCAATCACTGGCATCTTTCGCTTAAAATGGTTACGAAAGATTCTCTGTATAATCATATCTAGCATCTTCGCATCAACCCCTTTTGCAATGACATCCTCACGTGAGAGTCTCTCATCTACATAAAGTTTCATTGCCCCGTCAAGCTGAGCATAAGTGTAGCCCAAATCCGCTTCATCACTCTGACCACTCCATAAATCTGCCGACGGTGCCTTTTTGATAATAGCCTCTGTTACTCCCAGATATCTTGCTAGTTCAAAAACTTCACTCTTATAGAGATCTCCTATGGGATTGACGGCCGATGCCAGATCACCATAGAGTGTTCCATACCCCAGCATCAGCTCACTCTTGTTACTCGTACCCAGCACAAGTGCATTTTCACGTGCCGAGATATCAAAAAGTGTCGCCATCCGCATTCGTGCTGAAAAGTTTCCTTTGCGAAGATTGTCTAACTCAGGATGCATCGCTTCATAGGCTTCTAGCATCGGTGCGATAGAGCAGGTAATATTTCTTAGACCAAAGTCATTACACAGAGCATCGGCATCATCCAAAGAACTTTGTGAAGAGTATTGTGATGGCATCTTCACACACAGTAAGTCATCTCCAAAGGCTTTTTGTGCCAAAACTGCAACAACTGCAGAATCGAGCCCGCCACTTAAACCGACCACAACTTTTTGAATTCCTGTTTTTTTTACTTCATTTTCTAAAAAACGTACAAGATAGTCAGTTATTTGAGAATATTTACTCATTTTTTCTACAAAACCTTTAAAAATTATTAACAAAATAAATTATATCGAAGTTTTGTAACAAAACTCTATGAAAGTATAGCTTTTATTTTTATTCAATGAGAATTTTCTCTAAAGAGATATAGTTTTTTTTAACATAAATGTAACATATATAAAGTATTATTACAAAAAAGATACAAAGGAGATCTTATAAAGTCACAAAGTGTTATCAAAAAATTAAAATTTTCGACCTTTATTCCTCTCATTATTATTACTATTGGTTTTGTATTTTTTATTATCAACTCATACAATAAGCTTACAGAACTGCATACTTTAAAAGCGAATGTCACACATATTACAGAGATATCAAAACTTATCAATCATCTGCAGCAAGAAAGAGGTTTGAGCAGTGGCTATCTTGGAAGCGATGGTGAAAAGTTCAAACAAAAACTTCTTCAAATACGCAAAGCTGTAGATACAGCATTTGAAAATTCTTTGCAGATTTATGGCAAAGATAAAGAGAGTTATCTTGCGAAAAAAAGAATTGTGACACAAATACGCAAAAAGATTGATACTAAAGAGATTGCAACAAGCAATGCATTTGATTTTTTTACAAAAAGAATTAAGCATATACAGTTTATCTATCTTAAAAGTGCCATTCATGTTGATGACACCTTTTTAAACAACAAGCTCCAATGCTACACAAACCTCTCTTTTATGAAAGAGGCTCTTGGACAGATACGAGGTACCTTTAATGGTATTTTGACCCAAAACAAAATTGATAAAGAACTCATTCACAGAGCAATTCATGCAAAAGGGATGTACGATACATCCATGCATCGTTATGAATCTGTAGCCTCCAAAGATTTCTTAGAACTTTTAGACAACGTAAAATCAAGCAGTGATTATCAATACATTGAAACAGTAACAACTGCATACTTTTCACATACTCCTCAAAAGAGTTTGGAAAATCCGGAAGTATGGTTTCAAAAAACGACACATGTTATCAATCAATTCTATCAAATTGAAAAAAAATACCTCTCTAATATTGACATATATATAACACATAAAATCAACAACACTATGATAGAACTTTATATCGATATTTTACTCTTTTTACTTATACTCTTTTTCACCTTTTGGATTAGTTTAAAACTAAAAAATGAGATCATTAAAAATATTCGTCTTTTAAATGAGTATAAAAATGCAGTTGACAGAAGCGGCATCGTATCAAAAACAGATATCACAGGAAAAATCATCTATGCCAATGACAGGTTTTGTTCCATATCCGGATATGCAAGAGAAGAGCTTTTAGGAAAGCCACATAACATAGTAAGACATCCTGACATGCCAAAATCCGCATTTAAAAATATGTGGGAAACCATACTGGCTAAAAAACCCTGGTACGGTATTGTAAAAAATAAGAAAAAAGATGGAGGTTCTTATATCGTAGAGGTAACGATAAATCCTATCTTGAACCATGATGGGGAGATTGAGGAGTTCATCGCCATTCGTAACGATATCACCAAAGTGGTAAAACTTCATGAAGATTTAGAACATACTCAAGAAGATCTGATCTATCGAATGGGTGAGATCGGTGAAACACGCTCTCAAGAGACAGGTTTTCATGTGAAAAGAGTTGCAAAATATTCTGAACTGCTCGCTCATTATTATGGTCTCTCTATTCAAGAAATCACCTATCTAAAAACAGCATCCCCTATGCATGATATTGGGAAAGTCGGTATCCCCGACTCAATCTTGAACAAGCCGGGAAAACTGACACAAGAAGAGTGGAGAACGATGAAAACACATGCTAACATTGGCTATGAGCTCTTTAGAGATTCAGACAAACCACTTCTAAAAACAGCTGCTATCATTGCTTATGAGCATCATGAAAAATATGATGGCAGTGGATATCCAAGAGGCTTAAAAGGTGAAAAAATCCATATCTATGGTCGTATCACTGCACTTGCCGATGTCTTTGATGCACTTGGTTCTGATAGATGTTATAAAAAAGCATGGGATGATAAACGCATTTTTAAATTTTTAAAAGAAGAGAGAGGAAAACATTTTGACCCGCAACTCGTCGATATTTTCTTTGAACATCTTGATGAGTTTCTACAAATTCGTGATTATTATAGAGATACGAGCTCTTTTATGCAAGAATAATCCTCCCTTAACACTAATGTAACAATTATTTACTAAAATACAGGTACTTTTTTAAAGGATCTCAATGAAAGCAATCAAAATACTTTTAGCAGGACTGATTATTGCCAGTTCACTTGTTATTCTCAACGCAGATAAGATAATGGAGCTCTTTCAATCAGTTTCACCGCAAGAAGCAACTATTGTTCAAAAAGGTAAGGAATCTTGTCCTGTTTGTGGCATGAATCTTCCAATGTTTTATAAAACGAACCATGCTGCAAATGTTGATGGTAAAGAGAAACAGTACTGTTCACTGCACTGCCTTGTAGATGATAAAGAGCATAACCATGCAGATACGAAAGATATCAAAGTAGTAGATGTGACATCTCTAAAGTTCATCGATGCTACAAAAGCATACTATGTTGTAGGTTCAAAGAAAAAAGGAACTATGAGTATGATAAGTAAATATGCATTTAAAAATCTCGAAGATGCCGCAAAGTTTGCCAAAGAAAACGGTGGAACTGTTATGGACTTTAATGCAGCTTACAATGAAGCAAAAAAAGATTTTTAATTTAACAAACCTCTCTTTTTGCCATCACTTTTAATTCAGAGCAGGAAAATCCTGCTTCTTTACGTGCATCGATATTCAGATCATTTGGCCGTAAAAAACCGCGAGGGTAATATTTTGCAATAATGTCAAAATAGACATCCTCACTTACACTTTCTCTCTCACAGGCATACTTAAACCAGACATCTCCTTTTTTGACATGATCAACCTCTTCATCTAAAATAATCTCCAGGTTCTCTATGATCTTCTCTATCATTTGGCTCTTTGGAAGTTTTTTGAGCTTTTTGAGTATCATCGGTGTTGCATCAAGCCCATTTGCTTCCAAGTAACGTGGAACTACCACCATTCTCTCCAAAAGTGTCTGTGTCTTTTGGCTCGCTTCAAAGAGTGCATCATGGACAGCAACAGCACCATACTGACTGCCAAGCTCATGCAGCAGAGATTCAAGCATGACAAAGTGGCGTATCTCATCCTCTGCAACAGCCAACCAATCTGCATAATACTCACGTGGAAGTCCACCAAACCTGTAAGCTGCATCAAGGGCTAAATCAATTGCCGAGTACTCTATGTGTGCTACAGCATGAAGAAGCTTAACCTGTCCCTCTTCAGTTGTGAGATTCGAGCGTTTTGGCACCTGTTGTGGAGGAACTGTCGTACATATCTCTGCATAGGATGGAGCATCAAATTTTTTTGGAATGAAATCTTCTTCAAAGTGACATTCATTTGCTTGAAATTTCTTATAAAAATCCTCAAAAAGTCTAAACTTCTCTTGTGGATTTTTGGATTGTAAAATTAACTCTAATTCTTTATAAAAACTCATACTGTTATCATGCTATAATTTCACTAAAAAAGAGATGAATATGACGATAAAAGTCCAGCCGATGGGGCCCTATCAGACAAACTGCTACATCGTTACAAAAGATGGCAAAGATATCATCATCGACCCGGGTGTTGATGCCACTTCATGGGTAACAGCAAATGTCACCAATCCCATAGCCATTTTAAACACACACGGACACTTTGACCATGTCTGGAGCAATGCAGAGTTACAGCGTGAGCTTGGTGTCAAACTCTACACACCAAAAGAGGATGATATGCTCCTGCGTCAAAGCAGTTGGATGCCGGATCTTCCACCTTCTACGCCGGATATTTTGGTTGAAGATGATGCAGAGTTAGACATTGATGGCATCAAAGTCAAATTTCGTCATTTTCCGGGACATACTCCGGGAAGCTCAACAATAGAGATAGATGATGCGATGTTTAGCGGTGATTTTATCTTTGAACGAAGCATTGGACGAACTGATTTTCCCTACTCCAATCCAGAAGATATGAAAAAATCATTAGAGAAATTCCAAAAACTAGACTTTGACAAAACAATCTACCCCGGTCACGGTGGCACAACAACAATAAAACAGGAGCAGCAATATGCTCCATACTGGATAAAACAGCTCTAAAGGAGAGACTATGCAAGATAATTTTAAAGAAAAAGCAAAAAACTGGGATCAAGGTGACATTCGTGTCAATAATGCAAAAGTTATAGCAGATGCAATCCAAAAAAGAGTTCATCTCACGCAGGATATGGAGATAATGGACTTTGGTGTAGGTACCGGTCTGCTTGGATTTGAGATAGCAAAGAAAGTTAAGCAGGTTTACGGTGTCGATACATCAATAGGAATGCTTGAGAAGCTCAAAGAGAAAAACTGTGATACGCTGCATATCATTCCAATACAGCAAGATATCATAAAACAACCGCTCAAACAAAAGTTCGATGGACTGGTGAGCTCTATGACACTGCATCATGTAGAAAATCTAGAGGCTTTTTTTAAAACCATACACAATAATCTCAAAGAAGACGGGTTTATAGCCATCGCTGACCTAGAGAGTGAAGATGGCACATTTCATTCGGACAATACCGGAGTACACCACTTTGGCTTCAATGAAAAAGAGTTGCGTGAGATAGTAGAGAAAAGCGGTTTTATAGATGTTGTGATAGAGAATATCAATACGATAAACAAACCACATCGTGATTTTGGAGTCTTTTTACTGACAGCTAAAAAATAGCTCTCTTAGGACTCCTCTTCTACTGGTACTGGTGTACCACTTTCACTCTCTTCTTTATCTAGAAGTTTCAACTTGAGGACGTGTCTCTCAGTAATAACCGTTTTAAACTCACCTTCAAAGACTTTAATATCTAAAACAAATGCTTCCACATGAACATTACGCTTGCGTCCCTCTTTATGACGAACACGTGCTACAAAATGAACCTCATCATGAAACTTTACAGGTGAAAGAAATTGGCAATCAGAAGCAACAAGAACGACATTTCGTTCATTTACGGCGAGCATTGCTGCATAATCAGCCGCGGAGAAGATAAACCCTCCGTGAATAAGTCCTATATCATCAGCAACCATCTCAGATAAAGTTGTTAGTCGCAACTCTACATAGCCCTGTTCAAATTTAATAACTTCTCCACACAGATCTTGATTTATTCTCTCATGCGTTTGAATAATAATCTGCTCTTCATCTTCTCGATAATCTTCGAGCTCTAACTCTTCTTCATTTACTTCATTCTCTGCCATTATTTCTTATCCTTAATCAGTCGTACATATACTCTTTGTGGTGCGGGGTAACCCTCAACAGTTTTTGAGCTGTCATTGGTGTCTAAAAAATCTTCTAAGGATTGTCCTTCTATCCACTCTGTCTTTCGCTGTTCATTTGCATCCGTCTTAGAAGTTTCTAAAACCTCAAACGCACTAAAACCAGCACGCTTACACCAATTCTCTAATGCCTTTATCGTCGGGACAAAGTAGATATTTGGAATTTTTGAATAACTCGACTCCGGACATAATGCCATCTCTTCATCACCATCAATATAGAAAGTATCTAAGATAACTTCACCCTCTTTGTCAAGTCCTCTGTAGAGAGACTTTAACATTGCTACAGGGTCACTTCTGTGATAAAGTACTCCCAAGCAGAAGATAGTATCAAACTTCTCTTCATAAAATTCCAAATGCTCTACACCTAAGAGCTCATATACAATGTCACTTTTTACAAAATGATTGATAAAATCAAACTGTGTCTTATACAGTGGCGAAGGGTCAAATCCGACAAGAAGTTTCGGCTCATCTTCCTGCATACGAAACATATAGTAACCATTGTTACACCCTATATCGGCAACACGCTTGTTTTTTAAATCAAAATGCTTGCGTAGCAGATTATATTTTATATTGCTTTTCCATTCGCTGTCTATATATGTCTCACCGATTAAGAACGGTCCTTTTCGCCATGGCATCAACAGTTTTGCAGTATCATAAATCTTCTTATCATCAAATTCACCACTGATTTTTACAACATCATCATAACTCACTTCACATTGCACATCTTCTAAATTCTCCAAAGCCTCACGCAAGGGTGCAATATTTTTCCAAGTCATCCATTTTTTTCGTTCTTCTCTTAAACTCTTTATATCCATTTTAATCACTGTTATATCTAAATTTTATTATAATTGTACCCAAAAAGGATACTTTTTGAGATTAGAGAAAAAAGCGACCGTTGCATCGAGCAGTGTTGCAGCACTTCTGGTTTTTTTAAAACTTGCAGTTGGAATATTGAGTGGTTCTATTGCCATACTTGCCTCTGCTATAGACAGTTTACTTGATTTGATCGTTTCTCTCTTTAACTATTTTGCCCTGCACAATGCAGAGAAAAACCCTGATGAAAAGTTTCATTTTGGTCGCAGTAAGCTTGAGCCCCTTGCAGCAGTAATAGAGGGAACGATTATCTCCCTTTCAGCACTCTTTATCCTCTATGAGGCGACCTCTAAAATCCTGCACCCTGTTACTATGCGCCATATGAGTGAAGGTATTATGGTCATGATAGCTTCCTTTGTTATAACAGCTCTGCTTGTTCTTTTTTTAAACTATGTTGCTGAAAAAACAAAGAACATGGTTATCAAGGCAGATGCCCTACACTACAAAACTGACCTCTTCTCAAACGGTGCCGTACTCCTAGCCCTGCTTATCATTCACTACACAGGCCAAGAGCTGATTGACCCCATTTTAGGTATTGGAATTGCCATCTATATGATCTATTCTACCCTTCCTATCATCAAAGAGGGTGTGCTGATGCTGCTTGATGTTGCTCTTGATAAAGAAGATGTTGACAAAATCATACAAGCTTTAAAAGAAGAGCCTGAAATTACAAACTATCACTATCTTCGAACACGTGTTTCAGGAAGTCACATCTTTATCTCATTTCATGCAGTTTTCAATAACGAGATATCGCTCTATAATGCTCACACTATCGCAGATAAAGTAGAAGCAAAAATCAAACAGCTTTTTGATGACGATAAAAAAGTACATATATTAGTACATATGGACCCTTATGATGATGCAGAGATAAATGAAGAAGAGGAAGAGTGGTAAAGATACATTATAAATGGTAATATTGATGTAACATAATTTTGCTATAATTTCCTTATGGCTATACAAGATATAAACATTGATGAATTTAGAACATTGTTTGACATGGCAACAGATGTTGCACATGTTGGTTACTGGGAATGGGACATTCAGACAAATGATGTCCTTTGGAGTAGACAAAAAATAGAAATATATGGCGAAGACTCTGAAACTTTTAAACCGGCATTTGAAAAGTTTTTAACTGTTATTGATGATGAGACAAAAGAGAGAGTCCTCAAAGAAATTGATGATGTTTTGAATCAAAAGAAAAAATATTATGACCTTCAACATAAAATCAAGCTCAAAAACGGTAAAGTTGCATGGGTACATGAAAAAGCCTTTGTCATCTACTCTGATGAAGGTCAGCCTCTACGCATGATAGGTATCGTTTATGACATTACCGACAAGATTCTTACACTTGAAAAATTAAAAATATCGCAAGAGCATACATCATTTCTCAAATCACATGACCAGCTGACATCACTGCTAAACAAGAACTCACTCTTAAAAAATTTAGAGGCGATGAGTAGTGAGAGTGAAAGATTTTCTATCCTCTTTTTAGATATAGATAATTTTAGAATTATCAACAACACCTATGGACATCTTTTTGGCGATATCGTACTGCAAAAAGTGGGTCATATGCTTCAAAATACAACCTGTAATAACCACTGCTACAGATACAGTGCTGATGAGTTTGTCATTATCGTAAACAGTGAATGTGACCTTCAAAAAACTCTTAAAAATATAAAAATGACATTTTCAAAACCGGTCTCCATTTCAGGTAATCTTTTACGCATCGGTTTTTGTATAGGTATATCATCCTATCCGAAAAATTCCACAGATATTCAAGAGCTTATAAAAGATGCAAATACAGCACTTTTACTTGCAAAAACACAAGGAAAGGAGCAGATACTCTTTTATGAAAGCTATATGAGCGATGAGATATCAAAACAGCATCTTCTTTTAGAAGCGCTCAAAGACTCCATCAAAGAAGAGCTTTTTCTCCCTTACTATCAGCCAAAAGTAAACTCACTTACAAAAGAGGTCGTCAGTTTCGAATCTTTAGTACGATGGGAGAGTCACGGAAAAGTCATTCCACCAAGTTTTTTTCTGCATCTTGCAAGGGAAAACAACCTTATAAACGAAATCGATCTTATCATGCTCAAAAAATCTTTGGCACAACTAAAAATTTGGCATGAGAATGGGCATAAAATCTCTATCTCTGTAAACTTTACAAACGATGACTTTAACAGTATTGCAATCTATAAAGTACTTCAGGAGTATCAAGAGCATCTTGAATATCTAACGATAGAAGTAACAGAGAGTGAACTGATGAATCTCAGTGATGAGGATTTACAACATCTTAATGAACTCAAAAAACTTGGAGTGAAGCTCTCTTTGGATGACTTTGGTACTGGATACTCATCACTGCAGTACATCCACAAACTGCCACTCGATGAACTAAAAATCGATAAAGCCTTTGTCGATAGAATTCCAGGTTCATCAAAAGATGAAGACCTGGTAAAAATCATCAAGTCAATTGCAGATACATTCAAACTCAGCTGTATTGTAGAGGGTGTAGAAAATGAAGAACAAAAAGAGTTTTTCAAAAAGCTTAACCTCACTACAATTCAAGGATACTTTTACTCAAAACCTCTCACACAAGAAGAAGCTACAAGAGTCTTGGAAAAAGGACTCTAAACTTTTCTTTTTTTAGCCGGATGTTTTCCCATCTGTGCACTAAAGTTTTTATTTGCTATTGCTTCTAAAAAAACAGTTGCATAAGAGCCTTTTGGCAGAGTAAAGCTAATATTTAAGATATCAAAATTATTTTTATAGTCAAGTTTGATATCAGTTGGAAATATCAATGCTTCTCTGCGTGAGCCCTTGTCATATAAAAACTCATCATCATATTTTTCTTCTATCTCACGTGCCGCATCTCTTGCACGGTAGACATCACGACCACAAAGAAGCCCAGTTGGGACAACCTTATGTGCTTCAAAATCACGCTGAGGCATCTTTTTAGGCGTAAAGAGTTTCCCTTCATCTGACAGATAGACATCACCCTCTAAAAGCAGAAACTTCCCACTGTTTTTCTCACGTGAGAGTAGTACACGCTCACGCAACCATTGGTTAAAGTAAAAAGATTGATAGACAGAGATAAGAAACTTTTTGAGCTTCGCATCTTCTATGTGCAACTCTCCGGCTATCATCTCACGTGCTTGATTGATGGAGTCTTCATCACGTCCAAAACGCTGATAGCCGAAGTAATTTGGCAGTCCATCCTTTGCAAGTTTTCTCGCTCTTTTTTCAATCTGCCCTGCTTCTATGGGTGAAACGCCAAAAAGGTTAATACTAAAACGGTTCCCAACCAAATCACCCATACGAATGGAGTACTTGTCCCGTGTAGTCTTTAAAATCTTAATACCGGGATGTTTGAACTTCTTGAGCGCTTTTTCATACTTGGCTTCTATACTTATGTACTGCGTTGTTGTTGCATGCTTGTCTTTAAGTCCTGCATAGCCAATCTTCTCAGCCGGTAGATTCAAAAACTGTGCAAAAGCCGCTATCATATCCCATGTTGTCATCTCAATCTTTTGCACACGTAGAATTATATAATTCCCTTTTTCACTGAACTTTCTCGGATTTTCATCAACGATAAAATCCTCTTTTGTCTGTTCAAACTTGAAGTTTATCTTCTCTCTGTCTTCTAAATATTCTCTTTGCAATTTTTTCCTTATAGTGCTAAACGATGTAGCACTTTGTTTGCCTGTGCTATATCTTTTTTGATTGCCTCTTTGAGTTTCTCAATAGAGTCAAATTTCTCATTGTTTCGTATAAAGTCCACAAAACTTATCTCTGCTTTTTTCTCGCATATTACTTCACTATCCAATATATGACTCTCAACTGCAAAGCTTCCGTCAGTGCTCACTCGGTGTCCTATAAAACTCACAGAGGGATGAAAATGTTCTTCATCATCAATACGTGTCAATGTTGCATAAACTCCCTCTTTTGGCAGTAAAAAATCCTCTACTTTGAGATTGATGGTTGCCACAAGCTCACGTGAGCCTATACCCTGCCCCTCAATTCGCTCACCTATAATACTATAGTTATGTCCCAAAAACTCATTGGCACCTTTTATATCACCAATTTGCAGTTTTGCACGAATCTTATGCGAATGTACCGAGTCATTATTATGTTTTACTTCATCAACCACGACCACTTCTCCATCAAAAAGTTTTTTTAAATCATTAAAAGAGTATTTTCTATCTTTTCCAAAATGAAAATCATACCCCACCACTATTTTTTGAAGTTTTGGAAATTTCTCTTGAAGCAGTTTGATAAAACCCTCTCCATCTAAATGGCGGATATCCTCAAGTTTGAGATACTCTATCTTATGGTCATTGTAATGCTCTCTATACCTCTGGGGTGTTAAATTCGCATAACCTGTCTCGATTACAACGATAACACCATCAGCATCCAGTTCATTAAAAAGTGCCTGATGACCAATATGCATACCGTCAAATCCACCGATTGCAATAGATCTACTATTTTCTAAAGTAATAGCAGTACTCAAGATTTCCGTCCTTTCCAGCAAGTTTTGCTGGAGCTTTTTTTACAAGCTCCCATGATTTTAACTTACATGCATCTTCAAAACGTATCATAGCATTACTTACAGCTTTTTTATCTAAGACCACACCATTCTTATCACGTTTTGCCTCACGTCCTACTTCAAACTGTGGTTTAAAGAGTAAAATAATATCTTGGCTTGCAAGCCTTTGGACATCATCTAAAATATGCAGCAATGAGATAAAGGCCACATCACTTACTATCAGCTCATATGGCTTATCACTCTCAAACTTGCGAATATCACACCCCTCATAGACCCTCACACGACTATCCTCACGCAAAGAGTGATGCAGTTGATCATGCCCGACATCAACACAACTCACCTCACCCACTCCACGTTCCAAAAGCACCTGTGTAAATCCACCTGTAGAGGAGCCGATGTCCAAAGCTCTCTTATTTGTGACATCAAGTTCAATCTCATCTAAAAAATAGAGTAGTTTATAGGCCGCACGTGAGACATAGCTTTTATGCTCTGCAATTTCTACTTTACTCTCTTCTTCTACTTTAAATGATGGCTTCTTCACTACTTTACCATCAACACTTACAAGAGCTTCTTTAATAATTTGCTGTGCTTTGTTGCGGCTCTCACACACTCCTTTTTCTACAAGGTAGTTATCAAGACGCATCATTTAACTCCAAATTTTTGTAAAAACTTATTGAACTGATTTGCAAAATGCTCTGCATCTTTTACTCCAAAAGGCTTTGGTCCTTTTGTTACTTCCCCCATCTCACGTATGTTCTCCATCAAGTTACGCATCGCAAGATACTGTTTTATATTGTCTTTACTATAGAGCTCACCACGGTGATCAATCGCATGCGCATTTTCACTGATGACTCTATCAGCGAGTGGAATATCTGCCGTAATGACCAGATCACCTTCTTCTACCATCTCTACGATTTTATGATCCGCTTCATCTGCTCCAGCATCTACAATCATATATGTTATACAATCAGATTTTCCGATATTTATCTTTTTATTTGCAACTACACAGGTAGGGATTTGCAGTTTTTCAATTTGACGTAAAATGATTGCTTTTAAGAGATTTGGAAATGCATCTCCGTCAATATATATTTTCAATGCATTTTCTCTCACGCAAGCATCCCACGCATCTCATCTTCTGTAAGTGTTGCAATCCCAAGACTTACTGCCTTGTCATACTTACTTCCTGCATCTTCACCATAAATTACGTAGTCTGTCTTTTTACTGACACTCCCACTTACTTTTGCACCCAAAGACTCTAACATCTCTTTTATCTTTGGTCGTGGCTCGTTCATCGTTCCTGTGAGCACAACCCTTTTACCTTTAAAAGGGTTCTCATCTGCTTCTTCTCTTTGCTCTGGTGCAACAGGTTGCAGGATAGCTTCAAGTTTTGTAACGGTTTGTAGATTTACCCGCATAAACTCCAAGTAGCTCTCCGCCATCTCATCACCAATGCCATCAATAGCTATAAGAGCTTCTTTACTTGCCTCTTTATACTCAAGTCCAAAAGTCTCTGCTATCATCTTTGAAGCCACTTCACCGATATGCTCAATACCTAAAGCATTGATAAATCGCCACAACTCAGCACCCTTTACACCTTCTATGGCCTTTAAAAGGTTTTGTGCTTTTTTCTCTTTGAACCCTTCTAATGTTAAGAGCTGTTCCATTGTCAAGCTAAAGAGATCTACTACACTTTGTACAAGTCCAGCATTAAAAAGCTGTTCAACAATTTTAATTCCAAGTCCGTCAATATTAAGACACTGCTTGGAAGCAAAATAGATGATGGAGTTCACTACACGTGCCTCACACTCTAAATTTTGACACTTTATAAGCACCTCTTCTTGCAGCAATTCACTGCCACATACAGGGCACTCTTTTGGTCTCTCAACTTTCACCTCATCACCATTACGCTCCTGCGTGAGGACTTTGACAATTTTTGGAATCACATCCCCACTTCGTAAAATGATGACCTTATCGCCGATGCGAATATCCATACGCTCTATCTCATCAAAGTTATGCAAGGTTGCACGTTCAACGACCACGCCGTCAATGTCCGTAGGTTCTACAATAGCTACAGGTGTAACAACTCCTGTTCGACCAACTTGGAGTATAATATCTTTAAGTGTCGTTATCTTCTCAACAGCCGGAAATTTATAGGCAACTGCCCAGCGAGGTACCTTTACTGTGTAACCCATATCGATTTGCGCTGCAATTTCATTGACTTTTACGACCATACCATCAAGCATCATAGAATAGCTCTCACGCTCCTCTTTCATCTGCTCATAGATAGCCTCTATCTCATCATACCCTTGCGCGAGAGCACGAAGTGGCGGTCTACGAAACCCAAGATTATAGATATATTCCATACGCTCACTTAGCAGTTTTTGTTTTAGGTCATTTACACCAATGCCGTAAGGAAGAAAAACCAAGTTGCGTGAGGCTGTTATCTTTGGATCCAGCTGTCGAAGACTTCCTGCTGCTGCATTACGAGGATTTGCAAAAGGTGGCTCACCCTGTTTGAGACGCTCTTGATTTATCTTTTCAAACTCATTTTTAAAGATAACAACCTCACCACGTATCTCAATTAATCCCTGATACTCAATTGTAAGTGGAATAGAGCGAATGGTTTTAACATTTTGCGTAATAAGTTCACCCTCTACTCCATCACCACGAGTAATTCCCTCACGCAGCTCTCCATTTTCATAGATAAGGTTCAGACTTGCTCCATCATACTTTGGTTCACAGTAGAATGTTACATTAGAGTCTAATCTGTAAGTCTTCTCAAGCCACTTCTTCAGTCCTTCAGCATCAAAAATATCTTCTAATGACCACATACGTGAGAGATGTTTGGCTTTTACAAACCCATCACTCACCTCGTCCCCGATTCTTTGTGTTGGAGAGTCCTTTAAAATTGCATCCGGATGTGCCTCTTCATACGCTACTACCTCATGATAAAGCTTGTCATATCCTTCGTCTGTCATAATCGGATCATCCAAGACATAGTAGTGATATGCCCAGAGATTAAGTTTTTCTACTGCTTCTTTATACTCATTAAAATTCATAAATATATTTTACCTTTTTTAAACTTTTGTATGCAACCAATTTCGTTTGGAATAGATATACCAGTAGATGATTCCTTTTATCAAAGTCTCCAAATTCATTATTGCAAAGATTACGATAATTCCATATCCCATTTTATATGCTATATAGGATGGAATAAGTCGAAATATCCAGAGTGATACAAGGTTGACTTTGAGTGTTGTTTTTGTCGCTCCTGCTCCACGCAGAGATGCAGAGTAGACAAACATAATGGCAAGTGGAATTTGTGCAAGACCTACCAAGATGAGATACTTAGAAGCTACTGCAATTGTAAGTTCATCTTTTGTAAAGAAGTGTACCAGATATTCTGGAAAAAGTATCATAATAAATCCGACACTTCCCATAAATATATAAGCAATACGCCCACTAATAATTCCCATATTATAGGCTTTATCTAAATCTTTAGCCCCTATATTTTGACCGACTAGTGCCATTGCCGCTATGGCAAAACCAAAGCCCGGCATAAAAGCAATGCCCTCTACTCGAAGTCCTACTTGATAACCGGCAAGTTCAGCCGTTCCATAGGCAGTAATGATAGAGACAAAGAAAAGAAAACTAAGGCTTGAGACTCCTCTGTCAATGGCTGCAGCATAACCGACTTTCAATACTCGCTTTATGTCTTTAAAACGAATGAGTGGCAGGAAATCAAGTTTGGAATTTGCTTGCTTTTTAATCAGCAGATAATAGGCAAGATTATTAAAACTGTAGGCAATCACTGTTGCAATTGCAGCACCTTCAATACCCATTGCTTCAAATCCAAAGTGTCCAAAGATAAAAACATAATTTAAAAAGGCATTGATTCCCGATGAAACCAGCTTGATATAGAGCGAACTTTTTGTATCGCCTGCTGCTGAGAGTGCATTATAGAGGAGTGTATCTAAAAAGATAACAATAATACCCAAAGAGATGATACGAAAATAACTCCCACCCTCTTGGACAACTTCAGGAGTTGCGCCCATCCATGCATAAAAATGATAGGCTCCAAAATAACCACTGACAGTGACAACTATACCCAAAGATATAGCAAGCAAAACAAGTGAGAAAAGCAATGCTGAAGCTCTCTTTTTTCGTCTTTGCCCGATAAAACGCGAAATGAGTGCATTTCCACCAACAACAAAAAGTGTCATCAGGACATTGACTATCATCATAAACTGCATACTCATACCAACAGCAGCTAAGGCTGCAACACTGACAGTTCCTACCATCAACATATCGATAAGGACCTGCAGAATATCTACAAGATGTTTTAGTGCTGCCGGAAAAGCTAAAGAGAGAACTTTTTTTGTATCACGTGAGATCATTTTTGAAAAAATTGTGCTACCTCTTGCATTGTTGCTATAAGTTCTTCTTGTGTTGCGAATTCTAAAACTTTCTTATCTCGCACATTTTCACCCGGTGGTGTATAATCAAAAACAAGAACATAATTTAAAAGCTTTACTTTATCACCGTAAAGCTCATACCACTCCAGGCTCATCTCTGCTACTTCACCCTGCATATCAATAACAACCGCCCCATAGAGGCGTGTTAATTTTTCTAAACTGATTACTTCACCGTTATATTTGTAATTCACTCTTTTTCATCCTCACTCAAACTTTTACTCATTAGCCCATCTTTCATTTTCAAATCTCATCGATTTTCTCTTTTTTTAGTATGAAATTATAATACACTGCACCTATAATAAAGCCAAGGCCCATGAAAAAAGCTATATTTTCCAAACTATAATCAACCGTTGTCAGATATCCAATCATATAAGAGGTAAAGGCAGCTGCACTTAAAAAGAGCATATCGTTATAGGCAACGATACGTCCATAGTATTTTTGTTCTATATTTTTCTGTAGAAGTGTATAGCTGTAAGACCAAAGTGTTGTTGTAAAAAAACCGACTATTATGCTTGCAAGTAGTGAGAGATAAAAACTGTGCATTACATATGCCCAAATCCAGATAGCTAAACCCTGTCCTATAAAAACATAGATAAGCCGTCTATTATTTATCCACTTTCCTAACACTACAGGACCGATCACTAAACCAACAGCCCGTGCAGAGTGTAGTAGTCCCAAAGCCAAAGATGTGGCAATTATGGAAGCATAGTATTTGTCTACCATTAAAGCTACAAGTGCATCAAAGGCAGTAAGCCCTACAAAAGAGTGAATCAACATTAGATGTAGTGCTTTAGGATTTACTTTAAGATAAGAAAATGTATCTTTCATCATAGCAAAGAGATTCTCTTTAATATGCAATATCTCATCTTTAAAATCTAAATTATACAAAAGAAAAAAAGCAAGAACAAACATAAAAGCATCCAGTAAAAAAGCGGTCTTTATGCCAAGCCAGTAAACTACAAAGCCACTAATTGCCATACCTAAAGTGTACGAAAGTGACCAGATTATAGAGTGCAGTTCATTCGCTTTTTGCAGCTTATCTCCATGCAAAATTTTTGGTAACAGAGACATCTCTGTTGTAAAATAGAATGAAGCCGCTGCCATCTTTACAAAGATTAAAAAATAGAGCAGATGTAAGTCTGAAAGCTCAGTTACAAAGACCAAAGCGGCCGTTGCTATAATCTCGACAAATATCAGAAAAAGCATCAGTTCACGTGCTCGAATCCTATCAATAATCGGTCCAGAAAACGGTGCTTGAATAACACCTGCTAAAAAGTTTAGCATTGCTACAAATGCCACTACTTCAGCTGAAACCTGCAGTTGAATCAAAAGAGTATAAATGGCAACATTAGAGAACCAGGCACCAAAATAAGATATAAGTTGAATAATGGAAAGTCTTCGTAAAACAATCTCAAAACGTAATAAATCTATATATATTTTCATAGATGCAAGAGTAGCATAAAATAGAGGAAAAAAAAGAAATTTGAAATTTTTTATTTTTTTTTCTAAAGTTATTTATTAGCTTGTCGATATTGTCATTAATAATTATATTCTGTAATAGAGGAGTAGGTCATGGATGGCATAGCAAATGTTGCAAGACAGCAACAATCCCAAGTAAGTCCGCAAGAAGCTCAAGGAAGAGTTGCTGAGCAAATGCAGACAACACAACAAGTTGCACAAAGCAGAATGAAAGAAGATAATGTTGTCAAAGAGATGCAAGAAGCTTCTTCAACTTCAAATGAAAAAATCAATTCAAAGAGAGATGTAGAGGATTTAGTAAAAAAACTAAATGAAGCGATGACACCGCTTAATCCTGATATCAAATTTGGTGTCGATCAAAATGACATCTTTTATGTAGCAGCAATTGATGCGAAAACGCATAAAATGATTCGAAGATTTCCGGCAGAACAGGCACAGGACTTCTTACCAAAGATGCAAGAAGTGACAGGGATATTGTTTGATTCAAAGGGGTAAATCTATGCTCAAATGAGCATATACCTACTCCTAACCTTCTCTCATTTACTTGAAATTTTCTTATTTACTCTTTTTAACTACTTTACTATAAGTAAAATCTCACCTATTTTTCGATATAATCGCGGTAATTATTTTACAATCAAAAGGTTTTTTACATGAAAAAAAGTGTTAAAAAAGTAGTATTAGCCTATTCTGGAGGGCTAGATACTAGTGTTATCTTAAAATGGCTCCAAGATGAATACAAATGTGAAGTTGTAACTTTTACAGCAGATTTAGGGCAAGGTGAAGAGTTGGAACCTGCTCGAAAAAAAGCACTTGAACTTGGTATTAAACCTGAAAATATTTTTATTGATGATTTGCGTGAAGAGTTTGTAAAAGATTTTGTTTACCCTATGTTTCGTGCAAACGCAATCTATGAAGGGGAGTATCTTCTAGGTACTTCTATTGCTCGTCCACTTATTGCAAAACGTCAAGCTGAGATTGCAAAGATTACCGGAGCTGATGGTGTAAGCCACGGTGCAACTGGTAAAGGAAACGACCAAGTACGTTTTGAGATGGGTTATCTTTCTCAAGACTCAACACTTACTATCATTGCTCCGTGGCGTGAGTGGGATCTAAACTCACGTGAGAAGCTTTTAGCGTATGCGGCAGATCATGGCATTGCTATCGAGAAAAAAGGAAAGAAATCTCCTTACTCTATGGATGCAAACCTCCTACACATCTCTTATGAAGGTGGAATCTTAGAAGACCCTGCAGCTGAACCTGAAGAGTCTATGTGGTTATGGTCAAACTCTCCAGAGAATGCTCCTGATACTCCAGAGTATATTGAGATTGGCTACAAGAAAGGGGATCCTGTAACACTTAATGGTGAGGAGTTAACTCCTGCTACAATGCTAAAAACACTCAATGAGCTTGGCGGAAAGCATGGAATCGGACGTGTAGATATTGTTGAAAACCGCTTTGTTGGAATGAAAGCACGTGGTTGTTACGAGACGCCGGGTGGAACTATTATGTTAAAAGCACACCGTGCTATCGAGTCTATCACACTTGACCGTGAGGCTGCACACTTAAAAGATGAAATGATGCCAAGATATGCAAAACTCATCTATAATGGTTTCTGGTTCTCTCCGGAGCGCGAAATGCTTCAAGCTGCTATTGACAAAACACAGGAGTGGGTAGAAGGAGCTGTAAGACTAAAACTTTACAAAGGCAATGTAACTGTAGTTGGAAGAAGTTCAGACGTATCTCTCTTTAATGCGGAATACTCAACTTTTGAAGAAGATGAAGTTTATAACCAAAAAGATGCTGAAGGTTTCATCAAACTCAATGCATTACGTTTTATCATTGAAGGTAAAGCAAGAAGAGAAAAAAAATAAAAGGACAAAATATGAGTATAATTAAAATAGATATGAACTCACCTGAATTTCAGGCAGAGTTAGAAAAGACTATCAAGTTTACAGATAAAGTAAATGCTCAGTTTGGTTGGGTATACAACCCGCAAGAGGAAGTAAACGAAGGCGTACAGATGGGTCTTGCTCGTAACAAGATGATGTACAAAAAACGTTTCTGCCCTTGTTTTATGGTTATCGAAGAAGATGGTAAACCAAAATCAGCAGATGATAGAATCTGTCCTTGTAAACCGGCTATCGAGAGAGAAATTCCCCAAAACGGAGTTTGCCATTGTGGAATCTTCTGTACACCAGAATTTGCTGCGAACAAAAGAGTAGAACTTGGAATGGAAGAAGCGGCACATACACACTCACGCGGTCTTACAAAAGAAGAGTGTGAGATGCTTGTGAACAAAGATGAACTTGATGGTGATGAGCTTGTTTCACTTCTCGAAGCACGTGAGATTGGTATGGTTAAATTCACACTTGTTGATGTACGTGAGTATATGGAGTGGCAAATGGGTCATATTAAAGGTGCAGACAAATTAGTACCAACAAGCTCATTTTTCCAAACTTGGGAAGAAGCAAACTTAGCAAAAGATGAAAATATCATTGTTTATTGTCATGTAGGAAGCCGTTCGGCACATGTTGCAAGAATCTTAATGGATAACGGATATAGTAAAATTGGAAACCTGACAAACGGAATCGTTGCATATCCAGGTGAAATAGAAAGATAAAAAATTTAGGATACAAAAATGAAAGTACTTTTAATACAAGATGTAAAAAGTTTAGGAAAAGCTGGTGAAGTCAAAGAAGTAAAACCAGGATATGGCCAAAACTTTTTAATCAAAAAAGGATTTGCAAAACCAGCAACTCCTGAAATCATTGCAGAGCATGAAGCGGAACTTAAAAGAAAAGCCGAAGAGGAAGCAGCAGAGATTGCAAGACTAAACGAACTAGCACAAAAACTTGACAAACTAGAGATTATCATCACAAAAAAACTTGGCCAAAACGGTCATCTTTTTGGTGCTGTTACAAAAGATGAGATTGCACATGCACTCCAAGAGCAGCATAAGATTGAGATAGATAAAAAACATATTACAGAAAAAACTGCGATTAAAACTGTAGGTGAGCATGATGTTGACTTGAAACTCGGTCATGGAATTCATGCAACACTTCACGTAGACGTACAAGGCGAGTAATTTTAGATGTTTGATGCTACAACGATATTAGCCTACAAAGGAAAAGACAAAGCCGTCATCGGTGGTGATGGTCAAGTTACTTTTGGCGACAGTGTTTTAAAAGGCAATGCAACAAAAATACGTACACTCTACCACGGTAAAATCTTAGCAGGTTTTGCCGGAAGTACTGCGGATGCCTTTAATCTATTTGATATGTTTGAAGAGTTTTTAGAGAATAAAAAAGGGGATCTTTTAAAGTCCGTTGTTGAGTTCTCTAAGGCTTGGAGAAAAGACAAGGTACTCCGTCGCTTAGAAGCTATGATGATAGTACTCAATCAAGAGCATATTTTTATACTTACAGGAAACGGCGATGTTGTAGAGCCTGAAGATGGAGAGGTTGCTTCCATTGGTAGCGGAGGTAACTTTGCTATCTCAGCTGCACGTGCACTGAAAAAACATGCATCTTTAGATGAAGAAGAGCTTGTAAAAGAATCCCTCCATATCGCTGCAGATCTGTGTATCTATACAAACCATAATATCAAAACTCTCATTTTAGAGGATAAAAACTAATGAATATGACGCCCAAAGAGATAGTTTCTTATCTTGATAAATATGTTATCAGCCAAAAAAATGCTAAAAAAACAATAGCTCTGGCACTTCGTACACGTTACAGACGTATGCAGTTAGATGATGAGATGCGTCAAGAGATAAAACCGAAAAACATCCTTATGATAGGCTCAACAGGTGTTGGTAAAACAGAGATCTCACGCAGACTTGCGAAGATGATGAAAGTCCCTTTTATTAAAGTAGAAGCATCTAAATATACAGAGGTCGGTTTTGTAGGACGGGATGTCGAATCTATGATTCGTGATTTGGTCGTTAACTCTATCTCTATTGTTAAAGCAGAACAAGAGGAAAAAAACCGCGAAAAGATAGAAGACTACATCATCAATCGTATCACGGAAAAACTTGTTCCCCCTCTTCCTGCTGGGGCTAGTGAGAGTAAAAAAGATGATTATCAAAGACTCCTTGAAGCAACAGAAAGACGTGTAGAATCAGGTGAAATGGATGATAAGATCATTGAAATTGAACTAGAGTCAAATATGACCATAGAGTTCAATGATACAAATCTTCCTCCAGAGATGGCTAAAGTTCAGGAGAGTTTTTCAAAAGTTTTCTCTACTCTAAATAAAGAAGAGAATAAAAAAGAGGTGACAGTCAAAGATGCAAAAATATTACTTCGCCAAGAAGCAAGTGCCAAACTTTTAGATATGAACTCCGTTACTGCCGAAGCACTTCGCCGTGCTGAGAATGGTGGTATAATTTTCCTTGATGAAATAGACAAAATTGCACTCAGTGAAAAATCACAAGCTAGAAATGACCCTTCCAAAGAGGGAGTACAACGTGATCTGCTTCCTATAGTGGAGGGTTCAAGCGTCTCTACAAAATATGGAACGATTAATACGGACCATATCCTCTTTATTGCAGCTGGAGCTTTTCATGTAAGTAAGCCAAGTGACTTAATTCCTGAACTGCAAGGTCGTTTTCCACTCAGAGTTGAACTTGAAGCACTGACAGAGGAGACACTCTATGCCATTCTCACGCAGACTGAAAACTCACTGCTTAAACAGTATGAGGCACTCCTTGGTGTTGAAGGTATGAAGCTTACTTTTGAAGACGATGCTGTTCGTGCTATCGCAAAACTCTCACACCGTGCGAATGAAACGGCAGAAGATATCGGTGCAAGACGTCTGCATACTGTGTTAGAACGCATACTAGAAGATATCAGTTTTAATGCTGATGAGTACAAAGACCAAGAGTTTGTAGTAACAAAAGAGCTTGTACATGAAAAACTTGATGAAGTTGTCGAAGATGATGACCTCGCTCGCTACATTTTATAAAGGTAAACTATGACAAAAGCTGGTTTCGTCTCTTTGATTGGACGCCCTAATGCTGGAAAAAGTACACTAATGAACTCACTTTTAGGTGAGAAGATAGCGATGGTAAGCCAAAAAGCAAATGCTACAAGGAAACGTTCCAATGCTATTGTTATGCATGACAATGCTCAAATCATCTTTGTAGACACACCCGGTTTGCATGAAAAAGAGAAAGTTCTTAACAAGTTTATGCTTGATGAAGCACTCAAAGCAATGGGGGACTGTGACTTAATCGTTTACTTAGCACCAGTTACAGACTCAACCGAACACTATGAAAAATTTTTAAAACTTAATAAAAAAAATATTCCACATATTATAGTACTCTCTAAAATCGATCAGGTATCACAAGAGAAGCTCTTTAAAAAAATTGCCTCATATAATCAATACGCAGATAATTTTGAAGCGCTCATTCCAGTAGCAATCCCTAGAAAAGTCGGTCATAAAGACCTGCTTGACACCATTGCAAAACTACTTCTAGAGTCTCCATTTCTTTATGACCCTGAAGATTTAACAAGTGAACTTGTACGTGATATCTATGCTGGTTTTATCCGAGAGGCTATCTTTGAGAATATCAGTGATGAAGTCCCTTATGAATCAGATGTTATCATCGACTCAATTGAAGAAGATCATGGCATTGATAGAATCTATGCAACTATCATCATTGAAAAAGAATCCCAAAAAGGTATTATCATTGGGAAAAAAGGTGAAGCGATTAAAAGAATCGGAAAAGCAGCACGTCAGAAGATAGAAGAGCTCAGCGGGAAAAAAGCCTACCTTAACCTGCAAGTCGTAGTAAAAAAAGGCTGGACAAAAGATAAACACTTTTTAAAAGAGATAGGATATGACAATGCACAATAATTTTTATAAAACAGTTTTTTCAATACTTTTTCTTTCATCTTCACTCTTCGGAGTTGACCTCCATCTTTTAACCCACTATAGAAACAATGGCATCAATGATATAGAAAAAGAACTTGATAAAAAACTTGCACAAGAGTCCTATTGGAATGATTATCTTAAAAATATTGATACCTCTTTTGGTTACTTTGAATCCTATACAAATATTCTTACATGTGATAAATCAAAATCTCGACTCTCTATCTACAAAAAAGATGACAACAACACCTATCAATTAAAAAAAGAGTATAGTGCTTATACAGGAAAGATGAAAGGTGACAAGCATAAAGAGGGAGATCTTCGCACACCTGTCGGTGTTTACAATATTGTCAAAAAGATAACAAAAGTTGACTCTTTTTACGGGCCGATGGCATTTGTCACCTCTTATCCTAATATATATGATAAGTATCAAGGTAAAACAGGACAAGGCATCTGGATTCACGGTCTTCCTATTAAACAAGAGAGGGATGAGTTTACAAAAGGATGCATCGCTATCAACAATCAAAGTATAGAGTGTCTCGATAGAAATATAGATATATCAAAGACTATTTTGATTATTGATGAAGAGAGTGTGAAAAAAGAGGCATCAAAAGAGCGACTCTCAAAAGTCCTTGCAAGTCTCTTTGCATGGAGATACTCTTGGATATATAATGATATAGATACCTATCTCAGTTTTTATACTCCGGAATTTAAACGTTTTGACGGTATGAATTTTGAACAGTTTAAAAAGTATAAAACTAGAATTTTCAATAAAAACGAAAAAAAGACCATTATATTCAGACAGATCAATGTTATCCCCTACCCTGATACAAAAGATATCTTCAAAATTGCTTTTTTAGAAAAATATAAATCAAACAGCTTCTCCTTTACAGGGAACAAAGTTCTTATAGTAAAACTTACAGAAAATAAGTTCAATATTATTACAGAAAGGTAATTATGAAACTTTTCGTAATTATCTCTCTGTTTTTCTTTACACACTTATCTGCAAAGATAAATCTTATCAAAAAAGAAAATTCTGATTCTAACACAACACTTTTGGTTATCGGTGGTATCCACGGTAATGAACCAGGAGGCTATTTTTCAGCTGCAGTCCTTGCTACACACTATAAAATTCTCTCAAAAAATCTCTGGATCATTCCAAATCTCAACCAAAAAAGTATTATTGCAAACAGACGCGGTATACATGGAGATATGAACAGAAAATTTGCAACAATTAATGAAAATGACAAAGACAAACCAACTGTTGATGCCATTAAAAAAATCATACTTGAAAAAAAAGTCTCTCTTGTTCTTAATTTACATGATGGACACGGTTTTTACAGAGAAAAAGAACAAAGCAGTATTTTCAATCCAAATGCCTGGGGACAGACCTGTGTCATTGACCAGTGTTCACTCAATAAGAGTCAACCTTTTAGTAACTTAAATGACATAGCACGTAATGTCAAAGAAAATATCAATAAACAACTCTTACAAAAACATCATATTTTTAATGTCAAAAATACAAAAACAAAATTTAAAGATGAACAAATGCGTTTATCTTTAACATATTTTGCAGTAAAAAACAACAAACCGGCCTTTGCAATTGAGACCAGTAAAAGCCTCTCTTCCATTTCTCAAAAAGTCTTCTATCAGCTCCTTGCAATTGAAGAATTTATGAAAATAATGCATATAAAATACGCTAGAGACTTTGAATTAAGCGAAAAAAATGTCGAACAGATAATAAAAAATTATGGAACTTTGGAAATAAATCACAATATTTTGTTAGATTTATGTAATATCAAAAAATCTTTAAGCTTTATTCCGCTAAAATCAAAGGGTAACGACTTTAACTGTTCCAATCCGTTGGGAGCGGTTAAAAAGAATAAGTATGGCGCATACGATGTATTTATAGGTAATAAAAAAATTACCTCGCTAAGGCCTCAATATTTTAAAATGTCAAAAAATTGTCCACGAATTTATAAAATTGAGGCGGATGGAAAGTTGATTTCTTTGCCAAAAGCTTCAAACTTTTATATAAGTGACGATTTTAAGATTATTAAAGGTAAAAACTTTCGTGTAAACGTTATTGGTTACCACTCAAAAAACAGCAAAGATGAGAGTGCTATCACGATCTCTTTAAAAGATCTCAGTAAAAGGTATGCTGTTGATAGAGCCAATAAAACTTACAGAATCGAGTTTTACAGTAACGATGGATTTTGTTCCATGTTAATGGTTAAATTTAAATAGGATTATAATTAATGAGTACGTCAGCACAACACTCTTTTTCAAGTGTACTATCTGTTAATCCCTACAAAGATGCCTACTTTAGTAGTGTTTCTAGTTTTATTAGTGAATCAAAAACTCCTGAATTTTCAAAAGAACAATTTGTTATCTCGTATTTAAATACAAAAGAGTTTATAACAGCACAGATTGAAATCAGTAAGAATATTCCCGAAGAAGATCTCTATGACGCTATTAATAGTAAAGCATACGATGAATTAGCACTTGACCAAGCAGTTGAATATCAAATTCAATATATAGAAAATTTTCACAATTTAGATGAAGAGAACAGGCATTTTCATCTCTTTATAGTTGATCCGCTTGATTTAACAACAACATTTGAAAGAGTGGTTGAAAAAGTAAAATATATTGATGTTATCATCCCTGCTCCTTTACTTATTAAATCACTCTATGCAAAAGAGATTATTGACAGTAGTAATACACACTGTTTTATCTATTTTCAGGAAAATGATGCGTCTCTAACAATTTACAGCAACAAAGAGTTTATTTACACAAAATCTATCAAATACTCTTTTTTAGATATGCATGAAAGGTTTTGTGAACTGTACGGTGAAAGAATTCCATATGATGACTTTATGGAATTCTTGACAGAAGCAAATCTTAAAGATACAGAGAGTGAATATAAAGAGTATTTCATTCGACTCTATAAAGAGCTCATTGCAAATATCAATGATATTTTAACGTATGCAAAACGGGCTTTTGAGATTGATAAGTTTGAACATGTATATATAGGTACACAAGTTAAAACTGAGACAAAACTTCATGAGATGCTAGAAGTTGAGCTCAATATTTATGCAAGTGAATTTGATTTTGACTACGGTTTTGAGACAAGTGATGAAGTTTATCTTGATCAAATGCACTCACTTATGCAGCTCTACACTCTTGTTCCTCCAATGGATAGATATGAATGTAACTTTACAACTTATAGACGTCCACCAAAATTTATTCGAAGAGAGAGTGGTAAGCTTATAATACTTACAGCAGCCGCTTTTGCACTTGCTTTTGCCTATCCTATTACATACTGGATTTTAACATATGCACAGGAACTTCAAGAAGACCTTTTAAAAGAGGACTATAAAGAAGTGCACAATATAAAAATCACAAGAGAAGCCACTATTAAAAATAGATTGGCAGATAAAGAAAAAGCATTAACACTATTAGAACAAGAGAAAAAAGAGTATAACGATAAGAAAAATACACTTATCAAGATTCATGAAGTAAAAGTCGATTATCCAATGAAAGCGAAACTTATATCAGAGTTTGCAAATGACATCAATAAATTTAAAGTTAAGGTTTCATCAATAGGATACAGCGAAGATGAAAAAGTAGGTAAAGTTCTAACATTGAATCTTGTTTCTTTGAAAGATAGAGAGATTACAAAACTTGTTGAATATCTTACAAAAACTTATGAAACGAAATATGATTTTGACTTAGAAGAGATTAAAATCAATGACAAGTCAGACTTATATACCAGTGAGTTGAAAGTGAAGTTATTATGAAAATAAATATAGAAGATTACTTACATAAGATAGATAGGGCATTTCAAGGGAAAGAACAAAAAGAGATATATATGACATACGTCATGATAGTTGCCGGTATATTTGCTTTTGCTTACCTTTTCTTTTGGGATAGTTCTTTTGAGAGTTTTGAGCAGACAAGAGAAAATGTTAAACGATTTGAGAAACAGATTGCAAATGACAAACAGTATCTGCAGAGAAATCCAGAAACAAAAATCACTCAGCTTGATAGAGAGATTAAAAAAATCAATGATGAAATGATGATGCATAAAAATAACAATGCTTATATTAAGCATAAAATTGAAGCTATCTCATCTCTTATCTATGATGAAAGTGCATGGGGTGAATACCTTGACTCTATTACAACCAATGCTCAAAAATACCATGTGAAAATAAATTATATAACAAACAAGTATGCTGATACAGGAAGTTCATTTGGACATATTTTAAATATCACTGTATCTTCTGAAGGAAACTTTAGAAATACTGTTAAGTTCATCAATTCTATGGAGCAAAGTGATCTTGTTGTAGATATACATGATTTTAATATCACAGCCGAAAATATTTTAAATTCGGATTTTAGAATCTCAGTATGGGGGATTAAATACTAATGAAAAAACTAACTATAATCTTACTATTACTCCTATCTACACAGCTTTTTTCAAATGAACTTGCTTGGGTAGATGAGCAGATAGAAGCTATCAAACCACCGAGAAAAGGTATAGATAATAAAAAAATTTCAAAATTGAAAGATCCATTTATCTATTTAAAAACCAAAAAAGGTAAAAAAAGGAAGAAAAGTACATATAGAAGTAGAAAATCCTCAACATCAGGTTCTAAAAAAGTTCGTACTTACTCTTCAAAAATTTCATTAGAAGCGATCTTAAACAAATCTGCCCTTATTAATGGAAAATGGTATAGAGAAGGTGAAAAAATCTATGAATACAAACTTGAAAAAGTGAATCTTAAAACAGTACTCTTAACAAAGGGTAAGAAACAATTACTTCTCTCCACTGTGAGTAAAAGTAAAAACCTTAAATTTAATAATAAGTAGGAACGAAAAATGAAATTTATTAAAACATCGCTATGTGCAGCAATACTAACAGCAATGGTATCAACAAGTAGTTTTGCAGATTGTTCATATGAACTCTTTAGCATAAGTTCATCAAAAAACACGAAGATAATGGACTTTATAGAACAGCTCAGTGATGAGTGTGGTTTTAGTATCATCATTACTGATCCTAATGCAGAAGAGTTTCTTCAGACAAAGTTAAACAAAACGAACTTGAAGAACCTAACAATAGATGAAGTACTTAATATTATTTTATCAGAGAACAATCTCTCATACACTTTAGAGAACAACCTACTTAAAATCTCTTACTTACAAACAAAAGTCTTCAATATTGACTATATTCTTTCACAAAGAAAAAGTACCGGAAGCACTGATGTCACACTTAGTTCTTCATCTAATGGAGGTCAAGGAGGCACTTCAATACCTGGAGGCATGGGTGGTGGTGTCGGAGGAGGCACAGGTGGAACTACTGGAGGAAGTACTTCTACAGCTGATAGTGGTATAAAGATAGAAAGCAGTGATGAAGTAAAATTCTGGGAACAACTCGATACTGAATTTCAAAGTGTGCTCAACCGTCCACATGATGCATACCATGCACCAGCTCCGCTTATTAACAAAAATGCCGGGCTTATTACTGTCACAGCAACAACAAAACAGTTGAAAAGATTTGAAAAGTATCTTAAAAAGCTTCAAGACAAAGTACAACTACAGGTACTTATAGATGTACAGCTTTTAGCAGTAACAATGAGTGAAGGTAAAACGACAGGGATTGACTGGAAACAGCTTTATGCACTTCAGAACTTCCAAGTTGGTATTAACACACTCGAACTTAAAAATGTTGATACATTTGATACTACAGATGCAACTTCTCCAAATATTACTACAGCAGCTCTAAATGGTGCGGCTGGAATGGCAAAAATCGTAACACTTAAAGGTGGTGCTTCACTCAATGAAGTTATTAAGTTTCTAAAAACGCAAGGTGATGTTAATTCTATTTCAAATCCAAAAGTTCTAACACTTAATAATCAACCAGCACTTATTACTGCGGGTACAGAGTACTTTTATAAAATCAAATCAGAAACGAACCAACAAGGTACCGGTGGTGGCGTTGCTGCAACAACACAAAATGAAAATGTCCAATCAGTCTTTGCAGGTGTTCTTTTAACAATTACACCTGAGATCTCTGATGATAAAACAATTACACTGAGAATCAATCCGTCACTCTCTGAGACAACGACAAATATGGCAGACGTACCAAATACAGGTAGAGATATGCCACCCGATTTAGCTCGTCGTCAACTCTCATCTGTTGTAACAGTAAAAGATGGTAACAGAATTATTCTTGGTGGTCTTATCAATACCAAAAATACAAATAATACAAGTAAAGTTCCAATCTTAGGTGATATTCCTATTATAAGCTATCTATTTAAATATGAAGAAATGATAAAAGAGACGCAAGAGTTGGTAATTATTATTGAACCACATATTATACATAAATCAAAAAACAGTGTTTCACTTTCTGATTTAGGTTATGAAGGTTTAAGTAATGACTTAATTGACCTTGAACGTGCTTCAAAAAATGCTAAAAAAGCTGAAACAAGCGAAGCAAACACTACAAATAATGAAAAATAGGAGGCATAATATATGAACAGTATCTTTGTAAATTCTAAAAATGTTTTCTTAGATACTGTAAATCCCAAAGATTATGTCCAGCTAGACAGAGTCTCAACAATCTACCAATCATTGAAAGACTCTATTAAAAAACCTTTGAAGATGATACTTCTTTATGGAAAACCAGGGACAGGAAAGAGCATGTTTTTAACAAAGCTCTCTCTTGACTTAGCAGATACACAAAATGTTTTTCTATATGATACCCCTATTTTGGATGAAAGTGAGTTTTATAAGACACTTGCACAAGATGTATTTGAAACCAAATATGCAGGAGAGTTGAACTTTACACAATTTATGAAAATTGTAAAAGATAAAAACCTGAATCAAGTTCCTGTTATTTTACTTGATGAAGCACAACTCTACTCTGAAGAACTGATGGAGAAAATTCGACTTTTATCAGATACAAGAACACTTAAATTTGTTATCGCTTTGCATAAGACAGAGAAAGAAGATCTTATTGCAAAAGAACATTTCCAAACAAGAATTTGGGAAACTATTGAGCTTGAAAACTCTTTGCCGACAGAACTAAAGATATATATACAAAAAAAACTGATGAAAGCAAACTGTTTTGATACAGCCAGCATGTTTAATTCAAAAGCTGTAAACAAAATTTATAAATTAACTCATGGAAACTATAGAGATACAAATAAACTCCTATACGGGCTTTTTGAAATCTATAGTACTTATGAAAAAAACAATCAGCTCTATTCTATAAAGACAAATCAAATTTCAACAAAACTTATAGAGATGGCAGCTATACATACAGGTTTGATAGATGCTTAATACACGAGAGTTAGAAAAACGTTGGCTAAAATATAAAATTAAAACATATATTCCACATGCCATTATTTTTGTCAGTATCATTGTTATTATGACGATTATATCAATCTTTGCCACCTCCAATACAGAAAAAACTCCAGTGATAGCGACAAAAACAGAAAAGCATGAAAAGAGAAAGATTGTAGCAATACAAAGTCTTCAAAAAGAACAAAATGTTTCTACGCAAAAAGAGATCGTCACAGCTCCAGTCCAAACAAACATACAACAAAATACTCAAGTACAAACAACGACTTTAACAGAAGATACAAAATTAACCCTCTCACCATCAATGAACTTTATGAGACGTATACAAAATGAAGAACAGCAACCGTACTATAAAGTCACATCTTCTGTAAAAAAGAGTACTAAAAAAAGAAAAAAAGTTGTTCAACAAGCTACTGTAGAAGAAGAGTATATGGATATAGAACAGAAAAGTCAAGTAAAGAAGAAAACAACAAACAAAGCACCTATTACAATAGTAAAAAAAGAACCAACTTCAAAACCTTATAAAAAACAAATCATCACGATTGAGAGAAGAGATTCACAAAACGACATCAAAGAAATCATTACGAGATTTAAGAAGAACAATAACCCTGCTTTAAGTCTTTTTGTTGCAAAAAAATATTATGAGCTTGGTAATTATGAACAAGCTTATAATTATGCACTTATAACAAATGCAATCAATAATGATATAGAAGACAGTTGGCTTATTTTCGCAAAATCTTTAGTCAAACTCAATAAAAGAGATATGGCTATTAAAACATTAAAAGAATATATTAAATATTCCCACTCCGGTAATGCAAAAATCTTACTTAATGATATACAATCAGGAAAATTCAAATGAGACTTTTTATAATTTTACTTTTTTTAGCAAATAGCTATGCAGGTGATGTTAAACAGGAGATGTTTGGACTCTATCAAAATAAAAAATATGCACAAGTCTGTAGCATGGGATTTGACAACTTTGGAAAATATAAACGTGATGAAGAGTTTGTCTCACTCTATGCTTTTGCATGTTTACATTCGGACTATATTGACAGACTTGCCGTACCAACAGCAGTTTTAAAATTTTCAGAAGAAGCACGTGCAAACTCAGCTTACTTTTCAGTAATTTTGATGCAAAAAAAACTACTCTACCACTCTTTAGTTGATGGTTATGAGCTCTCAAAGTTAAAGTTACCAACAACAGACTATGTTCTTTCAAAAGTGTTTGATCTTTACGCAAAACTAGGTAAACATGAAAAACGTACATTTTATCTTTTTGAAGATCCCAATGATAAAAAGCTTTCATACAAGCTTTATCTGGCAAAAGATTATAAAATTTCAAAAATGGTTATTGAAGAGTTTTATGATACAATGCTTTTAAAGAGACATATATACTGGTAAGGGAAAAAAGTGGATAGGATTACGACAGATTTACTTGCCAATGGTTCTATAATGAAAGGACAAGTAGACAGACTACTTGCAAAAGGAATCAGCGAAAATCTTATCTTACGTGATATAACCCTCTCTGGTTTTATGACAATGGACAGACTCATCCGTTATATTGTCCAACAGGTACGTAATGGTGTCTATAAACTCTCTATCATAGATGATTATGACTACATACCAGAAAGTGCAGTTCTGCAAAAACTAGCACAAGAGCTAGATTTGATGTTTGTAGACCTAGACTCCATTGATATGGACTACAATCTTACAGCAAATGTCCCTTTTGCACAGTTTCAGAAACATCATGCTATCCCAATCTCGCAAGATGAAATGAGTATCACTGTTGCATTTAATGACCCGCTTGATATTGATGCACAAGAAGCGATTCAAAGACTCTTTCCAAGAAAAATTCTTAAAATTGCTCTTGCTACAAGAAAACAGATTGAGACCTATCTTTATAAAATAAGTCTTAAAGACAGTGTAAAAGATTTGGTTCGTAAAATTCGTGAAGAGTTAAATTCTATCTCAACACTCGAAGAGCAACAGGAAGCTTCCTCTATTTTATTACTAATTGATGTAGTACTCAAAACCTGTATTAACGGGCGTGCAAGTGATATCCACATCGAACCGACTGAAAAAAACTGTGTAGTTCGTGGACGTGTTGATGGAAAGTTAACGGAGATGTTTATCTTTGAAAAAGATATCTACCCTCCTCTGGCATCACGATTGAAACTTTTAGCAAATCTTGATATCGCAGAAAAAAGAAAACCACAGGATGGACGTTTCTCTACTACAGTAGGATCACGTGAATATGATTTTCGTATCTCAACGCTGCCAATTCTTTATGGTGAATCAATTGTTATGCGTGTGCTCGATAAACAAAAAGCACTTGTAAGACTTGAAGATGCCGGTATGGATAGTGTCAGTTATCATAAACTGCTCAAAGGCCTGCAAGCTCCTTATGGTATCATACTGGTAACAGGACCTACCGGTTCTGGTAAAACAACAACGCTCTATGGTGCTCTCAATGAGCTGAGAAATGTAGAAGATAAAGTCATTACAGTTGAAGACCCTGTTGAGTATAGAATGAATCTTATCCAGCAGGTTCAGGTAAATGCAAAAGTAGGTCTCTCTTTTGCTGATGCACTTCGCTCTATTTTACGTCAAGACCCTGATAAGATCATGATCGGGGAGATTCGTGACCAGGAAACTTTAGAGATTGCGATCAAAGCAGCACTAACGGGTCACTTGGTTATTTCAACACTGCATACAAATGACTCAATATCAGCTATTCCTCGTATGGCCGATATGGGTATAGAACATTATTTAATTAGTGGTGCGCTTGTTGCTATACAGGCACAGAGACTTGTAAGAAAAATTTGTGTTCACTGTAAAGTAGAAGATGCCCTTTCAGCTTCTGTTTTGGAAGAGATAGAGGGTGTTGTACCAGAAGGTACAACCTTTTACAAAGGAAAAGGCTGTAAAGAGTGTGGTGGAACAGGTTATATGGGACGTGAAATGATTTGTGAGGTTTTAAATATCTCAGAAGAGCTTTCATCTTTGATAGCAAAAGGTGCATCAAAAGAAGCTATGCTTGTTCAAGCTATGAAAGAAGGCTTTATACCTATTTTCCAAAATGGTTTACAAAAAGCCATTGATGGTATTACAAGTATTGAAGAAATATTAAAGGTGGCAAAAGGATGAAGTATTTTTTAGTAACGGTTTTAACAAAAGGGAAAAAAGAGAAAATTGGCTTATATGCTGAAGATAAAAAAGAAGCTAATGGTTATGCAAAACTCAAACTTTCTGGAATTATCATTAAAGTAGAAGAAGCAGCTGAACCACTTGAAGACAAATTTCGAAGAATTAAAGCAGATCTTTTAAAGAATGTCAAAAAAAGAAAGATCAAACCAGATGCACTCATTGCTGCCATACGACAGTTAGCCGTTATGACAAATGCCGGTATATCCATCCATGATTCACTCAATGAAATAGCCAATGCCACAACTGATGATGCTTTAAAGACTGTTTTTTCCAAAATCGCAGATGATATCAACTCCGGACACTCCTTTTCATCAGCAATGGAAAATTTCCGATTTGAAGTTGGAAACTTAACAATTGCTATGATTCAACTTGGAGAAAAAACCGGTAACCTTGATGAAGCTCTCTATTCTCTTGCAGATATGCTCGAAGAGATTCGTGCCAATGTTATCAAGTTCAAAAAAGCGATGGCATATCCAAGAAATGTTATGATAGCAATGGCTATCGCATTTACAATTCTTATCTCTTATGTTGTACCACAGTTTAAATCAATCTTTGAAGAGCTCCATGCTGAACTACCACTGCCAACTATTATCCTTCTAAAACTAGAATATCTCTTTAATAACTTTGGACCGTATCTCTTAGCTGGACTTGCGGTCTTTTATGTTGTATTTAATTATCTCATTACCAACTATGAAGATATCCGATATAAATGGCATCAGTTCCTTTTACGAACCTATTTGATTAAAAACATTATCAAGTTCTCAACACTGAGCCGTTTTACACTTGTATTTTCCGAGTTGATTCGTGCCGGTATTCCAATTGCAGAAGCATTAGATACTGCTATTGATATGATCGACTCTCTTCCTTTAAAGAAAAAACTCCAATCTGTAATCATTACAGTTGAAAAAGGTGGCGCACTTAACAAAGGGCTTGAAGAGACTGGACTTTTTGAAAATATGATTATTCAAATGGTGCGTGCCGGTGAAGATAGTGGTACGCTAGATACAATGATAAAAAAAGTGGCTGAATATTATAAAATGCGTTTTGATGCCATCATCGATGGTCTTAGTGAAGCGATTGAACCAATTATGCTTCTTATCATTGCATCGATGGTTATCTTACTTGCTCTTGGTATCTTCTTACCAATGTGGGATATGGGGAATGCTGTTCAAGGAAGAAGATAAAGCAAAAAGCTTATCTAAGAGTTACGATCCTTGCAACTTTTGCAAGGAAAGTCTCTAGAGACTCCTTCACCCCTTTAATGGTATACACTACGTTTGTATCAAACTTTTTTTCAACTACAGTAATATTATTTGCTTCAATCTCATAATCTACTAAGCGGACGTCTCCATACTTAATCTCTATAATTTGAGTATTTTCTTCTCTATACTCAATCAGGTCCGCTTCACTTACAACAAGATTCACTGCATCACTATAGGCTCGAACTAATCCACCGGTACCGAGTTTTGTACCACCGAAATAGCGTACAATTATTACAGCTACATTAATTAACTCCTGCCCTTGCAGCACCATTAAAGATGGTTTACCCGAAGTTCCCTTTGGCTCTCCATCATCACTAGAGTGTTCTACGATTTGAGAATATTCATTCAAATATCTGTAAGCAGTTACAAAATGTCTTGCTTTTGGATGTTGTATTTTTAGTTGTTCAAGCGTTGTTTCATATATTTCGTAGGGAATAAGGTGAGCAATAAACTTCGATTGCTTCACCTCTAAAGTAGTGGTAAAATGTCCTTTGAGTGTTTGCATTATGCCAAGTTTGTATAAACTTTTTGCACATCCTCATCATCTTCAAGTCGCTCTAAAATCTTATCTACATCGGCTTGATCCTCTTCACTGATCTCTATTGGAGTATTTGCAATTCTCTCCAGTGTTGCTTTTGTGATCTCAACACCCAAGTTCTCTAAAGCTTCATTCATTGTACCAAATGCAGTATAATCAGCAGTTGCAAGAACAAGGCCCTCTTCTTCCTCAATCTCTTCCAGACCGGCATCAATGAGTTCAAGCTCTAACTCTTCTAAATCCATATCATCTTTTAAATTAAACTCAAAAATAGCCTTGCGTGAGAACATAAACTCGAGTGAGCCATTTGTCAGCATCTCACCACCATTTTTATTTAAAATACTTTTTACATTTGCAACGGTACGTGTGTTGTTATCTGTCGCACATTCGATAAAAAGAAGCACTCCGTGAGGAGCTTTGCCTTCAAAATTCACCTCTTTCATATCTGCACTATCTTTTGCAGCAGCTCTTTTTATCGCAGCATCAATATTGTCTTTTGGCATATTTTCCGCTTTTGCATTTAAAATCGCCGTACGGAGTTTAGGGTTTAGATCAGGGTCCATTCCACCCTCTTTTGCCGCCATTGTAATGACTTTTCCAAGTTTAGGAAACAGTTTAGACATTGCTCCCCATCTTTTTAATTTTGATGCTTTTCTATATTCAAACGCTCTACCCATAAAAATTCCTAGTTAATTTTTTTGCAATTATACCATTTTCAAAACTATAAGTGTATAATACAGCATGAGGAATACAGATGAAACTCTCTTTTAGAATCAAACACCATTTTTTCAGTGCATTTCGTGAAATATTTGTTCATCATCATGGCTCATTAGAGTTTCGTGCCAAAATATTTGCACTTGTAATTGCTGCAAATGAAAAACCAAAAGTTGAAAATTTTATTCTTGTAAAAGAGCTCGCTACAAAAATTTATGAGGGGGATGAGGACAGAGCAAATCTGCTACTCTTAACGACAAAAGAGCTTGTTGAAAAAGTAAAAAAACAGAACGCTTTAGATTTGGACCTACTCGTTGCTACTATACAAAAAGAGTTAAAGATTGTCCCACGATATGCAAAAAAGATAGATATTGAATCTCTTAAAAATTTTTTACTCTACAGTAATGATGAGGATACACTTGCATACCAAAAAAATATCTTAGAGTTTCTAGAAAAATTAAAAGAAGAGACACTTCACAGCAATAAATCAATAACGAAGGAATAAATGAATGGATTTACAAACACTGGCACTTCACGCAGGTTATGAAAAAGATACGCAAGGGACTATGGCAGTTCCAATTTACCAAACCACAGCTTATGAGTTTCGGGATGTAGAACACGCTGCAAATCTCTTTGCAATCAAAGAGCTTGGCAATATATATACACGTCTGAACAATCCGACAACTGATGTTTTTGAAAAACGTTTTGCCTCACTAGAAGGTGGAGAAGCAGCACTTGCAACTTCATCTGGAATGAGTGCAATATTTTATGCCTTCGTTAATGCTGCCCAAACCGGTGATAATATCATCTGTGCAAAACAACTCTATGGAGGAAGCCTTACGCAAGTAGCCCATACACTGAAACGTTTTGGCATAGAAGCACGTTTTTTTGATGTTCATAATCCTGAGGAAATTGAAGAGCTCATTGATGAAAAATCTAAAGTTATTTTCTTTGAAAGTTTGACAAACCCTAGTATCGATGTTGCAGACATTGAAGCACTTACTGCCATTGCCAACAAACATAATATCTTAACAGTAGTGGACAACACAGTAGCAACACCTGTACTTTGCCGTCCTTTTGAATATGGTGCGGACATCACTGTGCATAGCACATCAAAATACACAACAGGTCAAGGTCTTGCTCTCGGTGGTATTTTGGTTGAGAAAAAAGGTTTAAATGAGAAACTCAAAAACAATCCACGCTATGCACATTTCAATGAGCCAGATGCTTCCTACCATGGTCTTATCTATACAGAGACAGGACTACCTGCATTTACACTTCGAGCAAGACTCTCACTCCTGCGTGATTTAGGAGCAGTGGTCTCTCCATTTAATGCATGGCTCTTTATCCAAGGTATGGAGCATCTTTCCCTAAGAATGAGAGAACACTCACGTAACGCTTTGATGCTTGCAGAGTTTTTAGAATCACATCCAAAAGTTAAAAAAGTCAACTATCCTGGTCTTAAAAGTAATGCAAACTTCGAAAATGCCCAAAAATATTTTACAGATGGACTCTGTAGTGGGTTACTGAGTTTTGAAGTGGAAAGTTTAGAAGAAGCAGAAAAAATTGTCAATGCTACAAAACTTTACTCTCTTGTTGTAAACATTGGTGATTCAAAATCAATCATCACACACCCAGCATCAACAACACATCAGCAACTATCTCATGAAGAGCTAGTTGCGTGTGGTGTTCCTGAAGGGCTTATCCGTCTTTCTGTTGGCTTAGAGAGTGCCAAAGATTTGATAGATGACATTGCTCAGGCACTTGACGCCTAATATAGAGGTGGGCTTAAGCCATTTTTGCTAAAATGTCACTAATTATTTTAAGAGAGCAACCAATTTGTCATTAAACCTGCAAACATATACTGAACATTTTACCAATCCTCTCTATTTAGAGAGTGGACGTATCTTAGAGCCTTATGATATTAGCTATGAAACATATGGAGAGCTCAATGAAGATAAAAGTAATGTAGTAGTCGTTTGTCACGCTCTCACAGGAAGTCATCATGCTGCAGGTTTTTATGAAGGTGAAAATAAACCTGGCTGGTGGGATGGGCTTATCGGTCCAGGTAAAGCGATAGATACAGACAAATATTTTGTCATATGTTCCAATGTCATTGGAAGCTGTTTTGGTTCAACCGGACCTATGAGCCCTCAGTATCCACACCATGAACCATATCGTTACAGATTTCCTGTTGTCAGTATCAAAGATATGGTAAAAGCACAACGAATTTTATTTGACAGACTTGACATTCACAGAGTTCACGCAATTATTGGTGGAAGTATGGGCGGTATGCAAGCACTCCAATTTGCCATCCACTATCCGAACTTTTCAAATAAAATCATTGCAATGGCAGCAACACACGCAACACAACCTTGGGCTATCGCCTTTAATAAAGTAGCTCAAGAGGCTATTTTAAAAGATCCTGATTTCAAGCAAGGCTACTATGACCCTGACATTATAAAAGAACAGGGACTTGCCGGTATGGCAATTGGACGTATGGCAGGACATATCAGTTTTTTATCTCCTGAATCTATGCGTGAGAAGTTTGGAAGAGATTATAAACTGACAGATGGATTGTATGAACTTTTTGGTAAGTTTCAAGTAGAGTCATACTTAGAGTATAATGGCTACAACTTTACAAAATGGTTTGATCCGCTTACCTATCTCTACATTACAAAAGCCATTAATATCTATGATCTTTCACGCGGATTTGATTCTTTACATGAGGCACTCAAACGCATCACAGCAAAACTGCACCTCATTAGTTTTAAAAATGATATACTTTTTAAAAATTTTGAGATGCAAGAGATAGCAGATGAGCTCCAAGCAATCGGAAATGCGAACTATGACTACATCGATATTGAGAGTGACTACGGACATGATGCCTTTCTTGTTGAACTCGATAAGTTTGAAAACTATGTAAAGGAAGCACTCGATGGCTAAAGAGAACTTTGAAAAAAAACTGGAAAATGCCAAAAAAATTCTAGAGACTTTGATGAAACCGGAGATTACACTCCAAGAGAGTGTAAAAGCATATGAACAAGGTATGAAAGAGTTAAATGAAGCGCAAAAAATGCTTGAAGATGCAGTTATCAAAATCCAAGAGATAAAAGCCTCTTAAAATGCGTGCAGCTGTCTTACAACTTAGCTCTCAAGGTATGAGTTCAACAAAGCTCTACAACTATATCCGAATTGCAAATAAAAAAGGTGTCAAACTCCTACTTCTTGGAGAATATATTCTCAATCCTTTTTTTAAAGAGTTGCAAAATATGTCTTTAAGTATGATTAAAGAACAAGCCTCGCATCAGATAAAAATCCTCAAAGAACTCTCAGCAAACTACAGTATGACAATAGTAGCTCCTATTGTCATAGTTAAGAAGAAAAAAGTCTATAAAACCATTGCAAAGTTTGCACCTGCTTCTACCTCTTATTATGAACAACAGATTCTTATCAACTACTCTCACTGGAATGAAGAAAAGTTCTTTGCCAATGAGATAAAATCCTTACAGACACCTCTTGTCTTTAAGATTGATGGTTTCAAATTTGGCGTTATCAGTGGATTTGAACTCCACTTCGATGAAATCTTCCAAAAACTAAAGAACAAGAATATTGACTGTCTATTAGTTCCAAGTGTCTCTACTTTTGAATCATACGAACGCTGGAAAGCACTTGTCTCAACACGAGCTTTTACGCAAAACTACTATATTTTAAGAGCTAATAGAATTGGCGAGTATCAAGATAAAGAGTTGACATGGAACTTTTATGGAGACTCTATTTTGGTCTCTCCAAACGGAGAACTTCTCACACACTTAGGAAACAAAGAAGAGCTTATGATTGTCGATATGAACCACTCCGATGTTATAGCCTCACGCAGAACATGGGGATTTAAAGAAGCGATTAATAAAAGAGTGTTATAATCACTAAAATTTGATAAAACTCGATTAAAGGCTTCATCATGATGCAATATTTTCACCGTCAAGTCCAGCTCTGGGGAGAAGAGACACAACAATCACTGCAAGATAAAAAAATAGCTATCATTGGTTCAGGGGGACTTGGTTCTTCCCTTGCCTTTGCACTTGGAGCAACAGGAATCGGTGAAATTCATATGGTTGATTTTGATGAAGTCAGCCTGCATAACATCCACAGACAGATCGCTTTTAAAAGTGGTGATGAAGGAAAAAACAAAGCCCAAATAAACGCAAAAATCATTGAAGAACGCTGTCCCTATGCAAAAGCTATTGCTCATGAAATGAACTTTGAAGAGTGGAGCAAAAAAAATATAGAAGTCGACCTCATCATTGATGCGACAGATAATCTACCAACACGTGCAGAGATAAATGCTTATGCAAAAAAGAGACATCTCCCTTGGGTCTATGGCAGTGTTGAAGCTTTTCATGGCCAAGTAGCTTTTATCGAGGAGTCTTCATTCTCAGACTCTTTTAAAATCATCCAAAAAACACCAGCAGGAATTGCCGCTCCAATTGTTATGCATATTGCTTCACTACAAGCAAATTTGGCACTTCGCTATCTTGCTGGACTTAGTGTCAAAAAAGACCTGCTTTACTATCTCTTTTTCAATGATGAAGGTGAGCTAATTACACAAAAATTTGGACTTCCAAAAGCTGACTGATTTGTAAAATAATTAAAGGATTTTGAAGTGGTGGGTTCGCCGTGACTCGAACACGGGACCACTCCGTTATGAGCGGAGGGCTCTAACCAACTGAGCTACGAACCCACTTCTAAGAATAGGTCGAAATTATACATATCAGTTGCTTAGAAGTTGCTTTATTTCTGGGCTTTATTTGGTATTTACCATCCATAGAGAAAAGATATCCAAATATCCCCAAAATGATTGCAAAGAGGTCTCTGTAACACCCTCGTTCTGTAACTCTATTAAAAGAGGTTTATAGAGTGCAAGCCATATCTCTCTTGCTTTTGCATCAATAGCAAAAGGCGCATGACGACCAACCATTCGTGGAGCACCTCTATTGGTATTAAAATATGCCGGACCTCCACAAATCTGAATAAAAAAGTCTGCAGAATTTACTTTTGCCTGTTCAAACTCCGCATCATCCTGTGGAAATAGATGATAGATATCACTCTTTTTAATTGCATCATAATGTTTTGAAATCAGTTGCCTCAATCCATCTTCACCCACTTCAAGTAAAAATTCCGGTATTGGTTTTACAACAGGAGGTCTTACACCAAAAGCTGCATAACTTATCTCTAACTTCATATCTATTCCTAAAATTTTATTTTGGTGCTTTTATTTTATAGACAACTGCATAAAGCAGTGGTACATATAAAAGATTCAACACTGTTGCCCACGCAATTCCGTATCCTAGAGATACTGCCATCGGTTGAAGTATCTTTGCCTGACCTGAAGCAAAAAAGATAAGTGTCAAGAGTCCAAGCACTGTTGTAAGTGATGTTAACAAAATCGGTCTGAGTCTTGTTTGTGCACGACGCATCAACTCTTCTGTATCTTTTGCTCTTTTTATAAAGTCAACCATAATAAGTCCATCATTGACAACAACTCCGGCAAGTCCTACTATTCCGATAAGTCCCGGCATTGTAAGGTTCAGTCCCATAACCCAATGACCAACAAATACACCAAGAAGAACAAGTGGTATTGTACTGATTACAATTAAAGATTTCTTGATAGAATCAAACAACCACACAAGTGTAATAAAAATTAAAAAAATGGCAATAATTGCTGATTGCATCATCTCTTTTTTATTTTTATTATTCTCCTTCTCTTCTCCTTTTATCTCAACTAAAAGCCCCTCTTTTTTAAATTCCTGAAGCATTGGCTCTATTTTTTGCATAAGCTCTGAAGATGTAATAATTTTTTTATCAATCGAAGCATAAAGACTTCGAATGCGTTTTCCATCCTCTTTTTTCAGTGTTACATAACTCTGCTTATACTCAAAATCACATATATCTTTCAGTCGGACATACTGCTTTGATGATGGTACTTGCAACTCCAAAGCATTGAGTGAATGGATATTATTGTCTAAATCACTCTCAATACGAATACGAATAAGTCCGGAGTTGTTAAAGAGTTTTCCATACTCTCCTTTAAGATAATAAGCACGCAGTATATTTGATACGACTCCCTCATTAAATCCTAGCTCCTGACCATATCTGTTTACACGCAGTTTCAACTCTTTTTCCCCAAGGGTTGCATCATCTGAAATGTTAAATACACCCTCGATTGAACCTAGTTTCTCTTCTAAAGACTTCAGATACCCAACTACATTTTTTCCATCTTTGGAACTGAGACCTATCTCCACATCATGTGCAATTACACCGGCACCAGGAACTTTAACAACTAGCTCTTCAAAAAGTTTCTCTCCTTTTTCATCCTTGGCCGCACGCAGACTGACAAGTGCTTTTTTTATTCCTTTGGCTATCTCTTTTGCATCAACTGTTCTTGTTTTTATCTTTGCATCATATTCAATGGAGAGATAGGGACTGATATATTTGTCAAAAAAGTTCTCCGGTGCTCTTTCATGTAGATCAACAAAGATATGAAACATATTTTCACCCAACTCCGCTCTGTTTTTAGCATCCATTTTAAAGCCAATAACAGAGGTAACGGATGAAACATTTTCATTATCAATCTGCTTCATAATGATATTTTCTAATTTTGTAACAACTTTTTCGGTATCTTTTAACTCATTGTTGATATTGACTTTTCCATAGACATAGACCTGGGTATTATCAAAATCAGGAAAAAGTTGAAACTTCGCATGTTTTATCATGATAAACTCAAATCCAAGTATAAAAAAGCTTATCAGCAGTAGTGAGACAAGTTTTCTTTTAAAGAAAAAATGGAGCCCCTTACTGTACCATACATACATTTTATCCCAGAAAACTTTTGTAAAACTCCCTTTTTTGGAAACCTTTAAAAAGTCATGTGCGTGCAGCGGTAAAAAGTAAAACGCTTCAAAAAGAGATGAGAGCAGTAAAACCGTAATCATAATGGGAATAATTTTAATGAACATTCCCATCTCTCCAGTCATTAAAAGCATCGGCAAGAAGGCAAAAACAGTTGTCAGTGTTGCAGTGAGCACTGCAGGAAACATCTCTGCCGCACCGTTAATAACAGCCTCTTTTCTCTCCATACCCTCTTCTAAGTGCCTGTAGATATTTTCTGCAACAACGATGGCTTCATCCACGAGCATTCCAAGTGCAATAAGTGCGCCTAAAAGTGAGAGCATATTAAGAGAATCTCCCAAAATCTCTGTTACGATGAGTCCTATCATAAAACTCACAGGAATTCCAAGAGCTACAACAAAAGCAATCCCACGGTTGATAAAAATCAACATCGCCAAAAAGACAAGCATCAATCCAAAAGCGATGTTTGAAAAGACCACATTCAAACGATTTTTAATCCATACAGATGTATCTGTATAGATATTAAAATTTAATTTTGGATGCTTCTGTTTTTGTTCTTTTAAAAGTTCACGTATCTCTTTTACCAGTGCGATTGCATTCCCGTTTTTACTTTTTGTAACATTGATGGAAACATTTCTTACACCATTATAGTGAGAAAGCTCTACCTCATCGCTCAGTTTAAAGGCTACATCTGCGATATCGCCTATTCGCAGTTTAATATTGCCTACATGAATGATAGTATCTGCAATCTTCTCTTTGGTCTTTTCACCGTTATAGGTTGAAATATAGAGATGGTGTGCTTTTTGTTTGATTGTCCCTATTGGAAAAATTGAGCTGATATTGCTGATAGCTGAAACCACTTGTGTAGTACTGAGTCCATAAGCCTGCATCTTTTGATAATTTAGTGAGATATCAAGCTCTTCATCCGCATCACCACGAATCGTTATATCACTCAAATCTTTAAATTTTGCAAGCTCACTCTTTAGCTCATCTGCACGTTCTAAGAGTTCCTCTTTTGAAACATCTCCTGAGAGTGCTATGAGAACCAAAGGAAAAGCATGTGTCTTTATCTTGGCAACCGGTTCATTCATATCTGCCGGTAGATCTTTTTTTACACTGCTTACAACATCTTTTACATCATTGAGTACAAGTATATTGTCTGAGCCGTTTTTGATCTCCGCACTGATGATAAATGAACCATTTTTAATGCTACTTTTTATCTCTTCAAGTTCATCAATGTTTTGCAGATCATCTTCAATGCTCTGCACTACCATCTTATCCAAAATATCTGCAGATGTTCCCGCATAACCACCTTTAATAGTGATTTTATCCATATTCATCGGCGGAAAGATCTCTTTTGGAATATTGATATATGCAAATATGGAAAGCATAAAAATGAAGATCAAAAGTATGTGGTTTAAAAGTGGTTTTTCAATGGCAAACTCTATAAACTTACGAATCAATATTTTTCCTTAAAATTTAAAAAAGTGTATCTAGTATCTGATTTTTGAACTTGATGGACTCTACAGAAGCACTAATCAGCCTGTTTTCTTCTTTGAGTGTTTCATACTCGATTTTTAGTTTCGCTATCTCTCTACTTTTATAGTATATCTGCTGTGTGATATATATCTTTGGAAAAGCGAACATTGCAACAAACAAAAGTGAAAAGACAATGTACAAAAAGTAGTTAAAATCAAGGCTTTTTTTATTTGTTATTACTGAATCTACTTCATCTAAAAGTTCATGCTTCTCACTCACCTGCTCCTCCTTTATAAATTTGTCTCAAATACTCGCATTTTTGCACTTCTGCTTCGTGCATTTGCTTTGAGTTCATCATCTTGCGCCATAATCGGCTTCTTTGTAAGAATACGTCCTAACTGATGGTTGCTTCCACAGGTACATCGAATAGCTTCCGGTGGACATATACAAGACTTTGCCCACTTCGAAAACTCTTTTTTAACAATTCTATCCTCTAAAGAGTGAAAAGAGATAATTGCAATCTTTGCATTTGGCAACTTTGCCTCTTCTATGCTTTGCAGAAGTGATTTTAGCTCTCCTAGTTCATCATTGACTTCGATGCGAATAGCCTGCATCAAAAGTGTTGCAGGATGAATCTTTTTACCTCGAGGCATAAAAGGTTTGAGTTTTTCACTGAGCTCTTTTGCAGAGTTAAAAGGACGGTTATTAACTATCTCAGATGCAATCTTTTTAAAGTTACGCAGCTCTCCATACTCTAAAAGTATTCTCTCCAACTCTGATTTTGCATATCTATTGACAACATCTGCAGCACTTAAAGCTGCTTCTTTATCCATACGCATATCAAGATTCTCACTCTCATAAGAAAATCCTCGATCTTTTTGATCAAGCTGCAGAGATGAAACACCTATATCTGCTAACAGACCTTTTATCTCTCCTGCATCAACCTCACGCAGAATATCTTTGATGACATTCGAAAATCGTCCTTTGCGTATCGCGACTCTGTCACCATACTTCTCTAAACGCTTGCGTGAGAACTCTATGGCTGTCTGGTCCTGATCGATTGCAATGAGCTTGATATTTGGGTTTGCATCAAGAATCATTGAAGAGTGACCGCCATATCCCATTGTGCAATCAATGACTATTCCCTCATTTATATCTTTAAAAGTTTCAACTACTTCTCTGTATAAAACCGGAATATGTGGAATATTTTGCAAAAGTCACCCTAAACATAAAATTTAAAGTGATTATACAGCAAAATTGATTTAGGTTTAATTTTTTATACTGTATGATTGAGCAATATTTTATAAAAAGAGGGAATATGGACCTTATAGTTGCCTATCAAAACGAGCTTTTAGCTCTTGTAGCCATCTTAGTTGTAATTTTTATCTATCTTATAATAAAGAGAAAAACAACAAGTTCGTCAACTCAAAAACGTACTGAAGAAATTGTTACAGTAGAGACAACAAAACCAGTAGTTGAAGAGGTAGTTGCACAACAAGAGGAAGAAGTAGAAGCTCACGAGAAAGCAGTAGAAACAGAAGATACATCAGCTACTCTTCTTGATGGAAAAGAAGAAGGGGATTTTGGAGTAGTTGAAGAAAAAGATGCTGAGAAAGTTCAAGTAAAACAAAAGGTCATCAAAAAAAGAGAAGTACCACCGCATGCAAAAATTACAAAAGATGACTTTAAAGAGTTTTCCGGTCAGCGTATCTTGCTTGCTGAAGACAACATCATTAACCAGAAAGTTATTTTAGGGCTTTTGGCTGAGAGTGGTATTGATGTTGTTGTAGCAAATGATGGAGTTGAAGCTTTAGAGATTTTAGAAAAAGATGACAACTTTATTCTTATTCTTATGGATGCGCATATGCCTCGTATGGATGGTTTTGAAGCTACACGTAAAATAAGAAAAAATCCGGCACTTAACCATATTGTAGTTGTGGCTCTCAGTGGAGATACTGCAGCTGATGATATTAGAAAAATGACAGAAGCGGGAATGAGTGAGCATTTGGAGAAACCATTGAAAATGGATGCACTCTATGATGTTATATATGCATATACTCCAGATGAAAATGCAAGTAGTAGTCTAAACTATACTGAACTTGATATAGAAGAGGGAATGGAAATTTCAGGAAATGATACTGCTTTCTATCATGAAATTTTAAATGAATTTATAAACAGTTATAATAATGCCCATGAAGTTATTGAGTCCCTTATCAAACAGAACAACACAGAAAATGCGGATAGACTACTGTTGGATATTATCGGAGTATCGGCAAACATTGGAGCGCAAAAACTCACTGCAACTGCACGAGAATTCAAAACATCCTTAAATAGTGATGACAATGAAAAATCAAGACTTCTTTTTAAATTCAAAGAAGATTTTGAAAATTTAGTCAAAGAGATCAAAAGCTATCTTCTTACAAACAACTAGAACCTTTCTTGTTGTTTGTAGCGCTATTTCCTTAATGCTAAAATTGAGGAAAAAACTTCTATAGAAATCATCTATAAAGTAACACTTAAAATAAAATTTAACTAAATTTTATTACTTAACCATAATAATTGACTTAAATCAACCCTATTTCATCTAAAACTTTATACACTACATATGATTCTAAAATCTAACCTAAGTTTAAGGAAACAAAATGATTGATCCATCAATTGTTAGACCGGAGATAGCATTGGATGATTTCTTACCTATCTTTATTTCATCTGCACTTGTGTTAGTTTTTGGAGGAATTTATGTTGGTATATATACTGCAGTAAAAGTTAAACTGCTTAAACCATGGACTATGACTATAGCCTATAGTTTTTGGATGCTAACTGCCTATTGTTTGTATTTAATGGGAAGTTTGATGCATGTAGGTGATTTTACTGCAAAAGCTTTAGTTGTCGCTGCTATTGGATTGTTATTACTTCCATACGCAGTTTATTATATGCAAAATCAAGTTCATGAAGAGAATGAACATTGATAACTATATATTTTGGCAATAATTTATAGGAGGATACAGTGGCTAATAAATCTGTATGGAGTGACAATCGTTTCTGGCAACGTTCAGCAACGTGGGTTACAGGTTTTGCATCAATACTACTTATTTGGCTAACGTTTGATACGTCAGCTCAAATTGCAATGGGTAATGATGAAGACCTTAAAAACGGTGTAACAAAAAGGGTTCCAGGACCTACAGTTATTAACTATAAGATTACATATGAAATGGACGCAAAACGTGGTCATGAAGTTCCAGTAATTGGGGGAAAAGAGAAGTTTTTTGGTCGTGATGACTGGTCAGAAGAAGAAGCGAGAGCTCTGCTTCACTTAGGTAAACTAGGTTCACAGGCTAAAAACTGTATGGATTGTCATACACTTCTTGGAAATGGAGCTTATTATGCACCAGATTTAACAAAAGCATGGTTAGATCCGGCATGGGGACCAGATGGAGCTATGCAAGCATTAACTGGAAAAAATACAAAAGAAGAGGCAATGGCTGAATTCTTACAACATCCAGACCAATTCCCAACTCATGCTCGTATGATGCCTGATTTAGGAATCACAGCTGAGGAAGCAAAAGGTTTGGTTGCATTTTTAAAACATATGTCGTCTATAGATACAAATGGTTTCCCAAGAAACTTTGGACGTATGCAAGGAGCAATCAATGGCAAATAATCATTTAACATCAGAGTCAAAACAGTTAGCAACATGGTATTTTACTTTTGCTGCTATTCTTTTTGGTGCTCAATTACTTTTTGGTTTAGTAGCAGCGATTCAATATGTAATGCCTGGTTTTCTTTATGGAATTCTAGACTTCTCTATTGCAAGAATCTTACACATTAATGCACTCGTTGTATGGATGGTCTTTGCAATGTTTGGTTCAGTTTACTGGTTGTTACCGGATGAGACTGGTATTGAGACAGTAGGTATCAAGATCGGTAAACTCCTTTTCTGGATTTTTGCAGCTGCAATCGTTGTTGTTGTTCTTGTATATCTTTTTATTCAAGTCGGTCCTGCAGATGCAACTACTATTTGGTTTATTACTGAAGGTCGTGAATATATTGAAGCTCCACGTTGGGCTGACTGGGGAATCGTAGTTGTTGCTCTTGGATTTGTTGCAAACTTATTCCTTACTGGTATTAAAGGAAGACAATCTGGAATCGTAACAGTTTTAATGGCTGACATGATTGCATTTGCTGGTCTTTATTTAGCTGGTATGTTCTTTACTGACAACATTACAATTGATCAATACTGGTGGTGGTGGGTAATCCACTTATGGGTTGAAGCTACTTGGGAAGTATTTGTTGGTGCAATTGCTGCTTATGGTCTTATCACTATGATCGGTGCACACCGTAAAGTTGTTGAGATGTGGTTATGGATTGAAGTTGCAATGCTCTTTGGTTCAGGTATTTTAGGTCTAGGTCACCACTATTTCTGGATTGGTACACCTGAGTACTGGTGGGAAATCGGTGCATTATTCTCAGCACTAGAACCATTACCACTTGTTGCAATGTTTATCCACGTTCTTTATGATTGGGGTAAAACGCAAGGTGCAGAGATGGCAGATGAGCATACAGATGAAGCTCATGTTAAATCTGTTATTACAAACAAACCGGCATTTACATGGTTCGTACTTAATGCATTTGGTAACTTCTTAGGTGCAGGTATCTGGGGATTCTTCCATACATTACCTCAAGTAAACCTATATACTCACGGTACACAGTTTACATCAGCACACGGTCACTTGGCATTCTTTGGTGCATATGCGACTATTCTTGTTGGTATGATGTACATTGCAGTTCAAGGTACAAACGGCATCAAAGTAATGAAACATACAAAAGCTTCTCTATGGGGTGTTAGTTTAATTACTGGTGGTGTTGTAGGTATGACTGTAGCACTTACAATCGCTGGTTATGTTCAAGTATTGGTATCTCGTGCACAAATGGGTGCTACGTGGGCTGCATACTTTGATGGTCAAAGTGGTTTATGGTTTGCACAGGCAATGGATTGGAGACTTATTATGGGTACTGTTACATTCTTAGGTTTCTTATTCTTAGCAAAAGATTTACTTACAACTGGGAAAAACCCAGTTCACGAAAGATAAGGAGATAAAATGTTTGAACCATTTACAGACGTTGTGCCAAGCTTTTTCGGTTGGCTCAACCAAGGTCCTTTAACACTAACAATTTTTCTTCACACTGTGATTGTACTTCCAATGATTTGGATCTACTTCCAAGAGAAAAAACGTTTAGAAAACGAAAATTAGGTTGCCCTGGCTCCTTTGGGGCCATGCTTAATCTTCAATTTTAGAAGGAGAAATAAAATGAGATTAAATAAATTAGTTATGTCAGTTGCGGCTTTAGCAGTTGTAAGTTCAGGTCTTTTTGCGGGTACATCACATATGAATGTGGAAAAAGTATTTGAAAAAGAGTGTCAGGGATGTCACGGTCCAAACCATGAAGGTGGTGTTGGTTCTGACTTACGTCCAAAAGTTATCTCTAAGAAAAACTCTTATATGTTAGCAGAGACTATCCTTAACGGACGTCCGGGTACAGCTATGCCTCAATTTAAAGAGAAGTTTTCAAAAGCTGATGCAGATAAGATGGTTGACTATCTACAACATTTTAAAGGTAAGAAAATTGAAGTTCTTACTTTAGAGAATGTAAAAAAAGGATGGAAAAAACTTAACGACAGAATGAAATTCCTCAAAAAATATCCTCACGCAGCAGATGTTAAGAAAAATACAGATATTTGTTTCGTAACAGAGCGTGATGCTGCTCGTGTTGTTTTTATAGACGGTACAAGTGGTAAAGTATTATCGAAACACCCTGCAGGGTTTGCTGTTCACGTAACAGTAACGAACAAGCGTCAACCTCGTTATGCATATTCAATCTCTCGTTCAGGTTTAGTAACAATGTTCGATCTTAACACTCCGGGTCAACAAAAAATTGCTGAATGTCAAGTTGGTTCTGAATCACGTGGTCTTGCAGTTTCACCAGATGGTAAATACCTAATGGCTGGTAACTACGTTCCAGGTGGTGCTGTACTTATGGATGCTATGACATTAGAACCACTTAAAGTATATCCAACATCAAGTGTAATCGATACGGAAGGTAACATTGGTTCATCTCGTGTTGCTGGTATTTTTGACACTCCATATGGTCCATACATTGCATTTGCACTTAAAGATGCAGGGCATGTTTACATTGTTGACTATTCAAAAGAAGGTTTCCCAATCGTAGGTGATATTCCAAACATTGGTAAAATCCTCCATGATGGTCTTTTAAATGAAGGTGATGAGTTTGGTCGCTATCTCTTTATTGCATCACAAGGTTCTGATGTAATGGGTGTTGTTGACTTTAAAACGAAATCTTTAGTTGCTAAAGTATACACTGGTCCTGGTTCTAAGCCACACCCAGGTCAAGGTTCATCTTGGTATAACGACAAATACGGTCAACTTTTTGCTACAGACAGTATGAATGTTGGTAATGTAGTTATCTGGGATAAAAACTGGAATGTTGTTAAGAACGTAAGAACTGCTGGTGGTGGTCTTTTTGTCGGTACAAGTGAGCATACTCCATTTATCTGGGCAGATAATGTTCTTGGTGGACCTGCTAATTGGAATAAAGTACACTTAATCAACAAACAAACTTTAGAAGTTGATAGAATCATTACAGTAGGTACAAAACGTGGTACTGTAACCGATCCGGTTACTCATAAAGTACTTTACAGCTGGAAAGTACCAACTGTTAAAGATAAAAAAGGTAAAGTTGTAATTCCTAGAATCTTACATGCTGAACCTGCAAACCATGGTCACTGGACTATGATTTCTGAATGGAATGCTGGTCGTATCGGTATCTATGAAGCAAAAACTGGAAAATTTGTTAAATATATTAAAGGTTTAACAACTCCAACATTTACTTACTCTATCGAGCATAGACAAACTATTCCAGGTGCATAAGCACCCTCTTCTCCCCTTTTTGGGGAGAATTCTTCACTCCTTTATTCTGTCTATCAAAAACATTTCATTTTATAATTTTTTTTTATAAAATATTCAAATTTGTATAATTTACAAAATTCCTATTTTAGAGCCTATTTAAGGCATATTTCAAGCTTAGTTTTGCTAGAATATTACTTATATCAAAGAAAGAAAAACGATGAAAACTATTTTAATTTCACTACTGCTTTTTTCAAATTTACTCTTTGCTGATTCGCTAACAGGAAAAAAAGTTTTCCAAACTTACTGTTGGGGATGCCATCATCAAACAGCCATGGCTTTTGGACCTCCTTTTAGTGAGATAGCAACCAAAAGAACAAAAGCAGAGATAGAAGCTTACATCGCTTCTCCAAAGTCTATGTATAAAGCATTTGGATATAAAAGAACTGTTATGACACAACTGCATCTCAGTGCAAAAGAGTTAGATCTCATCAGTGACTACATACTCTCTTTTAAAGGAAAAAAATAATGTTTCGACTCTCCAACCTCATAGCTTCTGTTGTAGAAGATAAAAAAGAGAGAATACTAGACGGAAGTATCGCTATTTGGAACTTTACAAACCGTTGTAACCTTTCATGCTTGCACTGTTACTCAAAATCAACCTTGGATGAAGTTGATACACTGACAACTCAGCAGATTAAAAAAACCATTCTAGAGATGAAAGAAAACGGTGTCAAGTTCATTATCTTCTCCGGTGGTGAGCCGCTTACAAGAAAAGACCTGTTTGAAATTGCCGAGTTTTGTAGACAAAACGGTATCATCACCTATCTCTCAAGTAACGGTCTTTACTTTACAAAAAGCAATATCAAAAAGATCACCGAAACATTTAACTATGTCGGTGTCAGTATCGATGGTGATGAAGCAACACATGACTATTTTCGGGGACTCAAAGGAGCCTTTAAAGAGACACTCAAAGCAGTTCTGCTTGCGAATGATACAGGTTCAAAAGTAGGTATCCGCTTTACTATGACAAAAGATACTATTGACTCCTTAGAGTATATTTTTGATTTGGCAGAAAAACACAATATTCCTAAAATCTATGTCTCGCATCTTGTTTATTCAGGACGAGGTCTTGATAACTTGAAAATGGATTTGACAAAAGAACAACGCCGCAGGGCTGTAGAGTTCATTTTAGATAAAGCCTTTGAGTATTATGAGACAGGTCGCGATATTGAAATAGTTACCGGGAATATGGAGATGGATGCCATTTTACTTTTAGAGAAATTTGGCAAAAAATATCCAGAACTGAAAGAGAAAATGAGAGACAGACTTGTTAAATGGAGTGGAAACTCTGCAGGACGTAAACTTCTTAACATAAACTCTGAAGGTGATGTTCGTCCCGACCCGTTCTTCCCGCTTATTGTCGGTAATATCATCAACCAAGACTTTGGTGATATCTGGCAGGGAGGAGAACTTTTAGACCAGTTAAGAGTCCACCCTAGAAAACAGATAAGTGGAATCTGTGCAACTTGTAAACAGATCGATATCTGTAACGGAGGCAGTCGTGCGCGTGCATATGCAATCAGTGGAGACCTATGGGCTGAAGACCCGTCATGCTATTTAACAAAAGAAGAAAGAGAGACTATTTAAAATGATACAAAAACTTTTTACCACAATCCTATTATTGCTCTTAGCTAATAACTATCTGAATGCAAAAGAGAAAATCTTTGTTGTAGAGCGAGAAAGCAATTCTGTTGCTGTTGTTATCAATGACCTGCCAAAATCACATATGACAGGTATGCACAATATGAACCATGGAGTTATCAAATTTTATGGGAATGATGGCTATCTTATCTCTCGTGATGGTTATGTTGTGCGATTTGATCCTCGCAGTGAGAAAAAACTTGATGAGTACAAAACAAGTAAAAGTGCTATCGGTTTTGTCATAGCAAAAAACTATGTAGCGGTTGCAAACTATGATGACAAGAGTGTAGATATTCTCTCACGTGATTTAAAGCCACTACAAAAGATCAAAACCGGCTCTCGTAACGTGGGTATAAAAATCTATAAAAACTATCTGATTTTTTCAGAGATGGACAATGATGCCATTGCTATCTATAAAGATGAAAATGAAAAAAAGGGACAACCAAAGTTCAAACTCTATAAAGAGTTCAAAGATGTCGGTGTTATGCCTTTTGATGCAATGATAAAAGGGGATAAATATATCAATGGTTTTTTCCAAAGTCCTTGGTTTGGTGTTGTTGATTTAGACAGCATGCAATTTGAAAAGATTCAACTTAAACTCGATGATAGAAAACCGGTACTGAAAGTCCCTCATTTTGGTTTTTGGTCCATCAGCGATTCAAAAGTTTTCATTCCTGCAGTTGGAGATAACAAAGTCTTTGTTTATACACCTGATTTTAAATTTTTAAAAGCGATAAAAACAGAAGGTTTACCAGTATTTACTGCGCTATCTCCTGATAAAAAATATTTAGCTGTTACCTTTTCCGGGAACAAATTTCCGGTCATTCAAATTATTGACACAAAAACGCTAAAAGTCATCAAAAGATTTGCATTTGATGGTAAGATACTTCATGTCAGATGGTCGAATGAAGCACCGAAACTCTATGTTTCTGTAAACGATACAAATAAATTAGCGATAATCAATACAAAAGGCTGGTGGTTACAAAAAGAGATATTTACAATTAAAAAACCATCAGGGATTTTCATCTATGAGGAGAAGAGATAATGGGCAAAGTATATTTAACAGGCGCTGGTCCAGGAGATGTTGAGCTTTTAACGATCAAAGCACACAGAGTTATTACCCAAGCCGATGTTATCATTTATGACCGTCTTGCCAATCCTGAGATTTTAGATATGGCAAAAGATGGATGTGAGTTTGTTTATGTCGGAAAAGAGGATGGGAAACACACATTACCACAAGATGAGATAAATGAAGTTATCTATCAAAATGCTCTCAAGCACAATGTTGTAGTACGTCTCAAAGGTGGTGACCCTTTTGTCTTTGGTCGTGGTGGTGAAGAAGGAGCATATCTTCATGAGCGAGATATAAAGTTCGAGATTATTCCAGGTATCACCTCAGCTGTAAGTGTGCCTGCCTATGCAGGCATTCCTGTAACTCATCGTGGAGTAGCTGTTAGTTTTCGCGTAGTAACAGGACATGAATCCCCAAATAAAAAAGAGTCACAGATCCCATGGGAAAACTTTAAAACAGATGATACGATTGTCTTTTTAATGGGACTTCATAATCTAGAAAAAATCTCTTCAAAACTCCAAGAAGTAGGAAAACCGAAAGATTATCCGTGTGCCGTTATCTCACGTGGTACTACAAAAGACCAGAGTGTTGTGATTGGGACATTGGAGAATATTGTCCAAAAAGCAAAAGGTGTCCCTACTCCTGCACTTATTATTGTCGGACATGTTGTTGAGTTGCGTGAGCAACTGAAATGGTTTGAGAAAAACTAAACTACTCTTTTTTAGCAGCCTCTATCTCTTTTAAGAGATCAGCTGCCTGAATATCTCCATCTTTTACATTTTCACTCAGCCACTGTTTTGCCTTTTTAAAATTTAATGCTTGCATATAAACTCTTCCAACATTATGTTGTGCAGCGATATGTCCTGATTCGGCCGCTTTTTCTAAAAGTGATGCTGCATAATTTAGGTCCTGTTTTACTCCATCACCGTTATAGTACATGAGTGCCAGATTGTATGTAGCGTCACTATTACCTTTCTCAGAAGCGATTTGCAGATATTTTGCCGCTTTTTGTAAATCTTTTTCGACATTTATACCTGAGAGATACATCATTCCCAAATCAAAGCAGGCTCTTTTATCACTACTATCAGCAGCCGTTTGTAACCATTTGAGTCCTTTTTGCTGACTTTTTTGTATGCCGATACCATTAAAGTAAAGGTAACTCACTGCATTTTGTGCAGTTATATCACCTTTCTCAGCAGCCTCTTTATAAAGTCTAAATGCTTTTTTATATTCTTGATTTTTATATGCCTGCAATGCTTCTTGTGTTGAAGCATAAAGAGAAACTACCATTAAAAACACTAATAGAATTTTCATATACAAACTCCTAAACATAATAAAGCAGCAGTGACAGTGTCAAAGCAAACAGAAACGTCACTGAAACCATTACAGCTCTTTTTTTCGACTCTTCGATATTATATTTTTTTTCCAAATATTCACTTGCTTTTATTCCCGGATAGATACTAAATAACAACATTGGAAATGTCATAACTAAAATAATGACTATGTCTTGTGAACCCATTAAAATCCATTCAATTCAAAGTTTTTTTATAATTATTATTATATCATATTAAGGATACCTAACTTGTTTATGGGTTGAAAAATATAAAAGGAAAACAAAATGAAAAAAATTATTATCTTAAGCGTAACTGTTCTACTCTCTTCATTACTTTTTGTATCATGTAGTGCCACAACAGGAGCTCATGTTGATGCAAAAACTGCAGATTATACATACTTTAAAGAGATGCCATTGCAAAAAGTTCATAAGCTCATTGTAGAAGCGGGTGAAGATGATGGTTGGAGAATGACAGAATTTAAAGAAAATGAACTTATAGCAGAAAAAACAGAAAATGGTGAAACAAAAGCTGTAACAGTTGAGTTTTCAAAAGATTATTTTCATGTGACACCACATAATGGTGATTTAGAGGATGCAATCGAAGATAAACTTGGATTATAAACTCCTATTTATATAATTTTGCTACACTTTATCTATCAATAGATAAGGGTAGTAAAATCATGGATTTTTTCAAATATATACACGCTGTCGGCACAGGTCTAAAAGGGAATCGAGATCTTAGTTTCGATGAAGCAAAAGATATGATGCAACAGGTTCTAAACCAAAGTGTTCCAAGTGAGCAAATTGCGGCTTTTTTACTTGGATGGAGACTCAAACCGGAAACGACAGAAGAGTTTCGTGGTGCGATTGCTGCTTGCGATGAACATATTACAAAATCTGAAATAAAAAACTCTCTTGAACTTGGTTATCCTTTTGACGGGAAAGCCAAAAATCCTTATATTTTTCCACTAGTGGCCAAAGCACTTGAGAAACAAAATCTAAAGCTTGTCATTATCGGCGATGAAAAACAACCTGCTAAAGATGGTATAACGATTAAAGAGATAGTCTCACAAATCAAATTACATCCTAATATACACTATTTTGACAGAAAAGAGTTTTTTAACAAACTTCATAAACTTACAGAGATAAGGAACAGGCTTGGTCTACGAAGTGGATTTAACACAATTGAGAAGCTCCCCGGAGTTGCAAAAAGTGAATATGCAATTATAGGAGTTTTTCATAAACCTTATGTAAAAAAATATGCACAGATTTTTTCTGACAGATATAAAAAATTTGCACTCATCCAAGGGAATGAGGGAACACCTGAACTCTTTTCAAAAGGTCGTCTATGGATGGTAGAGAATGAAGATGTTCAAGAGTACATTATTGACCCTGAATATTTTGGTATACACTATAAAAAATCATGGGATAAAATATCTCTAGAAGAGTCATCCCAGCAGTTACACAGTCCATCCGATGAGTTCTTAAAACTAGCACGCTTAAATGCTGCTGTTTATCTTTTTGTAACACAAAATGCGCCAACTATTGAGGATGCGTATGATATGCTCTCTTAATGGCACTCTGAGAGTTTCTCTACTATTTTTCTAGGAGTTATGATACCTTCAAGAGGGTCACATAAAAAAAGCTCCTCAGAGCTTAAAAAAAAGAGTGCCGGATATGTTGTCGTGTAAAGTAACTCTATCGGATAACTCTTTTTAGCATGACTACGTACAATAACAGCTATAAAATCTTTATTGATATCTTTTATATATTTTTGATTTAAAAAGCTCTCTTTGATAATCGCATTACTTTCTTTTGTGTCCTCTTCTATCAAAAACACTAAGATATTTTTATACTCTTGATTTGCTTGTTTCCTTACAGATTCATAATCACTCTGCCAAGCAACATGACTTGCGTGAGAAAGTACACTGCAAAGTAAAAAAACTACTATTAGATGAAGAGAGAAGCACTTTTTACTTTGTAATTCCATAATCGACTATCTCACCATCAAGAGACTTTAAAAAAGCTTCAAGTCCATCTAGCTGCTTTTTCGTCAGATCAATTCCAAGTTGATACTTTGCCATGATTTTTATTGCTTCGGGAAGTGTTTTAACTACACCGTTATGAAAGTATGGAGCAGTTTTGGAAACATTTCGTAGTATTGGCACACGAAAATAACGAGTCTGGTCTTTTCCTAAAAAATCACCAATGTTTTCAAATGGGTATGGATGGTACTTTTTAAAATTAAAACTCATCTGTGAAAAATGTCGCTTATGTGTTTTGTCATCAAAAGTCGTTGTCAAATCTATGATGCTGTTATAGTCTCGCAGTGGAAACTTTTGAATTTTCTGACCACCGACAGCCGGACCAAAATGGCAAGCCTTACACCCCATGTCTATAAAAAGATTGAGTCCATACTGCTCTTTTTGCGTAAGGACCTTTTCATTTCCCTCTAAAAAATCATCATAACGGCTTCGTGTAACTAAAGTTTTCTCATATGCAGCGATTGCTTTTGTAATATTGTCAAATGTAATCTCATCTTCGCCGTCAATATCTTCAAAAGCATTGACATACTCTGGATTTTCTTTGACTCTCTGCTCTATTAGTTCTGGAGTAGATGCCATCTCGAATGTTGCCTGAGACGGGCCTTTTGCCTGCTCACGCAGAGACTTAGCTCTACCATCCCAAAAAAGATGTTTTGAATATGCGGTATTGAGTACTGTTGGAGAGTTAAGATGAGAGGGATTTGGACGCTGTTTGTAACCTATGGCAGTTGGTTTTCCATCAACACCACCCTTTTTAAGGTCATGACATGTTGCACAGGCAATCGTTCTGTCACGTGAGAGATTTTTATCGAAAAAGAGCTTTTTACCCAAGATGATTTTCTCTTTACGAAGAGGATTGTACTTGTCATCAACTTCACTTTTTAAAGTCTCATAATCTTTAGGAATAGGCTTTAAACCTTTATCCAATGCTTTTTGACGTAAGTCATCATATCCACTTACTACCATTACAAAGGCAAGTAACAAACCTATTCCTCTCATCATAAAACTCCCTTCCCTCTTTTTTAAGAGCTATATACCAAAAAAGTTATGTAACCATTCTCTCTCTTTTTGTGTTTGAATAAAGATTTTCGTAATCGTTTGATTGTTATCTCCTATTACAACTACTTCGTTCCCTTCGACTCTTAAATGCTTTTTACCCCATTGTTGGTCCAGATCATCCATTCTATAAAGAGCATCTGCAGCATTTGGCTTCTCTTTTTCACCTGTCTTTACATTTAAAATTGTAAGTCCTCCCATTCTTTTTTCAAACTTATAGGGACTGTATACTTTGATTTCTTTATAAATTCTTGCCTCTTTCTCATTTGGTGTCGCTTTTTGTATAGCAATAAATCCAAGTATGAAAAATGCGAACATAACACCTAGAAAAATACCTTTTTTAACATTCATTATTTACTCCAATTTTGTATATATTTTTTTGCTTTTTCATCAAGCATCTTCATTCTCTCTTTGCCTTTTGGCAAGCTCTCACGCAGACTTCGCATCTCACGTAAAAATGTACCGATATTCTCAGGAATCAAATTCTGCAGATATCGTCTTAGATGTTTTGCCATTGCAGGTGAAGCACCTGAAGTGGAAACGGCAATGGTCAAATCATCTTTTTTTATGTAAGATGGAAAGATAAAATCACAATAATCTACTGAATCCACTGCATTACACAAGCATTTATATTTTTTTGACTCCTCAAAAATTGCAGCTTGTAGAGGAATATCATCTACTGCGATGATAACAACGGCATATGCTGCGATATCACCTTCCTTATATGCTCTTTTTTCAAAGTGTAGATTATTTTCTTTTACCTTTTCTAACATCTCATCTGAAAACTCCTGTGCTATCAGATCGATATCATCTGTAAAGTCTAAAAGATGCACTAACTTCTCATAGGCAATATTACCACCGCCTACAATTAAAATCTTTTTATCATCTAGTTTTAAAAAAGCTGGAAAATAGCTCATTTATACCTTTCTTTTTAGCTAATTGTAAAATCATATCATATTATTACAATACTTTATTGACAAACATCAATTTAAATTTATATAAAGATAGATACAATCATCAAATACAAATAAATAATAAAGAAAACAATAGATGAAACAAGAGATATTATCAAGAATACAAAAGAAGTTTCCTTTAGTACCAAAACCTTTTGCTGTTATAGCAGATGAACTTGGTATCAGTGAGGATGAAGTTTTAAAAATTTTGCAAGAAGAGAAAAAAGCAAATATTATTCGTCAAACTTCTGCTATCTTTGATACAAAGAGATTAGGCTATAAATCATCGCTCGTAGCTTTTAAAATTCCAAAAGAGAAGATAATTGCTGCTGTAAAAGTTATTAATGCCCACCCTGGCGTTTCACACAATTATGAAAGAAACCATGATTTTAACATCTGGTTTACAATGGCTGTTGCACCTGACTCTGCTTTAGGACTTGAGAGAACCATAGAGATTCTAGCGAAATTGACAGAGGCTGAAGATTATATCATGCTTCCAACACTCAAACTCTTTAAAATCAATGTAAAGCTCAACACTACAGGAAAAGATGAGAAAAAGGAGACGGTCAAAAAAGTCGTTCACAAAGAGATAGAGCTCACACCACTGCATCATAATATTATCATGAAGGCTCAATATGACATCGAATTTATCAGTGAGCCTTTTAAAAAGATTGTAGATGAGCTAAATATTGACTATGATACATTCTTCTCTATTTTACAGGAATTGCAAGATGCAGGAATCATGCGACGTTTTGCATCGATTCTCAATCATCGTAAAGCCGGTTTCAATGCAAATGCGATGGTTGTCTGGGATGTTGATGAAGAAAATGGAGAGAGTATCGGAGAAAAAGCTGCTGCATTTTCTGCAGTATCACACTGTTATCTGCGTCCAAAATATCCAAACTGGCCATACAATCTTTTTACAATGGTCCATGGAAAAACTACAGAAGAGACAAATGCTATTATCGAAGAGATGGCAAGTGAGATAGAGTCCAAGTCTCATATGCCGCTCTACTCTTCACGTGAGTTTAAAAAAGTTCGTATAGAGTACTTCACACCAGCATTTAAAGAATGGGAGGAAAACAATGGATAGATTTTTTGAACTGGAAATTCCATACATAGTGATAATGCTATTTTTCTTGGCAGTCACTGCTTTTGTTACAACAAGAGACTTTATGCCTCGTGTTGCTTTTAAACGTGGTATGCTAGGTGTTTTTGGCATCTTTGCCATAATGATCGGTATTCACTACTATGTTACAAGTGCACGAATGGAAGGTGTCAAAGAGATTTTCAACAAAGGTGAGACCATCATCTGTGAAAATAAAATGAGAAGAACAATATCGCAGTCGGTACTTATTTCAAAAGAGCTTGGATGGCATATTGATGGGGATTATTTTAAAAATCCTGACTATGTAAGAGATTTTCATACAGCTCGCTGTGTTGATTATGCACCCATAGCTGCAAAAGCAAAAGAAGACAACAAACAATGATGCAAATATTCAAAAGATACTCTATGGCGCTTCTTTTTTTGCTCTTGGTCATTATTTTAATGCTTGCAGGCACACTTGGTGTCAAAAGTTTTGGTGACCATCTCTTTAAAGATGCAAACATTACAATCAAACCTGAAGGAGAAAGGATAGCGTTATGAGTCTTGCACTACTACTTGGTATTGGAATTGTAATCACTGTAATTTTTCACTTTATTGGTGTCTATGCAGGTGCGAAAAAGATTGTATGGACAGCTATTATACTCATCTGGGCAGGAGTTATCTCAGTTGCTACAAGTGAGGTAAAACCAAAAGCATACGATGAGATCAAAAAGATGCAGGGAAAATATGAAGAGACAGATAAACTCATAGAAGAGGCAATGCCTGAAGTATCACTCTATGAGCTTATCAAAATTAAAAATAGCTATTTAGAACATAAAAATAAAAAGTAAAGTACTCCTTTACTTTTTATAAAGCTCCCAATGCTTTTTTGACATTATCATCAGCCATTGAGATATTCCACTCAGGCTCCCAAACCACTTCAACATCTACATCTTTGACATTTGGCAGTTTTTCTACGGCCTCTTTTACCCACTGCAGTATCATCTGATGAAGGGGACACGCTTTTGTTGAGAGTGTCATAGTTACTTTGACATTTCCTTCATCATCACTGCTTGCATCATAGATAAGTCCCATCTCAACAAGGTTAAATCCCACCTCTGGGTCAATCACTGTTGATATTGCTTTAAAGAGTTCCTCTTTAGTATACATTGCCATAAATATATCCTTTTATTTAAAATTTATCATATAAAAAACACTTCGTACAAAGGCTAGTGAACCAATGACTAAAAATGAAGCGCCTGCACCCATAAGTAGATTGGAGCCTAGTAGTATTGCAGCAGTTACAAGCAAGACTCCAGTCGCAGAATAGATAAGCTGAGCCTGAGAGCTTTTATAAGGCACCATATCTGCGAGCATTGGAACTTTTTGCTTTCCTACAAGTGGAGAGAACTTTTCAAACCATACTAAAAAAGGAATGATTTTATAGATATGCCCAGTAATGAGAAAAGCAAAAAATCCAAAAAAGAGCAGCCATGCAGCAGCAAGCAGATAACTCTCCTTGCCAACTAAAAAATAGAGTGCTCCAATCACTAAAACAAAAAGCATCGCACTGTATGAAAACATCAGTGAAAGTGCATAAACATCATTCTCTTTTCTTGGCCTTGTTTTATAGATGACATAAATCAGATAAAAATAGGAAATCATTGCAACAAATGCCATAGCATACGCCAAATATGCAAGCCATGAAATATTAAACAATGAAGAAATTATCACAAAGACAACAGCTACACTCATCAGTGTCATACCTATCTCCAAGGGCTTTAAAGAGAAACTGTGTGAAAGTGTAAACATAGGGACCAGTACAATTGAGAGTCCCATAATCGTAATAACAATATATCCACCAATGACAGAGTAGACATGTGCCTTTAAAAGTACATTGATATCAAAAGAGAGTGTCCCTGCATATGCAAGAGCCATTAAAAGACCAAAGATAATCCCAAAAAATAAAAAAGTATTGGATATCAGAACACTGCTCATAACCAGTGTCAGCTTCTCTACTTTAAACATTGTCAGAAAAATTTCACCCACAAATATCATCATTGAGATTAGAACAACAACTCCCCCATAGGGAAGCAGTGCAGGAGAGTACAAAAAGCCAAATACCATTAACAGACTACCAATTAACAGTAGTGGCCATATGGCATAAAAAAGTTCTACTCCAAAATGTCCAACTTCCAATACAACAGGAACAAGTTGTGCCATCGCACCAAAAATAATCATCATTACAAAACCAAGCAGAAAAAGATGCACAAAAGCAAGCATTTTTGGCTCTGCAAAACTAAGCATTGTAGCATCAAAGAAAAAAAGATAAAATGATGAAAAAAAGTAAAAAAGACTCCCCACAATAAAAAAGGGAGCTATTAGTTTAAAAGGCGGGGCAAAATCTTGCGATATTTTAACCATTAGTTTTTATCACCCTCCACAGCTGGTCTGCGTGAGGTCTGATTCTGAAGCAGCATCAGGATTATAGGAAAAAACCACCTTTACAAGCCCATCAGGCAAATCTTGGACAACATAACGGACATCATCTTCAAGTTTTCCAAAAAGTCCTCCTGGAGTTTTGTGGTTAATCATTACAAGTGTGTCATTTGTTCCTTTAATCAGTCCAAGCCCACTCATTGCATTGACCATTGGATGTGGAGGGCCCTCCTTTGATGTGTCAAAATAGTATGTGCTCTGCCCATCTTTTTCGAGTTTATAAAAATCTACAGTTGCACCTTCTACAGTTATCTTTTGTGCGTCTTGGGGAATATGTGACATCAAAAATCCTTTATCTATTAAATATATATAAGATTGTAATTTAATAAGATAAAGTATGCGTTGATATATATCAACAAATAACTAAATTATTCAAAAAGTATCGTTAATGCTTCATGATTTTTAATAGTATAGCTGCTGCCCTCTTTCTCAATAAAGCCTAGCTTAGCAAACTTTTTAAACACTCGTGAGAGTGTTTCAGGTGTCATATGAAGATATTGCGCAAGTTGATTGTGTTTCATCTGCAGTGCATCTTCATTTTCACAGATATATTTTGCTACTCTTGCAGTTGAATCGAGAACAATGTTGAGTGCTATGACATCCTCAAGATATTTGATCTTCTGTGTGAGAGATTTAAAAAAGGCAAAAGCGATATCAGGAGAACATAAAAAATTCTCTTTAAACTTTATAAAATCTATCTCTATAACTGTACCGTCTGTCTCAAAGGCAGCAGATGCAGGATAGGGAACTCCTTCAAAAACTGCCATCTCAGCTATCAATGACTTAGGATTAAAACGATGCAGGACTATCTCATTGTTTTTTGGGTCTGTTTTATAGACTTTTAAAATACCATCAGTTAAAAGTGTCAAAAAACGAGGTTCATCCTTCTCATAAAAAAGCACCTCTCCTTTGGAAAATCTTCTTTTACGTGAGATAGTCGCAAGCTGGTCTAACTCCTCTTGAGAAAGATTTTCAAAAAACTTAATATCCCTTAATTCATTTACACTTTGCATTATCTAATCTGTCCATTTCCATAAATTTTATACTTATATGTTGTCAGTCCTTCAATCCCCATTGGACCTCTCGCATGCAGCTTATTTGTTGATATACCAACTTCTGCACCAAAACCAAAAGCACCCCCATCAGTAAAACGTGTTGAAGCATTTACATAAACTGCTGCGGCATCTATGGCATTTAAAAATGTCTCTGCTGCTTTGATGTTCTCCGTAATGATAGACTCAGAGTGTCCTGATCCAAAGCGTACAATATGCTCAATTGCCCCTTCAACACCCTCCACTACTTTTATATTTAAGATATTTGCCAAATATTCAGTATCAAAATCAGCATCTGTTGCGTGAGCTACTGTAATAATTTCCTGTGTAGAAGCACACCCTTTTAACTCAGTATGAGCCTCATCAAACGCCTCTTTGAGTTTTGGTAGTGCCTCTTTTGCGATTGCTCTGTCAACAAGCAGTGTTTCCATAGCATTACAAACACCTGGACGCTGTACTTTTGCATTGATGGCAATTTTAATGGCATCTTCCATATTTGCATCTCTATCTATGTAAGTATGACACTGTCCTTTGTCATGCTTAACAACACTTACAGTAGCATTTTGACTTACATACTTGATAAGCCCTTCCCCACCACGAGGAATAATTAAATCAACATATTTATCCATCTTGATTAGTTGCGCCACACCCTCACGTGAGGAGTCTGGGATTAAAGAGATAAGCTCTTTTGGCAAACCGTTTTTCTCTAAAGTAGCCTGCAATACTTTAGCAATCGTCTTATTTGAGTTCTCTGCCTCTTTTCCACCTTTAAGTACACAGACATTTGAGCTTTTAAAGCAGAGTGCTGCTGTATCACTTGTTACATTTGGACGTGATTCATAGATAATACCAATCACACCGATAGGAATGGAGACTTTCTCAATTTTTAGCCCATCTTCTGTTACCCAACCATCTAAAATTCTTCCAACAGGATCTTTTAATCCTGCTATCTCTTCGATAGCCACAGCCATGGCATCTATACGACTTTCATCTAAAAAAAGTCTATCCATAAGTGCTGATGAGAGCTGATTTTTCTCACCATCAGCCATATCTTTTGCATTGGCTTCAAGAAGCTCCATTGTATTGGCACGCAGTGCTTCTGCCATCTCTTTTAATATTCTGTTTATCTCTGCACCACTGAGTGTATTAAAAACTCTGCTTGCAGCTTTTGCCTCTTGTAAAAATTTTTTCATTGTTCTTCACCTAAATTTATTAAATTAATTAAATGGTATAATACTACCATAAAATATTTAGGACTTTTATGAAAACGTTAACATTTATTGGAAATGGCAATATGGCGCTTAGCATTGCCAAAGGTCTCAAAGAAGAGTATAAGATAGAGGTAGTGGGAAGAGATATCCAGAAACTCAAACAATTTGAAAAGAGTCTTGGTATACAAATAGACAAACATCTTCTTGATAATTTTGATATATCTAACAAAACTGTGATGCTCTGTATAAAACCTGCAAATGTCGAAGAGGTCGGTCAAAAACTAAAGGGTGAAGCAGCAGTACTCTACTCTGTTTTAGCAGGGACAAGTTTAGAAAAGCTCTCTACTAATTTTCAAGCAAAAGCAGTTGTCAGAGCTATGCCAAATCTTGCAGCTTCTGTGGGTGCATCCATGACAACATTAACTGGTGAAAAAGCCTACAAAGAAGAAGCAGAAAAACTCTTCAATGCTATTGGTTCATCACAATGGCTCTCTAGTGAAAAAGAGATAGATATCGCAACTGCACTTGCAGGAAGCGGTCCGGCATATTTGGCACTTGTTGCCGAATCTTTGGCAGATGGTGCAGTAAAACAGGGACTCAAACGTGATGATGCATTAATTATTATGCGCGGTCTTTTTGATGGTTTTTCAAAACTGATTCAAGATATACATCCAGCTCTCTTAAAAGATGGTGTCATGAGTCCAGGCGGTACAACTGCTGCAGGTTATGGTGCGCTTGAAGATGGAAATGTACGAAGTGCTTGTATCAATGCGATTGAGAAAGCCTATAAAAAAGCAACTGAGCTATAAAAAAAAGCTCAGTTTATTAGTACTCCTCTTCTGCATCATACTGTAAGTAAAGGATGAGTATCCAAATAAGTGAAAAAATTGCAACAATCTCATATCCAATCAACCAAATGATCAAAAATGCATTCATATTGAGCAGTTTGAAGTTCTCATAGCTTCCACCAGCTACAAAGAAAAAGAGAAATATTGCACCTGCAAGATATGGAACCCCTACTCCATACAATACATAAAATGCAGCCTCCCAGTTCTCTGGAATATAAAGGAAATCTTTAAAGTTTACCTCTTGAGACCCAAAACTTGCCGATTTTTTCTTTTTTTTATGTTTATGATGACCAGCTTTCGCTTTTCTTTCATTCATCACAAGCTGGTTATAATAGAGCATATTTCTTTTTTTAGTTAATTCGTCTTCTATTGTTTCATTCATAACATATCCTATACTCTAATTCTACAATCAAATAAATTAACTATGCCTTAATATGTTATTTTCTATGATTAAACAGTCAAATGTAATAAAAATATGTTATCATATTTTTTTATATAAGGAGCTATATTATGCAACAAAAAATTATATCTTTATCATTAATTTATCTTATTCTTGAAGTAAACTCTTTAAATGCCGAGTTACTCTGTCGTAATCCACAGACCTATGTAGTACGGGACAAGGCACAATCTTCAACATATAAAGAGTGTAAACGAAATGGTATGACATATTGGTATAACGACAATGGAGATATAAAATCAAAAGTCAACTTTAGCAATGACAAAGAGAATGGTCTCTATACTTCCTACTATGCAAACGGTCAAGAAAAGTTGGTAGTGCATTATAAAAATGGTCAAAAAGTAGGTATACAAAAAATATATTATGACAACGGACAGTTAGGTTCACAAGTCAATTATGTCAATGGTAAGCGAGAGGGTGTTTTAACAGAGTGGGATTTCACTGGTTATAAAAGTTCAGAAGTTTTTTATAAGAACAACTACAAAGTCGGTGTCAAAAAATATTTTGATAAAAATGGTCAGGTAATTAAAACCGAGCACTATAAAATGGATAGAAATCCCGTTATCCAAAAAATACTCGAAGATAAACGAAAAGAGATTTTTGTAGATCTTGCCAAGTATGGTCTTATGCCAAAAGAGGCCCCTAAAGAGGAGCGTATACGTTAACTACTAAAGTTTATAAAAACTTCAGTATCTCCGCCTCGATCTCCTCTTTCTCAATAACAGTTTTTTGAGCTATCTCTTTTGTAAAAAGCTCTTGTATCATTGCAGGAATTTCAAGGTTTGCTACTTTTGAAATCGATTCAAGAGCATCAATGTCTTTCATATCAACTTCACCGGTGAGTGCATTAGCTATGACAGGTGAAAATTTCGTCCACTCTGCAGTTGAATAGATAATACTTGTAATCTCAGGTTTTGAGACACTCTCATATGACTTCATACATGTAGCAGTATGTGGGTCCATCAGATAGTTGTATTGCTCAAAAGTCTCTTTGATGTACTTTTTCCCTTCATCACCACTACACCAGTCAGCATCAAAACACTCTCGCAGTTTTGCAAGCTCATCCTCACGCAGCTCATAGAAGTTTTTGGCTTCAAGGTCCATCATCAACTCTTTTGTACGTACTTCACCCAACAGGTCAAACAGAACTCTCTCAACATTGGAAGATTTTAAGATATCCATTGCAGGAGACGTCGTACTTACAACCTCACATTCACGCAGATCATATTTACCATCACGAATAAGACGCGTTAGAACATTGTTCTCATTAGAAGAGATGATGATCTTCTCGACTGGAAGACCCATTTTCCAAGCATAGTATCCACCAAGAGCATTTCCAAAATTTCCTGATGGAACATTGAGGTAAACTTTCTCACCCATAGTAATGGCATTCTGACGGACTAGCTCTAAATAAGAGTGAATATGATAGATAATCTGAAAGATGATACGACCAAAGTTCACAGAGTTTGCAGCTGAGAGTTTTGTCTCTTTTTCTTGAAGTGCCTCTTTAAAGTTCTCACTTGCCAAAAGACGTTTCAAAGCGCTCTGCGCATCATCAAACACACCATGAATGCCAATCACTTTTAAGTTAGCAGCATCTTCTGTAACCATTTGCAGGCGCTGAACATCACTTGTTCCGCCATCAGGATACAAACATGCCACTTTTACATTTGCACGATTTTTAAATGTCTCTAATGCTGCCGGACCGGTATCTCCGCTCGTAGCTGCTAAAATAAGATAATTTTCATTGAGTCTTTGTGCAATTGATGAAAGTACAACACCAAAAGGCTGCAGTGCCATATCTTTAAATGCACGTGTTGGTCCGTGATAAAGCTCACTGACGTAGAGATTTTCTTTTACTTTTACTACCGGTACAGGATTTTTTGCATCATCAAATTTGTCATACAAAGATAATGCCTCATCGATAACATCTCCATCGATGTCAATTGCAAAAGCATCAAGCATATCCTTTGCAAGTTCTTTATAAGAAGAATCTCTATGCTTTTGTAAAAACTCTTCTCCTAAATCAGGTAGTTTTTGGGGAACATACAGACCGCCAAAAGAAGCAATAGGACTAAGAATCGCTTCTGAAAATGTCACTGTCTCTGGCTTTGTGCTATCTACACCACGTGTTTGAATAAATTTCATTCTTTTATCTCTACTCTTAAATTTTTGCGCAATTATATCTAAAACTATCTAAGTAAGAGCTAATATATAGTTCTTACCTAAACAATCGTATAGGATTGATGTGTGCACTTTTTTGTGTCACTTCAAAGACCAGTTCCTCTTTGACACGCCCTACAACAGCACCTCTTTTTACTTTTTTACCCTTTTTTATACCAGGAGCGATTTGTGAAAGGTTTGCATAGATGGTATGCAGACCATTTCTGTGTTCAACGATAACTATATTGTTCAACACTGCCGTTTTATCAGCATAAATCACTTTCCCGTTAAATACAGTCTTTACTTTGGCATCTTGCTCTCTTGGTTTGAGTGAAATCGACTCATTGAAAATTTTGATTCCGTAAATCGGATCTGTATATGTTCCATACTTCTTCGTAATTGAATAAGAAGTAAGCGGAGCTATCGTTTTTGGTCCACGGTAACGAATTGTCTTGACACTCTGGTAAGAGCTTCCATGTTTTTTAACCTTTGGAAGATTTTCATTAAGTGCAATCTTCTGTCTTTGAAAGGCCTCTTTTCTTGCTTGTTCCTCTTTTGCTTTTTTTATCTTATCTATTTTAATGAGGTTTAATTGTGAGAGTGTCTTTTTAAGTGCATTTTGCCTTTTGAGGAGTTTTTTGAGCTCTTTTTTATAAGAGGCTTTTGCGATTTTTAGTTTTTTGAGTGCTCTTTTGTTTTCTGCTTTTTTCTTCAGTAGCTCTTTTCTTTTGGCATCTATACTTGCGATGGACTTCTCAAGTGCATCTGTTTTGTTATTTAAAAGCTTGATAACTTTTGCATTCTCAAAAAAGAGTCTACTTAAACGATTTGCTTTTTCTTTAGAGTCTTTGAGCATTGATTTGAGTACTTCTAACTCTATCAAAGCATTCTCATTCGTCGGATACTCCTCATCAAGTATGACAGAGAGTGAAACACTTTGCGCTATAACAAAAACAAGCTCTTCTTCGATTCTGTTTTGTCTTTTTTTCAGCTGCAGTTGTCTCTGTTTTAAGAGTGACAGCTCTTGTGAATTAAGCTTGTAACTGCTCTCTTTTTCCTTGAGTTCTTCTTGAAGTTTCTTTAAGTAGGCATCCTGCTTAAGTATCTCTTGTTTCTGTCGTAAAATGGCTTTTGCAGTACGCGCCATTTTTCTGTTGAGATTAGAGTAGTTCTTACTGTAAGAAGAGAGTTTCGAACTGGTCTTTTTTATCTTCTTGTCTATCTCTCCTTGAGCATATAAAAGCGAAGCAAAAAGAAAAAAGAGAACTACTAAGCGATGATACATCATACCTCTTCTTTATGTCCTAGAACAATAAAAGTCGCAAGTAGCATTGAAACCACTATTGATACTCCAAGCATAATTAAAAAATCGTATATTTTATCAAACAGCACTATGGAAATGCCAATGTTACTGAACTGTTCTTCTATCCATGAGAGTGATGAAAGATAGGAAAATATCACAAATGAGAGAATCGATGCGATTACTGCATCAACAATCGCTAGTCGAAACAGTACAGCCGAACGCAGCCAAACAGGAGCACCAAAGAGTCCCATGATACTCATTCGCTCATTATGTTTGAACTGCCAGATACGAAGCTCTTTAAAGATAAGCAAGATTGTAACGATGATGACTGTAAAAGCAAAAACAGAGATAACTGTTTTAAAAAGCAGGAGCAGTTTATATGTTGTATCATGTGTTTTACTAAAGGCTTCTACTTTTTCTATAGACTGTGAACGAAGCAGTAGTTTTGTCAGTTTTTCAAGCTCATTTGGTGATGGATAACGTTTGAGTTTTACTTTATAAAACTTTGGCAGTGTCACTTTTAGAAGTGCTATATTTTGCTTGCTGATACCACTGTTGAGTTTTGTAATGATACTATCTGGAGAGATTTCATTGATACTTGCTATCAGTTCGCTCTTCTCTAGGAGTTTATCAACATCTACTCTTTTTTGTGCGACAACAACCAAAGCATAGTTTTTTGCCAAATTCTCTTTATAAGCATCAATTGCTCTCTCCACAATGGTAAAAACCTGTAGAGAAAAGAGTATGCTTAAAAGTGCAATAACCAAAGAGAGATGATTTTTAAATGACTTCACGAATATCTCCAAACTCTATATGGTAATGCTTATAGTCAACCTTCATCGTCTCTGGAATATGGTGTGTAACAACGATAATTGTAGTCTTTAGCTGCTCGTTTGCACCCTCTAAAAGGTTCCAAATCAGTTGCGAAGAGTAATCATCAAGGTTACCCGTGGGCTCATCGGCTAAAATCAAGATAGGATTATGTGCAAGTGCACGTGCCATTGCAACACGCTGCTGCTCACCACCACTGAGTTCTAGTGGATATTTTCCTGCCTGATGACGTAGTTTTACATGCTTAAGAAGAGAATCAACCTGATTTTGCGTTACAGTTTTTTCATAGCCATTTATGATAAGAGGAAGCATTATGTTTTTTTCTATTGTCCACTCTTTTACCAGCTTATAATCCTGAAAAACAATACCTAAATGTTTCCGTAAGAAGTTCAGTTTGGAACTTGATACCCCACGCAGCTCAACACCACCGACAACGAGACTTCCCTCAATGGGTTTGAGTGCTCCGTAGAGTGACTTTAAGAGTGTTGATTTTCCACTACCGCTCGCTCCGGTAATAAATACAAAACTACCAGAATCTATAGAGAAGTTTGCTTTATTTATAATTGTTTCATCATTAGAATATGCAAGCGATAAATTCTCAGCAATGATTACTTTATCCATCTAAAGCCTTCAGTAAATGTTTGTGCGCTTCTAAGTTGCTTGGTGAACGAAGAGGCAATTCTGGATAGAATGATAGTCTATTATCTGTTATGATAAGATAAAGATGTTCCGGTCTGTCAAAACTCCCCATAGATATGCGTAACATCACACCATTATCAAGCTTGTAAACTCTTTCAAAATGGATAAATCCACCCTCAAAGCGAATCGTTTTATTATGCAGTCCAATGAGCTCTTCATTGGATAAATTTATTTTTTTTGGAAATGAGAAATCACCTTCAATCTCCAATGCAGGAGACTCTTCATCATTTGTCATAATGACATCATAGATGTTCTTTTCCATCCTTTTCCATCTCTCTTCATATTTGGAACTCACTGCAATATCTCTGTTTTTATGTATCTGCAAAGAGATTTTAGGAAATGCTATAAAAGTCTCATAGGAGTAGGCATAATAATTCTCACTATCTGTACGAAGCTCCAAAGTACCACCTACCTTTAAGATACGACGAGCCTCTTTGATGAAGTTTGTCGAGATTACACGGCGGTGTGGTTTTTTGTCCCAAGGAACCGGAAAATGCACATAAATTGCCCCAACAAGATTGGAAGGTACCAGTTCCATAAAGAGTCTGGCATCATAGTCAAGCACCATAACATTGTCCAGTTTTTGGATAACTATCTGCTTTAAAACCTGCTCGATTGACGGACGATGAATCTCGATGCCTATGAAAAGCACATCCGGATTTTGTGCGGCCTGGTGCAGTAGATGACGCCCGGAGCCAAATCCGACCTCTATACGTACCTCTTTCTCTTTTGGAAAATTCTCTGCAAAGTACTCTATCTTTTTGAGTGCTGTTGCTTCTTGGAGATGCACATTTTTTTGTGTATCTGGTACATTAGAAGCCAACACTTCAAGACCTGCGGCTTTCGCATAGGCAAGCAGTGCACGGTGAACATTATAGATAGAAGCAGGACGTGTCAGCTTATCTGTTTTTAAAAGCGTTCTTTTTTCATCCTCTTTGAGAAGCAAAAAGAAATCTTCTCCTTCATATTTTACAGCAATGAGCTTTTCATCCGGATGGTGTACATTTGATGCTATAAAATCAAATGCAACCCCATCAACAGACGCGGGAAGTGAAATATCTTTAAACTCTTTTATATGAAGATGTGGCATTAAAGTCCATTCAAGTCAAGTTCTTCAGCAGGTGCGACTGTTGTCTCACTGCTACTACTTTTTGTACTCACAGCTTTCACTGACTCTTCTTGTGTAGCTTTTGCTTTAGATGCAGAGATAATCTCTTGTGATTCCGGTGTTTTGATTTGTACCTCAATACTTGGCTCAGAAACTATACCATTTTTATCAACACTGTAAACTGTGTATGTATAGAGTGTATCAGGTTCTATGGCTGCATCGATAAAGAGACTCTTTGTAAGCCCTTTATACTCTTTTGAGATCTTATCAAACCATCCTTTTTTAGATTTTTTGACAACGATATATGAGACTGTTCTTGGGTCACTTTTCCCCCATTTCAGTTCTATTTTATTGCCTTGTAGTTTTGCTTCAACAATTGCTGGTGCATTTGGTTTTGTCAAGGTCATACCCATAACTTTGTTTTTATCATGCTCACTCTCAAGACCGTCTTTATCAAGAACACTGACTTTATAAAAGTAAGTTTTACCATCTTCATCGATTTTATCAGTGAAATGGTTGTTGTAAAGTTTTGCTATAAGTTCATATGAGCCATCAATATCATCTGCTCTATAGAGATAGTATCTCTCAAAATCTTTCTGTTTTGAAGGACTCCATGTGATTTTTATCGCTTTTGGAAGATTTTTACTCGCTTCTATTTTTGTTACACTTACAGGCAATGGTTTTGTAATAGATTTTACGATTTGAGATGGTGTAGAGATGATGCCATCATACGTTTTTACTCTGATTCTATACATATAGACATGATTATCTTCAAGTCCTGTATCAATATACTCTGCATTGAGTCTTCCACTTAACTCATCGATTTGATGCCACTCTTTATCTTCAAAAGTCTTTCTCTCGATAATATAAGTAGAAACTCTTTCACTCACGTGAGGTCTCCAGATTATCTTAGCAATTCTTGGAAGTCCTGTGATAGAGTGAATCCATGAAACAGACTGCAGAACAGGAAGTGTATTGACTACAAATACTTTAGAATTTACACCTTGAGACTCTTTTGTAAAGACTCGAAAAGCATATGAGTATTTTGTATCAGGTTCAACCGTTCTATCGACATAATGTGTAGAGTATCGTGTATCTATCGTGTCATAATATTCAAGTTCATTCGCTGCTTTGTCTTGAGGAGATTTTTTATATACATAAATCCCTTCTACACGTGGGTCTGTTATACTCTTCCACTCAAAAGCCACTGTTTTCATATCTGTGATAATGCCGTTTTTCGTCAGTGATATAGTAGGCAGTGTAGAATCAACGACAACCTTCTCTTTTGGTTTCGGTGTTATCTCAGCACAACCGCTAAGAAGCAGCAGTGAAGCTGCGCATAATGTAGTCAGAAGTGATAACTTCATTTAAAATCTCCCTCTCAAATTTTTTATTTATTGTCTCTTCCATAACAGTATCAAATCCTGCTGTGAAAAATAGTTTCTCTTTTGTCTTTGGATGAATAAAATATATCAGATATGCATGCAGCAAAATTCGTTCCGCCTTCTCTATTTTAGGGCTCAATCCATAGATATGGTCTCCCAAAATATGACGGTTCAAACTCTCCAAATGTACACGTATCTGATGCGTTCTTCCTGTAAAGAGTTTACATGCAAGAAGCTCTGTCTTTTCATCATCGCTTAAAGCCAAATGTTTAAACATAGTCTTGGCATATTTACCGTGTTCGAGTCCGCAAGCCATCTTGAGACGGTTATGAGGACTTCTTCCTATGTTTGATTCTATTATTGTAACATCATCTTTTAAAGGAGGGGTAACAAGAGCTAAATAATATCGTCCCATGCTCTTATCTTGGAGCTGTTTGGAGAGAAATTCATGTGCTTCATTGTTCTTTGCCACGACCATTGCACCACTTGTTCCCTTATCGAGACGGTGCACAATACCGTGACGTTCTTCTCCACTGATTGTAGAGAGTCTGATGCCTTTGTGCTTTAGCCAGTCAACCAAAGTCGGCTCTTTTACACTTGGTGCTGGGTGGACTGTCACACCACTTGGTTTATTAATGACCAACACATCCTCATCTTCATATAAAATCTCTACATCTGTTGCCCAAGCAACCTCTTTGAGAAAATCAACCTCTTGCGGCTGAGACTCTGTAACTTCTGGAAACTCTACTTTTATATTTTGTCCGCTTTTGAGTTTAATACCGGGACGAGAAACTTTTTTCCCATCAATATAAACCGCTTCTTGCTTGATAAGCTGTGCTACCTGTGAGCGAGTTTGGCCTATTTCTTGAGCTAAAAATGTGTCTAAACGCTGCGGCACATCACATCTGTACTCTTGTGTGTTTCTCACTGTTATTCCCTTTATGATACAATCATGTAATTTTATTTTGGAGTTACAAACTTGTGGAGATTTGATAAGAGTATTTTATCACAATTTGACTTTCTTTCCATCATTCTTATCATTCCTCTCATCATTATGTCCAATTGGCTCATAGGAGAAGCGGTCCCTGCTCTGGCAGAGAAACAGATAGCCTATGTCGGTGTAGCGTTTTTAGCCTTTATAGCCGTGTTTTTTCTCCCTATTCGACGTATGAGCTGGCTTATTCCTTTTATCTACTGGGGAAACATCCTGCTACTTTTGGCAGTTGAGTTTTTTGGACACTCACGTCTTGGAGCACAGCGCTGGATAGACATCCCTTTTATCAATGCAACGATTCAGCCTTCAGAGTTCGTAAAACCGGCACTTATCTTGATGCTGGCATACCTCATCAACAAAAATCCTCCACCAATTGGCGGCTATAGGATCAAAGACTTTTTAAAGATCAGTTTTTATATTTTACTGCCTTTTATTCTCATCGCAAAAGAGCCTGATTTGGGAACTGCTCTTGTACTCTTACTTATCGGTTACGGTGTTTTGTTTTTTGTCGGCATCTACTGGAAAATAGTAGCAACTATTGTCGCTTCCATTTTGCTCATCTCTCCACTTGTTTACAAATACGGCCTACATGATTATCAAAAGACACGTATCAAAGACTTTTTAAGTGAAAAACCCTCTTACCACGTTCAGCAATCCATCATCGCTATCGGCTCAGGAGGATGGACTGGAAAAGACAAAGAAAATGCCACGCAGACACAAATGAAATTCCTTCCAATTGCGACAAGTGACTTTATCTTTGCCTTTGTAGTTGAGCGTACAGGATTTTTAGGGGCACTTGGGCTGATTCTTATCTATGTGATGCTTATCTTACATCTTTTAAGTCTTGCAGTCTTTAACAAAGACTACTACATCAAGGTAGTAACGGTATCTATCTCTTTTATGATTTTCATATATATGGGAGTCAATATCTCAATGACCATAGGCTACGCACCCGTTGTAGGAGTCCCTCTACCGATGTTTAGCTATGGAGGAAGTAGTTTTTTAAACTTTATGATTTTGTTTGCGATTATGCAAAACCTTATCACCTTTCGCTATAAAGATCTGTATGATAAAAGTGGTACGAAAAGTTTCTTGTAGAAGTGGTGCCGACACGAGGATTTGAACCCCGGGCCTGCTGATTACAAATCAGCTGCTCTAGCCAACTGAGCTATGTCGGCAAATATCTGCTTTTTATAATATATCTAAAGGGAGAAATTTTATGTCTGGTGGAGAAGGAGGGATTCGAACCCTCGGTACAGTTACCCATACGCATCCTTAGCAGGGATGTGGTTTCAGCCACTCACCCACTTCTCCATTTGCAGGTCAGAATTATATTGATATAATTCTGATATATCGCTTAAAGTTCTTGGAGTATTTTCTCTACTACTTCTGCAGGATTATGAGCCTGATAGATTGGACGCCCAACTACGATAAAATCAACTCTCTGCTCTTTTGCAAATGCAACATCAGCAACACGTTTTTGATCCCCTGCATCTTCACCAAAAGGACGAATTCCTGGAGTGAGTGTCATAAAACGCTCATCTGTGATGTTTTTGATTGAGAGTGATTCAAAAGCAGAACAAACAACACCGTCAAGTCCACTCTCTTGTGCATCTTTTGCAAACTGATCTGCTTTACTTGCAATGTCCTTTTCATAGACAGCACGAAACTCATCTTCGCTAAATGAAGTAAGTGCCGTTACCGCTAAAACGATAGGACGGTTTTCATACTTCTGCAGTCGCTGCATGACCGTACTCATAGCACGACGCCCTGCACTTGCATGAACATTGAACATATCAACACCGAGTCCCATTATCGACTCTGCAGCATCAGCCATAGTATTTGGGATATCATAAAGTTTGAGGTCTAAAAAGATTTTAAAATCAGGATTGATTGCTTTGATGGCTTTTAAAAACGCTTCACCGTCACGAATGTAAGAACGAAGTCCGACTTTTAGCCAAACATTATAGTTTTTGATTTTTTCGATTAAAGCGAGATTCTCTTCTTGTGTTGGGAGGTCAAGGGCTACACATAATTCCATAAATACTCTTTGTTGTTTATTTATGGAATTATAGCATTTTTGTTTTGGTTAAGCCTTATTTTGACTTAACCATATTTTCGATTTTCTCAACTACTGATGGGTCCTCAAGTGTTGAGATGTCTTGCGTGATTGCCTCACCTTTTGCAATTGAACGCAAGATACGACGCATAATTTTTCCTGAACGTGTTTTTGGAAGTCCCGGAGCAAATACAATATCATCACAAAGTGCAATATTTCCTATCTCTTTTTTGATAACATTGTTGATAGCTTTTACCTCTTCTACCTCATCAGCTATACCATCATCAGATTTTAAAACGATGTAAGCAAAAATACCCTCACCTTTGATATCATGTGGTTTACCAACTACGGCAACCTCAGCTACATTTGGATGTTTTTTGATGGCCGCTTCAATTTCAGCAGTACCCATTCTATGTCCACTTACATTGATAACATCATCTGTACGTCCCGTGATTGTGATGTAACCATCTTCATCATAAACAGCGCCGTCACCTGTAAAGTAAACCGGTTTGCCATCTTTTTTCACATCACCGAAGTATGATTTTACAAAACGCTCCGCGTCGCCCCAAACACCACGAATCATTGATGGCCAAGGACGTGTTACACACATATAACCAGTCTCACCTGCTTCTACTCTCTCACCTGTTGCAGGGTCCAAGATCTCAGCCATAATTCCCGGAAGTGGGAATGTTGCACATGCAGGTTTAATTGGAGTAGCACCTGGCAGTGGTGATACTATATGCCCGCCAGTTTCAGTCTGCCAATATGTATCAACGATAGCACATTTACTTGCACCAACTTCCTCATAGTACCATTTCCATGCCGGTGGATCGATCGGCTCACCAACAGTTCCAAGGACTTTCAAGCTGCTAAGGTCATACTTCTTCGGCTCATCTTCACCCATTTTATGCAGAACTCTGATGGCAGTAGGCGCTGTATAGAACTGATTGATCTTATACTCTTCAACCATTTTCCAAGGACGTCCGGCATCTGGGTATGTTGGAACCCCTTCAAACATTACCGTTGTAGCACCCATTGCAAGTGGACCATAAACGATGTATGTATGTCCCGTAATCCAACCAATATCAGCTGTACACCAGTAAGTGTCATTCTCTTTTACATCAAATACCCACTCCATAGTCATCTGTGCCCAAAGGATATATCCTGCAGAGTTATGCTGAACACCTTTTGGTTTCCCTGTTGAACCTGATGTATAGAGTAAGAAAAGTGGATCTTCACTATCCATCACTTCTGACTCACAATGAACATCCTGAGTCTCAATGAGTTCATTATAAGAGTAGTCACGTCCTGCAACCCACTCAATATCTTCACCGTTTCTCTCAACAACAAGTACTTTTTCAACCGTTGTATCACCTTCTAGTGCAGTATCAACAACAGGTTTTAGCATATATGGTTTGTCTTTTCTATATGCACCATCTGCCGTAAGAACTACTTTTGCCTCCGCATCTTCGATTCTATCACGAAGTGCCTCCGCTGAGAATCCACCAAATACGATAGAGTGGATAGCACCGATTCTTGCACACGCAAGCATTGCATACGCAGCTTCAGGAATCATCGGCATATAGATAACAACTCTGTCACCTTTTTTTACACCAAATTTTTTCTTTAAAAGGTTTGCAAATCTGTTTACATTGTAGTAAAGCTCTAAATATGTAATGATTTGCTTATCACCTCTGTCACCCTCAAAGATAATCGCTGCTTTATTTTTACGCGTATCTAAATGACGGTCGATACACTGCGCAGCAACATTGAGTTTTCCACCTTCAAACCATTTTACAAACGGGAAATTAGACTCATCCATTACATTTGTAAATGGCTCAATCCAATCTAATTTTTCATTAGCATAGTGTCCCCAAAAACCTTCATAGTCCTCTGAAGCCCACTCTTGAAGGTCATTATACTCACACATATTTTTTATTCTTGCATTTTTTGCAAACTCTTTGTTTGGTTTATATACCGGTTTTGACATTACTATCTCTCCTGTGTTAATTTCAGATATATCATTGCTGTCATTATTGCATCATTAACAGCATTATGTGCTCCTATGTTTGGAATCCCACATTTTTTTAAGATTGTATCGAATCGTAAATCAATATTTCCTTGAGGAATTAGTGGCATCATTTTATCAAAGTAAATTTCAGAAACTTCTATAATCTCATTTGGTAATTGTATGCCCAAACTCTCTTTTATATATTTGTTTACCATCGCTACATCAAACTCTAAATAGTACCCTACCAATGTTCGTGAACCTATAAAGTGTAAAAATTTTTCAATTCCCTCCTTCGCATTAATTGCATTTTCTAAATCACATGGCCTTATATGATGTATCTCGATACTCTTAGAACTTATCTCTGCTGAATTTTTGAGATAAATTTCAAAAGTCTGTGACGTTAAAATCTTATTATCCTTAATCTTTACAGCCCCTATTGAGAGTATCTCATCTTTTTTTGGATCCAGTCCTGTTGTTTCTGTATCAAAGACAACATACTCTCCACTTGTGTCCTCCTCAAATAAAAATCGAAATCGCTCATCTTTTAGTTTTGCAAGGTTTCGTTTTTTTACAAAGTTTGAAAAAAGCTTTTTAAACATTAGACAACCATATTGAGATGAAAATGAAAGTTCATAAACTTTTTAAACTTATTGACCACTTTAAAACTGTCTTTGAGCAGATCTCTTTGATTTTTTGAGAGATTTTTCGGGTTGATGTAGTTCTCTTCTTCCAACTCTTTTGCCTCTAAAAGAGTAATAAGACGTATGGAAGATATCGTATCAAAGCTCTCAATCAACTCTTCTGCAAAATTTTTATCTATAATGCCTTTGTTGTTGAGTGCTTTGATACGCTCTACTGTATTTGTCTCATCTATTTCATACTGTAATGCAAGCACTCTTACACCATGAACTATGGCAAAAAGACCTCCTTTTTTTAGATCAAGTTTATTGTTATGCTCTTTTTCTAAAACAAAACCACTAAAGAGTGAAAGCGGTGTCTCAAAGTTTAAAACGGCCTTTGCTAAATGGGCCAATACATCCTCACGCTGAGAAAAATTCTCATAAAGATAATTTCGTAATGTTTGCAGATACGTTTCATCTCCGGCAACTGATTTTGCATCTAAGAAAATGCTCAGGTTTTGCAGCTCTTTTTCGTCCAAAGAGTTAGACCACTCTTCAATCTGGCCTTTAAAATCATGAAGGCTTTTTCTCCAAAACGGATTGCTAACCATGACATTACCCTTACACGTCGGAAAGCCTAACTCTAAAAGATAAGCATTTAACTGTTCCATCGGTGCAACAAAAAGCTCTTCATTCACATTATCATCAATAACAAGTGCATTGTCTTGGTCAGTTTTTATGGTTTGTTCTGCCCTGCCTTCACTTCCCATAACTATCAATGAACATTTCTCTAGCAACTCTTTTGATACACTCATCTCAAAGACTTTTTTATATATCTTTTCATTGAGTGCTGAGACAAGTTTTGTTATGTAGCGAACTTTAACACCTTTTGCACGGAGCATCACTATAAGATTTTTGATATCCTCACTAACAGATTTCAACTCATCTATGGATTTTGCTTTTTGGATTTGTACAGCTACTAGATGAGAATGACTTGCAAAGTAGCTAAGCAGGTCAAGTTGTTCTAAAACACCTATGATTTTTTCATCTTCTGTCACAACAAGACGTTTGATCCCTTTGTGTGTCATAATCAAAAGTGCATTAAATAAAAAGTCACTACTCTCAATCGTGATGATTTTATTGCTTGCAATTTTTATGATTTTCTCGTCCGTAGACAAACTCTCAAGAAGAACTTTCTCACGCAGATCTGTATCTGTTACTATGTAGTACTCGTCTTCTTCTTGGACAATTATAACTTTTGCTTGCAGTTTTGTTTGTTCTTGCAGGGCTTCATATATAGAGACATCAGCATCTACAATGCAGGCTTTATGAAGAAAAATTTCTGAAACCTTTGCCATAAGAAACGGTGTTAAGTCACTCTGACTATCAAACTCTTTGAGATGTTTATGACGTGAGATGAAGTCTTGTAGAAAATAACTTTGAATCTTTTTGTTCTGCATCAAATCAAGAAAATCTTCTTTCTTAATCTCATAACAAATCAAATCTTCATCAACAACAAATCTACTTTCAGTTTTACCGTAGATAAGAGCATCTGCATCAAAACTATCACCATGGGAATAGACATTATGCAGCTGTTCATCGATGTATTCATGAACCGTACCTTTTATAACAATATAAAAGGCAATCGATTCAATATCTTTGGAGATCAAAAGAGTATCTTTTGTATAGTAAGCAATATCTATCTTCTTCATCAAAGCATCAAGCTCACGTGAGCTTAACTGCCCAAATGGATGAATAGAAGCTATCAGCTCTCTTTGGTCTAAAATACTCATTTCCTACTCCATCTTTTTATAAGTTCTTAATGCTCACTTGCACCCTCAGCACCAATACCTGTTTGACTTCTAATGTATTGTGCCTCAAATTTTTCTCTCTCCTCTTTTGCATTCTCAGAGTTATCTGTAATACTCAAGAAGTAAATCGCTATAAATGATACCGTTACAGAGAAAAGTGCCGGATATTTATATGGGAAAATTGCTTCTGCATTTCCTAAGATTTGAACCCATACAATAGGACCTAATATAACAAGGATAACAGCTGTTGCAAGTCCAAGACTTCCACCAATTACAGCACCACGCGTTGTAAGTTTTTTCCAGTACATTGAAAGAAGCAGTACTGGGAAGTTTGCAGATGCTGCAATAGCAAAAGCAAGACCAACAACGAAAGCAATATTTTGTTTCTCAAATGCAATACCCATAATGATAGCAACGATTCCAAGACCAACTGTAGCTATTTTACTTACTCGCATCTCTTTAAGACCATCAACTTGACCTTTTTTAAATACTGAAGCATAAAGGTCATGACTGATTGCAGAAGCACCTGCAAGTGTCAGACCAGATACAACTGCTAAAATTGTAGCAAATGCAACTGCTGAAATAAATCCTAAGAAGAAGTCACCACCAACTGCGTGAGAGAGGTGAATCGCTGCCATATTGTTTCCACCTAAGATTGGAAAACCTCCACTAACTGCTTGCTTTGCAAGATCTAAATAGTGTGGATTTTTATAAACCATAACGATAGCACCAAAACCGATGATAAATGTCAAAATATAAAAATACCCGATAAATCCAGTTGCAAAAAATACTGATTTACGAGCCTCTTTTGCATCACTTACAGTAAAAAATCTCATCAAAATATGTGGCAGACCAGCTGTACCAAACATCAGTGCAACTGCCAGTGAAATAGCTGAAACCGGATCACTTACCAATCCACCAGGATTCATGATCTCTACACCTTTAAGTTCTGTTGCGTGAGCAAAGAGTGAACCAAAACTAAAGTCATAATGTGCCATAACAGCTATCGCCATAAATGTCGCACCTGAAAGGAGTAAAAACGCCTTGATAATCTGTACCCATGTAGTAGCTAGCATACCACCAAATGTTACATATAAAATCATCAACACACCAACTAAGATGACCGCTACTTCATACTGTAGACCAAAGAGAAGTTGAATAAGTTTACCAGACCCAACCATCTGTGCGATAAGATATAAAATTACAGTAGCAATAGAACCAGATGCCGCTAAAGTACGAATAGGCGTTTGACGCAGTCGATATGAAGCAACATCAGCAAACGTATATTTTCCTAAATTTCTTAAAGGCTCAGCGATAATGAAAAGAATAATTGGCCAACCAACCAAGAAACCAATAGAGTAGATAAGCCCATCATATCCTTTTAAATATACAAGTCCGGAAATACCCAAGAATGACGCCGCAGACATATAGTCACCCGCGATTGCCATACCATTTTGAAAACCTGTAATTCCTCCACCTGCTGTGTAGAAGTCCTTAGCACTCTTTGTACGTTTTGCTGCCCAGTATGTAATACCTAAAGTCGCCCCTACAAAGATAATGAACATTACAATTGCAGGAATGTTAAGCGCTTGTTTTTGTATCTCACCTTCGATCGTTCCAGATGCAAAAACAGCAATAGAACCCAGTATTAAAAATAAAAATACTCTGTTAAACATCTAATTATCCTTTATCGATTCTTTAATTTTGTTTGCCAAGTCGTCAAACTCACCGTTTGCTCTTTTTGTATAGATGCCTGTTAAAATAAAAGCAAATGCTATAACAGCCATACCAATTGGAATACCAATAGTAGTAACCGAACCCTCAGAGAGTGGAACAGCCAATGCAGACGGGTTAAATGCGATAGTTAATATGAATGCAAAATAAACTACCAGCATTGCAATTGTAAGTTTTATAGAAAAACTTGTTCTTTTAGAAACCAACTCCTGATAATCAGGATTGGCCTTAATTTTTTCAACAATATCTTTTTCCATTTTCTTCTCCTTTTAGAAGTTATAATTTGCGATAAATCTGTACTCATTCCAGCCTAAATCTCCGCTTGTACTTTCATAAAACTTTCTAGGAAAGTTTCCACGAAAACGAAGCTGCAGTTTGTTTTTTAGTGCTTTAGGATAGTACTTGATATCAAAACCTGGTTCAGTCGCTGTTCTAGCTATACCATAACCACTATTTTTATCCATATCAAATGATGTATAATATGCTGCTGCTGAAAGATTTACACCAAGATTTTTAAATGAGTAAACTGCAGCAACTTTTGTTGCTTTTGTTCCCGCTAAAAATTGATGACGTGTCACCATACCTTGTGTATATGCTGGCATACCACCAAATTGAGAAATGATTGCATTTTTATATTGATTATTTACTATATCTGTATCACTATTCTCACTTGTTTGTGAATAGGCTATATAAGCAGCAAATCCTGCATATTTTGCTCCAAACTTAGCAGCCCAATATAGAGAATCTATCTCCCCATTATCACTCTCTGCTAAATTTTTCATATATTTAGCACCAACACTATTTTGTTTAATTATTTGTGCCTGTAAAAATGGATGAATATCACTATTTAATAAACAATCCCATGAAGTTCCAGCATCTGCATAAAGTGTATTATACATATCCCATGCATAATCATTAGATACCTTTACATGAAAATGTTTTGTAGTATATTTAACAAGAACATTTGTTACCCCATCGGTTTTTTTACCAACTGTAGCCATTCCTAAATTATAGTATTTTCCAGCTTCTATTTCTCCATTTGCTGGATAACCTGATGTTGTAGCCAACATAGCTTTTGCTGCATTTGTTCCTGTAAAACTATATACGTTTCTAAATGTACCATAAGCAATTCTATCAACATGTGCAATTTGTAATGTTGTATTTGTTATATCATGACTTACAAGTTTATATGCTCTAAATGTATTTGGAAGCATACGTGCATCATCAGAACCCATCATAGGTACATCATAACGTTGGTACCCAAGTTTTGCATCTGTTTTATAACCTAAATCCGCAAAACTGTACCCTATATAACCTTCTCCTAAAATAGAATATGATTCAAGTCCTGTACCTAACAGTGATGGATCTTGTACATCATATGGATTTAATCCTGTATCTTGTGTTGTATAAAAAGCAGCTGCCATATTAAAACCATTGAATTTAGCAGTTTCAAATTTCAAATGTCCCCCAAGCGCTGTTGTAGCTCTATGAGTATTAACTCCCAAACTACCTTGATATTTTCTATCAACATAGAACATACGGATTTGTCCACTAACTGTACCTTCACTAAACATTGAACTCAAATCATCTACAGACTCTGAACTTGCAGATACTTTTGCTGCATCTTTCCCATGTTGCAACTTGGTGTTTACACCATCGGTACCTGCACTTAAAGCTGTCACTGCCATTAATGACACTACACTAAATGCTATCTTTCTCATTTATAAACTCCTTATAGTGATGGAGCAATAATAAGATATAAATATAGCATGAATATAGCAATTGACTATTTTCGATGATAAATCATATCTTTTATACAGCAGTTGTGCAGAGTTGCAACAACTTTACGAGTATTTCTCTATCATATATCCCATACCACGTACATTAACTATGATATCTTCATGAAGGATTTTTTTGAGCCGGTTGACCTCTGCACGAATTGTGGCATTATCAACAAGATAATCATCCCAAACATATTCACTGAATTGTTCAAAGTTGACAACCATGCCTCTATTTCGAGCCAAAATATCTATGATTTGTGATTGACGTTTTGTCAAAGTCTGTGGCTCTTGCTTAAAAAGTAGTCTGTTGTGCTCTTGGTCATATGAATAATTTTTTGAAAGACGCAAATGCAGTTGTGGTGTGTCATCTGCAAGTTTTATTCTATCTATCTTTAAAGAGAGCTCTTTTAGATGAAAAGGTTTTTTCAGGTAATCATTACAGCCTAAATCATAGGCACGTGAGATATCTTCAATATCTACTAATGCACTGATATAAATTGTCGGTATATGAATTTTAAGCGTGTGAATCTTCTCTAATACACTCAGCCCATCAATCCCAGGTACATTGATATCTAAGACAAGCAAATCATAGGCATTTTTTTGTATCACATCAAAAGCCTGCATACCGTCAAAAAATGCATCTACAATATGACCATCAGATTCTAGATATTCTCTGATCGATTCATTGAGCATAACCTCATCTTCTAGTAAAAGTATCTTCATTATTCACCCATCATTTTAAATCTGTATGCAAATGTTGTTCTCTCTTCATTGGAGTCTAAAAGTATATCTATATCTTCTTCTTCACATATTTTTTGCACCAACTTGAGCCCAAGTCCAAAACCATCTCGCTCTTTGATAACATTTCCCTCTCTATAAAAAGGTTCAAATATCTTCTCTTGATTTTCAATGGCTTTTGATTTACTACCGACCGCAAACTCCACATTTGAACCGACACGTTTAAGTGTTACAAAAATCGTCTCTTTTGGCAATGTATATTTAATCGCATTTGTAAGCGTATTGTCCACTACTCTTTGTAGTTTGGTTTCATTAAAATAGATATGCGCATCCAAAACCTTTGTTGTATAATCAAAATGTAGCAAAGATTGTTCTGCAACCTCACTAAAGAACTCTATTCGACTCTGTATGTATTTTTCTAAATTTATTACGCTTTTTGGATACTCAAGCTGATCTTTTTTAACAAGATAGCTCAAATCATCATAAATACTAAATATATTCTTTACAGCAGCTTCTATCTTTGAGAGATGTTTATCTCTACCATGCTTCATCGTATGGAGCTCAATATTTGTCAAGATTACACTTAGAGGCGTGTTTGTTTCATGAACTGTGTAACGTAAAAACTCTTTTTGTGCTTTTAAAATCTCTTCTGAAAACTGTTTTTCTTTTCCTAAATTCTCGTTAATGATTTCTAAAGAACGAGTTTTTTCTTTTACTCTATCTTCTAGGTGTAGATTAAGCTCACGCAGGGAATGCTTTTGCTCGGCTATCGTTCTTACCATCTCATTTGCATACGTAACCATATATTTAAAATCTTGAAAAAATATCTCTTTGGGGTCTATCAGTTTCTCTTCATGAGCAGCTTTTTCAAAGAACTCTAAAAACTTCTCTATATCACTCTGTAAAATCATATTTAAAATTTTGTAAAACCCAAGAGCTATGGCAAAGATGATAAAAGAGAGTGTTACGATGGCAAGAACTGTTTTTATGAGAAGAGTTTTGAGCTTTTGTTTATTTTCTTTTATAAGCTCGGTATTTACTTTTCCATCAACCTGCATCATGACACTCTGGTGTAGTGCCAATTCATAATCTTTATACATCTCATTGACAAGCAAAGAGACAAAAATCAGACTAAAAATAAATATAACAATAATCGTTAAGATATTGGCTTTTTTTATCGTCATATTTCCAAAGAGTGAGTGCGTTTTCATAGGGTGATTATACTAAGATTTAAAAAATTTAACTATAATTTCACAAATTTAAAAAATAAAAGGTTTCAAAAAATGTTTGGAAGAAGCACACAATTAAAAGAGTATAATTTAAGCGAAGATGAGTTGGCAAAACTCCAATATGCAAAAATCGTAACAAACAAGGGTGATATCTGGATCAAGCTCTATCCAGAAGAAACACCAAACACGGTAGCAAACTTTGCTCACCTGGCACAAAGCGGTTTTTATGACAACCTTAACTTTCATCGCGTAATCCCGGGCTTTATGGCTCAAGGTGGTTGTCCGCATGGAACTGGTACTGGTGGTCCGGATTGGGCGATCGCATGTGAGACGGATAAAAACACACACAGACACGTAAAAGGTACACTTTCAATGGCTCACGCAGGTCCTAACACTGGTGGAAGCCAGTTCTTTATCTGTTTTGTTCCATGTCCTCACCTTGACGGTGTTCACACTGTTTTTGGCGGAATCGAAGAAGATGATACAGAGAGTTTTGCGGTACTTGATTCAATTGAGGGACAAGATGACATCAAAACTATCGAGATTCACGAAACAAAAGCGTAAGGACATCTTATTTTAGTCCATATCTGTTGCAGTGTTGATTCACATTTTTTTCTAGAGAAGCTCAAAGAGGATTTTCCTGATGAAAAGCTCACGGGCTTTTTTTATGACCCCAACATCCATCCCTATTCCGAGTATAAACTCCGACTTTTGGATGTTGAGAGAAGTTGTAAAAAACTTGGTATTGAACTGATTGAAGGCGAATATGATTATGAGTCATGGCTCAATGCTGTACGAGGTCTTGAACAAGAGCCTGAAAAAGGTGCACGCTGTGAAGTCTGTTTTGACAAGCGTTTTTTAACAAGCGCACAAAAAGCCCTTGAACTTGGTGAAGATAAAATCACTACAACACTTTTGGTTTCTCCTTTAAAGTCCCAAGAGCAGCTCAAACGTGTCGGTGATGATTTTCATGCAAAACATGGTGTTGAGTTTATTGCCGTAGACTATCGAAGCGGTGGCGGGACACAAGACCAAAGCAGAGTGACAAAAGAAGAACAACTTTATCGCCAAGATTATTGTGGCTGTATCTATGGGCTTACCATGCAGCGTGAACAGCAGGACAAACTGATGGATGAGATGTTCTCACCAATTTCAGGACAGATTATGCCCGCTTCCATTGAAGAGAGACTCGCACTTTACAGCTCACGCAACAAACTTGAAGATGAGAAAAAAGAGTACAAAATCATCAGACAAAAGTTCTTAAACTACCGACAGTTTTTTTGTAAGCTGATTTCTGGGAAAAAAGAGCTCATTGATGCCTATGCTCTCTCCTACTCGACACTGCCAAGGAAACGTGCGCAAGGGCGTATAGAATTTGCCATAGACAATGTGCATTATATGAACCGCCAAGAGGTAAAATTTATCACACTTGCGTTTTGTAATGACTTTTTTTCAACTTCTTACAAAGATATAAAAGAGCTTATCTATAATCCTCCAAGTATAGATGAAGAGTTAGACTTAAGAGAAAAAATCTCCGGATTTGCTTATGATCTAAGCCCAATTATCGTTGTTTCAAAAATTCCTAATACCAAGCTCACACTTACACTCGATACAAAAACCTACGAAGACACTAGAGAAAAGCTAATCGTTTTATAATAAAAATTTTGCTAAAATATCCAAAATTATTATTATAAGGTTTTTCAATATGCTTATGGATGTTATGGACATACAAAAAATTCTTCCGCACCGTTACCCTTTCTTACTCGTAGACCGCGTTACAGAACTCAACCCAAAAGAGTCTATCATCGCTTATAAAAACGTCTCAATCTCTGAGCCTGTTTTTGAAGGGCACTTCCCAGGTCACCCAATCTACCCGGGTGTTATGATACTTGAAGGTATGGCACAAGCCGGTGGAATCCTTGCTTTTAAAAGCATGGACGATGTTACAGAAGAAGAGATTCAAAACAAAGTTGTTTATTTTATGAGCATTGACAAGGCTAAGTTTCGTTCTCCTGTAAAACCAGGTGACAAACTTGAGTACAAGATTTCTGTTATTAAGAACAAAGGTGCTATCTGGCTGCTTAAAGGGGAAGCTTATGTTGATGGAAAATTAACAAGTGAAGCTGAACTTAAAGCTATGATAGTGGACAAATAGGCAAAGTTTTGAGTATCAGAACTAAAGTTCAATGCAGGGAGGCACTAAATGCCGAGTCGTAAGATATCTGAATTAGCCATTATTGAAGATGGTGCAGTCATTGGAGAAAATGTTGAAATAGCTCCCTTTTGTTTTATCTCTAAAGATGCGACGATTGGTGATGGTACAACGATTGCGCAAAACACATGTATCTATGGAAAGACAACGATTGGAAAGAACAACCGTATCTTCTCTCACGCAGTCATTGGTTCCATCCCTCAAGATTTGAAATACAACGGTGAAGATGTAGAACTTATTATCGGTGATGACAATACTATCCGGGAGTTTACACTCTTTAATCCCGGAACAAAAGGCGGTGGTGGAAAAACTATCATCGGAAATCATAATCTTTTTATGGGTTATGTGCACTTGGGACATGATGTTATTATTGGTAACCACTGTATTTTGGCGAATGCCGCAACCTTAGCCGGTCATGTAGAACTTGGTGACTATGTTGTTATCGGTGGAATGACACCGGTACATCAGTTTGTGCACATTGGAGATTATGCGATGGTTGGCGGTGCTTCAGCACTCGCGCAAGACATTCCTCCATTTTGTATGGCTGAAGGTAACCGTGCAACGCTTCGTGGACTGAACCTCACGGGACTTCGCCGTAATATTGAAAGAGAAGACATCAACGCGCTCAAATCTGCTTACCGTGAGCTTTTTGAGTCTGGAAAACCGCTCAAAGATACAGCAAGTGAGCTACTGGAAAATACGAAAAATCACTATGTGATTGATTTATGTAATTTCGTTATTAAAACAAAACGCGGAATTCCATTTGAGAGAAAAGGGTTAGAAAAATGATACACAGACATTGTAGTTTTTGTGATGCAAGCGAGAGTGAAGAGAATCCACTCATCGCTGGAAATGGTGTTTACATCTGTAAAAATTGTGTTTTCTCTGCTTATAAAATCATGTTTGGTGATGAAAAAGAGCTAGCAAGCCAAAATAATGCTAAACTCACGGAACATGTAGAAAAACTGATGACGCCTAAAGAACTTGACAAATTTTTAGGAGATTATGTCATTGGTCAAGAGAGAGCTAGAAAACTTATCAGTGTAGCTGTTTATAACCATTACAAAAGAATCTTTAAAATGCATAATGCAGTTGACGATGATACAGAGATTGCAAAATCAAATGTTCTTCTCATTGGTCCGACAGGATCTGGTAAAACATTGATGGCACAGACGATTGCACGAGTGCTGAATGTTCCTATTGCCATTGCTGATGCGACAAGTCTGACAGAAGCCGGATACGTTGGTGAAGATGTTGAAAATATCTTGACAAAACTCATCCAGGCAGCAGACGGTGATGTAGAGCGTGCACAAAAAGGGATCATCTTTCTCGATGAGATAGACAAAGTCTCACGTATGAGCGAAAACCGTTCTATCACTCGTGATGTAAGTGGTGAGGGAGTGCAACAGGCACTGCTTAAAATTATTGAAGGCTCATCTGTAAATATCCCGCCAAAAGGTGGAAGAAAGCATCCAAACCAGGAGTTCACTGCAATTGACACAACAAATATCCTCTTTATCTGTGGCGGAGCATTTGATGGTTTAGAAGAGATTCTCAAGCGTAAACAGGGTGAAAATGTTCTTGGTTTTGGGCATGAGAAGAAGACAAAAGATGAAGCAAAACCTACTTTTGATATGGTAGAGCCTGATGATTTAGTACATTATGGACTTATTCCTGAACTTGTCGGTCGTCTCCCAATCATCGCATCTCTCAATGAAATCACAGAAGATGATATGGTGCGCATCCTCACAGAGCCTAAAAACTCTCTTGTAAAACAGTACAAAAAACTTTTTGCAATCGATGATGTAGAGCTCAACTTTGAAGAAGATGCACTTCGTGCCATTGCACAAAAAGCAATCAAACGTAAAACCGGAGCACGTGGTCTTCGTGCAATTATGGAAGAGAGTATGATAGAGATCATGTATGAACTTCCAGAGTATGCAGGATATGAGCTTCTTATTACGAAAGAGGTTATCGAAGATGGTGAAAAGCCGGTATATATTAAAAAATCAACACAAAAAACAGCATAAGGCGAGATAGATGATATTTAACAAAATAGTAGGACTTTTTTCAAACGACTTGTCAATTGACCTTGGTACTGCAAATACGATTGTAATTGCCAAAGGTCGCGGTATTATAATCAACGAACCATCTGTAGTTGCAGTAAAAACAGAAAAATACGGGCAGACAAGAGTTTTGGCTGTCGGACATGAAGCAAAAGAGATGGTAGGTAAAACTCCAGGAAATATCAAAGCTATTCGTCCTATGCGTGACGGTGTCATTGCTGACTTTGATATGACAGAGAAGATGATTCGAAAGTTCATAGAAAAAGCACATGGAAGAAGCTCTTTAATCTCTCCTCGTATCATTATCTGTGTTCCTTACGGTCTCACGCAAGTTGAGCGTAAAGCTGTTCGGGAGTCAGCTCTTAGTGCCGGTGCACGTGAGGTATTTCTTATCGAAGAGCCAATGGCAGCAGCAATCGGTGCTGGTGTAGACATCCGCGAACCACAGGGAAATCTTGTTGTTGATATCGGTGGCGGTACAACAGAAATCGGTGTAGTTTCTCTTGGTGGACTTGTACTTTCAAAGTCAATCCGTACAGCGGGTGATAAGATTGATCAAGGGATTGTGAACTACGTAAGAAAAAAATACAATCTTCTTATCGGTGAACGTGTTGCAGAAGAGATTAAAATCAACATCGGTACAGCTGTGAGTCTTGACCAGGAACTCTCTATGGTTATCAACGGACGTGATCAGGTCGAAGGACTTTTAAGTTCAGTAGAACTGACTTCAGATGATGCCAAAGATGCTATGCGTGAGCCTCTCAAAGAGATCGCAGAAGCACTTCGTGATGTGCTAGAGCAGATGCCACCTGACTTGGCAGGAGATATTGTCAATCACGGTATTATCTTAACAGGTGGTGGAGCACTTATTCGCCAGCTTGACAAATATCTCTCAGATATTGTAAAAATTCCTGTTTTTGTAGCTGATGAGCCACTGCTTGCTGTTGCACGCGGAACTGGTCGTGCACTTGAAGAGATAGACCTCTTACAAGAACTTTTTGAGAATGAATAAGAAGTTATTTACATACTTACTTATCTTACTAGCACTCTTTATGGGTGCTCTTTACTATACAAATACAATACAATCTCCCCTGCTCTCCTTTTTAAACAGTATTAAAATCTCATATCACAACACTACTCGGAGTATTGAGAACACAATTAACAAGCACTTTTTCCAAGTACAAAAAATTACAGACTTAAAAGAAAAACTCCAAAAATATGAGAACAATCATCTTGTTATGCAACAACTTGCTTCCGAAATCGATGATATGTATAAAGAGAACAACTCTTCATTAGCTACAGATCCAAGAACGGAACTTGTACGTGCCATCTCTTATGAAAAGTTTGGAAATCTCAACCGAGTTTGGCTTGAAATTCCCGACTACAATGCTTCAAAAATTTATGGCCTTATTTATAAAGAAATGGTAGCCGGCATTGTTATCCCAAAAGATGCAAAAGCTCTTGCACTACTCAACTCAGATATAAAAAGTACCTATGCCGTCTACATCGGTGATGTCAAAGCACCCGGCATTGCTCACGGGAACAATGATAAAAATCTTGTCGTAAACTTTATACCTGCATGGTTTGATATAAAAGTAGGTGATGAAGTGACAACTTCCGGACTTGACAATATCTTTTTTAAGGGTCTTAAAGTTGGACGTGTTATCTCCATTTCAAAATCGCAAGGCTATCAAAATGCCATTATTGAACAGTATTACAACTCAAATGAGCCAAGTTATTTTCATATTATCAGGAGTGTTCGATGAAATTTCTCTTAGTTCTCTTACTCTTTTTTAGCACACATCTTTTTGCAGATGAGAAGCAAAAACTTACTCTTGGATTTGGTCCTTACATCCAGTCTGAACCATATAAAGGTGCAGATGACTTGATTCTTCCATCACCTGTCATCTTCTTTGACAATGGCATCGTTTATGCACGATGGAGTCGTTTTGGGCTCTATTTTCTAGGTGAGAGAGAAGAAGATTATGCATGGGGGTTTTCACTTACTGCCCAGCCTCGTACACTTGGATATAAAGCATCCGACTCTACTTATTTAGAAGGTATGGATGAGAGAAAGTCAACCTTGGAAGGTGGTTTGGCATTTTCTGCAAGTTATCAAAAATCGACCTATATTGAGATTATGCTCTTAGCTGATATGCTCAAGACCTATAATTCATGGGTCACAAGAATGGAAATTGGCAACAAATATGAAGCTGGAAAATTCACTTTTTATCCAAGTATTATTTTGCTCTATCAATCAAGAAAATTTATAGATTATTATTATGGTGTTAAAACAACAGAAGTAAGAACAGACCGACCTGCTTACTCACCTGGTAATGGTTTAGAATATGGAGCACAGACGTACATTAAATACCCTTTTACAAAAGAACTTTCTGCACTTATCAATCTTCGTTATGACATAATTCCAAAAAGTGCAAAAAACTCTCCACTTACCAATAAAAACTACATTTATTCAGGACTTTTTTCTCTGATTTACACATTTGAGTATTAATCCTCATCAAATATTAAGTGCTTCTTAGCTATAATCTCTAAATTTTATAGAGATTATTTAAGAGGTAACAAATGCCAAAACGCACCGACATTAAAACTATTTTACTTATAGGTTCTGGTCCGATTGTAATCGGTCAGGCATGTGAATTTGACTACTCAGGAACACAAGCAGTAAAGACACTAAAAGAGCTTGGATACCGTGTTGTTCTTATCAACTCAAATCCTGCTACGATTATGACAGACCCTGAATTTGCAGACAGAACCTACATTGAACCAATCAAAGAAGATATCATTGAAAAAATCATCAAAGATGAAAATGTAGATGCCATCTTGCCTACAATGGGTGGACAAACTGCACTTAATGTTGCAATGAGCATGTATGAAAAAGGAATGCTTGAGGGTGTAGAGTTTCTAGGTGCAGACCCACAAGCTATCAAAAAAGGGGAAGATAGACACCTTTTTAATGAAGCGATGATTAAAATCGGTATGGACCTGCCAAAGAGTAAAAATGCATACAGCGTTGAAGAGGCTATAGAAGTAGCAAAAGAGATTGGTTTTCCGGTAATTTCTCGTGCTTCTTTTACACTTGCCGGTGGTGGTAGTGGAGTAGCCTACAATATGGAGGAGTTTGAAAAACTCGCAGCAGAAGGTATCAGTGCATCTCCTATCAATGAGATAGAGATAATGGAGTCTATGCTTGGTTGGAAAGAGTATGAGATGGAAGTTATCCGTGATAAAGCGGACAACTGTATCATCGTCTGTTCTATTGAAAACTTTGACCCTATGGGTGTTCACACAGGTGATAGTATCACAGTAGCACCTGCTCTTACACTAACAGACAAAGAGTACCAAAGAATGCGTGATGCATCTTTTGCAATCCTGCGTGAGATTGGTGTCGATACTGGTGGCTCTAACGTTCAGTTCTCGATAGATCCAAAAACCGGACGTATGATTGTTATCGAGATGAATCCTCGTGTATCTCGTTCATCTGCACTGGCATCTAAAGCAACTGGATACCCTATCGCAAAAGTAGCAACTCTTTTAGCAGTTGGATTTACACTTGATGAGATTACGAACGACATCACAGGTACTCCTGCGGCATTTGAACCTGTCATTGACTATATTGTTACAAAAGTACCGCGTTTTACATTTGAAAAATTCCCAGAAGCAGTAAGCACACTCTCTACTTCTATGAAGTCAGTCGGTGAAGTTATGGCAATCGGTCGTACTTTTAAAGAGTCTGTTCAAAAAGCACTCTGTTCTTTAGAGACAGGTCTATGTGGATTTGATGAAATCGATGCGGATGATGAGTTTGTTCGTCATGAGATCCGTCGCCCTAATGCAGACAGAATTTTATATGTTGCAGAAGGTTTTAGACGTAGTATGAGCATCAAAGAGATGTTTGATACATGCCAGATCGATCCATGGTTTTTATACCAGCTTCAAGAGTTAATGGAAAAAGAGAAGACAATCACAGATAAAATCCTCTTTGATGCTGATTTGATGAGAGAAGTAAAAGTTGATGGATTCTCTGATAAACGCATTGCACAACTTATCAAGAAAAACTCGGGGGAGAGTGTCAGTGAAGAGCTTGTCTATGAAGCAAGAAAAAAACTTGGAATCAGCCTAGAGTACAATGAAGTAGATACATGTGCGGCAGAGTTTGAAGCGCTTACACCGTATCTTTATTCCACAACAAACATTACAAAACTTCCTAAAACTGCACCACGTCAAAGTGACAAGAAAAAAGTACTCATCCTTGGTGGTGGACCAAATAGAATCGGTCAGGGAATCGAGTTTGATTACTGTTGTGTTCATGCTGCATTTGCACTTAAAGAGATGGGTATAGAGACTATTATGTACAACTGTAACCCTGAAACAGTCTCAACGGACTACGATACTTCTGATGTACTTTATTTTGAGCCGATTGATTTTGAACATGTGCGTGAGGTAATCGAAGCGGAAAATCCAGACGGTATCATCGTTCATTTTGGTGGACAAACACCACTCAAACTCGCAGATGGTCTGACAAAAATCGGTGCAAAGATATCTGGAACTCCATCAGCGGTCATTGATCTTGCAGAAGACAGAGAGCAGTTCTCTGACTTTGTAAACCGTCATAGACTCAAACAACCTGCAAATGGTCTGGCTCGTACAAAAGAGGAGTCGTACGTAATCGCTGAAAAACTCGGATATCCTGTACTTGTTCGTCCTTCATTTGTTCTTGGTGGACGTGGCATGCGTATCGTTTACTCAGAGGCAGAGCTTAAAGAGTATATGGACCTTGCAATCTCTGTAAGTAATGAAGCACCGGTACTAATTGACAAGTTCCTTGACCAGGCCATTGAGCTTGATGTGGATTGTATCTCTGATGGAGAAGATGTCTACATCGGAAGTGTTATGCAGCATATCGAAGAGGCTGGAATTCACTCAGGTGACTCTGCGTGTTCACTGCCTCCGGTAAATCTAAGCCAAGAGATGATAGAAAAAGTAGAACTCCAAACTAAAACGATCGCACTTGGTCTTGGTGTTCGAGGACTTATGAATGTTCAGTATGCTATCTATGAGGGTGAAATTTATCTTATAGAAGTAAATCCTCGTGCAAGCCGTACTGTACCGTTTGTAAGCAAAGCAACAGGTATGCCTTTGGCAAAAGTGGCAACACGTGTTATGATGGGAGAGAATCTTCGTGACTCTCTTGCATACTATGACAAGTATGATATCGTTGAAGAGACAAACGGTCTGCTTCGTCCTCGTCTTAAAGGGCATGTTTCAGTAAAAGAGGCAGTATTTCCTTTCCATAAACTCTATGGTGCAGACTTGGTTCTCAGCCCTGAGATGAAATCAACTGGTGAAGTTATGGGAATCAGTAAAAACTTCGGTGTATCTTTTGCAAAATCACAACTGAGTGCCGGTAACAAGATTCCAACGGGTGGCACATGTTTCCTCTCTTTTGTAGATTCTGATAAACAGCACGCTGCTGAGATCGCAGCAGGACTTGTTAAACATGGATTCAAACTCGTTGCGACAAAAGGAACACAAGAGGCAATCGTAGCTGCAGGTATAGAGTGTGAAAGAGTGCTTAAAATTTCAGAGGGTCGTCCAAATATTGAAGACAGTATGAAAAATGATGAGATTGCAATGGCAATCAATACTTCAGATAACAATACAAGTAAAAAAGATGCGGTTGTCATTCGTCAAGAGGTACTCAAACGCAGCATCCCATACTTTACTACACTCAGTGCTGCACGTGCACTCATCTTGGCACTTGATGAGATGAAAGATGACAAATGGTCCAAAGCAACAGCACTTCAAGACTTTCTCGTATAAAAAAGAGTATCATCCTCGCGCAAACCGACACAACTGTCGGTTTTTTATCTCAAGATGCAGCCAAGCTGCGTGAGATAAAATCACGTCAATCAAACAAACCCTTTATCAAAGTATTTCAAAATTTTAAAACATTGCAAAAAACAAATATTCGCATACCAAAAAGTAGAAAAAAGATGCTCAGACGAGCAAAAAAAACCACCTTTATAGTAAAAAATCAAGCCTTTCGGATTGCGCCATACTCTTTAGACTCTGAAGTGTTAAGAAAACTAGAGTGGAGTTATTCGACATCAGCAAATGAGAGCGGTAGAAACTATGAGAGAAGTTTTTGTGAGCAAAAAGCTGATATAATAGTAGAAGATAAACAGGGACTCTTTGAAGGAAGAGCTTCAAGACTCTATAAAATAAACAATACGAAAATAAAGAGGTTACGATGAGCAAAGTTATACAGATGATACTCAGTGGAATGTTTTTTACCTTTTTTTGTGATTTTTTTCTCTTTTTGGGAATAAAAGAGAACTATATTGATGCACATAATATTCAAGTCTATTACAATATTTTATTTGCAGACCATCAATCCCTTATTATCTACCTGTTCTTTACTCTCATTACCGGTTACATTGTTATGTATCTCAGTAACAAACTTGCCATAATCGTTATTGGAACACTTTTCTTGCTTTCTGCATCTACGCTAATTCCTCCTGTTGGAGCTGCTGTGGGCGAGTTGTTATTGATGCAAAAAAACACTGTTTTACAAACAGATAGATTTAGCTATCATGGAGATATACTTTATAATGGAAGAAAAGAGATTACATTTTACGATTATGAACTAAAAAAAGTTATAATTCTTCCAAAAAATAAACTTCAAGGTAGTTATTAGTAATGAAACATATATCTTCGATTGCAAGCGGTGTCGTTCTTGGCACTGCCGGTATCATGATGATGAGTACACTCACGGGATGTGAGCAGAGACAGCAAGAGGCACAAAACAAGTTTTTGGTCATTGAGCAACTTCCAAACGGAAAATATAAAGTGGTAGAAGAGATGCCTACAGAAGGTCCAACTCGTGCAATTATCCGTGAACGTGATAAATTTGGCAATATTCGTGAGCGTTTTATGAATGAAGAAGAGATGAAAGCACTCGCTGCACAAGAGTATGAAAAAGTACAAAACGGTACAAGTGAGACCATTCAAGAAAACAGCAGCAGTGCAGGAATGGGACTAGCAGGAACCATCCTCGCCGTTGCAGCGGGGAGTCTGCTTGGAAATATGATAGCAAACTCACTTATGAACAACAAAGCCTTCTCTCGAAACACCCGAAGTGCCTACACAGCTTCAGCATATAAGAAAAAAACAGCTCGTGCATCTTCTAAAAAAAGTTTTTTTGGAAGTTCAAAAAGCTCCTCTTATAAAAAAAGCAGTGGTGGTTTTTTTGGTGGTTAATATATGATACAAACACTTAAAGTCAAACCCATTGATGATACAACGCTTGATGAGATAGGTTTTACATGGCATACAGACAGTGATGGCAGTAAATATGTAAGTGATGAACTTGTAGTCATCGCACAAGATGAGGCAGAAGCCTACTACGAAGCTGCAAATACGATATATGACATGTATGTTGAAGCTGCTGAGTATGTCATAGAGAACAATCTCTTTTTTGAACTTGGCATTCCCTTTAATCTGATAGATATAATAAAAAAATCATGGGAAAATGATGTTCACTGGCATATTTACGGACGTTTTGATTTTGCAGGTGGCATTAATGGAGAGCCTATTAAACTCATAGAATTCAATGCTGATACACCAACAGCACTCTTTGAAACAGCACTTCTACAGTGGGCAATATTAAAACATAATGAGATGGATGAGGCAAAACAATTTAACAATGTCTATGAAGCTATTTCTGATAATTTCAAACGGCTCATTACACTTTTTGATGATACAGAAAAGTTTAATGAACTCTATGGTGGATGGAAGATACTTTTTTCTTCTGTTGCAGGTAATGATGAAGAAGAAGCTACAGTCAAACTGCTGCAGCAGATGGCAAGTGATGCCGGATTTGTTACAGGATTTGAATTTTTACAGAATGTCGGTTTTGATGATGAGGGCATCTATGATAAAGAGAAAAACCCTTATGAGTACTGGTTCAAGCTCTATCCTTGGGAGGATATCGCTACGGATGAACCAGAGCTTGCTACAACACTGACACATATCATGGAGAATCAAAAAGCCATTATTTTAAACCCAGCCTATACCCTCCTTTTTCAATCAAAAGGAATGCTGGCGATCTTGTCAAAACTCTTTCCAGACTCTCCATACCTGCTAAAAACATCTTTTGAACCTTTTCAAGGAATAAAACAGGTTGAAAAATCCCTTTTTGGTAGAGAAGGGGCAAATACAAAAATCATAGATGCCGATGGAAAGATACTCACTCAGACAGATGGTCCTTATGATAATTACAACAAAGTTTACCAACAATATGTAGAGTTTCCAAACGATAAACAAAGGGCAAAATACCAAGCAGGTGTTTTCTTTGCCTATGAAGCCTGTGGACTCGGATTTCGAAAAGGTGGAGAGATTTTAGATAATATGAGTAAATTTGTAGGGCATGTTATAGTCGATTAGACTATAAAAATGGCGTTACAATTTGCCGGATTATTGAAGTTTTTTGTTTAAAATAATTTTTCCAGCTTCAACACCTGGCTGATTATATGCATCTATATACATAAACTTTGCACAGAGGGATGTGAGAAGTTCATATTCATACATTAAAGCAGCTATAGCACTCTCACATACTCCATCTATTGTAATGACATCACAGGGAATATCATTGAGGTTATTGATAGACTCAATAGTTGCATCAGCCTGTTTGTTAATCAGATCAGAAAAAGCTATACCATTGAGATAATCCAAGTCTTCCAAGCCTTCAAGCTGAATGTCTGGAATCTTCAAATCATTATCAAAGTTCTCTACTTTAATGACTGTAACGGTCTTGTCACGTCTTCCTTCTACTATAAGTTGTAAAAAAGAGTGCTGATCAATTGGACCTATGATACCAATAGGGGTAAGTCCCTGCCTTGTATCATTAATATCCACTTTACCTAAACTCTCTCCCCAGAGCTGAATATACCATTTATTAAATCCCTCGAGTCTTGAAGAGTATGAAAAGACAACGTTAATGTTAAAGCTGTACTTATACTCTACTAAAAAACGTGCCTTTTTCAAGATGCGTGTATAAAACTCTCGTTTTGCAAAAAAATCATCATGTATTTTTTTAGCACCACATAAGAGCTCATCTATATCTATACCTACAATAGCAAGAGGCAGCAGTCCAACAGCTGAAAATACAGAGAAACGCCCACCTACATTTTTGGGTATCTCAAAACTCACCATCTCATTGGCATTTGCAAAGGCTTGTAGTTTCGAATCACTCTCTGTGACGACTATAGTGTTGTTTTTATCGCATTTTACAAGAGAATTAATGTACTTGAAGATTGAGACTGTCTCTATGGTTGTACCTGATTTAGAGATGACAATAAAGAGAGTATCTTCTAAATCTATTGCTTCTATCTTTGATTTGATATCTATGGGGTCTGTTGTTTCTAAAAAGAAGAGTTTTTTTTCTAAGTTGCGTGAGTGTTTTAAAAACTTGTAAATCGCATATGTACCGAGTGTACTTCCACCGATTCCAATTACGACGATATTACTCTGTTTTACACTATGGGCATACTCTTTAAAAGGATTTGTATCAATAAATGGAAGTTCATAATACCCAATCAGCTCTTTTTCTTTGAGAATCTCTGCAAAAACAATTTCATCAGAGATAGTTGGATTGAAGTTGTGCTTATATTGCATTATTTATTACTCTTTGCATAAAAATAGTTTGTTGCCTCCACAAAACCATCTACACTTCCACAGTCAAAACGTTTTCCTTGAAACTTGTAAGCCAAAACTCTTCCCTCTTTTGCCTGTTCTAGAAGTGCATCCGTTATCTGAATCTCTCCGCCTTTTCCAGGTTTTGTCTCACGCAAGATATCAAAGATATCTGGTGTTAAGATATATCGACCTATAATCGCCAGATTTGAAGGGGCATCTTTTGGATCCGGCTTTTCCACCATATCTTTTACACGGACTAAATCATCCGCAATAAAATCTCCTGCTATGACACCGTATTTATTTGTGTCTGCCTGTGGAACCTCTTCAACGGCAACAATGGAGCACTTATGCTCTTCATATAGTTTTACCATCTGTGTTAAAACCCCATCTGAGTCATTGTCACACAAATCATCTGCTAGTATAACGGCAAAAGGCTCCTGCCCTATCAAAGTCTCACCTGTTAAAATAGCATGCCCCAAACCTTTCATCTCAATCTGTCTCGTGTAAGAGAATGTACAAGCATTGATAACATTACGAATCTGCGTGAGGTACTCTTCTTTTGTAGTTCCTTTTATCTGATGCTCAAGCTCGTAAGAGATATCAAAATGATCTTCGATTGCCCGTTTTCCACGACCGGTAACTATGGCCATCGTACTCAGCCCTGCTTCAATGGCCTCTTCAACACCATACTGTAAAAGTGGTTTTGTAAGAACAGGCAACATCTCTTTTGGAATGGCTTTGGTAGCCGGTAAAAATCGTGTTCCATAACCTGCTGCAGGGAAAAGACATTTTTTGATCGGTTTCATTGGTATCCTTTGTATCAGTTTTTTTCCCGGGATAAATCCCGGATTCCAAAGACAGTTGGCAACTCTTTTGGAAGCAGGGTTTTAACCCTGCCCTTTAGGTTTTCATATTTTTAATTTATAGACTTTTGCACTCGGCGTTAAAATAACCGGTTCAAAAAGTTTTGGATCATAATCTTCAAGTACCATCAGTTGTATATACATAGAGTTATATGTTTTTTCATCAACAAGAAGCATAGTATTATAATTAACCATATATATCACACTAATGTCCGAGCTAAAATTTACAAGCTGCACATTTTTTTGGAGTTTCATATCTTTTGTATATTGTGTTTTTACAAATCTGCGAATTGGCATTGTTTTATTGCCAATTGTCAGATTCAGTGTTCTTTTATCTAAAAATATATTGGCTCCAAGCTGAATCTTTGATCCTAGATCTTTAAAACTTCTAGCAACATAAAAGAATGGCTGTCTTCCTTGTCGCCCATTCATCAAGTCAATATTTGAAAAAAGTGTAACCGTAGGATAGATACTCGTCATACGAAACGGTAGATAAAAGTAGATGTCTCTTGTCTTTTTCGGTAGTTTTATATCAGACTTGAGTGTTGCAAGAAAATCATTTGTATTTTTAAAACCATAATCTTTTGTCATCTGCTCAATATTTGAGAAAATTGTCAAGTTTTTATCAGATATCTCTTCTTTATGTGTATCTCTAAAAGCATATGTCTTTTCCGTATACTCAACATCAAGGCGTGCCATCTTTGCGGCTTCTTCTTGTGTATGCGTGAGCATAAAACTTACCGGAAAATTCACAGACCCACTGTGCTTTCCTCCGTCACTCAAAGTCTTTACATCTGCATAGTAACGAATCGGATAACCATAGTCCCACCAAGAGATGACATAATCTTCTCTGTCTGCTTTTTTGCCTAAATCTTGAAGTACTTGGACCTCATTGGCATTAAAAACAGTTGGTACGTTATAAGCTTCTATATGTTTGTAGTTTGGGAATATAATGGCAAGCGTAAATGCTATCATACTGAGATATTTTAACTTTGCAGTAGGCATTATACGCGCTATTTCTATGATGAGATATGCAATACCAAAAGCCAAAACAGGCACAGCATAGATAGTAAAACGAAGCCCGCCAACATAAGCTAAAAAGCCAAGCCCGACCAGTGGAAGAGAAAAGAGCATAATGCGGTGTTTATAGAGTAGGTAGAGATACCCTGCCAGTGAGATTAAAAATGTAACAGTATGCCCACTTATGCGATTTGCAAATGTCTCAAATGGGATATGCCCTGCCTCACGTACGGTTTGCATAACAGTAAAAAAGTGGAGTCCAAGTCCTTTATCAGTAGCACTGACACTGTCTCTAAATACATAGCCCTTTAACTGTGCCCAGATAGGAGAGAGCCCACCGGAGACTAAGAATGCAGCAACGGCAAGACCTAAAATATAAAAAACATATTTGTCATATTTTTTATCTCTAAAAAGAATATATACTACAACTACAAGACCAAGACGTAAGAAGCCATCGCCATTCATCATAGCAAGCATCATAATTGCAAGCAGTTTATAATTAAAAAGATTTTTACGATCAAAAATCAACGCATATGCTAATATAAGGCCAAAAAATGAGAACTCCAAAGAGTAAGATTGCGGATACCACCAGCGATAGATCAGAATATCTATCGCTGTTATAATTAAGTAGATATTTCTGTTTGTCTCTACTGCCCAGATAATAGACCAAAGTAAGAACATTGGAAGTACAATGTTGAGCATATCGGTATCATAATACCCTGCCATCGTACGGTTATAGTAACTCCAAGCGATAGATGCGAGCAGTGCAGCGATAAGCCCCATCTCCAAGTTTTTCATCACTCGTGCAATTAAAATGATTGGAATAACCACTAAAGAGCTTAAAAATACCGGCATATAAAAGATGACTGATTCAAAAGAAAATGGTAAGATTTTTGCGAATAAAGCTGTCAGCTGTGATGCTGCAGAAGTTACAGGAGAGAGGTCATAAAGCTGATGGAATTTGTCAAAGTACTCTTTTGCATTTGGATTTGTAGTCGTTCCCAAGAGCAGATCTCTAGCACCTTCAGCCCAAATATAACCATCATTAGTATTTATCATAAACTGCCCATTAAAATAAAAAGGTTCATAATCCGCAAAATGATAAACCCAAATAAGACGCATCAGAACTGAAAAAGTAAAAGCTATGGAGATATAAAAAAGTGTTAATTTTGTTTCTTGTGAAGTTTCTGTCAAGTTCTATTCCTCGGATAAAGTGGAGGAATTATAACATAAAAAAGTGGCTCCGGATACTGGAGCTGAAACTATAAAATTTTAAAAACCAATTCACAAATCTTCTATCACCTATTTTACGGCTATTTAACGATATTTAAAAGCTTTCTCTTATCTCTATTTCACTATAATTATCTACATAAATCTAATAAATGGTTGCCAAAAAGTTGCCATTTTACATAAAGGTTGCCAGAGATGGGTAGAGAAAAATCGAAGAAGTATGTCGGTGTATACAAAAATCATCTTGCCAATGGAGATATTAGCTACAGCTACACATACAAAGATGCTAACAATAAAACACAAAGAGTAACGGTTGGAAAGAAGAGTGAGGGTATTACAGAAAACTATGCCAACATAAAGCGTGCTGAAGCTATCAATATGGTTCGTCATGGAGAAGACCCAATAGCTAGTAAAAAGAAAAAGAAATTTAGATTTGCAGATGTGTGGAATAATTATGTAAATAACAAAGCTTTAAGTGATGCTATTCGCAAAGATTATCAAGGACGATGGGAAAAACACATGAAGCAAGATTTTAGTGAAGAGGTTACGCTAAAGAAATTGTTAGCTTTTAGAGAAAGACTTGAAAACATGCAAAAGCCACTTTCAGCACGCAGTATAGATATGATGATAGGGATGATTGGTTCAGCTATTCGTTACTACAATGCACAACCACAAAACACTTTAAAAGTCCATGATGCAGTAACAGACCTCAGAACCTACGACAGAGACCACATAACTAAAAAACAAAAAAAAGCCCGTAAAGTCAAAAGAGACAGATTTTTAACTACAGACGAAGTTGCAGAGCTCAAAGAAGCCGTAGCAGACTTACACCATGAGTTAAAACTATTTGTAGAGTTAGCACTCTCTACTGGTGCTAGACTGGGTGCAATCATGCAACTCAAAGCTAAAGACTTCTCCGGTAACAAAGTTACCCTTGTAGATGAAAAGGACGGTAATGAACGATATACAGGCTATCTGAATAAAGATGTGTTACAAGTTTTAGAACCTCTATTAAAAGAACTGAGACCTAATGACAACATCTTTACTCTATCCAAACTATCACTACAAAAACGCTTGCAAAGGGTGCTGAACAAACTTTTCAATGAGGGGCTTGAGAGTGATGATAGAGTTAACAGAGTAGTTGTACATACGCTCAGACATACATTTGCAAGTAACTTAGTTATGAAGGGTACTTCATTACAGACGGTGCAGAAGCTTTTAAATCACAGTGAATTAGAAACTACTGCTAGATATGCTCACTTAGCTCCCGATGCAGGGATGGAAGAGGTTATGGAGTTGTGGGATGAATGATTTAAAAAGTATATTACTTGATGCTCAAACAGAAGCAGATATTATTTTACAAACAAATAGACAGATTGAAGATATTGATTTTAGTGATGCAAAAAGGTTAAAACAAACTGCTAAAATCAATGAACAACCTGCGGTAGTTCAAAAATATTGGCTTGGAAGATTAGCCTATGAATTTGCTATTAGAAATGAAGATGTTAAACAAATTAAAAAAAATGCATCAACTTTAAGTAAACAAGTGGATTTTTATGATACTTTAGGATATTCAGAACAAGAAAAATACTTAACACTAAAGCTACATCCTTATGGATTTACAGCTCAACCAGAACATAATGTCTTATATACTTCACACACATCTTATCCTGCCAGACTATATCATTTTAAGTATAATTATATAGAAATCAATACATGGAAAAAGGTTCAAAAAATCTTAGCTATTATAGATGGTAAAAAAACGGATAAACAACTCAATATGAACACTGATAACTATAAACAATGGAAGTTAATTGGTGAAGCTTATATAGATAATTACTTCGAACTAATAGATATTAATCTATGTCCTCAAGATGCAGTATTAACCTCTGATTATGAACCATTAGCATCAAAACTACAAAACAAACCTACTTTATTCTGGAATATTTAAATACTGCTGGTAGTAAGTAACTATCTACTTACTACCACCATGTTAAAAAAAAATCTAAGGTAATATGCCATCGTTGATCAGATAGAACTAAGCAGTTCTAAAGTTATCTGACAATAAAAAGGATTTTTGATGACACATCAAATTTATAATTCTCTTTACGAGAAGTATGGCAAAGTTGCCCTCTCAAAACAAGAGCTGGCACAGGAACTAGGCATGGGACTCTCAACAGTCTCTAAACTGATGGCTGAAGGCTATGGTCTTCCAAACTATATCAAAGTTGGAAACAGTAAGAACTCTAGAGTTCTATTTCCAATAGACGAAGTAGCTAAATTTTTAGCTCAAACAGTGGAGGTGGCATAATGGCAGTAAGATACACTAATGCTGAAAAGCAGATAATAAAAGATAATGTAAAGCACGATGCGAAAGTAAATGATGTTTTAAAGCTTTTACCAGGCAGAACTCACTGGGCTCTAAAAAGACAAGCTCAAAAGCTTGGTTACGGTGTAAAAACTATCGACGGTATAGAGTATTTTACAAAAGATAAAGGAACAAAAGTGAGGACCGTTAGAAAGAAACAAACAAAAACCGTAGATGAGATACGAGCTACGACCAATAGCTCAGTATCATCAGCAGAAAGAACTAACCAGAACATTTCTACCGGTATTTTAGCAGAAAATTGTGATAATTTTAGCATTTTCTGTCAAAAATTACATGAAGTTTTAAATGATAAAGCTCTACATGTAGCACAGATAACTGCAAACTATAAAGATTTGTCAATAACTATGATAAAGGAAGCCTCATGAGTGCTATGCCGGTTAAAGAACCGGCTACTCATGAAGAGGAAGAGACATTATCCGATATATTGTCAGATTTGCGTACTAAATGCTATAGCAAACCTAAAAAGGTTGAAAACATTAAAGGCACACCTTTTTACAATAACTGCCTACATCTTATCTATGGGTTATCAAAGAGTGGTAAAAGTTATTCTATAGCTCAGATATTAGTAGATGCTGGAATGACTCAAGAGGATGTTATTTGGCTTGATGCCGACTATAATATCAATGATGAACTGCTAAATTATCTTAGTAATTTTATCCACCTCAATACAAATATGCAGATAGCTCTTGATGCTTTGTTGGATGTAGATGGCGATGGTAAAATAGTTGTCTTTGATAGCTTAAAAGACTTTGCAGATGGAGAAGATTTAGATACAAATGCAGGTGCTCAAAAAACTATGGAGTTTATTAGAGAGTTTACAAAAGCAGGTTATACCGTCATAGTTATTGCTCACGCAACACAATACAACAAAAAGCTTGGAGGTAAAGAAACTAAGATTAAAGGTAATGCTGAAACTATCATCTCTAAAAGTGATATTGTCTATTTTTTAGATAATTCATCAGAATCATATCGAAATTTAAAACTACAGAAAACAAGAGTCTCCAATGAGCATCTATCAGATTTCAGGCTTTATTCCATTAAGCAAGTCAAAAAAGCTATAGATAAAATTTTAAATGATAATGGGGAACTTACTGTAAGAGAGCTGACAAATAAACTATCATCGGAAGCCCGAAATACATTTGCTCGGCACAAAAACGAGTTAATTGAAGTAGATCTTGTAGGTAAAAAAAAGATTGCCAAGTGTATCCAGACCTAAAATTTACACTTCCTCTTAGGATACACTTAAACCTCGTAAAATAGGGGCTTAGAAGTGCATCCAGCTCAAGTGTATCCATATATAGTTAATAGATGCACTAAAAACACTTACAACTACTACTCCTCACATCTCTACTGAGATATGAAATATGCGTAGCTGGTCGAGGGAGGATTGGTTCTATCAACCCGTTAGGGTGAGGAACGAAGTGACGAATGCAAAGCATTGATAGGTTCATCCGACTGAGTACCAAGCTAAAGCAATATTTCATTATCGAAATAGTAGAGCCTGTTAAGGCTCGTACTCAGTTTGTAAACTGTAGCTTAGACTGTCGTCAAGACATTGTAAATACAACCTTTAAGAAGCCTCTCACGCAAAGAAAAACATAAGCCAACCCAATATAATGCTTGTAGTTTTTCAATGTGCAAGAGTAAGATATTGGGTCTAGCCTCAACTATCTTCAGGTTTAAACAATATAAAATTTTTATTTTTTTTGCTTTAATGCTATATCTTTCTTGGTAGCCAAGAATATTAATATTTAAAAGAGGAGGAATTATTTACTTGTTACCTCTTTAAAATGGCAACCATCAAGTTTAGGAAAACATTTTCCATCAACAATGACCTGCTTATCGTCTTTCGCATTATCCTCAAAGTCTTTTTTTGTTCTAAATTGTAATGTTGGAATAGGATTGAAAGGATTATAAGTAACAGCCAAAAAATAAGTTTTGTTTGATTCAATATTAGCTGTAATAGAAGAAAGCTCACCATTAAATAAATTTACCAAAGAAAATTTATGTACACCGGGTGTTACTTTTTTAACTGTATATTGATTCCTATCAGCATACATGATAATATCTTGGACTTCATATTTATCATCATGATGAAAATCAAAATCAATGAAACATGTATAATTGCCAAACCTCAATGCTCCCGAAAAGTCTACCGCACGATAATACATTATCGTTGACATATTGTTATCTTCATCTGAGATGTATGAAATTGGAGTTAAAGGTATTTGAGCATTACCTTGGTGTGTTGTACATCCACTAATGAACAATACGACTATTAAAAAGAAAACATATTTTACCATTCGCATCATTTTATCCTCTTATGGTAAAAAAGAAACTGTTAATGGGTTAGAAGATTTATCTATTGCTCCATGGTCGAAAAATACAACATAGTCTCCAGCATCAAGAGAGATTGTACCATTAATATGACTTATTAAACTAAGATTCGTATCATAAATATATGCTGGATAACTATTCCCTGCCAATCCTGAATCATATGTAAAATCTACTTGACCACTTGCTTGCATATGTAAACTATAAAATTTTTCACCATTAAAATTAAAAATTCCATTTTGCAGCTTTGTGTGAGCAGTTTGGTCTATAAGAGCAGGATAGTTGATTAAAAAAACACTATTTACTACATCATCATGAAGAACTTTAATAATATACGTTCCAGCATAAAGTTTACCATTATGTTCAGTTACTTGATTTAAATCTAAATCATAGATACTAATACCATTACCACTTCCTAATGTTAAACCTACTTCATATGAATTTCTACCATATATATGCATCAATACATTACTCTCTTCTGTTAATCTCAATAGATAATAAGTAACTCCCATACCTGAATTTTCTAATGTATTTATCAATGGATAGGTAGTAGTCGCTTGAATTTGTTTTTTCATTTCTAGTTGAGCATCCATTGCATTTTTCAACATATAGTTAATTCCTGTTTTTATTTGTGCTTTTGCTAAAATTGTATTTAAATCTGCATCAGAGTCTAAATTTAACCCTGTAATATTTAAATCTTTTAATGAATCTGGCACAATCAATAAGGCACCATTAGATGAATTATTATCTATAGTTTGTAATATTCTTGCTAAACCAATTGCTTTGTTGCTTATATTATTTAAATCGCTTTCTCCATTTAGTGTTAAAGGTGTTATCCATTTGGCACCTGTAACAGTTCCAAGCTCTAAGTTGGCAAGAAAAAATTTTACTTTTTCGCCACTTTTGTATTGAAAGCTACCTTGATAATCCGTGAATCCTGAAAATGTAGCTGTTTCATATCTCAGCCCTTTTACTGGAGCGTCTATAAATGTACCTGTTTGTGTAGTAGCCGCTGAAGATGAACTTCCACCACTTCCACTACCTCCTCCACAACCTGCAAATATAAAAAGAATGGTAATTGTCAGTGCAATTATATATTTCGCTTTCATATTTAAATCCTCTTATATATTAAAACTAGTAAACACTAGTTGATAGAAAAATAATAACATCCTATTATTCAACTAATCTGAAAAATAGGTATAGCTAGTTGAGAAATGCTGAAGAGTTACCATCTGAAACAATAGATAACTTCTATAAACAAATTGGCAACAATGTTAAAAAACAACGAAAACTAAAAGGATATACACAGCTTCAACTGGCTCAAGCACTTGGGCACAAATCTGTAGGTTTAGTTTCACAGGCAGAGATATACCTTAAAAAACAACACTTCAATATTGAACATCTGTATAAAATAGCCTATATACTCGAATGCAAACTTTGTGACTTGTTTGCAGATACAGAAGATACCACAACTCAAGAATACATGTAGTGCCAATACTTCAAATCACTCTACTTTTAAATTTAATATACACTTCAAACTAACTTCAAACTAAAAATTACTTTAATGCTAAAAATATTCTGCGTGAGGAAGCACATAGTAAATAACCCACACGCTCACATGTAAGCATCCCCCGCCTATTAAAAAAACTATGATGAACTTACATAAATGAACTACTAATTTGGGAACATAGTGAATCCCTTATATGTTACCGAGAGGTAGCTCACTTGTTCCCACTACACACTCTTACACGTTACACAATACACCACTCCGTGAGCCAAGGTCTCACTTCGTTACTACAGCAGCCAAGGTCTGCTTTCGTTAGAAGCCTACACGGTACGGCTTATATCTTTTTTATTGTTTTTTTCTCTTTAGTTCTGCGTGTTTAGATTACTGCGTTTAGTCTCTTTTTTCTTCTTTACATGTAAGCTCCGTTCGTTCCTCACTTCACTATTATTATACGCCTATGAAGCCTGCCGTTCAAACGACACTTGGTCTTTATAAAGCGGTATAGCTTTGGACGCAAACTGAATGCACCTACAGCCGTGAATGAGAGAGCTAAGTATATCTCCAAACGAGTATGAAGCTATCCTTACCTCCTTACATTCACAGCGGATGAATTAAGTTAGCTTTAGACATAACACACATTCTTTTATAACTGATGCCTGCAAGCAGTCATAAGTTAATTACTGCGTTTAAAAGAATGTCGTGTTGATGTTAACCATCCTACGGAACAGCTCTTATATCTATGTTCTATCGTTCAAACGCCACTTGGCTTTTACCTATAAGGGTACTCACTTGTGTGAGATTTATATTTATTAGTTGATTCTTTTGACACAACATCCTTTTAAATTCTTAGAGCATACACCACTACCATGAAATTAAAATGAATAGCTATCCAGTTTATTTATAAGAGTAGCAGTGCAAGCAGTCAGAGTTTAAAAGGCTTTTGAGCCAAAAGAAACATGGAAGTCTTGACTTGCTTACGCAGTCGCTAGTTTCGCTTTAGAGCGACAAATATTTTACAAAAACATTTGATAAAAGGATTAAAAATGCGAGTTTATATAACAGACCTACAAGCGTACAATGAAGGGCATTTAGTCGGCAGATGGCTAGAACTACCAGTGAGTAAATTTGAACTCACACAGGCTCTCTCAGAGGTGCTTAATGAGGGCGAAGTAGTAAGTGGTACAGATAACCACGAAGAGCTGTTCATTACAGATTACGAGGCAGATATAGCTATAGATGAGTATGATGATATTTACAAGCTAAATGAGTTGGCAGAAATTATTGATACACTGCGTGAGGATGAGTTACTGAAACTAAAACTACTCTCACATGAGGGCTACAACGAACGAGAAGTGCTCACGCAAGGCATAGATAACTATGATGTCGATATTTATGATTATAGCAACGATACGAGTTTTACCGATATTTATGAGCTGCTGGCGTACGATATGGTGCAAGAGGGTTTATTTGGTGATGTTCCCACATATTTAGAGAACTATATAGATTATGGTGCTATCGGTAGAGATTTGAGCTATGATTATGTAGAGTTTGAGCATGGGGTAGTTGGAAGAGTAGCGTGAGTGCTACTCTTTTTTTTTTATTTTTTCACATGGAAGCAGATACGTAGATAATCGGGCTATGGCATTTCTGTGTGAGATGGTTTCAATCGTTACTCTCTGAACCCACCCACCCAGAACCTCGCTACTTTGTAGCATCGGCACTGCCATTGCCCTTGGAGATGGGACATCTTTGTTATTAATTGTCTATAAATAATAAAGATGATACCATTATGAAAAGAGTGAGGATAGAGCGATGCAAAAAGAAAATTTCACAGTTACAGAAGTAGATAACACGACAAGCATAAAAATAGTCGTTGTCGGTGTTGGCGGAGGTGGAGGCAATATGGTTGACAACCTCGCTCTAAGTGATATAGCTGACAAAGTAAAATTAGTAGCCATCAATACAGACAAACAAGCTCTTGATAATTCTAAAGTACCTCACAAAGTACAAATTGGAGAGAAAATCACTGGTGGAAAAGGTGCAGGGATGAATCCGGAAGTGGGTAGAGATGCTGCGCTTGAGAGCTATGATGTAATCAAAGAGGCAATTTGTAAATAATGCAGGTAGAAGAGATATGGGTAGAAAAGCTGTTAACATGGGCAGACGAGTATAAAATAGATGAGCTGATAGGCAAGAGTAAAGAAGAACTGCTTTCACTTGAGTTTTTAGAAATTAGTTTTAAAAAATCTGGAAAGAGCGATGGGTTTATACCGCAAGAGATAGAACATCTACAAAACCTTGAAACTCTAATTTTAGATTCTGTATTTGGTTTAGAAGAGTTACCAGTTGCAATTCCAAGGTTTAAAAAATTAAAAATCTTACGACTTATACGCTTGCGGTTACCGTATATACTGGACTCTGATTTATATTTACCAACTTTAGAGGAATTGATTATAGTTGAGTGTGGTTTTCACATTCGTTTACCTGCATTGCCAAAGCCTCTGTACAATTTAAAAAAATTAGTGATACATCATAATGAAAACCTCTTCATATTGCACTTTATCAAACAGTTCCCAAATTTAGAAGAGCTTGAGTTCTGCCATGTGCCATTGTTTGATTTTCCTAGAGCATTGCTAGAGATAAAAAGTTTAAAAAGTATAATGATGCACTTTACAGAAGTAAGAACACTCCCACCAGAGATAATAAACTTGCAAAACTTAGAGGTTTTAGCATGTAATTCTTTGCACCAAGTACCTGAAGAAGTTTGTAATCTGTCAAAACTAAAAGCATTTGATTATGGGATGAGAGCTTTAGAGGTACTTCCATCATCTATCGATAAGCTTATTGCCAAAGGTTTCATAAAACTCAAAAATAGAGATTATATAGAAACTATTGAGACACTCTATAATAAAGAGCTATTAAAGTATGGGTTTGAGATAGTTGCAAGCTATGATGAGTTTATTCCAGAGGGAGGGCAAATGAAAATCGTTACCCATCGTTACAAACAAGAACCGCTTGTAAGACATATCTCATATGCAGTATTTGAAGAAGAGTATCAGCAGATGGATAGATATATTGAGCAGATGGTAAAAAGAAAATTTTTCAACTCTAGCGGGAATGAAGAGCTTAGTGATGTTGAAGAGGAGTATCAAGAGTATCTTCGAGAGAAGCAATTAGATGATGAGATGTTATTTCATTATCATAATGGAGTTGATTTATATGAGTAGCTATGGTTGCCAATAGGTTGCCAGAATAAATTATAAAGTTCTTAAAAGTTCATATTTTAGGGGTTTGTTAAAGTTGTGGCTCCGGATACTGGATTCGAACCAGTGACCAAGTGATTAACAGTCGGTTAAAACCGAATTGTCATATTTTCTTAAATCTTATCACACCCCATATAATAGCCTACTTTAAGGGATTGAATCAAGTTTCATCTTCCTCAGATTTTATCAAAATATTTCAAAATAAATAATCTCGTACGGACTTATCAAGGACTTAATACACTCTAAATAATATTATTGCTTTGCAAAACTTGACATAAATTTTTTGTGAACATTAGCTTCAAACATTGCAACATTTCCAATGATTTTATCAGCTTGTTTTATCACTTGAGCTTGCTTGTCTGATATAGCCTGCATAGCTTCTTCTATAAGTTTTTGTCTATTTTCTTCTCTTAACATCGGGTTCATTTGTTTCGTCATATTTGAGCCTTATATTCTGGAATTATGTCGTTAAATTGAGTATAACTAACATCTTTGTAATAGCTATTATCTCTTTTATCAATTACATGTAAAGCTATATTTTCCCCAAATAACTTTTTTATTTCAGCTGTTACACTTCTTGACTTTACAACACTATTTAAAAAAACATCTTCAGGAACAAGCCGATTTGTTACTGATTCTCGTTTTTTTGTATATAAAAAGCATTTTTCTAAGTCATTATAGATATAAAATATTTCTATTTTGTAATCTTGTTTTAATAATTTTAACATATTTTCTTTAGCTGTTTGTAAATGGGAAAAATTTGAATCAACAACCAAAGATAGTCCTCTATACTTTACAGCTTCATCAAATAAAAACTGTACACCCCAGCTTGCAGGCTTTTGAAATATATCACTATTTTTGCCATCATATCCAACTGGTTTAAAAAAATCCCGTATTATATCTATATCCAGATGTAAAAGATTACTCTCAAATTCAATAAATTTTTGAATAAATTCTGTTTTACCAGCACCACTGGGACCAGCTGTAAAATATGCAATTTTTTCATCTATGGGAAATTTATCGGAAATATAATGGTTAAAGAAATCTTTTCTATTTTCTTTTAAATATTTGATTGCTGTTTTTTCAAGCTTTTGTTTTGTCTTCATATAGTCTAATTATATAAACTTATTGATAAAACATGTTTTATTTTCGAAAGAGGAATATGATAATCTTTACTAAACCAAGATAATTCTTCAGGTAATGCTTCCGTTTTTATAGTGTCGAGTGCATATTTTTCTACATTAGTAAAATTTTGTTCTTTATTAAAAAGTCGACACAATTTATCTATAGTAAAATGCTTCTTTTTATTATCTATGGAGTTGTTTACAGTTAAAAGTAACATTGGTTGAAATTTAGTTTGCATCACACACTCCCCCTCTTTTTTATAATTATAGCACATTTAGCTATTTTTTGAGATTATCAAACTTCTTCATCTTTTATCAAATCTCCTCTATTTCCCAGCATAAGGGAAGCAACAGCATTTTTATTTTACTATCACTTATAGATTTCATTCTAAATGGAAAAAGTGATGGCAACTCTAAAAACATTAAATAAAAAAATATCAACCAAATATGAAGGTGTCTTTTACAAAGAGATAGTCAATGAAAACAACAAAGTTGTTGATAAAATATTTCTCATTCGATATAGAGAAAACTATACCGACAAGCAGATGACTGTTGGTAAATTTAGTGAAGGAATACGACTAGAGTTTTGCAAAGCCAAACGGATAGATATTTTAAATAAAATCAGACATGGTGAGTTTGTAAGTAAACAGTCTAAAGTTACTTTTTATGAGGTGTTCAAAAAATATATACAATGGGCTGAACATAACAAAAAGACTTGGAAACAAGATGCAAATAGTTTTGAATTTCATTTAAGTGAGTTTAAAAACTATGATTTGAGACAATTAAAATCAGAGATGTTTGAAAAGCTAAAACAGAAAAAACTAACAGATGGATATAAACCAAGAACAGTACAACTGATACTGGGGCTTGCAAGACAAATCATCAACTATGCCATAAATAATGAACTGATACTAAACTATACAAACCCCATCTCTAAAGGCAAAGTCAAAATGCCAAAATTTGATAATAAACAGATAGGATTTTTAACTAAAGATCAAGCAAAAGAGCTTTTAGAGAGATTAAAGTCTAAAAAACACCGCTAACTTACCGCTTAACAGTTCTTCTTTTGTATACTGGTGCCAGATTTAGTGAGGTTGCTTCACTTACTTGGGATGATATAGATTTTAACAACAGACTTATATATTTCAAATCAAATAAAAATGGTAATGATAGAAAAATATATATTTCAGATTTGGCACTGAATGTGTTAGTTGAGCTTTTTAATGAGAAAATAAATAACCTTGTTATCCCTGCATCCAATGGCAAGCAACTCATTCAAATGCCTCGTCAATGGCAAGAGATAGTAGATGAGATGCTTCCAAACAATGACAAGGCTGGCAAATACAGAATAACTATACATAGCCTAAGACACACCCATGCTTCATGGATGGCAATTGCAGGTGTAAGCATTATGCATATAAAAGAGCAACTTGGACATAAAAAACTTGAAATGACCATGAGATACAGTCATCTTATACCTGATGAGAGGCATCACAGCACAAAGATGATATTTGATAATTTATAAAATTGTCCCAAAGAGTATATAATTTTAAAAATACTCTATAAAGGTTAGCACTTGTTTCACGATAATTATCAAATCATAGAGCACCAACTCCGCAAATATAGCTTTGAATTTTTAAAAGTAAGCCCTGAACCACTGCAAATGCTAGAAAAGCTAAACAAGAATAATCCTAAAATGATTGAAGAAGCTCAAAAACCACATCTTTTAGCTGCTGCTATAGTCTATATCTATCTTAAACATAACAACCTAAATGGTAGAGGCGGCATAACTGCAAAAAGTGTAGGAGAGTATTTTAAAGTAAAGGCATCTGCTATATCTCAAAAAGCATTTGACGTTGAAAATAGGCTCTATGGAATGGCAAGATATGAAAAGAAAAATGAGCCTTATGAGTTTATTGACAGAGATAGATTTGAAGTCAGTGAGATCTATTTTGATTTTTTAGAATCACCCATCCAAAACGACATCAAAAAAAGCATTCAAGTACTCAAAGCTATGATTAAAGAAGATAAATTCTTTTTTGATCCCTATATTACACTTTATGAATATTACTTAATGGATAGAGATTTCAAAAATGCCGTAAAAACGATGTAGATACGCATCAACTTGGCCACCCGTACGCATTAAC
>NZ_SDID01000049.1 GCF_009192995.1 Sulfurimonas indica | reverse complement strand
AGTTCAATTTTGTGTGAAGTGTGAATGAGCCTATCCATCATAGCATCAGCTATTGTTTCATTACCCAAATATGCATACCACTCTTTTATTGGCAGTTGTGCTGTAATAATAAGTGAACCATTGAAGGTTCTCTCTTCAACAACTTCAAAGAGATCATTAATCTCATCTCCCTTGAGCGGTGTAATACCAAAGTCATCAAGTAGAAGAAGTTTAAATTTTGAGATTTTTGCAAGCGTTTTTGTGTAGCTGCCATCGAGTCGTGCCATTTTAATCTCTTCAAGGAGTGCAGGTATCCTATAATATTTTGCGGAGTATCCAAGAGAGATAGCGCGTCTTGCCAATGCCTGCATAATAAAACTTTTCCCCGTTCCAGTGAGACCATTTATAAGGATGTTTTGAGATTTATTGATAAAGTCACAACTCGCCAATGAGAGTATCTGTGACTTATCAAGT
>NZ_SDID01000048.1 GCF_009192995.1 Sulfurimonas indica | reverse complement strand
GAACCTGCGGTTGGATCACCTCCTTTCTAGAGTAAAGAGCACTCATTCGATTGAGTGGCTCAACACAAAAGAATCTCACAAAGAGATGTTGTTCTTCAGTTTTCTTACTTGCTTAGTTTTCAGTGATCTGTGTTCATTAAACATTGATTATGTCAAAGGTGTATCCTTGAGAGGGCTTTGCTTTCTGAGGGATTTTAGCTTTAGTCAAGGAAGGTTCTTTGCTGAAGGCGGAGCGTAGTTATACTACGTGACAACTGAAGTAAAGGTTCTGACGCAGAATAAAGTTAAAAGCACCAGAAAGGGCCTATAGCTCAGCTGGTTAGAGTGCACCCCTGATAAGGGTGAGGTCCCAGGTTCAAGTCCTGGTAGGCCCACCATTTTTGAGCGATTTGCACTAAAAAATAAGACTCACTTGCTTTAGCAAGCTTCGCCTTCTTTTTTAGCACAACTCATCTCAAAAACATAAAATTACGTTTTATGTAAAATCAAATATAAGCTTTCAAATGTGAGAGTTTATATTTGGTTTTAGTTTTAAGACCAAATGTTCATTAAATTACAATTGTTAAAGTCAACAACTTTATA
>NZ_SDID01000047.1 GCF_009192995.1 Sulfurimonas indica | reverse complement strand
TGTAGGTCGCTGCCTAGTTCGGATCAATTATTTTCCCTTTTATTATTATTTTGATATACTTACCATATGAAAAAAGCATTTACATTATTAGAATTAGTTTTTGTTATCGTTGTAATAGGTATTTTAGCTGCTCTTATTTTGCCTCGAACAAAGACAAACCCAGTGCAAGAAGCGGCTGTTCAGGTACAGTCTCATATTCGCTATACACAGCATTTAGCAATGATTGATGACAAATATGACAGTAATGATGTAAATTGGTATAAAAAAAGGTGGCAAATATTGTTTAGTTCTAATGGATCATCAGACAACAAATGGGCATATACGATTTTTGCTGATACTATTGGCGGGAGTACCGGTAATCCAGATGAGGGAGAAATTGCAATTAATCCTTCTAACCCTAATGAAAGAATGACTGGAGGACAAACTAGTTCTGTTAATCTTGATATTAATAATGCAAACTTTGTTGGTATGAGAAAAATGAATTTAGGATTAACTTACTCTATTACAAATGTAACTTTCTCTTCTTCTTGTAGTACAGGTAGTAGTACAAGACTTTCTTTTGATCACTTAGGAAGACCTATAAAAAGTAATTTAAGTTCTAACACTGCTCCATACGATGGAAATGATTTATTACAAAGTGATTGTAATATTACCTTAACAGATGGAATTGAAACTGCAATCATACAAATTAGTCCAGAAACAGGTTATGCAAGATTAATTTTCTAAAACCGAAAACTTCAGACAAACTTCTTCAAATATTAAGCGA
>NZ_SDID01000046.1 GCF_009192995.1 Sulfurimonas indica | reverse complement strand
TTGGGCAGAGAAAGCAAGTGGGGTTGCTCCTCTGCCAACAAGTCAAACGGCCTTTGCAGGGTTGTTTGATGGATGCGAACATTTGCTACATTCTCAAGCCATTTGAGTACTTCTGCATTGGCATTATCGATATTTAGCTGATAATTTTTCATTGTAAGTTTTACACGCAAAGCATTATGAAAGCTGTAGCGGAGATAATGATTAAATCGCTCAACTTTTCCTTTCGTTTTTGCGCGGTATGACCTGCACACTTTAATGGTAAATCCACAATGCTTGGCAAAATCTTCAAAGAGAGGATTGAGTTTGTGTTTGCCTCTTCCATATGCATTGCGTTTAATGATGACTGTGCGCATATTATCATATAAGCACTCTATTGGAACGCCTCCAAAGTATCTAAAAGCATTCATATGGCATGCAAGCAGTGTCTCTATCTTTTCATTGTCAACATACTCTACATAGGAAGCTCTTGAATATCCCATTGTGGCAACAAATGCAGAGAGGTTGTCTTTTGGAAACTCTATCCAATCAACTTGCATCTGCTTGGCTGGTTTAGTCTCAAAGCGTATAAGCTTTTCATCATTTTTTATTCGTTCACGCAGTTCATATTTTTGCATCACCTGCTGAAGCCAACGCAAGCTTCCCGTGTATCCTAAAGTTTGAATCTCTTTGTATATTACAGTGGTTGGAATAAAAGAGTTCTCCTTATGAGATATCTCCAACATCTTTGCAATGTGGGGAAGATAAGGATCTACAATATTCTCTACAGGTGTTCTGTTAATAACGGGAACATACCCATCAGGAAGAAGAGAATATTTACGAACTGTTTCACGACTGATCCCCAGTCGTCTTGCTACTTCTGTTTTATTGAAACCTTGTTTTAAAAGTTTTTTGATCATTTGAACT
>NZ_SDID01000045.1 GCF_009192995.1 Sulfurimonas indica | reverse complement strand
TCACTTCCTTTAGTGCCAATTTTAGCAGTTCGTTTGACAATATTTTACAATAACACTAAAATAGAGTATAATATTAACAATGAAATTAACTAGTAAATTATATAAGGACAATGAAATGGTTAAATATGCACAAAATGAACTATTCTCCATTACAGACTTTACAAAACAGATAGGAAGTGTAGTTAGCAGCATAAAAGCACATTCTCTTGAAAAGATAGGGATCCTTAAAAACAACAAACTTGAAGCTGTTGTTATCTCAACAGATGAATATGAAAGACTCAAAGCTCTTGAAGAGACAATGGAACTTGCCGAGCACAGTGAAATTTATAATATGATTCAAAAAAGAAAAGAGACACCTCTCTCAGAGTATATATCTGAAGATGACATGGCTGCCAAATTTGGTATAAGCAAAAGTCAGCTATAAAAGATGTATAAGATTATTTACCATCCTCTTGTCGAAGAGGATCTAAAACAGCTGAACAACTCTGTTCGCATTGAAGTCTTTAAAAAATTAGAGAAGATAAAAGTCTCACCAGAACTTGGTCAACTTCTTGGCAACAAGAACAATATGAACCTCTCAGGTTTGAGGAAAGTCTATGTTGCCAAAAAGCAGGTTCGTATAGTCTATGAGATTGTTGATGATATTTTAGTTGTTAAAGTTATAGCTATTGGCAAAAGAGAGGGAATGAAAGTATATAATGAAGCTCATAAAAGAAGAGAATAACATATAAATATGTGCCTATAACAAGGCACATAGTAAATATTTTATAACTTTTAAAATCCATTGATATTTATCTGAAGATATACCAGATTTAGTTGGTATCTCTTTAGATATAAATTTCAATCACTAAAATTTTAAAAAGTTGTCGAATGGTATCAGGTACCAAGTCTCTATAGTAAAAACATTTAAATTTACGGAGGCTTGAATCTCCTTTTTATTCCCTCACTTCTTTGGATACACTTATAACAAACCTAAGTTCAAATCATAAATGCAATTTTCTTGAAGAAG
>NZ_SDID01000044.1 GCF_009192995.1 Sulfurimonas indica | reverse complement strand
TGCTCTTTACTCTAGAAAGGAGGTGATCCAACCGCAGGTTCTCCTACGGTTACCTTGTTACGACTTCACCCCAGTCGCTAATTCCACCGTAAGCGGTAGCCCCCCGAAGGTTGGCTTCCCGATTTCGGGTGAAATCAACTCCCATGGTGTGACGGGCGGTGAGTACAAGACCCGGGAACGTATTCACCGTAGCATTGCTGATCTACGATTACTAGTGATTCCAGCTTCAAGCAGTCGAGTTGCAGACTGCTATCCGAACTGAGAGACGCTTTAAGTGATTAGCTCCACCTCGCGGTATCGCAACACTCTGTACGCCCCATTGTAGCACGTGTGTAGCCCTAGCCATAAGGGCCATGATGACTTGACGTCGTCCTCACCTTCCTCCTCCTTGCGAAGGCAGTCTCCTTAGAGTGCTCAGCCGAACTGCTAGCAACTAAGGACGAGGGTTGCGCTCGTTGCGGGACTTAACCCAACATCTCACGACACGAGCTGACGACAGCCGTGCAGCACCTGTTTTCAAGCTCCCCAAAGGGCACCACTCTATCTCTAAAGTGTTCTATCAATGTCAAGGCTAGGTAAGGTTCTTCGCGTATCTTCGAATTAAACCACATGCTCCACCACTTGTGCGGGTCCCCGTCTATTCCTTTGAGTTTTAATCTTGCGACCGTACTCCCCAGGCGGAACACTTAATCTGTTAAGTGCATCACCGAGATGACTAGCATCCCGACGACTAGTGTTCATCGTTTAGGGCGTGGACTACCAGGGTATCTAATCCTGTTTGCTCCCCACGCTTTCACGCCTTAGCGTCAGTTATGTTCCAGCAGATCGCCTTCGCTTTCGGTATTCCTAGTGATATCTACGGATTTTACCCCTACACCACTAATTCCATCTGCCCCTCCCATACTCTAGGGTGAGAGTTTCAAGTGCAGTTCTACAGTTAAGCTGTAGGCTTTCACACCTGACTTTCCACCCCGCCTACGCGTCCTTTACGCCCAGTGATTCCGAATAACGCTTGCACCCTCCGTATTACCGCGGCTGCTGGCACGGAGTTAGCCGGTGCTTATTCATATGCTACCGTCATTTTCTTGACATATAAAAGGAGTTTACACACCGAAATGCGTCATCCTCCACGCGGCGTTGCTGCATCAGGGTTGCCCCCATTGTGCAATATTCCTCACTGCTGCCTCCCGTAGGAGTCTGGTCCGTGTCTCAGTACCAGTGTGGCGGATCATCCTCTCAAACCCGCTACCCGTCATCGCCTTGGTGAGCTCTTACCTCACCAACTAGCTGATAGGATATAGGCCGATCCCTTGGCAGAATCCATTTCCCGACTACTCTTATGAGTAGAAGGAGTATCCAGTATTAATCACCGTTTCCAGTGGCTATCCCGGTCCAAGGGGCACATTACCTATATATTACTCACCCGTGCGCCACTCGTCAGCAAGGAGCAAGCTCCTTCTGTTACCGTTCGACTTGCATGTGTTAAGCACGCCGCCAGCGTTCATTCTGAGCCAGGATCAAACTCTCCATAATTGTTATTATAGAAAGATCATAATATGAATTACTGACCTTTGCCCAAGATTTAAAAATCATTGGCTTTGTATAGTTATCTATTACTATTGGGAAACCATATTGCTATGGTCTCAAATAGAATAGACGGTTGTTTTTGTTGTTATATTAGTTATTTCTAAATAAGATAACTGATTCGTTATTTCTCAGTCTCTTACTTGCTTAGTTTTCAATGATCTCAAACTTCTGAATCTCTCGACTCTTGACTCTTCAACTCGAAGTGTCTCCGTTTGTGGATGGGAATTATAG
>NZ_SDID01000043.1 GCF_009192995.1 Sulfurimonas indica | reverse complement strand
ATCAAGTTTTCTTTTTGCAGTATAGTCTATCGCTTCAAGGGAAGCATTTTTATCTTTGAGTTTTGCTTGGGTGAGCATCCTTGCGATGCGTTTGTCTTTTCGCTGATTTATCTCTGCTTCAAAGAGATGATAGAGCCTCTCTTCGAAAGAGAGTGATGTGTAGTTTGCATCTTCACTTTGCAGTTGCAGTGCATATTTAAACCCTGAGAGAGAAAGTGCTGTTGCCTGTTCTAATACTGTAGGGAGTGTTATCATGACTCTACCACCTCACTGTTTTTACTCAGTTGTTGTGCATAATAAGCACTGCCTCTGATATTTTCATGTTGATTCATATAGGTGTTGTTTGCACTTGCAGTTGATTGATTATGCAGTAAATAGCTTTTTGTTTTTAGCATTGACTCTATAAATGCCACCTTGTAGTTGTTAACATCCAAAGCTACTGTGGCAACACCCTCCAAAGCATGGTTTCCATATGTTTTTGAAAAGCTTAAAATTGCAATGCAGGCTCTATAGGCTTTTGCAGGATGTTCTCGTTTATTCATGATGGATTCCATAAGTGCAGTTGTATAGATGCCGATAGAGTTTGCCCAATTGAGGATTCTTCTTGGATTCCATTTTTCATATTGACGCTGATACTCATCTGGTAGATGTGAGAGTATCGTTGAGTCATGATAACGCTGTGACATTTTTGGATGGTGTGCGATTATCTCTCCAGCTAGTGAAATTATCACAGATGTACTTGTATAGGTTATATCTACTTTTTTGCCTATATGAATGTATGGAACAGAGTATCCGCTTCCCTCTAACTCTACATGATAGGTAACATCTACCGTAGCGCGTTCAAACTCTTTAAAAATGTATTGATTACTGCGAAGTGGGTGCAGATATGGCTTATCAAGCAATGCAAAGAGCTCTGTTCTGCTTTTTTTAAGACGGCGAACTATCTTATTGTTATATCCATCAAGCAGCAGATTGATCTGTTGATTTAGCTCATCAACACTGAAAAATGTATGGTGACGCAGTTTCATCAGAATCCATCGCTGTATCGCTTTTACTCCAAGTTCTACTTTGGATTTATCTTGTGGTTTATATGGGCGTGCAGGCTCTATGGCAACATTGTAGTATCTTGCCATATCTGCATAGCTCTCATTGAGTTTTACCACACCTTTTTTATTTGAGATCACTGCTGCTTTTAGATTATCAGGCACTAATATGTTTGGCACACCTCCATAAAAATGAAAGGCTTGCACATGTGACTCTATAAAGTGCTTGGTTGATTGTGTAGGAGTGGCATGCACAAAGGTGTATCCACTTGCACCAAGGACACAGACAAAAATTTGGGCTTTTGAGATCTCGCCTGTCACTTGATTGACAATAGGGATAGTAAGCCCGCTGTAATCTACAAAGAGTTTATCTCCATTGTAGTGTATCTGTCGCATAGATGGGTTGAGTTTTTTAACATATTTCGCGTAGTAACGGTTAAACTGAGAGTAGCTGTAAAGATTAGGATTTTTCTCTTTATACTCCTGCCATAGCAGTAGTTTCGTCATCCCTTTCTTTGAGAGCTCCTGTTTGACTTCATTCCAATCTGGGTGGATAGTTTCCAGACGATCTGCAGGGTGTTTTTTAGGTTTACTCGAGACAAAAAGTTCGGAGAGTTCTTTATCACTTAAGGATAAAACTTCATCGAGGGGTGCATTAAGTGCTATATAGCTCTTTGTATAATTGGCGACACTGTTACGAGATACTCCTGTCATGGTCTGTATCTGTCTGTTTGATAGTTGATTACGATATTTTAATCGCAACACCTCTTTAATTTTACTCATAGATATTTTCCTCATTTCTCACACACCTTCTTTTTAAATTAGGTGCATTATAGTATTGAAGAATATTCTCTTGCTTAACTCAAACTTATATACGCATCAAGAAGAAAAAGTGGCCAAATAACAAGTGCGTGAGGTGGCCAAGTATTCATGCGCGCGCTGGCCAAATCAAAATGCGCGGGGTGGCCAAATGGGATGCGTGCCT
>NZ_SDID01000042.1 GCF_009192995.1 Sulfurimonas indica | reverse complement strand
AATTGATCCGAACTAGGCAGCGACCTACATTCCCACACCTGAAAGGTGCAGTATTATCAGCGATGAGAGGCTTAGCTTCTGGGTTCGGAATGGGGACCAGGCGTTTCCCTCTCTCTATAGCCACCTAGACAAGATCAAGTCTAAATACATAGAGTAATGTACTTAGAGTTGATCTTGAGTAAGATCTGAGTGAGTTTAAATTAGTAATTGGTAAAATCAACAGTTAAATAACTTATATAGATTCTCACCTATTTAATGTATTAGTTGAAATACACTAAATAAGGTAGTGAAGCGTTGTAAAAAAAGACAAACGGTCTATTAGTACTGGTCAGCTAAACGCATTGCTGCGCGTACACATCCAGCCTATCAAGCTTGTAGTCTTCAAGCGACCTTCAGGGATTGTTCATCTTGGAGTTGGCTTCCCGCTTAGATGCTTTCAGCGGTTATCTCATCCGAACGTAGCTACCCAGCTATGCCCTTGGCAGGACAACTGGTGCACCAGTGGTTCGTCCAACCCGGTCCTCTCGTACTAGGGTCAGCTCTCCTCAACAATCCTACGCCCACGGAAGATAGGGACCGAACTGTCTCACGACGTTCTGAACCCAGCTCGCGTACCGCTTTAAATGGCGAACAGCCATACCCTTGGGACCTGCTCCAGCCCCAGGATGCGATGAGCCGACATCGAGGTGCCAAACCTCCCCGTCGATGTGAGCTCTTGGGGGAGATCAGCCTGTTATCCCCGGCGTACCTTTTATCCTTTGAGCGATGGCCCTTCCACACAGAACCACCGGATCACTATGACCGTCTTTCGACTCTGCTCGACTTGTCTGTCTCACAGTCAGGCTGGCTTATGCCATTATACTCTACGGTGGATTTCCAACCCACCTGAGCCAACCTTTGTAAGCCTCCGTTACTTTTTAGGAGGCGACCGCCCCAGTCAAACTACCCACCAGACATTGTCCTCGCACGGGATAACCGTACGGAGTTAGCTATCAGAATATTCAAGGGTGGTATCTCAAGGATGCCTCATCATAAACTGGCGTCTATGAATCAACGGCTCCCACCTATCCTGCACATGAATATCCCAATAGCAGTGTCAAGCTATAGTAAAGGTGCACGGGGTCTTTCCGTCTTTCCGCGGGTAGGAGGAATTTTCACCTCCACTACAATTTCACTGGATCCCTTGTTGAGACAGCTCCCATCTCGTTACGCCATTCATGCAGGTCGGTATTTAACCGACAAGGAATTTCGCTACCTTAGGACCGTTATAGTTACGGCCGCCGTTTACTCGGGCTTCAATTCATGCCTTCGCTAATGCTAAGCAATCCTTTTAACCTTCGAGCACCGGGCAGGCGTCACACCCTATACATCCACTTACGTGTTAGCAGAGTGCTGTGTTTTTGGTAAACAGTCGGGAGGGACTCTTTGCTGCGACCTATCAATGCTTTGGAGAGTAAATCTCCTAACAAATAAGGCACACCTTATACCGAAGATACGGTGCTAGTTTGCAGAGTTCCTTAACAAGGGTTCATCCACGCGCCTTAGAATACTCATCTCACCCACCTGTGTCGGTTTACGGTACGGGCGACATATCATCTCGTTTAGAGGCTTTTCTCGGCACGACAGTATCGACGATTCAGAACGCTCTCCGAAGAGATTGTTCTGCCTGTCAGGTCTCGGTTTCATGTGAGGCGGATTTGCCTACCTCACAACCTACACCCTTCGAGCCACTATTCCATCAGTGACCTCGTCTAACTCTATGCGTCCCCCCATCACTCAAATGATGATATGTCGGTATTGGAATATTAACCAATTTGCCATCGTCTACCCCTTTCGGACTCGACTTAGGTCCCGACTAACCCTACGATGACGAGCATCGCGTAGGAAACCTTGGGTTTTCGGCGAAGAAGATTCTCACTTCTTTTCTCGCTACTCATGCCTGCATGCTCACTTCCATCCGCTCCAGTACTCCTTACCGGTATACCTTCAACGCTGAATGGAACGCTCTCCTACCACTTACAGTAAACTGTAAATCTAAAGCTTCGGTGTTTATCTTAGCCCCGTTATATTTTCGGCGCAGAATCGCTAGACCAGTGAGCTGTTACGCTTTCTTTAAAGGATGGCTGCTTCTAAGCCAACCTCCTGGTTGTCACAGCAACTCCACATCCTTTTCCACTTAGATAAAACTTTGGGACCTTAGCTGTTAGTCTGGGTTGTTCCCCTCTCGACATAGGATTTTATCACCCTACGCCTGACTCCCGAGGTTACACATGAAGTATTCGGAGTTTGATAAGGTTTGGTACCGCGGTAAGCAGCCCTAGCCTGTTCAGTGCTCTACCCCTTCATGCTAATGCTCGAGGCTATACCTAAATATATTTCGGAGAGAACCAGCTATCACTGAGTTTGATTGGCCTTTCACCCCTATCCACAAGTCATCCGAAGAATTTTCAACTTCTACCGGTTCGGTCCTCCACTGGCTCTTACACCAGCTTCAACCTGCTCATGGATAGATCACTCAGTTTCGGGTCTGCAGCATCTGACTATGTCGCCCTATTAAGACTCGCTTTCGCTACGGCTTCGCGTTCGCTTAACCTTGCCAGATACCACAACTCGCAGGCTCATTATGCAAAAGGCAGTCCGTCACACATTATAATAGTGCTCCGAATGATTGTAAGCCATAGGTTTCAGGTTCTATTTCACTCCGCTCACCGCGGTCCTTTTCACCTTTCCCTCACGGTACTTGTTCGCTATCGGTCTAGTAGTAGTATTTAGGGTTGGAGGGTGGTCCCCCCATATTCAGTCAAGATAACACGTGTCCCGACCTACTCATTCCTTACCTTAGTTCCACACAAATGTTTTCGCTTACGGGAGTATCACCCTCTATGCTCTGACTTTCCAGACAGTTCTGCTAACAAATGTGCTAAATGTAAGTGCCCTACTCCAATTTCGCTCGCCGCTACTCTCGGAATCTCGTTTGATTTCTTTTCCTGCAGGTACTGAGATGTTTCACTTCCCTGCGTTCGCCCCCGAAGGTGACATGACTCGCGCCATGCCGGGTTGCCCCATTCAGAAATCCCCGGATCAAAGCTTCTTGGCAGCTCCCCGAGGCTTTTCGCAGCCTAGTACGTCTTTCATCGCCTCTACTAGCCAAGGCATCCACCTATGGCCCTTAATATCTTTTTATTCTAATTTCTAAAGAAACATTTTTACTTACGTAAAAAGCGGTTCCCTTGTTTTGCTTCACTACCTTATTTAATGTACTGTTTTCACAATTCAAAAAATAAGATTGAATGAATCCATTTATTTGTAGTTATTTAGTTTTATAATTAAATCGCTTTAATTATAAAGTTGTTGACTTTAACAATTGTAATTTAATGAACAT
>NZ_SDID01000041.1 GCF_009192995.1 Sulfurimonas indica | reverse complement strand
TTTTACTTTTTAGTGCAAAATTTTAGGATTCGTTTGACACTATAGACAGGAAAGATTTTGTAAGAGACTCAAAAGAGGATGATATATATATAGATTATCCAAAACCGCTAAGCTATGGTCAGACCATTTCTCAGCCAAGTACTGTAGCTATGATGCTTGAGATGCTTCAACCTCAAAAAGGGGATAAAGTTTTAGATATCGGAAGTGGCTCTGGCTGGACTACTGCACTGCTAGGTCATATTGTAACGCAAGATGGTTCCGTTACAGGATTAGAGAGGATTCCTGAATTAGTTATTTTTGCTAAAAAAAACCTTGAAAAATATAATCTTAAACAGGTTCACATAGAACAGGCTAAAGAGAGTTTAGGAATAAAAGATCAAAAATTTGACCGTATTCTAGTTTCAGCAGCTGCCAATGAATTTCCACTAGAGCTCGTTAAACAATTAAAGATAAATGGAAAACTTGTTGTACCTGTAAAAAATACAATCTACGAAATTACAAAAAAAGAGAATGAAGAACTCGATATTATAGAACATTACGGATTTAGGTTTGTTCCGTTGGTTGTTTAACTGATAAAGTAAAAAAGGGGTTTTTTAAAAAAAGTATGGTGCGCCCGAAGAGATTCGAACTCCTGACCGCTGGTACCGCAAACCAGTGCTCTATCCAGCTGAGCTACGAGCGCACACCATTTCTCTTGTTTAAGAGGGTGAAATTATAGCACTCTTAACTTATACTACGCTAAAATTTACTCATCATCTTCCATCTTTTTAAGAATTTCTTCTATTTCTTGATTTTGCAGATAGAGTTCATGGTTTTTACGTACATAGGCTTGTAGAAGTGCTTTTAAATCATTATTGCCTTCCATATTAAAATCTTTTTGCATTTGCGTCTCTAAAAATATTGCAAACTTCTCTTCAACATCGACATCAAATCTTCGACCTCCAATATGCAAACCTATTTTTCTACTCATCCCTCTTTAGCCCAATACACTTTCAATTTTATTTACTATCTCTTCTATCTCTTGGTCTTTTTCATTATTTGTCTGTATCAACTTTTCAATCTCCGCATCTTTTATCTCACGTTCTGCTTTTAGTGTTATAAGTTCACTACGCATTATCTCATTTTCATTTTTCAAGTTTTCACATTTTTGTAAAATCTGGTTGATTTTTTCATCTAATCTCTCGATAACTGACTGATTTTGCATGGAGTACAAATCCTCATATTAATTAATAAATTTATTTCTTACAATTCTAGCATAATTAATCTACATAGAAAAATTATTATCTCAAATTTGCTATAATTAATCTACTATGAAATAAGGTAAAACTATAAATGAATATATTTGAAGATTTTTCTACTCAATTTGTCCAAAATGTCGGGAATAAAGAGGGTGCAGTGTCACCTGCAATTACTGTATCAGCATCGTTTGGCTACGGCTCACCAGAAACTGCAGAAGGAATATTTAACGGCAGTGTAAAAAAACCTCTCTACTCACGTATGGGTAATCCTACAACAGCAAAGCTAGAATCAATTATGAGCCAAATGGATGGTGGTATTGGTGCCGTGGCAACAAGTTCAGGAATGGGTGCAACGACACTTGCAACAATGTCTCTGCTTGCTTCAGGAGATGAGATCATCAGTATCGGTGGGCTTTTTGGTGGTACCTATTCACTCTTTTCTGAAACACTTTCACGTTTTGGAATTTCAACTTCTTTTTTTGATGTAGATGAATTTGAAACGATAGAAAATGCTATCACAGAAAACACAAAAATAATCTTTTTAGAGAGTGTCGGCAACCCAAATATGCGCCTGCCGGATATTAAGCGTATTGCAGATATTGCAAATAAACACAGTGTAGCACTTATCGTTGATAATACAATTACACCTCTGAGCATCTCACCCTTAAAACTCGGTGCAGATATTGTGGTTTATTCAACAACGAAAATTATTACAGGAAACTCGTCTGCCCTTGGTGGTTGTGTTGTATTTCGAGCTATTAATGATGAAGATGATAAATTCAAAAGCTCCAGATATCCGTTTTTAGAAAAGTTTATCAAAAATATCGGAAAAATGGCATTGATTCCCAATGCAAAAAAAAGAGCCTTGCGTGACTTTGGTATGAGTGCCAATGCACATGCCAGCTACCAAACAATGCTTGGACTTGAAACACTGCCTCTTCGACTTCCTAGAATTATTACAAGTGTTGAAGAGATTACAAAAGCACTTGATGCGAAAGGTTTGAATATCAACCATCCATCACTTGCTTCACATCCACATCATACAAGATATAAAGAACAGTTTCAAAATGGATGTGGTACACTCTTTACTATTGATATGGGTTCACAAGAAAAAGCGTATGAGTTTTTGAACAAATCGAAACTAGCAACAATTACAGCGAACATTGGAGACAGTAGAACATTGGCTCTGCATATGGCATCAACAATTTATAGTGACTTTGATGCAGATACTCGCAAGTTCCTAGGTATAACAGATGGACTTATCAGAGTCTCTGTAGGTTTAGAAAATCCACAAGACATTATAGAAGACTTTTTAAAGGCGGCAGAATAATTATGGGAACAAGAACTGATTATGAGCTCCATGAAGAGACATCTTTAAAATATCCAAAAAAGTACAAAGTTTATCTTCTAAATGACGATTATACATCTATGGAGTTTGTTATAGATATTTTAATGAGCATCTTTCATAAAAGTTATGAAGAAGCAGAATCTATTATGCTTGAAGTTCACAAACATGAAAGAGGCTTATGTGGTGTCTATACACATGAAATAGCAGAAACAAAGGTGATGCAAGTCACTCGTCGTGCCAAAGACAGTGGTTTTCCACTCAAAGCCACGATGGAAGAGGAGTAAATGATGATCAGTCCAACACTCAATGATATCTTTCAAAAATCAATTCTTTTTGCAAAACAGCTTCATCATGAATATTTAACCATTGAACATGTTTTTTATCTTCTTCTGAACTCTAGCGAGGGTGCGGCCATTATTGAAGCTTGTGGTGGAGACACAGCTAAAATGAAAGAAGAACTTGCAAAATACATCAAAGAAAATATTGAAACACTGCCACAAAACATCAATCAAGAACCATATGAGAGTGTTGCTCTCTCACGGCTCATTGACAATATGGTACGCCATATCCAATCAGCAGGGCAAGAGAGTGCCGATGTAGGTGATCTACTTGCAGCTCTCTATGAAGAGGAACATACGTTTGCTTATACACTTTTAAATGAGTATGGAATCTCAAGACTTGATATCTTGGAGGTTATCTCACATACTGACATCCAAAAAAATGCAAATGAAAAAGAGTCACATCTTCAAAAATATGCAATCAATCTCTTAGAAAAAGCCAGAGAAGGCAAAATTGACCCTGTTATCGGACGCGAGAAAGAGATAAGGCGTGTTACACAAATTCTCTGTCGAAGAAAGAAGAACAACCCCATTTTAGTAGGTGAACCGGGTGTTGGAAAAACTGCGATAGCCGAGGGATTAGCACTAAAAATCGTGGCAGGAGATGTTCCAGAAATCATTCAAGATTCCGAACTCTATGCACTTGATTTAGGAGCAATGCTTGCAGGAACAAAATACAGAGGTGATTTTGAAAAACGCCTCAAAGGCATTATGGATGAAGTTAAAAAGATTCCAAATGCCATTTTATTTATAGACGAGATTCATACGCTCATCGGTGCAGGTAGCACTAGTGGTTCTATGGATGCAGCGAACCAGCTCAAACCGGCTCTGGCATCTGGTGAGATAAAATGTATGGGAGCAACAACTTTTGCAGAGTATCGTAATAGCTTTGAAAAAGATAAAGCTCTCAGTAGAAGGTTTTCCAAAGTAGATATTAATGAACCATCCGAAAAAACAAGCTATCTTATTTTAAAAGGTTTACAAAAAAAGTATGAAAAGCATCATGGAGTTAAATATACAAATAAAGCACTAAAAACTGCTGTCAACCTATCAAAAAGATACATTACAGACAGATTTTTACCAGATAAAGCTATTGACCTTATAGATGAGACTGCAGCATCATTTCATCTCAAGAAAAACAAACGTGTCAAAGTAAGTGCAAATGACATTCAAAGAACGATATCATCTATCATTGGAATCTCTAACAGAAAAATGAACAGTGATGAAACTATAGCACTTCAAAATCTCGAAGAGAAATTAAAAACTCGTGTTATCGGTCAAGACAGAGCTGTTGAAGCTGTTGCACAAGCTATCAAAATATCAAAAGCTGGTCTAACACCTCCAAACAAACCTATAGCTTCATTTTTATTTTCTGGACCAACAGGTGTAGGTAAGACAGAGCTCGCACATGCACTCAGTTCTACACTCGGTATTCATTTTGAAAAATTTGATATGAGTGAATATATGGAAAAACATGTACTCTCACGTCTTGTTGGTGCACCTCCTGGATATGTAGGCTATGAACAGGGTGGGTTGCTTACTGAAGCAATTAAAAAACATCCTTATACAGTGCTCCTACTTGATGAGATAGAGAAAGCACATCCTGACTTAGTCAATATTTTATTGCAAATAATGGATAGTGCAACATTGACAGATAATAACGGTTACAAAGCAAACTTTCAAAATGTTATTTTGATTATGACATCAAATATAGGAGCAACTGCACGCAGTGTTATGGGATTTAATAAAGATGATTCTCTCTCGGCAAATGAAGAATTAAAAGCTTTCTTCACGCCAGAGTTTAGAAACAGACTCGATGCAATAGTTGATTTTAAACAACTCTCACATGAGACTGTCAAGGGAATTGTCCACAAATTTATAAATGATTTAAATAATGAACTCAAAAAGAAAAAAATCACTATATCATTGAGTGATAATGCTATTGAGCATATAGTAGAAAGTGCCTATTCTAAAGAGATGGGAGCAAGACCTATTAAAAGATATATTCAGGATAACATTACCAATAAACTCAGCGATGAAATTCTTTTTGGTAAGTTAAAAAATGGAGGAAGCGTAGAGGTAAATACTGTAGACAATCAACTAAAACTAGATTTTCATGAGCTAGAACTTGTACCTACCACAGCTAAATAAACACTCTTTAACATTCCCAGATCCACGTGATGCCAATGAAGATGGCATCGTAGCCTGGGGTGGAGATCTTAATCCTTCTCGTCTCATTCGAGCATACCAAAATGGTATCTTTCCTTGGTATTCACAACAAGACCCTATTCTTTGGTGGTCAACCGATCCAAGACTTATTATGGAACTTGATGATTTTAAACTTTCTCGCTCACTCAAAAAAAGTATGAAAAAGTTCAGCTATAAATTTGATGCCAATTTTAAAGATGTAATGCAAAAATGTGCTACAACAAAACGTGAAGGTCAAAATGGCTCATGGATTAACAGTGAACTTATAGAATCATTTGAAACACTTCATGGTATGGGATTAGCACATAGTGTTGAGAGCTATAATAAAGAAGGAAAACTTGTTGGTGGACTTTATGGTTTAGTAATAGGAAGAGTATTTTGTGGAGAGTCTATGTTTACTCATGAGCGTGATGCTTCCAAAGCAGCTTATGCAGTTTTAATTCGGCATTTAAAAAAATGGGGATATGATTTTGTTGATTGTCAGGTACCAACTGAACATTTAAAGAGTTTAGGTGCAAAAGAAGTAGCAAGAGATTATTTTTTAATGCGCTTGCAAAAGTCAAATATGGATACAATAAATCACGATTGGGCTATTAATCCAAGTCTATTAAACCTAAGTTCAAATCATAAATGCAATTTTCTTGAAGAAG
>NZ_SDID01000040.1 GCF_009192995.1 Sulfurimonas indica | reverse complement strand
ACTCACTTCCTTTAGTGCCAATTTTAGCAGTTCGTTTGACAGTCATCCTCATATGGAATATAAAAAACGTTTGGGTTCAAAAATATACTCACGAGAGAGTTTTTTAAAACGATGGGTTAAAGCTACAAAAGATCAAAAAAGAAAGGAGTTATAAAATGAATGACACAACAGATATTACAACTTTAACAATTAGAATAGGAATCTTTTTAGTAATTGCGGGGATTTTTTTCTTTGTTCTAAAATCTAAGAAGGGTTAAAGAGGATCTTTAATCCTCTTTAATGATATTGTCAAGATACTCAAAAAGCTCTAACGATGCTTCTTCTGCATCTTTAAAGAGTGCAATAATCTCATCAATATCTCTACTGTCAAGTTTTTGCATCGCTTTAGCAATGGCATCATGCACTTGTTTATGTGGTACTTCAATAGATTGGAATGCATTTGTTTTACCAAAATGCCCTTTCCCCTCTTCTGCATACCATTTTCCTAACCTACAGCTATTATGGTCTGTCAGTTGGAAATTGAGTTTTCCTTCAAGCATTGACGAATAAGCATTGTTTTTATAAACCATATGATCAAGTTTTGCCATATTTGCAAAGAGTTCATGACCAATGATTTCGTTATCTTTTGTAATCACTTTACTATTTTCAATAAGTTGAGAGAGTATCTCTACAAACTCATCAAGTGTCTGTTGCGATTCTACTGAATGCTCTTCAATTTTTTCACTGTTTTCACTCATACTCATAGAGTTTTGTTTAAGTACACTGATATTCGCTTCTACTTCACTTGTCGCTTTTTGCGTACGTTCTGCTAGTTTTCTTACTTCATCTGCAACAACGGCAAAACCACGTCCATGTTCACCTGCACGCGCAGCTTCTATGGCAGCATTGAGCGCTAAGAGATTTGTCTGGTCAGAAATATCTTTAATAAGAGAGATGACATTGAAAATCTCTTCTACATTTGAGTTAAGCTCTTCAGCGGAGTGTCTTGACTCACTTATCATCTCTGTAATATTGTTGATAGCCTGTTTAATATTACCTGTTGATTCTGTAACCTCTAAAATAACCTCTGAAGTTTTTGCATTGAGTTCATTTGCCTGATTCACACTCTCAACACTTTTTTCCATACTTCTACGTAAGTTATCTGCATTTTTAACAGCACCACCTATCATTTCAGAAGAGAGTGCCAATGTCAGTTTATTGTTCTCTACAACCGATTCAGCTACTTTAGCGGCCTCTTCAGCTTTCTTAGCTTCTTCTTGTGCATCGAGTGCAATTTTTTCTACCTTATCTAAGAAAGCATTGAAACTTTTACTTGCACGCCCAAGTTCATCATTACTTTTTACCGGTAAACGTTTGCTAAGATCTGCATCACCTTGTGCTAGTTCACTTACCACATTATCAAGGTTGAGTATTGGTTCTGTTACAGATTTTTTAATAATAAGTAATAAGAAGAGAAGCATTAGCAAGTCAAAAAAGGCTATAATATAGACCTGTTTTTGCAGAGACTCTTCTGACTGAGATATGACACTGTTAACATTTTCAATATTTTCACCGATAACTGCGTAAGCAACAACTTTACCTGAAAAATCTTTTATAGCTTTAGAGACTAGAAAATATTTATCTGTAATCTGAAAACCATCTACTTTATCAATTTGTGCATTTTTAAGATTGTTGAGGAAGTCGTTATCCACTACATTCTTTTTTACTGCCAATGTATAGTTGCCGATCTTTGGAGCATCTTTTAGTTTCGTAGCGATAGGAAGAAACTCATTTTTCATAACAATGACTATCTCGTAACCATTGACCTTTCTTGCTGTTTTTACAATTGAGTTGAGCCCTTGCATAAACTCTACAGAACCTAAATATTTACCATCGACAATAACAGGTGATAAACCTCGTAGAACAAGCCCGGCACGACCAAGTTCAATGGCAACTATCGGTTTTTTGTCTTTTTTTACTGCTACTATCGTATTTCTAAATCCACTTAGGTCATCACCAAATTTTTTAGGCTTCCAGGCACGTAAAAAACTGTGAATATTAGCATCATGAATATGTACTTTGATGTTTTTATAGTTCGTGTATGTCTTGAACTCTTCAGAGAGCGATTTGAGTCCATCGATTGCAATCTCTCTGTTGTTCTCTAACAGTGCACGAATAACACTGTAGTTCTTAGAGATATTGATCGCATTGGTTAATCCTATATCTCTTTTGCCGCGCATTAATTCTGCATATGTAGACTCTAGAGAGTTTTTCTCTTTTGAATACACATCATTTGTCAACTCATCTATTGAATATAAATAATTAATTAAGATTATTAACAAGCCTATGACAATAGAAACAATGAGCGGAATGTGTATCTTTTTGCTAATTGAAATAGATTTAAAGTCCATATCTCTCCCCCTTTTTATACTTTCACCACTAATTTTATACTAATTTTATAAAATTAGTGGTGAAAATAATTATTTATACATGCAAAAGAACAACCTTTACTAGGTTATTCTTTTCTAGATGCTATTTTAACTCTCCGTTTCCATAATGTTCAAAAAGATAATCTGTAACAATTTTTGCATCTTCTTTAGGGATAGGTGCTTTAAAATGAGTGATCATTTTATCAACTTTCTTTTTCCAAAAAAGACGTGATTGAGGACCTTGATTGATAATATACCCAAATGAGTGACACATAAGACAATTTGCCTGCACTGCATCAAACCCTTTTCCCATTTTAATCTGATATGCAATATATGGAACTTCAACATCACCTTTTACCTGTGCAAAAAGTGAACCTACTGACAACATAACTAATAATAATATTTTATTCATTCTTTTTTTCCTTATACAACTTCTACTGTAACTTCATCTATGCCGTTATATTTATAACCGCCATGATTCCATCCGATATCTTTTGCAAATGGTTGTTCCTTACCTAAACGGTTTACAGCTTTTGCCATAAATGTAACTTTTCCATATTTAGTAGGTTTAAAAGCATATCTGAATTCAGTATAAGCATAACGTCCATTTTCTTGTTTTAGTTCTGCTTTGTCCCAACTCTTGCCACCATCAGTAGATATATAAACATCTTTGATACCTGTTCCATCATCAAACGCAACACCACGAACAACAACATGAGAGTTATGATATACCTTCATACCGTTTTCAGGGTATCCGATAACTGATTTTACATTCATTGTAGTAATAGGTTTTGTTGGCTTAAACTTATGTTCTGGAGTTTCACTTTCAGTTTTGTTGTCTGGCACACGATACGCAACATCCATAAAAAAGAGTGATTTATACTTGTTTGTAACAGTGATATTACTAAGCATTTTTACCCAGCTGTCTGAGTAATATCCCGGAATAACCAAACGAAGCGGATACCCATTCAAGTATGGAAGATCTTCACCATTCATTTCATATGCAACGATAACATGGTCATCTAGCTCTTCCATCTCTAATTCACGAACAAAGTTCGGTGTTTCATAATAAGCCGCATTGTCCTTTCCGTTAAATCCGATCCAGTGTGCATCTTTTTTAAGACCTGCTTTATGTAAAAGGTCACGGAGTCTTACCCCTTTCCATTTAGCACAACCCATAGCACCACTTCCCCACTGGATACCACCGGCAATAGGTGTGAATGCAGAACGACTGTTACCACCACACTGCAGTACGGCAGTAACTTCAACTTGTTCAAAATCCTCTTTTAACTCTTTTAAAGAAATCTCTAACTCTTTTTCTACAAGTCCATTGATTTTAATAGTATATTTGTCTGGGTCTATATGTGTAGGAATATCCGGAAGGTGCCAACGCACAAAAAATTCATCATTCTCTGTAATACCTCTTGCAAACGTGCTTCTTGGTGATTCTAAAAGTGGTGGTCTGTCAGAATATGTAATAAGCGGTCGTTTCTCAGGGAATGCCATATCTGATACTTTTCTGCTGTCTATTGGTTGATGTGTTTCGCCAGCAGATAAAGTAGTAGATGATCCTAAAACTGCTGCAGATGCAACAATAGAAGTCTTTAAAAACTCTCTTCTCTTCATAAGTTTTCCTTATAACTTTTAAATATAGCTCTTATTATATCAATTTATGTTTAAACATAATTAAATAGTAGAAACTAGCACTATTTTGCCTTGTAATATTTACCTGTAATTGGCTTGTCTACAACTCCTTGCGCAGAAATAAATTTGATAGGAAGAGACTCTGTCTTTAATGTTCTCACTGCTTTAAATACTGCAAAGTGAAGATGCGGTCCATTTGTATAACCTGTATTTCCTGAATATCCCAAAGCACTGCCTCTATCTACTCTCTCTCCGACACTTACAAGCACGCCACCTTTTTTTAGATGATAATATGTTCCGAATGTTCCATCATCATGAAGGACAATAACATAATTACCATATTTTGCAAAAGCTTTCGAAAAGCCTTTTTTGTTGGAGTCATCTTTTGTTTTTACAACAATACCACCTCGTGCAGCATAGATTTTTGTACCAATATCCATCTTAAAATCCACTGCATACTCCGAGTGCCCTTTATGAGTGCTCTTTCCATGAAAACCTTGAGAGACCATATGTGACTCCCCTACTCTAAAGGGAAGCCTATAAAGATACTTCTTATCTGGTCTGACATCTTTTGAACCGATTATCCAATTATATTGAAATGAATAACGTGCATTTGCAGCTCTATAATACAAGCGGGCATAGCGCATTTTTGATTTTGCTTTAATGACAAAGACAGAATCTTTGTAACATGACTCTTGAATGTTTTTATATTGTGATTTGACTTTAATGGTTACATCATAAAAGTTTGTATTGGTAAAAAAGATATCTACATACTTTTTGTACTTTTTTGTTGTTGCATAAACATCTTTATATGTAGAATAACTCTCTTTTTGTGAGCTAAAGCGTGATGATTTTGTTTGGTTGAAAAATTCCTGCGATGTTGCATTTAAAAGCTCTTTCTCTTGTATAAAATGCTCAAGCAATTTGCTTTTTTTCTTATCTTTATGTTTTTTATAGTATCTAATTGCACGCTCACGCAAGGAGTTTGGCCCAAGCAGTGTTTCTAGATTGTATGATGTCAGTTTGATGAAATCCTCATAATCATCATCTTCTATTGCTTTTATAATTTCACGGTGCAAAAGATGTATCAGATAATCATACTCTTTTTGAAGCTCACGCAATGCTTTTAAATAGGCAAGTTTTTCTACTTTAATTTCACTTTTATCTACTGAGAACCCTTGCTCTTTTAAAGCTTTGCTTTTTCTTTGAAATGAGACTATCTCTTTTTGTATAAGTGGCATATTTGAGAAGTGTGAGAGCTGACTGGAAGCTTTGTAAAGTGGTGTACCCAAAGAAGCAAAAGTTTTTGGGTACTCACCAGCATAGAGAGAAGTTAATAAAAGTAGAAAAACAAAGAGTGTTCTAATGCTATGTGACATACTTTGGTATCAGACTTTTTATCTTTTTATAAATCTTATCAAAATCAGTTGAGTACACACGTGTATGTCCAATGGAAGTAATGAAGTTCGTATCTCTCTCCCAACGAGGTACAAGATGCATATGAATATGCTCTGCAATACCCGCACCTGCAGCTGCACCCAAGTTCATCCCGATGTTTACACCTCGGGCATTAAGACCTTCTTTTAAAAGCTTTACCCCCTGCTGTGCTAAAGCCGACATATGCAGCCATATCTCACTTGGCAATGCTTCTAGTTTATCTGTATGTACATTTGGAATAATCATAAAATGTCCAGGGGTGTAAGGATACTTGTTCATCACCATAAAACAGTGCTCATCACGGTAAAGCACATGCAGTTTTTCATCATCATCTTTGTGAGAGATGATATGGCAAAACACACACCCTTCTATCTTCTCACCTGCAACATATTCATCACGCCACGGAGCATACAAAATATCATTCATCTTCTCTTCCTTATATAAATGCAAATACTAAGTCTGGGAACATTATAACAAGACCAAGTCCTAAAAGCTGTAAAAGAATGAAAGGGATGATTCCTTTGTAGATATCCATCGTCGTTATACTGTTACCCGCTGCACCTTTTAGAAAAAAGAGCGAGAGTCCAAAAGGCGGTGTCAAAAAGGATGCTTGCAGATTCATAGCAATAAGTACTGCAAACCAGATAGGATCAATCCCAAAAGCATCCATAACAGGAACGAGAATCGGCACAATAATAAAACTGATCTCGATAAAGTCAATGAAAAAGCCAAGTACAAAAATGGCAAGCATT